>NZ_CEXZKX010000007.1:0-83255 GCF_982776155.1 Robiginitalea sp.
GAAAAGGAAGGGCCACAATTACCAAGAAGAGTAAATCGGCTGCTTTGGATTCGTGCCCGCAACGCAGAGGGGTCTGTACGCGCGTTTACACCACCACGCCCAAAAAGCCGAATTCCGCCATGCGGAAGGTTGCCCGGGTGCGGCTTACCAACGGTAAGGAGGTCAACGCATACATCCCCGGCGAAGGTCACAACCTCCAGGAGCACTCGATAGTATTGGTTAGAGGCGGACGTGTGAAGGACTTACCGGGTGTCAGATACCATATTGTGCGCGGGGCATTGGATACCGCCGGCGTAGCCGGACGGACCCAGCGCCGGAGCAAGTATGGAGCCAAACGCCCCAAAAAGTAATTCACCACATTAATCAGAAGCAATGAGAAAAAGACAGGCAAAAAAAAGACCGCTGTTGCCAGACCCGAGGTATAACGACCAGCTGGTGACGCGTTTTGTGAATATGATGATGTGGGACGGGAAGAAATCCGTCGCATTCCGGATTTTCTACGACGCCATGGATATCGTCGAGGAAAAGAAGACGGACGAAGAGAAAAATGCCCTGGAGCTCTGGAAGGAAGCCCTTTCCAATATTATGCCCCACGTGGAAGTGCGCAGCCGTCGTGTCGGTGGTGCCACTTTCCAGATCCCGATGCAGATCCGCCCGGATCGCAAGATTTCCACCGCGATGAAATGGCTGATCAGCTTTTCGCGGAAACGGAACGAAAAATCCATGGCCCAGAAACTGGCTGCCGAGGTGCTTGCTGCGGCGAAGGAAGAGGGCGCGGCCGTTAAAAAGCGCGTGGATACGCACAAAATGGCCGAAGCGAATAAAGCATTTTCTCACTTTAGATTCTAAAGATAATGGCGAGAGACTTAAAATTTACAAGGAATATTGGTATTGCGGCTCACATCGATGCCGGGAAAACCACCACGACGGAACGCATCCTCTTTTACACAGGCGTAAGCCACAAGATCGGGGAGGTTCACGACGGGGCGGCTACCATGGACTGGATGGAGCAGGAGCAGGAGCGAGGGATTACAATTACCTCCGCGGCTACCACCTGTACCTGGCAGTTCCCGCTCGAAAACGGGCAGCCGACCGACAATACCAAGCCTTACCACTTTAATATCATCGACACCCCCGGCCACGTGGACTTTACCGTGGAGGTAAACCGTTCCCTGCGGGTGCTCGACGGACTGGTATTCCTCTTTAGTGCCGTGGACGGCGTGGAACCCCAGTCTGAGACCAACTGGCGTCTGGCGGACAACTACAAGGTACCGCGGATGGGGTTTGTCAACAAAATGGACCGCCAGGGTTCCAATTTCCTGGCTGTATGCCAGCAGGTGCGCGACATGCTGAAATCCAATGCCGTGCCCATCGTATTGCCTATCGGGGACGAGGCGGATTTCCGGGGGATTGTGGACCTGGTGAAAAACCGCGCCATCATCTGGAGCGAGGAAAACATGGGGTCTACCTTCGAGGAGATCGACATTCCCGCCGATATGGAGGAGGAAGTGAAAAAATACCGCGCCGAGCTGATTGAGGCCGTTGCGGAATACGACGAAAATCTGATGGAGAAGTTCTTTGAGGACGAGGATTCCATCACGGAAGCGGAAGTTCACGCCGCCCTTCGGGCTGCGGTGATGGACATGAGCATCATCCCGATGATCTGTGGCTCCGCCTTCAAGAATAAAGGAGTTCAGTTTTTGCTGGACGCCGTGTGCCGCTACCTGCCTTCGCCCCTGGACAAGGATGCGATTGAAGGAGTGAACCCCGATACGGAAGAGCCGGCCAAACGGAAGCCGGATCCTACCGCGCCTTTCTCGGCCCTGGCATTTAAAATTGCCACGGACCCGTTTGTGGGCCGCCTGGCATTCTTCCGCTGCTATTCCGGGAAACTGGATGCGGGCTCCTATGTACTGAACACGCGTTCGGGTAACAAGGAGCGGATCTCGCGGATCTATCAAATGCACTCCAACAAACAAAATGCCATCGAATCGATTGCGGCCGGGGATATCGGCGCAGCAGTTGGGTTCAAGGATATTAAAACGGGTGATACCCTCTGCGACGAGAAGCACCCGATCGTGCTGGAAAGCATGAATTTCCCCGATCCGGTAATCGGTATCGCCGTGGAGCCCAAAACCAAGGCCGACGTAGACAAGCTCGGGATGGCCCTCGCCAAGCTGGCGGAGGAAGACCCGACTTTCCAGGTCAAGACGGACGAGGCGAGCGGACAGACCATTATCTCGGGTATGGGCGAGCTGCACCTGGACATTATCGTCGACCGGCTCCGCAGGGAGTTCAAGGTGGAGGTAAACCAGGGTCAGCCGCAGGTAGAATACAAGGAAGCCCTTACCCAGGAAGCCAACCACCGGGAAGTTTACAAGAAGCAGACGGGTGGACGCGGTAAGTTTGCCGATATCGTCTTCACGATGGCCCCGGCCGACAGTGAGGAGGACCAGGGCCTGACCTTTGTCAACGAGATCAAGGGGGGTAACATCCCTAAGGAATATATCCCTTCCGTCGAAAAAGGCTTCAAGGAAGCCATGAAAAACGGGCCGCTGGCCGGTTTTGAAATGGACAGTATGAAGATCACCCTCAAGGACGGTTCCTTCCACCCGGTGGATTCGGATTCCCTCTCCTTTGAGCTGGCTGCCAAGCTCGGCTACAAGGCCGCTGCCAAGGCGTGCCGTCCGATCATCATGGAGCCGATCATGAAGCTGGAGGTGCTCACCCCGGAAGAGAATATGGGGGACATTGTAGGAGACCTGAACCGCCGTCGCGGACAGGTGAACAACATGTCCGACCGCGCCGGATCCAAAGTGATCAAGGCCGATGTGCCGTTGTCCGAGATGTTCGGATACGTCACCTCGCTGCGGACCCTTTCCTCGGGCCGTGCAACTTCGACCATGGAATTCTCCCACTACGCGGAGACCCCGTCGAACATTGCCGAAGAAGTGATTAAAGCAACCAAAGGTGTAACCGCCTAATTCCGGAAGTGATGAGTCAGAAAATCAGAATCAAATTGAAATCATACGATCACAACCTGGTAGACAAGTCTGCCGAGAAGATCGTCAAGACGGTCAAGACGACCGGAGCGGTGGTTACCGGACCCATTCCGTTGCCGACGCATAAGAAGATATTCACCGTGTTGCGTTCGCCCCACGTGAATAAAAAATCCCGGGAGCAGTTCCAGCTGAGTTCGTACAAGCGGCTGCTGGATATTTACAGCTCCTCCTCCAAGACCATCGATGCCCTGATGAAGCTTGAGCTTCCCAGCGGGGTCGAGGTGGAGATCAAGGTCTGACGCTGTCAGGCAAACCGGTTGCCAGGCCCGGGAGGGTGGTGGCAGCCCATTGAAAAGCCGGGGGGTGCGTCCTCCCACGACATGTCCGGAGCTGTAAGCGAAGGAAAAACGGAAACAAAAATACATTCGGGGTCGGATTATTTTTGGCCCTGTTTTTTTGTCGGAAAGTTGAGAATGAATTTGTAAATCAGTAATAACCGGGAGGATGGCCCGGTTCGGGTCCCCTCAGGGGCCGGAATCCAAGGCCAGAGCCCCAACTTAAATCAATTAAGTATGTCTGGGTTAATCGGAAGAAAAGTCGGCATGACCAGCATCTTTGACGAGAATGGGAAGAATATCCCCTGTACCGTCATCGAAGCGGGACCCTGTGTCGTCACCCAAGTCAGAACCGAGGAAGTAGACGGGTACAATGCCCTTCAGCTCGGTTTCGATGACAAGGCAGACAAGCGTGCCAACAAGGCCGAGAACGGCCATTTCAAGAAGGCAGGCACTGCGCCTAAAAAGAAGGTTGTCGAATTCCGCTATTTCGAAGAGGGAGCTTTCAAACTGGGGGACACCATTAATGTTGAATTGTTTAAGGAAGGCGAGTTTGTGGACGTCAACGGTATCTCCAAGGGAAAAGGTTTCCAGGGAGTGGTAAAACGCCACGGATTCGGCGGTGTCGGCCAGTCTACGCACGGTCAGCACAACCGCCTGCGGGCTCCGGGTTCCATCGGGGCTGCATCGGACCCTTCGCGCGTATTCAAAGGTATGAAGATGGCCGGGCAGATGGGCAACCAGCGCGTCACCGTCCAGAACCTCCGCGTGCTGAAAGTCGTCCCGGAAAAGAACCTCCTGGTACTCAAGGGAGCGGTTCCGGGCCATAAGAACGCATACATAACCATCGAGAAGTAATGAAGGTAGCAGTTTTAGATATCAAGGGAAAAGAGACCGGGCGCAAAGCGGAGCTTGCGGACGACGTCTTCAAGATAGAACCGAACGAGCACGCCATTTACCTGGATGTGAAGCAGTACCTGGCCCACCAGCGGCAGGGTACCCACAAGGCCAAGGAACGCGCTGAGATTGCAGGGAGTACCCGCAAGATCAAGAAACAAAAAGGTACGGGTACCGCCCGGGCGGGCAGCATCAAGTCGCCCATCTTCCGCGGGGGTGGCCGGATCTTCGGGCCGCGTCCCAAGGACTACACCCAGAAGCTCAATAAGAACGTAAAGCGGCTGGCTCGCAAGTCGGCCCTGAGCCTCAAAAGCCAGGCCAACGCCAT
Organism: Robiginitalea sp.; assembly: GCF_982776155.1. Classification (NCBI taxonomy): domain Bacteria; kingdom Pseudomonadati; phylum Bacteroidota; class Flavobacteriia; order Flavobacteriales; family Flavobacteriaceae; genus Robiginitalea; species Robiginitalea sp. The sequence goes on from NZ_CEXZKX010000007.1 coordinate 4,563, forward strand.
CACCGTGGTGGAAGACTTTTCATTCGATACGCCGAAGACGCGGGACTTTATCGACGTACTGAAGGCCCTCGGGCTGGAGGACAAAAAGTCCCTGATAGTGTTGGGTGAACAAAATAATAGCGTATATTTGTCGTCGCGTAATTTTAAGGGTGCTGAAGTTGTAACTAACACTGAATTAAGCACTTACAAAATTATGAACGCCAACAATGTCGTCCTGACCGAAGGAGCTCTGGAAGGAATTGCGGCAAATTTAAATAAGTAGGAAATCATGAGTGTGTTGATTAAGCCGATCATTACCGAAAAAATGACCTCCGACAGCGAGTTGTACAACCGCTACGGGTTTATCGTAAACCCGGCGGCCAACAAGCTGCAGATCAAGGATGCCGTGGAGGCAGCCTATGGGGTTACCGTCAAGAAGGTTCGCACCATGAACTACGGCCCTTCCCGCAAGACCCGCTACACCAAGACCGGTGTTCAGCAGGGCAAGACCAATGCCTATAAGAAGGCCATTGTGGATGTGGAAGATGGTGACGTAATAGATTTTTACAGTAATCTCTAAAGACACGGCATGTCAGTTAGAAAGTTAAAACCGATCACTCCCGGACAGCGTTTCAAGATAGTAAATGGCTTTGACGCCCTTACTTCCGATTCGCCGGAGAAGAGCCTGCTCGCCCCGATTAAAAAGTCGGGCGGCCGGAACAGTCGAGGAAAGATGACCATGCGCTACAAAGGCGGTGGGCACAAGAGAAGGTACCGTGTAATCGACTTCAAACGCGACAAACAGGATGTTGCCGCCGAAGTAAAGTCGATTCAGTACGACCCGAACCGTTCTGCATTTATCGCCCTGGTGGAATACACCGACGGCGAAAAGCGTTACGTGATTGCCCAGAATGGCATGCAGGTAGGGCAAAAGATCCGCTCAGGTGCCGGTTCGGCTCCTGAAATCGGGAATGCCATGCCCCTGGCTGAGGTTCCCCTGGGTACCATTATCTCCTGCATCGAGCTGCGCCCCGGACAGGGAGCGGTGATGGCGCGGAGTGCCGGGACCTTTGCCCAGCTGATGGCCCGTGAAGGCAAGTATGCCACCATCAAGCTGCCTTCCGGCGAAACCCGGATGATCCTGGCCAACTGCCTGGCAACCATCGGCGCCGTGTCCAATTCGGACCACCAGCTGCTCGTTTCCGGTAAGGCCGGCCGCAGTCGTTGGCTCGGACGCCGTCCCCGGACCCGTCCGGTAGCTATGAACCCGGTGGATCACCCGATGGGTGGTGGGGAAGGCCGTGCATCCGGAGGCCACCCGAGGTCGCGTAACGGCGTACCTGCCAAAGGGTACCGCACCCGTTCCCGGACCAAGGACAGCAACCGGTATATTGTAGAACGCAGAAAGAAATAAAACAGTAAGAAATGGCACGTTCCCTAAAAAAAGGACCATACGTTCATTACAGCCTGGATAAAAAGGTTCAGCAAAACGTGGATTCCGGCAAGAAGACCGTAATCAAGACCTGGTCGCGGGCTTCGATGATCACCCCGGATTTCGTGGGGCAGACCATCGCCGTACACAACGGCCGGCAATTCGTCCCGGTATATGTCACCGAGAACATGGTAGGACACAAACTGGGTGAATTTTCTCCCACGCGTTCCTTCCGGGGGCATGCCGGAGCAAAAAATAAAGGTAAAAAATAAGCGCTATGGGTGTTCGTAAAAAACAGATGGCCGAGAGGATCAAAGAGGAGAAAAAACACTTGGCATTCGCCAAGCTGAACAACTGCCCGACCTCTCCCCGCAAGATGCGTCTGGTCGCCGACCAGGTGAGGGGCGAAGAAGTTGAGAAGGCCCTGGCAATCCTGCGCTACAGTACCAAGGAGGCCTCCCGGCGGCTCGAGAAGCTGCTGCTTTCGGCCATTGCCAACTGGCAGGCTAAAAACGAGGATGCGGATATCGAGAACGCAGACCTTTTTGTACAGGAAATCCGCGTAGACGGCGGCCGCATGCTCAAGCGCCTGCGCCCCGCCCCGCAAGGACGCGCACACAGAATCAGAAAGCGTTCCAACCATGTGACTTTGGTATTGGGAGCCAGAAATAACGCAGAAAGCTAGCATAAGATAGTATGGGACAAAAAACGAATCCGATAGGGAATCGCCTGGGAATCATCCGGGGCTGGGAATCCAACTGGTACGGAGGTAACGACTACGGCGATAAACTGGCCGAGGACGATAAAATCCGCAAGTATATCCACGCCCGTCTGGCAAAAGCCAGTGTTTCCCGCGTCATCATCGAGCGGACCCTGAAGCTGATCACCGTTACCATTACCACTGCCCGCCCGGGTATCATCATCGGGAAAGGCGGCCAGGAAGTGGACAAACTGAAGGAGGAGCTCAAAAAGATCACCGACAAGGAGGTACAGATCAATATTTTTGAGATCAAGCGCCCCGAACTGGACGCGAATTTGGTTGCCGCGAGCATTGCCCGGCAGATCGAGAGTCGTATTTCCTATCGCCGTGCGATCAAGATGGCTATCGCCGCTGCCATGCGGATGAATGCCGAAGGGATCAAGATCCAGATTTCCGGCCGCCTGAACGGCGCCGAAATGGCCCGGAGCGAAAGTTATAAGGACGGTCGTATCCCGTTGTCCACCTTCCGTGCGGACATCGACTACGCCCTGCACGAAGCGCACACCACCTACGGCCGGCTGGGCGTGAAGGTGTGGATCATGAAGGGAGAAGTATACGGCAAGCGCGAGTTGTCGCCCCTGGTAGGTATGTCCAAAGGAGGCAGCAAGTCCGGAAAACAGGACGGCAAGAAGCGTCGCAGAAAATAAATAAAGAAGCTTAAAGAACATGTTACAGCCAAAAAGAACCAAGTTTCGGAAGGCCCAGAAAGGCCGAATGAAAGGTATATCGCAGCGGGGCCACCAGCTCTCCAATGGGATGTTCGGGATCAAATCCCTGGATTCCAGCTTTATTACCTCCCGGCAAATTGAGGCGGCGCGTATTGCAGCCACCCGTTACATGAAGCGCCAGGGACAACTCTGGATTAAAATATTCCCGGACAAGCCCATCACCAAGAAACCCCTCGAGGTTCGGATGGGTAAAGGTAAGGGAGCCCCGGAATACTGGGTAGCGGTTGTGAAACCGGGCCGGATCATGTTCGAAGTAGCCGGTGTGCCGATCGATGTCGCCCAGGAAGCTTTGCGCCTGGCCGCCCAGAAACTGCCGGTGAAGACAAAATTTATAGTGGCCAGGGATTACGATCCCTCTTAATTGGACCGAATCATGAAACAAGCAGAGATAAAAGAGCTGTCCGTAGAGGAGCTGAAAGAGAAGATGGCCGATTTCAAGAAGCAGTACGACGAACTGAAAATGGCACACGCCGTTACGCCGCTTGAGAATCCGCTTCAGATCAAAACGGCCCGGAGGACCGTTGCGCGACTGGCGACTGAATTAACAAAAAGGGAAAACCAATAATTGGTGTTGCTTTATGGAAAATAGAAATCTTAGAAAAGAACGTATTGGCGTGGTGACCAGCAACCGGATGGAGAAGTCCATCGTGGTTTCCGAGGTCAAGCGGGTAAAGCACCCGATGTACGGGAAGTTCGTACTGCGGACAAAAAAATATGTAGCCCACGACGAAAGCAACGATTGCAACATCGGCGATACCGTGAAGATCATGGAAACCCGCCCGCTTAGCAAGACCAAGTGTTGGAGACTCGTAGAAATCCTTGAAAGAGCCAAATAATTATGTTACAGCAGGAATCAAGACTCAAAGTAGCAGATAACACCGGGGCCAAAGAAGTATTGACCATCCGCGTGTTGGGAGGTACCAAAAGGCGGTACGCCTCCCTGGGCGACAAAATCGTGGTAACCGTCAAGGAGGCGACTCCCAACGGAACCATCAAAAAAGGAGCTGTTTCAACGGCCGTGGTCGTTCGTACGACCAAGGAAGTTCGTCGCCCGGACGGATCCTACATCCGTTTCGACGACAACGCCTGTGTGCTGCTGAACCCCACCGGGGAGATGCGGGGCACCCGCGTGTTCGGGCCGGTGGCGCGGGAACTGCGTGACAGACAATTTATGAAAATCGTTTCCTTGGCCCCCGAGGTACTCTAAATAAGACAACGAGATGAAGTTCAAGATCAAATCAGGTGATACCGTTCGCGTAATTGCCGGCGACCACAAAGGGAGCGAAGGCAAGGTGGTGCGCATTATCCGCGAGAAGAACAAAGCGATCGTGGAAGGCGTGAACACGGTGTCCAAACACGAGAAGCCGAGTGCCAGCAACCCCCAGGGAGGGATTGTGGAAAAGGAAGCGCCCATCCATATTTCCAACCTGTCGCTGATCGACGCCAAATCCGGGGATACCACCCGGGTAGGCTATGAAATGCGCGACGGGAGCAAGGTACGGGTGGCGAAAAAATCCAATGAAGTTATTTAGTTATGGCCTACGTACCAAGATTAAAACAGGAATATAAAGAGCGCGTGATCAAGGCGCTCGAGGAAGAGTTCGGGTACAAGAACATCATGGAAGTTCCCAGGCTCCAGAAGATTGTCGTTAGCCGTGGCGTCGGAGCCGCAGTTGCCGATAAGAAGCTGATCGACCACGCCGTGGACGAACTCACGATGATCACGGGTCAGAAAGCCGTTTCCACCGTCTCTAAAAAGGACGTTGCGGCCTTTAAGCTGCGGAAGGGCATGCCCATCGGGGCCAAGGTTACCCTCCGGGGCGAGCGGATGTACGAGTTCCTCGACCGGCTGGTAACTACCGCGCTGCCCCGGGTACGCGATTTCCAGGGGATCCGCGCCACCGGCTTTGACGGTCGCGGGAATTACAACCTGGGGATTACCGAGCAGATCATCTTCCCGGAGATCAACATCGACAAGATCAACCGAATCAACGGGATGGACATCACCTTTGTGACTTCGGCACAAACGGACAAGGAAGCGAAATCACTGTTAAGCGAATTGGGGTTACCCTTTAAAAAGAACTAGTATGGCTAAAGAATCAATGAAAGCCCGCGAACGCAAAAGGGCGAAACTGGCAGCAAAATACGCCGAGAAGCGCAAGGCCCTGAAAGAGGCCGGCGACTACGAAGCGCTGCAAAAGCTTCCCCGCAATGCCTCTCCGGTTCGCCAGCACAACCGCTGCAAGCTTACCGGACGCCCCAGGGGATATATGCGGACTTTCGGGATTTCCCGGGTCATGTTCCGCGAAATGGCAAACCAGGGACTGATCCCCGGAGTCAAAAAGGCCAGTTGGTAACCGATATAATACAGGAAAGAAGATGTTTACAGATCCTATCTCAGATTATTTGACCCGCATCCGGAACGCGAGCCGTGCCGGACACCGCGTGGTGGAGATCCCCGCTTCCAACTTAAAACGGGAGATCACCAAGATCCTGTTCGACCAGGGGTACATCCTGAGCTACAAGTTCGAGGAGAACAACACCCAGGGAACCATCAAGATCGCCCTGAAATACGACAAGGTGACCAAGGAGCCGGTAATCCGGAAAATCCAACGTATGTCCAAGCCGGGACTGCGGAAGTACGCCGGCAGTGGCGAATTGCCGCGGGTACTGAATGGCCTGGGGATTGCCATTGTCTCTACCTCCCACGGGGTAATGACCAGCAAGCAGGCCCAGCAGGAAAACGTCGGCGGCGAAGTGCTGTGCTACGTTTATTAATAGAATTATAAAGATTAAGAAGCATGTCTAGAATAGGTTTAAGCCCGATTCCGATCCCGGAGGGAGCCACTGTGGAAGTTTCCGGCAACGTGGTGACCGTCAAAGGCAAACTGGGGGAACTCACCCAGGAATTCAGCAACGTCGGGGTGAAGGTAGAAGATGGCGAGGTAATCGTATCCCGCCCGGAGAACTTTACCAAGGACGACAAGGCCAAACACGGTCTCTACCGCGCGCTGATCAACAACATGCTCCAGGGTGTTACCAAAGGGTGGACCAAGGAGCTGGAGCTGGTGGGGGTTGGATACCGCGCCAGCAACCAGGGCCAGAAACTCGACCTCGCCCTCGGGTTTTCTCACAATATCGTGATGGACCTGGCGCCGGAGGTCAAGATTGAGACTACTTCGGAAAAAGGGAAGAACCCGACCATCAAGCTCACCTCCCACGACAAACAACTCGTCGGGCAGGTAGCTGCCAAGATCCGCTCCTTCCGCAAGCCGGAGCCCTACAAAGGCAAAGGGGTGAAGTTCAAAGGCGAGCAACTGAGAAGAAAAGCAGGTAAATCAGCATAATCCAACGAACTATGGGACTATCTAAGTCTGAAAAGAGAAACAAGATCAGAAGGCGCATCCGCAAGGTGTCCTTCGGTACCGCAGAGCGCCCGCGCCTTTCGGTATTCCGGAGCAACAAGGAGATCTATGCCCAGGTGATCGACGATACCACTGGCAAAACGCTGGTTGCCGCTTCGTCCAGGGATAAGGAACTGGCCAAAGCCAAAGGCACCAAATCTGAAATCGCCGCCGCTGTCGGCAAAAGCCTGGCCGAAAGAGCCAGGGAAGCTGGTGTCGAGAAAGTGGCCTTCGACCGTGGGGGATATCAGTATCACGGCCGGGTGAAGTCCCTGGCTGAAGGAGCCAGAGAAGGCGGATTAAAATTTTAATACAAGTCTATGTACGGGAAATACAAAAATGTGGAAACGGTTAAGCCGGGCGGTCTGGAACTGAAAGACCGGCTGGTTGGAGTACAACGGGTTACCAAGGTAACCAAAGGTGGACGGGCCTTCGGCTTTTCTGCAATTGTCGTGGTCGGTGACGAAAACGGCGTAGTGGGCCACGGGCTTGGCAAATCCAAGGAGGTGGCCACGGCCATCGCCAAAGCAGTGGAGGATGCCAAGAAGAACCTGATCCGTATCCCCCTGAACAAGGGAACCCTTCCGCATGAGCAGAAAGGCAAATACGGGGGCGCCCGGGTCTATATCCAGCCTGCTTCCCACGGTACCGGTGTGATTGCCGGGGGTGCGGTACGCGCCGTACTCGAAGCCGTAGGCGTACAGGACGTACTGTCGAAGTCCCAGGGGTCTTCCAACCCGCACAACGTGGTGAAGGCGACATTCGACGCCCTGCTGCAATTGCGGGACGCGAATACCGTTGCCAAGCAGCGCGGCATTTCCCTGGAGAAAGTATTCAACGGATAAGGAGCAGACAGATGGCTAAGATCAAAGTACGACAAGTAAAGAGCAGCATCAAGCGTCCTCAGGACCAGAAACGGACCCTGGAGGCCCTTGGGCTGAGAGGTATCGGGCAGGAAGTGGAGCACACCACCTCCCCGAGCATCCTCGGAATGATTGAAAAAGTAAAACACCTGGTTTCTACAGAAGAAGCTTAAAAGAAAGGGAGTATGGATTTAGGGAATTTAAAACCTGCAAAAGGATCTGTTCACAAGGGCGGCAAGACCGTTGGTCGCGGCCAGGGTTCCGGTAAGGGCGGTACAGCCACCCGGGGCCACAAAGGGGCCAAGTCCCGTTCCGGCTATTCCAAGAAGATCGGGTTCGAAGGCGGGCAGATGCCGCTTCAGCGCCGTGTGCCCAAGTTCGGTTTCACCAATATGAACCGCGTGGAATACCGCGGCATCAACCTGGACACCCTCCAGGAATTGGCGGACAGCGGTACGATCAAAAAGGAAGTCAATGTGGATAACCTCGTTGAGCTTCGCCTGGCGCACAAAAACGACCTGGTGAAAATTATGGGTCGGGGCGAATTGAAGGCCCCCCTGAAAATCACTGCTCATAAATTTACGGCCAGTGCCAAAGCGGCCATCGAGGCTGCCGGCGGTGAGGCAATAAGTTTATAAGCGAGCCAGATATGAAGAAATTTTTTGAGATCATAACGAATATCTGGAAGATCGAAGAGCTCAGGTCCCGTATCCTGATTACGCTCGGTCTGCTGCTGGTGTATCGTTTCGGGGCCCAGGTGGTGCTCCCCGGGATCGACACCTCCCAGCTGGCCGAACTGTCGTCGAATACGGAGCAGGGCATCCTCGGTATCCTGAATGCATTTACCGGCGGGGCCTTTGCCAACGCCTCGGTTTTTGCCTTGGGGATTATGCCGTATATCTCGGCTTCCATCGTGGTGCAGCTCATGGGGATCGCGATTCCCTACCTGCAGAAACTCGATAAGGAAGGCGAAAGCGGCCGGAAGACCAAAAACCAGATAACCCGATGGCTCACCATCGCCATCTGTATTATCCAGGCACCGACCTACCTCTATAGCCTCGGGGCCCTGGGGGTTCCGGACAGCGCATTCCTGCTGGGCAAAGGCCTCAGCTTTATGGTGCCTTCCGTGGTTATCCTGGTAACCGGTTGCGTCTTTGCCATGTGGCTGGGTGAAAAGATTACCGACAAGGGAATCGGCAACGGGATTTCCCTGCTGATCATGATCGGGATCATCGCCACGCTGCCGCAGGCCTTCCTGCAGGAATCGGCCTCCCGCCTTAACGGCAACGGCGGCCCGATGCTGATCCTGGTGGAACTGATCCTCTGGTTTGTGGTGATCCTCGCCAGCGTGCTGCTGGTGATGGCGACCCGCCGCATCCCGGTGCAGTACGCCCGCCGATCCGCCTCCGGGGGATATGAAAAAAACGTTATGGGCTCCCGTCAGTATATCCCGCTGAAGCTGAATGCTTCCGGGGTGATGCCCATCATTTTTGCGCAGGCGATTATGTTTGCGCCCGGTTTGATCGGAAGCACGTTTAACGAAACAGCTGTTGGACAGTGGATGGAAGTGAACTTCCAGGACATTTTCGGATTGTATTACAATATCCTGTTTGCCCTGCTGATCATCATCTTTACGTATTTCTATACCGCAATCACGGTCCCGACCAATAAAATGGCCGACGACCTGAAACGCAGCGGCGGCTTTATCCCGGGCATCCGCCCCGGAAAGGAAACCGCCGATTTCCTGGACAAGGTGATGTCGCTCATCACGCTGCCCGGCTCGGTATTCCTGGCCCTGCTGGCCGTATTGCCGGCGGTGGTGGTGAAGCTGATGGATATGCAGGCCGGTTGGGCGCTGTTCTACGGCGGCACCTCCCTGCTCATCATGGTCGGGGTGGCTATCGATACGGTGCAACAGGTAAATTCCTACCTGCTCAACCGCCATTACGACGGCCTGATGAAAACAGGTAAGAACAGAAAAGTAGCATAATATATGGCCAAGCAAGCTCCGATAGAACAAGACGGATCGATAATAGAAGCGCTTTCCAACGCCATGTTCCGCGTGGAATTGGAGAACGGTCACGTGGTGACGGCTCATATTTCGGGCAAGATGCGTATGCACTACATCAAATTGCTGCCCGGGGACAAGGTAAAGCTTGAGATGAGCCCCTACGACCTGACCAAAGCCAGAATCACATACAGATACTAAAGAAACGGACAAGATGAAAGTAAGAGCATCCATAAAGAAACGCAGCGCCGAATGCAAGATCGTACGGCGCAAAGGGCGACTGTACGTAATCAACAAGAAGAATCCTAGATTTAAACAAAGACAAGGGTAACTATGGCTAGAATCGCAGGGGTAGACATCCCAAAACAAAAGAGAGGCGTGATTGCCCTTACCTACATTTTCGGTATTGGCAAAAGCAGGGCAAAGGAAATCCTCGAGAAAGCCAAGGTGGACGAGGATACCAAGGTCTCCGACTGGAGCGACGACGAGATCGGTCGCATCCGGGAAGCTGTAGGTGAATTTACCATTGAAGGGGAACTCCGTTCCGAGACGCAGATCAACATCAAGCGTCTCATGGATATCGGATGTTATCGCGGCATTCGCCACCGGTCGGGACTGCCGCTCCGGGGCCAGCGTACCAAGAACAACTCGCGTACCCGTAAAGGAAAGCGTAAAACCGTAGCCAACAAGAAGAAAGCTACCAAGTAATAGCAGATTATGGCAAAGACAGGATCAAAGGGCGCTAAGGCGGCCAAGTCGACCAAGAAACGCAAGGTGGCGGTTGAATCCACCGGAGAGGCCCATATCACGGCTTCTTTTAACAACATCATCATCTCCCTGACCAACAAGAAAGGGGATGTGATTTCCTGGGCGTCTGCCGGGAAGATGGGATTCCGCGGCTCCAAGAAAAACACGCCTTATGCGGCCCAGGTGGCTGCCGAGGAGTGTGTCAAGACGGCCCACGAAGCCGGCCTGCGCAAGGTCAAGGTATACGTGAAGGGGCCGGGTAACGGACGGGAGTCTGCCATCCGGACCATCCACAACAACGGCATCGAGGTAACCGAAATCATCGATGTGACCCCGCTGCCGCACAACGGGTGCCGCCCGCCCAAGCGACGCAGAGTCTGATACGAGCAAGAAACACCAATAATTAATTTTTCACTGGGGGTGTTGTTACGGTTATCGAAGGATTAAGCCTTAATTCATAACCACATCCTCAAAATTTCTGAAAATGGCAAGATATACAGGACCAAAATCAAAAATAGCCCGCAAATTCGGCGAGGCTATCTTCGGAGACGACAAGGCCTTCGAGAAAAAGAATTACCCTCCGGGGCAACACGGGAACAACCGCCGTCGCGGTAAGAAGTCGGAATACGCAATCCAGCTGATGGAGAAGCAGAAGGCCAAGTACACCTACGGCATCCTGGAACGCCAGTTCCGGAATCTGTTCGCCCAGGCCAACCGGAGCAAAGGTGTTACCGGTGAGGTTCTCCTGCAGCTCTGCGAGTCCCGACTGGACAATGTCGTCTACCGTATGGGTATCGCCCCCTCCAGGAGGGCAGCCCGGCAATTGGTTTCCCACCGGCACATTACCGTTAACGGGGAACTGGTGAACATTCCTTCTTACTCCCTGAGTGCCGGCGACGTGGTTGGGGTCCGCGAAAAATCCAAATCCCTCCAGGCCATCGAGGATTCCCTGTCCAACCACAGCAATGTGTACGAGTGGATCAGCTGGAATTCCGATAAGAAGGAGGGTACGTTCGTCGCTGTTCCGGAACGTCTCCAGATCCCGGAGAATATCAAGGAACAGCTGATCGTCGAGTTATACTCTAAATAAAAACCACACAGATCCGATTATGGCATTATTTAATTTTCAGAAGCCCGATAAAGTTATCATGATAGACTCGACCGACTTCGAGGGGAAGTTTGAATTCCGCCCCCTGGAGCCCGGTTATGGTCTGACTGTCGGGAATGCGCTCAGGAGGGTGCTGCTCGCCTCCCTGGAAGGTTTTGCGATCACTTCGGTGCGCATCGACAAGGTGGAGCACGAATTTTCGGTGATTGAAGGGGTTGTGGAAGATGTAACCGAGATCATCCTGAACCTGAAGCAGATCCGCTTCAAGCGTCAGATCGACGACGTCAACGAGGAAACTGTCTCAATTTCCGTCAGCGGAAAGGAACAACTGACCGCAGGGGATTTCCAAAAATTCATTTCCGGATTCCAGGTGCTGAACCCGGACCTGGTTATCTGCAACATGGACCCGAAGGTGAGTATCAACATGGAAATCATCATCGAAAAGGGTCGCGGATATGTTCCCGCCGAGGAGAACAAGAAATCGAATGCGCCGCTGGGAAGCATTGCCGTGGACTCGATTTTTACCCCGGTCCGGAATGTGAAATACAGTATTGAGAACTACCGGGTGGAGCAGAAGACCGACTACGAGAAGCTGGTCTTCGAAATCCTGACGGACGGTTCCATCCACCCCAAGGACGCGCTCACCGAAGCCGCCAAGGTGCTGATCCACCATTTTATGCTCTTCTCCGACGAGCGGATCACCCTGGAAGCCGACGAGATTGCGCAGACGGAAACCTACGACGAGGAATCCCTGCACATGCGGCAATTGCTGAAGACCAAGCTGGTGGACATGGACCTGAGCGTCCGGGCGCTGAATTGCCTGAAAGCCGCCGAGGTGGATACCCTTGGAGACCTGGTGTCCTTCAACAAGAACGACCTGATGAAGTTCCGCAACTTCGGAAAGAAGTCACTGACCGAACTCGAGGAACTGGTTATCAACAAAGGGTTGAACTTTGGCATGGACCTGTCAAAATATAAATTGGATAAGGATTAAGCAGGCAGCGTTCCGCGCCGCCAGCGAAACTATTGATAGAAGATGAGACACGGAAAGAAAATCAACCACCTGGGAAGGAAAACAGCGCACCGCAAGGCGATGCTGGCCAATATGGCATGTTCCCTGATCGAACATAAGCGCATCAACACCACGGTTGCTAAGGCCAAGGCGCTCAAGCAGTTCATCGAACCGCTGATCACCAAGTCCAAAGCCGAAAACAACCAGTCTGCCGAACTCGGTACGCACAACCGTCGGATCGCCTTCCGCTACCTGCGCAGCAAGGAGGCCGTATCCGAACTGTTCAGCTCGGTAGCCGAAAAGGTCGGTGACCGCCCGGGCGGATACACCCGCATCATCAAGCTGGGAAACCGGTTGGGTGACAATGCCGACATGGCGATGATTGAGCTGGTGGATTTCAACGAGCTCTACAACGCGGATAAGCCGAAGAAGAAGTCTACGCGCCGCAGCCGCCGATCCAAATCCAAGGGGTCTGCCGCCGCCACAGAGGCACCGGCAGCCGGGCAGGCGCCCGCTGAAGAGCAGGTAGCCGAAGCCAAGGAGGAGAAGGCCCCCGAGGCTCAGGAAGCCAAAGCCGCCGAGGCCAAGGAGGAGAAGGCCGCCGAGGCTCAGGAAGCCAAAGCCGCCGATGAGCCGGCTGAGGCTCCGGAGAAGGAAGCGGAAGACCAAAAAAAAGCCGATGATTCCAAGGAATAAGCGGTACTTTTTAAAAGTTTTAAACCAAAAAGGGATAGTCTTCACAGGCTGTCCCTTTTTTTATGTTATTTTGTCTAACACCTATAATTCACGGAAGTATCTATGAAGTATCAGTCCAAGCGAAAAGCACTGATTTTGCTAGCCGACGGCACCGTATTTTACGGAAAGGCGGTAGGCGACAAAGAGGGAACCGCCTTTGGCGAAGTGTGTTTTAACACGGGAACCACGGGGTATCAGGAAATTTTCACCGATCCGTCCTACTTCGGGCAGCTTATGGTGACTACCAATGCGCATATCGGGAACTACGGTGCCCGGGAGGAGGAAGTGGAATCCGACGGGGTAAAGATTGCCGGGTTGATTTGCAAGAATTTCTCCTATAGTTACAGCCGGCCGGATGCAGATTACAGTTTGCAGGAATTTCTGGACAAGAATGGCCTGTTTTCCATCTCGGACGTGGATACCCGCGCCCTGGTGAGCTATATCCGGGACAACGGCGCTATGAATGCCGTGATTTCCACCCGCGTGGATGAGCTGGACGCCCTCAGGGAGGAGCTCGCAAAAGTGCCCAGCATGGAAGGCCTGGAACTGGCCTCTTCGGTTTCTACCCGGGAACCCTATTTTGTCGGTGAAGCGGATGCGGAGATCCGGATAGCCGCCCTGGATATCGGCATCAAAAAGAACATCCTGCGCAACCTCGCCAAACGCGGGGCTTACATCCAGGTATTTCCGCACGATACCACTTATGAAACCATGGAAGCCTGGAGCCCGGACGGGTATTTTATTTCCAACGGCCCCGGGGACCCCCAGCCATTGAAGGCGGCTGTGGAACTGGCCAAAAAGATCATCGCCGCGGACAAACCGCTCTTCGGTATATGCCTGGGGCACCAGGTGATTGCCCTGGCCAATGGGGTAAGCACTTACAAGATGCACCACGGGCACCGGGGGATCAACCACCCGGTAATCAACCTGCAGACCGGCAAGGGGGAGATCACCTCCCAGAATCACGGATTTGCCGTAAACCGCCAGGAGACCGAGTCGCACCCGGACCTGGAGATCACCCATCTCCACCTGAATGACGACACGGTGGCAGGAATAAGGATGAAGGACAAGAACGTATTCTCCGTACAGTACCACCCGGAGGCGAGTCCGGGCCCGCACGATGCGGAATACCTCTTTGACCAGTTCTTCGAAACCATCCGGAAAACCACAACAAAAACAACGGCTGTTTAAGATATTGTTACGCCGGCATCAATAGCCCGGGTACCCGGGCCGGGTCACCGCTGCGTTTCGTATCTTTGCAACCGGAATCAACCGAATAAATCGACAACCTTATGAGTATCATTATCGACGTTCACGCACGACAAATCCTCGATTCGCGGGGCAACCCCACCGTGGAGGTGGACGTAGTGACCGAAAACGGCGTCCTGGGCAGGGCGGCCGTCCCTTCCGGGGCATCCACAGGCGAACACGAGGCCGTGGAATTGCGCGACGGGGGAAAGACATATATGGGCAAGGGCGTGAGCCAGGCCGTAAAGAACGTAAACACGGAAATCGCCGAAAAAGTCCGCGGCATGCTGGTGTATGAGCAAAACAAGATCGACCAGGCGATGATTGAACTGGACGGCACCCCGAATAAGGGAAGGCTGGGCGCCAACGCGATCCTGGGGGTTTCCCTGGCCGTGGCCAAGGCAGCCGCCAATGAAATGGGCCAGTCCCTGTACCGCTATGTGGGCGGGGTAAGCGCCAATACGCTGCCGGTTCCCATGATGAACATCATCAACGGGGGGTCTCACTCGGATGCACCGATCGCCTTCCAGGAATTCATGGTCATGCCGGTCAAGGCCAAAAACTTTACCCATGCCATGCAAATGGGGACTGAAATCTTCCACAACCTGAAGAAGGTCCTCCACGATCGCAACCTGAGCACCGCTGTGGGGGATGAGGGCGGATTTGCCCCGACCCTGGACGGAACGGAGGACGCCCTGGATACCATCGCGAAGGCTGTGGAACAGGCCGGGTATAAAATGGGGGACGAGGTAATGATCGCCCTGGATTGTGCCGCGGCTGAATTTTTTGTCGACGGCAAATACGACTACACGAAATTCGAAGGGGACAGCGGGGCCGTGCGCACTTCCGCCGAACAGGCCCAGTACCTGGCGGACCTGTGTGCCAAATACCCGATTATCTCGATTGAGGACGGGATGGACGAGAACGACTGGGAAGGCTGGAAAATGCTCACCGATAAAGTCGGCGATACCGTTCAGCTCGTCGGGGACGATTTGTTCGTCACCAATGTGGAGCGCCTCTCCCGCGGGATCGACGAGGGGATTGCCAATTCGATCCTCATCAAGGTAAACCAAATCGGTACCCTGAGCGAAACCATCGATGCGGTGAACATGGCCAAGAACGCCGGGTATACCTCGGTGATGTCCCACCGCAGCGGGGAAACCGAAGACAACACGATTGCCGACCTGGCCGTGGCCCTGAATACCGGGCAGATCAAAACCGGTTCGGCTTCCCGGAGCGACCGGATGGCCAAGTACAACCAGCTCCTCCGCATCGAGGAGGAACTCGGGAGTGTGGCCTATTACCCGGGGTCGGATGCCTTTAAGGTAAGGTCCTGACCCGGTTGAAATACAGATAAGTCAAGGGCCCGGTACAGATATCGCGGCCCTTTTTTGATGAATAAGGAGCGCCGGTTGCGGATGGCAGAAGCGCCGGTTGCGGAAAGCAGGAGTAACAAAAGGATGAACCGATTTTTATTTGTCGCAGCCGAGAATGACGGGATACCCGCCTGCAAAGCCGGTGGGATGGGCGATGTGGTCCGGGATGTGCCGCGGCAACTGGCTGTCCGGGGCGATGAGGTACACGTTGTGGTGCCCGCCTACGGCCGGCTGCATCGGGACGGGGTTCTCTTGCGTGAATTCCAGGTCCCCCTCGGTGGACGCCGCTACGACCTTTCGCTTTACCGAGTGCCGGGAAAAAAAGAACTGCCGGGTATTGCGCATTACGCCCTGCACCACCCGGAAATAACCTCCGGGGATATTGCCCACCTCTATCACAACGACCCGGAGGAACCTTTTTATACGGACTTCATCAAGTTTGCGATTTTTTGCACCGGGGTGGCAGGGGCCATCCGGGAAGGGGCATTTGGCCAACTGGATGTGGTCCACCTGCACGACTGGCATGCAAGCCTGCTGTTATACCTCAGGGAGTACCACCCGGAATTCCGGGAGCTGGCGGATATCCGCTTTGTCTACACCATCCACAACCTCGCCATACAGGGGATTCGACCCTTTTCGGGAAACCCGTCCTCCCTGGAAGCCTGGTTTCCCGGGGTCCCGTACGGGGAAGAACAGCTGAGCGATGCCCGCTACCCCGACTGTATCAATCTGATGGCCATCGGCATCCGCCTGGCAGATGCCGTCCACACGGTTTCGCCATCCTATATGGAAGACATCCAGAAGCCGAGTTCCCCGCCTGAGTTTATCGGGGGTGAAGGCCTAGAAGCCGACCTGGTCACCGCCAGGAAGGAGCAGCGGCTTTTCGGGATCCTGAACGGCTGCAATTACGATAGTATCCGCACGGCGGAGCGCGGGCGGTTGTTCCCGAATACCATCCGGGCGCTCTTTGGCTGGCTCCAGGAGGAGTCCAAGAAATACAAGGCGGACTTCCTGGCCCATACGGGTGAGAAGGTGGTGCGATGGATGGATGCCCCCCCGGCGTTTATTTGTTCGAGCGTCGCCAGGCTTACAGAGCAAAAATTCTATTTTTTTAAACGGCACCCGGAGTGTCTTGAAAACCTGTTGGGCCGATTGGCGGCCGACAACGGGGTTTTTGTGCTGCTGGGCACCGGCGACCCCGTTTACGAGGAACTCTTTCGGGAAATGAGCTATCGACACCCGAACTTTATTTTTACCAATGGGCAGTCCGAGGACCTGATCGATTCGATTTACCTGGAATCCGACCTCTACCTGATGCCCAGTCTTTTTGAACCTTGCGGGATCAGCCAGATGCTGTCCATGCGGAACGGCAACCCCGTGCTGGCCCATGCCACGGGAGGCCTGCGTGATACGATCCGGCACCAGGAGACAGGTTTCCTCTTTGACGGGGAGTCTATTGCCGAAAAAGTGTCCAACCTGGAGGCGGTTTTCAACGAGGTCCTTGACCTCTGCCAGCAGGACCCGGCAGCCTGGGAAGCCATCCGGGAGAACGCCCGGGGGGTCCGCTTTACCTGGGCGGAATCCGTGGACGCCTACTACCGGAGTCTTTACCAAATCCGGGCGCCTCGAAAAAGGCCCCGAAAGACCCGTTAAGAATAGCATAAAACGGCGCTTCCGGATTGTTAAAAAGAGGGCTTTTTCGTAGTTTTACAGGACCTGCATACATAAATTTTAAACCGAACAAATGTCAGACAAAGCGAGTATTTCAATCCATGGGAAATCGTATGAATTTCCGGTGGTGGAAGGCACGGAAAATGAAGTAGCCATCGATATAAAAACCCTTCGGGCGGCCACGGGGATCATCACCCTGGATCCGGGATTCAAGAATACCGGATCCTGCGAAAGCGCCATCACCTTCCTGGACGGGGAAAAAGGCGTGTTGCGCTACCGGGGGTATTCCATTGAAGAGCTCGCCGAGAAAGCCGATTTCCTGGAGGTTGCCTATCTGCTAATTTTCGGGGAACTTCCCAACAAGGAGGAGCTGGAAAAGTTCCACAAGGACATCAAGGCGGAATCCCACGTGGACGAGGAGATGAAGAAAATCCTCGACGGGTTTCCGAAGTCCGCCCACCCGATGGGGGTAATTTCCTCCCTGACCAGCGCCCTGATCGCTTTTAACCCGTCGTCTGTCAACGTTTCGTCCAAGGAGGATATGTACCATGCCATTGTCCGCCTGTTGGCAAAGTTTCCGGTACTGGTGGCCTGGACGCACCGGAAAAAAATGGGACTTCCCCTGGATTACGGGGACGATTCCCTGGGGTACGTGGAGAACATCCACAAGATGATGTTCAAGCGGCCCAACCAGGAATACAAAAGGAATGAGGTGGTCATCGAAGCCCTGGACAAGCTGTTGATCCTCCATGCGGACCACGAACAAAATTGCTCGACTTCCACGGTGCGGATTGTGGGGTCATCCCACGCCGGGCTGTTTGCGTCCATATCTGCCGGGATTTCCGCCCTCTGGGGTCCGTTGCACGGAGGTGCCAACCAGGCGGTCCTGGAGATGCTTCAGGCAATCGAAGCCGACGGAGGGGATACCAAACGCTACATGGCCAAGGCCAAGGACAAGAAGGACCCGTTCCGCCTGATGGGCTTCGGCCACCGGGTATACAAGAATTTCGACCCGCGGGCCCGGATCATCAAGAAAGCGGCCGATGAGGTACTCAGCGACCTGGGGATCGAAGACCCGATCCTGGATATCGCCAAAGGCCTGGAGAAAGAAGCCCTGGAGGACGATTACTTCGTAAAGCGGAAGCTCTACCCGAATGTAGACTTTTACTCGGGGATCATCTACCGGGCTTTAGGAATCCCCGTGGAGATGTTCACCGTGATGTTTGCACTCGGACGCCTCCCCGGCTGGATTGCCCAATGGCGGGAAATGCGCCTGAAGGGCGAGCCGATCGGACGCCCCCGCCAGGTGTATATCGGGGAGAACCAGCGGCCGTTCAAGGCGCTCGATAAACGCTAAACACAATAATATTCGAACCGGGGGGCCACATAAAGCGGCCCCTCGTTGTATCCATCAGCAGTTCAACTATGCTCAACCTGAATATTGCGGACGAAACGGCCCGGCTCCGGGCTGTAGTGCTCGGGACTGCCGCAGATAGCGGCCCGGTGCCCGACCCTGCGGAAGCCTATGACCCGAAATCCCTGCAGCACATCCTGGCGGGGACCTATCCGGAAGAGGCGGATATGGTCCGGGAAATGGACGGATTTGAGGCGGTGCTCAAAAAGCATGGGGCCCGGGTTTTCCGCCCGGAAAATATCCCGGGATGCAACCAGATATTTTCCCGGGACATCGCCTTTGTGGTGGATGACAAAATGGTGGAAGCGAATATCCTGCCCGAGCGGGAACGGGAATTCGAAGCCATTGTCCACGTACTCGACAAACTCGGCCCCAGCCAGTTGTTGGTCCCGCCCGAGGAGGTGCATGTGGAAGGCGGGGACGTGATGCCCTGGAAGGAATTCCTCTTTGTGGGTACCTATACAGCCCGGGATTACCCCGGCTACATCACAGCCCGTACCAACCGGGAAGCGGTGGAATACCTCCGGGAGGCATTTCCGAACCGGGAGGTTAAGTCGTTTGAACTTCGCAAGCACAACACAGACCCCCGGTTGAATGCGCTGCACCTGGACTGCTGTTTCCAGCCCGTGGGCCATAACCTGGTAATCCTGCACCGGGAGAGCTTTATCCACGCCAGGGACTACGAATGGTTGCGCAGTTATTTTGGTCCGGAGAATGTATTTGAGATCACCACCGAAGAAATGTACCGGATGTTCAGCAATGTGTTTTCCATATCCCCCGAAGTAGTGGTAAGCGAACAGAGCTTTACCCGCCTGAACGCCTGGCTGGAATCTCGCGGCCTGCAGGTAGAAACCATCCCCTACAACGAGGTGGGGAAACAAGGCGGGCTCCTGCGCTGCAGTACGTTGCCGCTGGCCCGGGAGCCGGGGTAAAGCCCCGGGCATCCGGCGGGATGAATCCGGTAAAATAAAGTGGGTGCCTCTCCGCGATTTTGGTACCGGAAATAGCTAATTTTGATTCCGGATTCCACGCGGCAATCCCTCAGGTCCCCAATTTCGAATTCAAAAAAAATCACGTTCTCCATATGCAGATTACCGATTCCATATTGATGATTCGCCCGGTGCAGTTCCGCATGAACGAGCAGACGGCAGTCAATAATTATTTCCAGGAAGACCTGAGCCTGAGCGATGCGGAAATCAACCGCCGCGCCCAGGCTGAATTCGATGGGCTTGTCCGGGTTTTGGAAGCTGAAGGCGTCTCCGTCATGGTCGTGGAGGACCGGTTGGAAACGGATACCCCGGACTCCATCTTCCCCAACAATTGGATTTCCTTCCACCGGGGCGGTATGGTGGTTATCTATCCGATGTTTGCAGTGAACCGCCGGCGCGAGCGGCGGGAAGACTTGCTGGACCGGCTGGAAGAGGCGGGCTTCCGGATTACGGAAGTGGTGGATTACACGGCCGCAGAAGCGGACGGGGTGTTCCTGGAAGCCACAGGGAGCGTAGTCCTTGACCGGGAAAATATGAAGGCATACTGCGCCCTATCCGAGCGGGCCGACGAAGGGTTGCTGATAGAATTCTGCGAGGATTTTGAATTGCTGCCCGTGGTTTTCACGGCCTATCAATCCGTGGACGGGCAGCGAAAGCCCATCTACCACACCAATGTGATGATGTGTGTGGCGGAAGCATTTGCCGTTATTTGCCTGGAGGCCATTGACAATCGGAAAGAACGAAAATTTGTAGCCGACCAATTGCGGCAGGACGGGAAGGAGATCATTGAGATCACCGAGGCGCAGGTCCACGCCTTTGCAGGGAATATGCTGCAACTCCGGAACGGCAAAGGGGAGCGGCTCCTGGTGATGAGCGAGAGGGCGCGTCAGTCCCTCACGCCTGCGCAAATCCGGGCCATCGAAATGACCTCCCGCATCGTTTCCAGCCCGCTGGATACCATCGAGACCTGTGGGGGCGGTAGTGCGCGTTGTATGATTGCCGAGATATTCCTTCCCAGGGAAGAAGCGTAATTCCAGCGGTCTCAGGCGGTCTTGGCGATATTCCGGATCATCCCCCCGAAAATGAAATAGTGGAACGGCAGGACGCTGTACCAATAGAGCCTCCCTTTCAGGCCCCGCGGCCGGAAGGTGGCATTCTGATGCAGGTAGTTGTCCGAATCGATTCGAAACTCCAGCCAGGCCTCGCCCGGGAGTTTCATCTCGGCGAATAGCAGGAGGCGCCCCTTTTCGCGGTCGGCCAGCAGGACCCGCCAGAAATCCAGGGAATCGCCCGTGTAGATTTTGTCCGGTTGGGTCCGGCCCCGACGGAGCCCTACGCCCCCGCCCAGTTTGTCCAGCAGCCCGCGGATTTTCCACAGCCAGTTCATGTAGTACCACCCGGTTTCGCCCCCAATTTTCCAGATATTTTCCAGGACGGCCTCCCGGTCGGTGATCCGGACTTTTTTATTGTCGGTCAGCACCCCGTATTTCGGGACCTGGATGTATTTTTCGAGCTGTTGGTTGAAGCGGCCGCTGACCATGCTGTCCTTCCAGCTGCTCACCACCAGGTTCTGCTCGATTTTCTTGAATGCGAGGTCGATGGCCTGCTGGTAGGTAATGGTTTCGATGCCCAGGATGTCCTGGAGTTTCCTGTCGCGGGCCACCACTTCCATCTTCATGCTGTCCACGAGGTTTACGGCGAGTTTATACGAGGTGGAGGTGACAAAGTACAGCCAGTATGACGAAAGTTTGGGGGTCATCACCGGCACGGTGAAGATCCAGTTCCGGAATCCCCGCACGCGGGCATACCCGTGGAGCATTTCCTTGTAGGAGAGCACATCCGGCCCGGCGATGTCAAAGGACTGGTCAAAGGTCTCGTTTTGTCCGAGAACCCCGGTGAGGAAACGGATCACGTCCCGGATGGCGATGGGCTGGGTCTTGGTCAGCACCCATTTTGGGGTAATCATCACCGGCAGTTTCTCGCAGAGGTCCCGGATGATTTCAAAGGATGCGCTGCCGGAACCGACGATGATGCCCGCCCGCAGAACAGTGAGCTGAAACGGCCCGGTATACAGGATGTCCTCTACCTGTTTTCGGGAGCTGAGGTGTTTGGAAAGTTCCTCGTTATTGACGATGCCACTCAGGTAGATGACTTGTGTGGGACGGGCCACCTCCATATAGCTGATAAAATTCCGGGCGGCCTGCGCCTCCTTTTTATCAAAATCGCCCGTGGAGGTGCTCATGGAATGGATCAGGTAATACGCGGCGTCCAGCTTTTCGCTCAGGCGTTCGGGTTCGGGTTCTTTCAGGAAGTCAATTTCGACGATTTCAATGCGGTCCAGCATGTCCTCGTCCACGGAGAGCCGGTTCCGGTCGCGTACGGCACAGACCACCTGGTGTCCGGCATCCAGCAATTGGGGCAATAGCCGCATACCGATGTACCCGTTGGCGCCGGTGAGCAGGATCCTCATGTTTCGGGGTTGTGTTGTTCGGGATGCCCGGGCGGGGCGGGGGGATGCTGGTCTGCCTTGTAGCCGAGCAGTTTCACAAAAAATTTCTGGACGGCTTTGGTGTCGGCAGCCACCCGGACAAAATGGTGGTCCGAATGGACCGTGTAGACCCCCAAATCGCCTTTGTAAAGGGTGAGTTTGTAATAGGGGATGACCAGGCCAAAAGTTTCGAGCAGGGACCGGAACCGCAGGATGATGCCGCCGGGGCGCATTTCGATATTGCAGGAATCCCGGTTGTTGTCCAGGAGCAGCAGGTTTCGAATCTCGACGCTGGCTTCCCTGATAATCAGTTTCGGCGACCCGATGCCGTTCATGGCCCAGCGTTGTTTCAACGGAAACGGTTTTCCGACGAGTTTTTCAATTCGCCGGTCGAGCTCCCGGTTTGTGTAGGAGACGTTAACCAGCATGTGCAAAGATTTCCATAGCGTTGTTTTACCCCTAAAGATAACCAAAACGGCCGGGGCGGGGAAACCCGGCGGAAATGTGTAATTTTGCCCGTTCAAAGCAAAGTAATATGGCGTTGGAAAGCGTATTGACCCGGGGCGTACGAGAGGCGGTTTCCAGGGAATTCGGGGTTGAACTCGAAACCGTGGAACTCCAACCGACCCGCAAGGAATTCGAAGGGGATATCACTGTGGTGGTTTTTCCCATGCTGCGGCAGGTCAAGGGGAACCCTGCAGCCATCGGAGAGGCCATCGGGGCTTACCTGGCCGAAAACCTGGAAGAGGTCAGCGGGTATAACGTTATCAAGGGCTTTCTGAACCTGGTAATCGACGATGCCTGGTACCTGGAATTCTTTACCCGGATGCGCGCGGATGCGGATTACGGTTTACACACGGGGGCGCGGCGGGGCTCCATCCTGGTGGAGTACTCTTCGCCCAATACCAATAAACCGCTGCACCTGGGGCATATACGCAACAACCTGCTGGGGTATTCGGTGTCGGAAATCCTGAAGGCCGCCGGTTACAAGGTCTACAAGACGCAGATCATCAACGACCGGGGAATCCATATCTGCAAGAGCATGCTGGCCTGGAAACGCTTTGGAAACGGGGAGACCCCGGCCCAGTCGGGCCTGAAGGGCGACAAGCTTGTAGGGAATTACTACGTGGCCTTCGACAAGGCCTATAAGGAGGAAATCGCCGAATTGACCGCCGGGGGGATGGATGAAAAGGAAGCCGCCAAATCGGCGCCCATTCTGCTGGAAGCCCAGGATTTGCTGAGGCGCTGGGAGGCTGGCGACCCGGAGGTTGTGGACCTCTGGCGGAAGATGAACGGCTGGGTATACGACGGTTTTGAAGCGACCTACCGGAACCTGGGGGTGGATTTCGACAAGCTCTACTACGAAAGCGATACCTACCTGCTCGGCAAGGATGTCGTGGCGGACGGCCTGGAAAAAGGCGTGTTTTACAAGAAGGAGGACGGCAGCGTCTGGATAGACCTGACCGACGAGGGCCTGGATGAAAAGATCGTGCTGCGCGCCGACGGGACGGCTGTTTATATGACCCAGGATATCGGTACGGCCATTCAGCGTTTCCGGGATTACCCGGATATTACCGGGATGGTCTATACCGTGGGGAACGAGCAGGACTACCACTTCAAGGTGCTGTTCTTGATCCTCAAGAAGCTCGGTTTTTCCTGGGCCGAACACCTCTACCACCTGAGCTATGGCATGGTAGACCTGCCCGGCGGCAAAATGAAGAGCCGGGAAGGCACCGTGGTGGATGCCGACGACCTGATGCGGGAAATGGCTGCCACGGCCGAATCCATCGGGGAGGAAATGGGAAAACTGGACGGGTACACCGCCGAGGAGAAATCTGCCCTGTACCACCAGATTGGGCTGGGGGCCCTCAAATACTTCATCCTTCGCGTGGACCCCAAAAAGCGCATCCTTTTCAACCCGGAGGAGTCTGTGGACTTCCAGGGGAATACCGGGCCGTTTATCCAGTACACCTATGCCCGGATCCGATCCATCTTGCGCAAGGCGGGCGACGGCTATGCGGTACCGGACAAGGACCTGTTGTCGCTTAGCCTGCACGAAAAGGAAAAACAGCTATTGAAGGATTTGCTTGAATTCCCCGAAGTGGTTCTTCAGGCGGCCGAACAATACAGCCCCGCCCTGGTCGCCAACTACACGTACGACCTGGTCAAGAACTTCAACTCCCTCTACCAGCAGGTTTCCATCCTGGGCGAAGAAGATGCCGTCCACCGGAATTTCCGGGTGCAGCTCACCGGGGAGGTGGGCCGGGTGGTAGCCCGTGGCTGCAAGTTGCTGGGCATCGAAGTCCCGGAGCGTATGTAAGCCGGGGGACCCCAACCCGGCGTAAAGACTATTGCCAGAGCGTTTCCCCCAGTGTTTCCCGGGGGGGGTCCGTGCCGATACCCCGTGCTGGTTCGAAAGGGGGTAAGCCCCGTGCTGGTGCGAAAGGGGGTAAGCCCGGGGCTGGTACGCAGGGGGTTACTCCCGGTCCTGATCTATCACCGACAGGATTTTCTGAATCTCCTCGAGCAGCGGCTGGTAGTGCATTTGCTCGGTGTAGACGGCCGTCAGGATAAAAATCAGCACATTGTTTTCGAATTGCCTCGATTCGAGCAGGGGCAGGTTGGTACCCGGATCCGGGCTGGGCGTCATGCCCAATAGTCCTTCAGCCAGGCCGTTCTCCTCAAAAATGCGGCGGATGCTGCCCGTCCCGCTCCGGGCTACATCCAGTACACGGTAGCGCTGTTCCCTCAGCGAGGTCTCCTGCTGGCGGATGCGTTCAATCCGCGAATTCCAGCCAGTCAGTTTATTGCGCAGTTCGGCATTGGACAGGATTTCCAGCCGGCCCGCGCTGAGCAGTTCCTGCAGGAGCGAATTGTTGGGGTTGTAGGCAAAATCGTCGGAGAAGGCCTGGAAGAGCAGCCGGGACATCTCGGCATCGCTCAAAACCGAATCGGGGTGCGCGATGGCCTCGGCAATGGAGCGGGCCTTCACGTAGGTGTCCCGGTTTACCTTGATGAGGACCTGCAGTTTGGCCCGGCTTTGCTCAAACTCCTCCTGGAGCCCGGCCAGGTAAAATTGTTCCCGCTCCCGCTTTTTATATTCCTCACTCAAATCGCTGATCCACAAGGCGATCAGGATACCGATGACAATCAGGATTACTTCGCCCACGGCGTAGATGGCATATCGGGTGAAATTCCGGTTTTCGAGGACCTGGAGCCGGGCTTTGCGCAGAATACGGAGCATATACGAGAATTTCTATGGCGGGATTTATCCGGATTACCGGATTAAATGTAGCAGTTTTTGGAATATCCGTCCCGAAGCACCAGAAAAAAGCCCCTGGTTTCCAGGAGCTTTTTGACAATTCTCAGAAAATAGGTGGATTACGCGTCAGCTTTTTGGGGGATTCCTCCCTGTTTTCTTCTCTTTCCTCGCGGCAATTTCCTTTCCGCATGTGCTACCATGAGCGGCTTCCTCAAGCCCTAGAAGCGAACCCGGAGGCTCAGGTTGGGCGTCAAGCCCAGGGACACGTTCTCCACCAGCTCCACCTCGTTCTGGTCATTCAACCGGTAGTACGTGTTCAGGATGTTCCGCCGCCCGGTCAGGTTCAGCACGGATGCACCTACGGAAGCGCGTACGGTTTCGGAGAGCTCAAATCCATAGATCGCCGAGGCATCGGCCCGGAAGTATTCCGGAAGCCGGCTGCTGTTCGGCTCGGAAAAATTCACCCGGTTCGGGAATACCGAGGTATCCACGGAATTCGGTTCCGGTTCGGGTTCTGTATAGGGCCGGCCGGTCCGGTAATTTACCCCGATACCCAATTTGAGGTTCCCCGAGGTGTAGTTTGTCCCGAAACTTATCGTGTGGCGGATGTCCAGGTTATTGGGAAATTCTGCAGGGTCCAGATCTTCAAACCGATAGTCGTTCCGGTTCCAGGCATAGCTGACCCAGCTGCTCCATTCGGCGCTTTTGAAGTTCAGCAGGGCCTCCACCCCATGTACGCGATACCGTCCCAGCTCCCCGTTGAACTGGTATTCGTTCTGGAACCCCTGGGTGTCCGTGGTGATGCCGTCCACTTCCTTGTAGAAGCCCTCGATCCCGGCTATCCAGTGGCCCCTGTCGTGGTGTAGCCCCAGGGAGATCTGCCGGCTGGTTACCAACGGGAGGTTCTGGTCGTCCGCCAGGATCCACCGCCGTTTTTCGATGCCCAGGAAATTTTGTTCCAGGTCAATCTTCTGTAGGCTCGTCTGGTTCTTCATCTCCCCCAGGACGCCGAGGACCAGGTGGGGGCGAAGCTTGTACTGCAGGTTGAGCCGCGGCTCCAGTCGGAACCGGTCAAAGTCGTCCGGGTTGCTCAGGTAATTCAGGCGCAGGCCGGCCCGCGCGTCGAGTCGTTTCCCGGGCCCCGTATACCGCCATTCGGAAAACAGGGCGTGGGTGTAAAGCACGTCTTTGATTCGGCTCAGGAACGGGGGTTGGTTCACCTCGGAATTGTTGGTGATGCCGGTGACCAGGAACTGGTAGCCCGCCTGCCAGTTTATATACGGGTTGAGGGCATAGTCCATTTCGGTCTTCAATGCGGTCTCCTCCACTTCATTGGCCTGGAAGAGCTGCTGCTGGCTCGCTTCGGTGGCGTAATAGGAGTCCAGGAGGTAGCGGGTGAAATACCCGCTGACGGCCGTGGAGAAACGGTCCGACCATTCGCTGGTCAGCCTTCCGCCCACCGCCAGGTTGGACTGGTCCAGCCGGCTGCGGTTCTCAGTGCTGTCGGCGGCCAGGACCTCCCGGTAGGAAAGCTGATTTTCGATATTCAGTGCGCTCACCCGAAATTTGTGGTAAGCGTTCAGGTCGTAGAGCAGTTTCGCGCTTATATCGTAAAAGTAGAAGTCTTCATCCCGGCTTTGAAATCGCTCCGTATTTTGCCCGCCCGGGCCGCTGACCTGCGTATCCTGGAATGCGCGGTCCGAGAAATTCGAATAGGTGGGGGTGTTTAGGAAATCCGTCACGGAGCGCCTTCCCGAGACCTGGATGGCCAGGCGGTCCGAAATAGGGATATGGCCGTAGGCATCCCCGCTCAGCAGGTTCAGCCCGGCCCCGCCAAAATAGGTTCGTTCCACCTCGTCGTGGGTGTGCATACTGATAATGCCGCTGAGCCCGTCCCCGTACCGGGCGCTACTGCCGTTCTTGATGATTTCCACTTCCCGCGTCAGGTAGGGGTTGAAGGCGGATATCAGCCCGAAGAAATGCCCGGACTGGTACATCTTGATCCCGTCCCAGAGCAGCAGGTTCTGGTCGTTTGTGCCTCCCCGGATATTGATATTGGAAACGGTCTCGTCCACACTTTTGATACCCGGCAGGGCCTGGATGGTTTGCAGGACGTCCGGTTCGGTCAGGCCGGGCAAAACCCCGAATTCCGAAGGCATCATCAGGATGCTGCCGTTGTCCCCGCGCCGGAGGCCGCTGGTGAGAAACTTGTAGACGACCACCTCCTGGAGTTCCTGGTAGCGTACCGCCAGGAGGAGCGGGGTACAGCGGTCCCTCCGTACCAGTTCTTCCGCCCGCATATAGCGCGTCCGGAATCCGAGGTGGCGGATCCTCAGGGTGGCACCCCTCGGGATTTCCTGCAGCCGGAAAGCCCCGTCCGGTCCGGTAACCGTGGCAATACTGCTTCCGAGTACTTCCACGGACGCCCCGGAAATCGTATTGTCCTCAAAATTATCGTAGACCTGGCCGCAGATAGTTACCAGGTTGCTTTTGGCTACCGTATAGTACCGCTCGTTGAGTTTCTCGATCCGGAGCTGGATTTGCTGCCGGAGCTCTTCGAGCACCGGCTCAAGGGGCAGGCTGGCCAGGAGGTCGGCAGGCAGGCCCACCCGAAGGTTTCCCAGGTCCTCGTCCACATAGGAAAACGCCACCTGGTGACGCGCTTCCAACTGCCGGAGCAGGCCGATGACATCCTGTTCCCCGGCGGTCTGCCCTCGGGCAATTGCGGAGGCGAACAGGGCCAGGAGAAGGAGGAACGGGTAAAACGACCGGACCTTACGGAGTTTCTTCGGCATATATAAGTACTTTGTTACCGGCTACTTCATAGGTAAGTTGTAGCGGGGCACTTATACTTTGTAACGCCAAATCCATATTTGTGTTGCTGATGGTCCCGGTATATCGCCGGGAAAGATCGAAGCCGCGGGTCTCTACTTCCATATTGTACTGGCGGCGGAACTCGTCGATCACGAAGGAAAGGGGCATGGACCGGAAGGCAGTTTCCTCCCCGGTCCAGGAGGGGCGGTCTCCTTCAACCGTTTCGGATTTGAAGGCGGTGGAACCGACTACCCGGTAGGCGCTTCCCGCCGGGAGTTCAATGGTCTTGCTTTTGTGAGTTACCCGGACGCGGCCCTCGTAACAGCTGACGATAAACACATCGCCCCGCTGGAGGACATTGAACTGGGTGCCCAGAACAGCTACGGTACCGGCAGGGGTTTCCACCGTAAAGGTTTCCCCTTTGGCAACCTTAAAGTAGGCCTCGCCAGTGAGGCGGACCTGCCGCTTTTCATCCCATTTTGTCTTGCTGTAGGTGAGTTCGGAGCCCGCATTGAGCAGCACCTCCGAGGCATCCGGCAGGCGCAATTCCTGGCGTTGGGCAAATTCGGC
Source organism: Robiginitalea sp. (assembly GCF_982776155.1). Taxonomy (NCBI): domain Bacteria; kingdom Pseudomonadati; phylum Bacteroidota; class Flavobacteriia; order Flavobacteriales; family Flavobacteriaceae; genus Robiginitalea; species Robiginitalea sp. Next base: position 33,171 of record NZ_CEXZKX010000007.1, read on the forward strand.
TTCCACGGTGGCCTCCAGGGAGTTTATATAGAAGTATCCGGCAGTCAGCATCAGGATCACGGCCGCAGCGATGCTCAGCCAGCGAACGGCTGGCTGCAGTCGGCGCACTTTTCCGGTGTTGCCGGCCCGTGCCTGCTGCACGCGGTCCAGGGCCGCTTCCGTGTCGAATGCGGGGCCTTCCAGGCGGGACGAAACAGACGCAATGCGCTCGTAGGTCTCGAATTCAGGGGAATCCCTGAAGACCTTCATTTCGGCTTCCGTAAGCTCGCCGTTCAACCATTTTGCCAGATAATTCTCTTTCACAATGAGATACTTTACACCTCTTAAACAACTGTTTAGTAGGATACCCTACCTGGAATATCCATTTTTTGACGTATTCCGGGTAAAGATATTAAATAATCGGTGTGTGGTGCGTTTTGGCTGTGAGGTGGAATCCGTGGACAAACCGCATTTGATTTCAGTGGACGACCCGCAGGTGGGAGGTCAGCCCGAGCTCGTGAAACAGGCGGGACAGTTCTTCCCGCATCTTCTTTTCAAACCGGAAGTACAACAGGAAATACAGCGGCAGCCCCAGGAGGTCGATCCAATGATCCCGGATCTGCCGTTTCTGGCCCAGGCTCTGGAAGTATGCGGAGCGGTGGTAGCGCCCCATGAGCAAAAAACAGAGGAAGCCTGTAAAACAGCCCAGGCAAAGCGCGGCAGTATACCATCCCGGGGAAGCCAGCCAGGATCCCAACAGGAGCATTACCAGCATCAGGTGGACAAATAAAGCCATCCGGATACTGCGGCGATAGTGCAGGAAGGATGCCACCGCCCCCCGGAGTTGCCGGGAGGTGTGCCCGGCCGCGGAACGCGAAGGGCGGAAGCCATTGGCGCGCAGCTCGGCGGTTATCCGCATCAACTCGGGTAGCGACAGGACTTGCTGGTTTGTTTGAGGTGTTCTCATTTACGGGTTGCACAGCCTGAAATCCGCGGAAATCCGGCTCAGGGAAGCCCAAAATAGGAAATTTTGCGCCCTGCCCGGGTTGAACGGCCTTCTAATCGGCTGATTTTCGGTAAGATGTATGATTTTTCCGGGGAATGGCGCCCCGGTTGGTGTCAGAACCTACAAACCGACCAGTTGGTCTGTAAGTGGTTGACTGTGAATTATTAACAGGTGTCCCGCCCGAAGTTCAGATACCGTCGATCTCTTCCCGGAGCGATTTCAGGGCCAGGTGCATGCGCTTTTCGATGGCTTTGACACTCACCCCTTCGATTTCGGCGATCTGCACGTAGGTTTTCCCGTCGATCCGGTTGAGCAGGAAGGTGGTCCGCTGGTTCTCGGGCAGGGCCGAAAGGGCGGCTTCCAGTTTTTCCTTGAATTGCTGCTCTTCCAGCAGGAACTCGGGACTTTCCCGCGTCACGTTTCCGCCGGGTTCCCGATGTTTCAACCGGACTTTTTCGGCTTTGATAACATTCAGGTACAGGTTGTTCGCCACGGTGGAAACAAAGGCCCGGGCTTTCTCCGGGGCCACCTTGGCGCAATTCTCCCAGAGCTTTACAAACGCTTCCTGAACGGCATCGTGGGCTTTTTCCTCATTGCCGAACTTATAATATATGTAGTTGAAAATCGTTTTTGAATGGGTGCGGAAGATCTCGCTATATACCTGGTCGTCACAGACGTTGTCCATACGGGTGTTTTGATGGGTTGGACGCGTTTTTCAAAGATATCCCAAATATTTTAACAATCCGGTAGGGTATTTCAAAAGTTGGTTGTTCTATAGGAAACGAGCATTCAACAAAAATCCAAATCGTTATGAAAAAGTATGTTAACCTCGCCACCTACACACTATTCCTTCTGGCTATTATGGCCTTTACCTCCTGCCAGTCGGAATTTGAAGAGGTAAATACCGCGGATACACAAGGCGAATCCTTTGCGGCGAATTCCTCAACGGCCCTGCTTATTGAGAAGACCGCCCGCCTCGATGGCTCTTTCGACAATATCGTCGATGGTTCGAGCTGTATTGCCTTGAATTTCCCCTATTCCGTGAATGTAAACGGAATCGACCTGGTGATTGATTCCCGGGAAGACCTCCACCTGATCGAGGAAATTTTTGACGAGTTTGAAGAAGATGAGGACATCCTGGAGATCATATTCCCCATTACCATCACCACCAAAGACCTGGACGAGCTGGTCATCGAGGGCCCCGACGCCCTGGAGGAATTGGTCCGCGATTGCGTGGAAGGCGGGGACGATGACGATATCGAATGTATCGACTTCGTCTATCCGATAACCTTTTACACCTTCGACGTAAGCAATACGCAAACCGGCCAGGTGACTGTGGAGAGCGACGAACAGCTTCAGCGCTTCCTGAAGGAACGCGGGGGTGACGATATCATCAGCATCCAGTACCCGATCACCCTGGTGAAGTACGACGGAACCGAGATCCGCGTGAGCAGCAACGAAGAACTGGCAGTTGCCCTCGATACGGCCCGCGACATCTGTGATGAGGACGACGATGACGATTACAACGACGACGACTTTGACGAGGAGCGCCTGGCAAACCTGCTGACGGAATGCCCCTGGATTGTGCTGACCGTAGAACGGGATGCAGCAAACCTCTCGGATCGGTATGAGGCCTACAAAATGTTCTTCGGCGTCGATGGCGCTGTGGAAGTGAAAGACCGCGAAGGCAATACCCTGGTGGGCGAATGGAACCTGCGGATGTCCGACCACGGCGTCTTGCTGCAACTCAGCTTCGATACCCTGGTGGACTTTAACCTGACCTGGCTGGTCTACGATATCGGCGATGGCAAGATCAAGCTCTTTGCCGAGGGAGGAAACCGCATCATCATGAAAATTGCCTGCGGCGACCCCGGTGGCATCCTGCCGGGAACCCTTGCCGAAATCCTGCGCGAATGCAGCTGGATCATTAAAAAGGTGAAGAACCAGGGCGAGGAGATCGACCGCCTGCTCGGATATGAATTTGAGTTCCAGGCCGAAGGCGTGGTAACGCTGAGCAACGGGGTTACCGTGAGCGAAGGCACCTGGGAAGTAGCCACCAATACCGAAGGCCAACTGGTACTGGCCATCTCCATGGGAGACGAGCCCGGGGTCAACTTTGAATGGCCGCTGCGCGAACTCCTGGACAACCGCCTGAAATTCGAGGTGGAGGAGATCGACTACGAACTGATCCTGCTGCGCGTATGCCCGGGGACTGTTGACAACGACGTTGCCGAAATCCGCAATGTCCTGATGGGGGGCGACTGGATGGTGGCTGCCTATACGGAGACCTACATGGAGGAAACCGTTGACGCCACGGCTGAATTTGCCGGGTTCGACTTCAATTTCGGCGCCGAGCACGTCCTCACGGTGAGCACCAATATGGATCCGTTGAAACAAGGACTCTGGCGTGTTGTTCGCGACAGCGAAGGCAAGATCAAATGCTACCTGAACCTCGGGGACGACGATGACCTGCTGTCGGAACTGACCGAGGATTGGGAATTTGTCTCCATGACAGAAAGCCGGATTGAGCTGAAGGATATCAGCGGAGACGGTAAAGTTTCGGTACTCGTATTTGAAAAATAAATGATTGTTACCATGAATTTCAACTGAAATTCTTTTTTGCCCCAATTTTGACGGAAGGGCGGTTTCCCGAAAGGGAAGCCGCTCTTTTTTTGGCCCTATGTTAATCCCTTCCGGATTCGTACCTTTGCCATTGCTGAAAAACGAGGCAAATTATGTTTGATAGCTTAAGCGAGAAACTGGACAAGGCGATGCACGTGCTTCGCGGGCACGGGCAGATTACGGAGATCAACGTGGCGGAGACCACCAAGGAAATCCGCCGGGCCCTGCTCGACGCGGACGTCAACTTCAAGATCGCCAAGGAGTTCACCAATACGGTCAAGGAAAAGGCCATCGGGCAGAACGTGCTTACCACGCTGCAGCCCGGGCAGCTGCTGACCAAGATTGTCAAGGACGAGCTCACCCAGCTCATGGGCGGGGAGGCCGAAGGGGTGGACCTGCAGGGGAGCCCGGCGGTAATTCTGATGTCCGGCCTTCAGGGTTCGGGTAAGACCACGTTTTCCGGGAAGCTTGCCAATTTCCTCAAATCAAAGAAAACAAAGAACCCCCTGCTGGTGGCCTGCGACGTCTACCGCCCGGCAGCTATCGACCAGTTGCACGTGGTGGGAGACCAGATCGGCGTCCCGGTCTTTTCCGACAAGGAAGTGAAGGACCCGGTACAACTCGCCAAGGCCGGGGTGGCACACGCGAAACAAAACGGACACAATGTGGTGATCATCGATACGGCCGGTCGGCTGGCCGTGGACGAGCAGATGATGACCGAGATCTCGAATATCCGCGACGCGGTTAGCCCCGGCGAAATACTCTTTGTGGTGGATGCCATGACCGGGCAGGACGCGGTGAATACGGCCAAGGCCTTTAACGATGTGCTGGACTTTGACGGGGTGGTACTCACCAAGCTCGACGGGGATACCCGTGGGGGGGCGGCCATTTCCATCAAATCCGTGGTGGACAAGCCCATCAAATTTATCGGTACGGGGGAAAAGATGGAGGCCATCGATGTATTCCACCCTTCCCGTATGGCCGACCGGATCCTGGGGATGGGCGACGTGGTTTCCCTGGTGGAGCGCGCCCAGGAGCAGTTCGACGAAGAGCAGGCCCGGAAGATCCAGAAAAAGATCGCCAAGAACCGGTTTGGTTTTGACGATTTCCTGAGCCAGATCCACCAGATCAAGAAAATGGGCAGCATGAAGGACCTGGTGGGGATGCTCCCTGGGGCAGGCAAGGCGCTCAAAGGCATGGACATCGATGACGACGCCTTCAAGCACATCGAGGCCATCATCTATTCGATGACGCCGGACGAACGCTCCAATCCGTCCCTGCTGGACGCCCGCCGTAAAAAGCGGATCGCTGCGGGAAGCGGCACGAGTATCCAGGAGGTAAACCAGCTCCTGAAACAGTTCAACCAGATGAGCAAGATGATGAAGATGATGCAGGGCGGCGGCGGCAAGAAGATGATGCAGATGATGCAGAACATGCGGCCCTAGGGCCAAAGATACCGGTCCGGAAGCAGGGCACCCGGCCGTACGTAGTATGCGGGCCGTTACCCGCTTCGCAATTACCCGGCCAATACAGCGTCAACAGCTATACCATAGAAAAACCAGAATTGCTTAAAAACCAACCCGATGAACCTATTAGACGGTAAGAAGCTCTCCAACGAAATCAAAGATGAAATTGCCGGGGAGGTGGCCCGGATGAAGGAAAAAGGAGAAAAAGTGCCGCACCTGGCGGCCGTAATCGTCGGGGAGGACGGCGCCAGCCTCACCTATGTGGGGAGCAAGGTGCGGGCCTGCGAGCGCATCGGTTTTGAATCCACGCTTAAGAAATTGCCGGAATCCACCACCGAGGAAGAATTGCTCGCCGTGGTCCGGGAGCTCAACGCGGACCCGGCCATCGACGGGTACATCGTCCAGCTGCCTTTGCCCGCCCATATCGACGAACAGAAAATCCTGATGGCCGTGGACCCGGACAAGGATGTGGATGGTTTCCACCCTGCCAATTTCGGGAAGATGGCCCTGGAGCTCGAAACGTTTATTTCGGCCACTCCTTACGGGATTATCGAAATGCTTCGCCGCAATGGGATAGAAACCTCGGGAAAACACGCCGTGGTGATCGGCAGGAGCCATATTGTGGGGCGGCCAATCAGTATCCTGCTCAGCCAGAAAGGCCCGGCGGGCAACGCAACGGTTACCCTGGCCCACAGCCGCACGAAGAACCTGGCCCATCTGACCCGTCAGGCGGATATCGTGGTTTCCGCTCTGGGCGTACCGAATTTCCTGAAAGCGGACATGGTGAAGGAAGGGGTAGTGGTCATCGATGTGGGGATAACGCGTGTCCCGGACGCCAGCCGGGAACGCGGCTATTACCTCTGCGGGGATGTCGACTTTGAAGCCGTCAGCAAAAAAGCCTCCTGGATTACCCCCGTTCCCGGCGGTGTTGGGCCGATGACCATTGCCATGCTGTTGAAAAACACCCTGCTGGCCCGGCAGCGCCACCGGGGCTAATCCCGGTTCCTGCAACCCGGGTAGGCCAATGCCGCTGGTCCCGGTTGTAGCCGCCAGGCAAGGCCAACCCGGCCCATTCCGGAAATTTTTATCCCTGCACCCCTCCCGGGACCGCGTTAACCGGCGGGTTCCCGGCTTACTTCCTGCTGCTGGTGGAGTTGCGTCTCCTCCTCGTTTGGGGTCAGTGTTTCGAATTCCGGGTCCATTTCATCGTTGGTGCAACCCAGGAGGGAACCTGCGGCTATCGCCACAACCCATGCCATCTTCAATGGTTTCATAGCGGACGGTTTAAGGCGCATGTTGCGCCGTGACTCTTAAAAGCCTAACGTCCGGTACGCGGAATTCTTATGAAGTTTTCGACGAACGGGGGAACTGCAGATCACCCCGCCGGCGCACCCCGGATGCCAAAAATCCCGTATCTTTTTGGAAAATTCCATAAATGCGAATGCAATACTTCCCATTCCTCGCAGGCCTCCTCCTGATGGCATGCGGGAATCCCGATGGCCAACGCACTGCAGAAATCTCGGTGTCCTTCAGCAGCGGCGCGAGTGATTCTGCCCTGGACGGCCGGCTGCTGTTGATGCTGTCCAGCGACCCTTCGGGCGAACCGAGGTTCCAGATCGGCACGGGGCTGAACACCCAGCTGATCTTCGGGATGAACGTGGATGGTATGGCCCCCGGGGAGACCCGGAGCTTTACCGGTGAGGAACCCGGCTTCCCGTATGCAGACCTGACAAGCGTGCCCCTGGGGGAATACCGGGCCCAGGCCTTGTTGCACGTGTACGAAACGTTTAACCTCTCCACCGGGCATACGGTGAAACTGCCCATGGACAACGGGGAAGGCCAGCAATGGAACCGTTCCCCCGGCAACCTGTACAGCCAGCCCGTCACCGTGCAGGTTACCGAAGACGGGATCAGCGGCCTTGAAATCGTGATGGACCAGAAGATTCCGCCCATCCCGGAACCCGCGGATACCCCCTGGATCAAACACATTAGAATCCGCTCGGAGCGCTTGTCGGAATACTGGGGCCGCGACATGTACCTGGGGGCCCACGTGCTGTTGCCCAAAGGTTTTGAGGAGCATCCGGAGGCCCGGTATCCGCTGATGGTCTTCCACGGGCATTTCCCCTCGGATTTCGGCGGTTTCCGCACCGAGCCGCCAGACCCGGGCCTGGAACCCGAATATTCCGAGCGCTTTGACGTGGAGGGGTACAACATTATCCAGCAACAGGAAGCCTATGATTTCTACCAGCGATGGACCTCCCCGGACTTCCCCCGATTCCTGATCATTGAAATCCAGCACCCGACCCCGTATTACGACGACTCCTATGCCGTGAATTCGGCCAGTCAGGGACCCTATGGGGATGCGATCACCTATGAGCTTATCCCGTATATCGAAGAGCAGTTCCGGGGCCTGGGCGAAGGATGGGCCCGCTTTCTGTACGGCGGTTCCACCGGGGGTTGGGAAGCGTTGGCAGTCCAGGTAAAATACCCCGAAGAATACAATGGCTGTTTTGCGGCCTGCCCGGACCCGATCGATTTCCGGGCCTATTGCCTGACAAATATCTACGAGGACCAAAACGCCTATTGGTACGACAGCGAACACAAAACACTGGAAGTGCCAGCGCATCGCGATTACCTGGGCCATATCCAATCGACGGTGCGGGAGCAAAACCACCTGGAAGCCGTCCTGGGCGACAAAAGCCGCTCGGGCCAGCAATGGGATATCTGGGAGGCAACTTATTCGCCCCAGGGAGCGGATGGCTATCCGGAGCGGATCTGGGACAAGCACTCCGGGGAGATCAACCGCGAAGTGGCCGAATACTGGCGGGAGAACTACGACCTGCGCCATATCCTGGAACGCGACTGGGAGAAACTGGGACCTTCCCTCCGGGGAAAAATCCACATTTATTGCGGGGACATGGATAATTACTATTTGAACAATGCCGTGTACCTGATGGAGGACTTTTTGGAGCAGACCACCGATCCGTATTACGAGGGGGAAGTGCTGTACGGGGACCGGGCCGAACACTGCTGGAACGGGGACCCGGAATTGCCGAACCATATCAGCCGGCTCCGGTACAACAGCATGTATGTACCCAAGATCATGGACCGTATCGCCCAATCGGCACCGCCCGGGGCAGACCTGGAGAGCTGGCGCTACCGGTAGTGCCCGGATGAATAATTAAAACGATACAATGAGTTGGCGATCTACTACCAATAAAGTGTCCTGGGTGGCCTTCGGCACCCTGGCAATTGCCATCGGGCTCTATCCTTTGGTCTACCTGGCCATGGACCGCGATATGGGGCTATTGGGCTCCAAAAGCGACGAGTTGCTGGCACAGGCCTCCTGGCAGGTAGCTTTCTACGGGCATATCGCCCTGGGCGGCCTCAGTTTGCTGGTGGGCTGGACGCAGTTCAGCCGTCGTATCCGCAGGAAATATCTCAGCTGGCACCGCAGGCTCGGGACCATCTATCTGGTGGCTGTCCTGATCAGCGGGAGTTGCGCCATCTTCCTGTCCTTTTACGCCACCGGTGGCTGGGTGCCGGGGCTGGGTTTCTTCCTTCTGGGGGTTTTCTGGATATATTTTACCCTTCGCGCCTACCGGGCAGTCCTGCAGTCGGATTTCCGGCAACACGGTCATTGGATGGTCTACAGCTACGCCGCCTGTTTTGCAGCGGTTACCCTCCGGATCTGGATGCCCGTCCTGATTTTTGGCCTGGGGGATTTTTTGACCGCGTATAAGATCGTGGCCTGGCTGTGCTGGGTCCCGAACCTGGCGTTTGCCTGGTTTTGGGTGCGCAGACGGGGCATGGAACTGGGGTAAATGCTTATTTTTAGGGTATGCAGCCCAAAAGAACCCAATCCGAGAACCCGGATTTCCGTTCCCTGGTGGCACGCCTGGATGCGGAGTTGGCCGCTCGTGATGGGGAGGACCATGCCTTTTACAACCAGTTCAATGGGGTGGAAGCCCTGGGCCGGGTGGTGGTACTCTACAATGGGGCAGTTCCCGCGGGATGCGGCGCCCTGAAACCCTTTGGGGAAGACGCGGTGGAAATCAAGCGGATGTACACGTTGCCCGCCCACCGGGGGCGCGGGGTCGCCAGCCGGGTGCTGAAGGAGCTGGAAGCCTGGGCGCGGGAAGACGGTTTTTCCCGGGTGGTTTTGGAAACCGGGAAACGGCAACCCGAGGCCATTGCGTTGTACGAAAAACACGGGTACCTTCGGATTCCGAATTATCCCCCCTATGAGGGGGTCGATAACAGCGTTTGCTTTGAAAAACGATTTGGCCGTCTGCAACCGGAAGCCCCGGAAGGACGGGAAGCACCGGGGGGCGGAAGCTCCGGTAACCCGGAACAATAAATATTTATATTATGAAATACAGAGATTTTGGAAGTACTGGCTGGCAGGTCAGCGAAATTGGCTACGGTATGTGGGGCATGGCGGGTTGGAAAGGTTCTGACGACGACCAGTCCGAGCGGTCCCTGGACCTGGCTGTGGAACGCGGTGTAAATTTCTTCGATACCGCCTGGGGGTACGGGGAAGGCCACAGCGAACGGTTGTTGGGGGAATTGCTGCGCAGGCACCCGGATAAAAAGCTCTATGCAGCCAGCAAAATCCCCCCGAAAAATTTCCAATGGCCCGCTAAGCCTGAATACAGCCTGGAGCAGTCCTATCCGGCGGAACATATACGGGAGTATACGGACAAAACGCTCGCCAACCTGGGAACGGAACAGATCGACCTGATGCAGTTCCACACCTGGGACGACCGCTGGGCAGACCGTGAGGAATGGAAGCGTGCCGTGGAGGACCTGAAGAAACAGGGGAAAATTGCCGCAATGGGCATCAGCATGAACCGCTGGGAACCGGAAAACGGAATGCGCGCCCTGGAATCCGGGTTGATCGACGCCGTTCAGGTGATCTACAATATTTTTGACCAGGCACCCGAGGATGTACTGTTTCCCTATTGCCGGGAACATGGAATCGGGGTGATTGCCCGGGTACCTTTTGACGAGGGGACACTCACCGGGAACATCACCCGGGATACCGTTTTCCCTGAGGGCGACTGGCGCGCCACGTATTTTGTACCCGAGAACCTGGAGGCATCGGCAGACCGGGCAGACCGGCTGCGTGAGCTGGTCCCCGAAGGGATGACCATGGCCGAGATGGCCCTCCGTTTTATCCTGGAGAATCCGGATGTGGGCACGATCATCCCCGGGATGCGCAAGGCGCCCCACGTAAAGGCCAACACCGGGACAAGCGACGGCAAGGGGCTGCCGGCGGGGTTGAAGGAGCAATTAAGAGATCACCGCTGGGACCGGGTCCCGACGAGTTGGTCGCAATAGCCCGTTGCGAAACCGGGTTGCCATAACCAGAGAACATATGAAACGCATTGCTTTTCGGGCCCTGATCGGGGCGGTATTCTTCTATATTTTCAAACTCGTGCTGGGAGGGGTATACACTCCGGAAGCCTTTTTCAGGGAGGCGAAGTACGCCCTGGCCTTCGGTGTTTTCTACGCCGTGTTCCTCCTGGCGATGGATCGGTTCGGCAAGAATAAAAAAAGGGACTGACGCCAAACTACCGCCCACTGCGCCCCAACTGCCGCGGGCCGGCAGCCCTCTAGGTTCACCCCGGTTGCAAAGCCCGCCCAAAGGGCCGGGTTATTTGGCGAACAACTGGTCCATGTTCCTGAAGGCTTTGAACTCCAGGGCATTCCCGGCGGGGTCCAGGAAAAACATGGTGGCCTGTTCCCCCACTTCCCCCTTAAATCGGATATAGGGTTCAATTACGAAGGAGATTCCTTTGCCCTCCAGTTTTTTGGAGAAAGCCTCGAAGGTCTCCCACGGCAGGACCACCCCGTAGTGGGGTACCGGTACATGTTTCCCGTCTACCGGGTTGGTGTGGAGGGATTCCGCGGACCGGGGTTTGTAGTGGATGACCAACTGGTGGCCAAAGAGGTTGAAGTCAACCCATTGGTCGCTGCTCCTGCCTTCCTCGCATTCCAAAACGTCCCGGTAGAATTTGCGGCATTCGGCGAGGTTGTGGACGGGGATGGCGACGTGAAAGGGGGTGATGTTTTCCATGATCGGGTTTTCCCCAAAAATACAAAATTCCGCAGGGGCTGCCCCATCAGGATTCCGAAAGGAAGGCGACAATCCGCTTGTTGACGGCCTCCTGGTGCATGGAGTGGCCGAGGCCTTCGGTGGGGACCAGCACGCTTTCCCGCCACGCGTTGTGGACGCGTACGGAGGCGTGAAACGGGGTAATCGGGTCGGATTTGTCGTGCAGAATCAACCCTTTTTTGGGATTCCCCTCCACAAACCGGGAGGTGGAGAATTCATGGGTGTGGTACCCGAACTCTTCAAAGATAAATTGGTCCAGTGCCTGCATCACCCGGTCGTTAAAACCTACGATTCGCTGGTAGTCCTCCATAATTTCATAGAATTCGGAAGGCGATCCGATCGTCACGATTTTTTCCACGCCCTCATTCGGATGCCGGTGGGCGTGATACAGGGCCGTCATTCCCCCTACGGAGTGCCCGACGATGTACCGGGGTTGGAACTTCTGCACCATGTGTTCCACGCATTCGGCATACATCGGGACATGCATGTAGGTTCCGGAAGAATAACCGTGGGCCGGGGCGTCAAAGGCAACGATGTGGAACCCGGCTTCCCGAAGGTGCCCGATGAGGTTGCGCCACCTGAAGGTATTGCTCTCCCATCCGTGGATCAGCAGGACCACCGGGCCGTCACCCGACCATTGGTAGGTCTGGATCTGGTGATCCGCCACGGATTCCACCTTGTGCCGGGCTGCCTGCAAATAATCTTGCTGCGCGGGTTGTACGCGGCCCCGGCGGACTTTACTGAAAACGAAAAACGCCTTCCGGGCGGCCCGGGATGGGCTGATAAGGACCAGCAGGTTCAGGTACCAGCCGATCAGCCGGGGTTGTAATCTCTTCAGTGCGGTGCGTAATTTATTCATAGGGGGGCTGCTGCCTTTCGTGCTTGCAACTTCAAAATAAAGGGAAATATCCGAGGCCTCAAAAGTGCCCTCAGTCCGAGTTGGTCACAAAAGCGATGTACCGGCTGTCGGGAGACCAGCTGGGTACATTGATGGTCCCCTGCCCGCCGTATACATAGGCGATCGCCACCGGCTGCCCTCCTTCGTATGGCATGATGCGCAACATGCAGTGCTTGTAAAAAGGGTGGTCGCCGGACGGGACGCTCGTTGGGAAGCTGATCATTACCACCTGTTTCCCGTCCGGGGATACATGCGGGAACCAGTCGTTGAACCGGTCGTGGGTCAGTTGGGTTTGTTCGGAGCCGTCGGGCCGCATCCGCCAGATCTGCATGGTGCCCGTGCGGTTGGAATTAAAATAGATCCACTGGCCGTCCGGGCTGTACTCCGAGCCGTCGTCCAGGGTTTCTTGGTTGGTAAGTTGGGTTTCCTTCCCCGAGGCCACATCCACCGCATAGATGTCGTATTGCCCGTTCCGGTTGCCGGTAAAGAGCATGGTCTGCCCATCCGCGGACCATCCGTGGAGGTAGGAAGCGCCCAGGCCTTCCCCGGTTACTTTTTCCGGATGGTCGCTGCCTTCAATGGGCAGGTGGTAGATGGACGAAACCCCTCCGTCGTCCGGGTTGTGGTGGCTGATGGCAATTCGGCTTCCGTCGGGGAGGAGTACGTGATCGTTGTTGTTGGAATCCGCAAACCCGGTATTGAGGACCCCGATGCGCCCGGATTCCAGGTCGTACGTATAGAGATAGCCGTTGGAATTGTAGATCAGTGTTTTTCCGTCGGTGGTCCAGTTGGGAGCCTGGATGCTATGGGCCGAATAAAACAGTACTTTCCGCAACCCCGTCTTCAGGTCCAGGACCTCGAGCCGGCTTCCCAGGTAATCCCGATAGGGCGTATCCTGCGGGCTTTCCGGTTTGATAATGCGCACGTTGCGGAATGTCGCGGTCTCCGATACACCCGGGTTGTGGGAGCAAACGTACAGCCCTGCAAACAGCTCCGGATCGAGCGACAGTACCTGGCTTACCGATTCAAAAGGTTCCCCCATCCGGGCTACGGAGAGCGTCAGGGTGTCTCCCCGGCGTTCCAGCTGCACCACATCGGGAGCGCGGGTTTCCAAGGGGTTTTCCAGGGTTTCCGCCCCGGTGGCCGCGCGGTATTGCAAGGCGGTTGTTCCATCCCCGTGGACGCAGGCATTTGCATGGGCCGCGTCGGGGCGAAGGGATTCCCGGACCATCCACCCGATTTTACGGTGCGGGTCGGCCCCTTCCCCTTCAAAGGCCATTTCGGCCCGCAGGATAAAATCGCCGTTGACGCTGGTCCAGGCGTAGTGGAAGGAATCGCTGCCAAACCACATATTCGCCCCGGCTCCGGTGATCCGATAGGTGCCGGTTTCGGATTCATATTCGGCCGAGCCGGGTACCTGTACCCCGCCAATATCCTGGTTTCTGTCAAAGATGCCCGGGCCGGACTGGGCGCTTCCGGTAAGTGTTGCCATCAGGCAGGCAGCCGGCAAAAGATACCGGAGGAGGTGGGTGTGGATAGATCGCATGTTGTATGAGTTGAGTGGCCGACATGGCGGGACTCTTTCCCCCCGGGCAGCCAAAAAGACAAGATATGAAAAATTGCGGACGCGTCCTTAATCCCAGCCTACCATCAGGTATTTCACCGGCGCCGTATCCGGGATCTGCACGGCTTCAATGGGGTCCTGGGAATAGCGCAGGGAGGCCGGGAGCGATTCCTTGGAAATCGTTACGTACACGTCCGTGCCTTTGAACAGGACGAGCACATTGTTCAAAGAAGTGATGATCTTTCGGATTTCGTATTGTTCCTTGATTTCCCCGAAGGTGCTGCCCAGGTGGATGTCCCGGTCGGTGGCAAAGCGTTTGTCGTGTACCCGGATATTGCCAATCCGGCCCAGGCTGTCGCCGGTGGGGCTGAGGGTCAGCAAATGTTTCCCTCCTTTTTCATACACCTCAATCCTTCCGGCATTTCCCAGTTGGGTCCGGGTGGTGTCCCGCACCAGGGAATCGGCCTGGTACACGCTGTCGAGCTGTGCGAGGGTGTGTGATCGACGGAGCTTGCCGACCTGTCCGCTGGAAATCAGGAAAGGGTCCCCGGCCGGGTCGTTCTGGCAACCTGTCAATAAGAGAAACACGGTTGAAAATAATAAGCCTAAAAGGCAGGCGGAGGTATGTTTCATGCGATTCGGGCGTTCGTTGAATTCACTTGCAGATTAGCAGTTGGTGACAAATGGTTTAACGGATGACTTTTTTCAACACGCCGAGCACCCCGCGAATAAACGTAGCGCTGGTCAAAACCTTGACGACCGGGTTCATGCGCGTTGAGCGACGGGAAGATGACGACCTGCGAGTGCCGGAAGCTTTCGCCCGGGCCTCAGCTTCTTCTTCCCGGGCGGCTTCGGCCTCGGCTTTTTCAATTTTCTCGTTCAACATTTCATAGGCGCTTTCCCGGTCGATGGCCTCGTTGTATTTCTCCCGGAGTTTTGAAGCGGCAACCAGGTCGGCGAGTTCCGGGTCCGTCAGGATATCCATCCGGCTCATGGGCGCCCGCATCAGCGTGGCGGCCAGGGGGGTGGGCCGGCCTTTTTCGTCCAGGGCGGAAACCAGCGCCTCCCCGATACCCAGGGATGTCAGGACCTCTTTGGTGTCGTAATATTCCGAGATCGGGTAGTTTTCAGCAGTCAATTTTATCGCCTTCCGGTCGCGGGCGGTAAAGGCCCGGAGCGCGTGCTGGACTTTCAACCCAAGCTGGGCAAGTACTTCGTTGGGGATGTCCGTCGGGTTTTGGGTGACGAAATACAGGCCAATCCCCTTGGAGCGTATGAGTTTGACAATCCCTTCGATCTGTTCGAGCAGCGCCTTGGAGGCCTGGTCGAAAATCAGGTGGGCTTCGTCGATAAACAGGATGAGTTCGGGCCGTTCGCTATCGCCCTGTTCCGGGAAGGTGCTGTAGATTTCCGCCAGCAGGCTGAGCATAAAGGTGGAAAACAGTTTTGGCCGGTCCTGTATATCCGTAAGCCGGATGATATTGATATACCCGCGGCCCTTGTCGTCAATCCGGGTCAGGTCGTTGACCTCAAAGGATTTTTCGCCGAAAAACAAATCGGCCCCCTGCTGTTCGAGTTCGATGACCTTCCTGAGGATTGTCCCGGTGGAACTCGTGCTGATGCGCCCGTAGTTTTTCTTGAATTCTTCCTTGCCTTCGCCTGTGGCGTACTGCAGGACCTTTTTAAAATCCTTCAGGTCCAGGAGCGGCAGTTTGTTGTCGTCGCAGTATTTGAATATCACCGCCACGATCCCTTCCTGTACGGTAGACAGGTCGAGTATCCGGGACAGCAACACGGGGCCGAATTCCGAAACGGTGGCCCGGAGTTTTACCCCGTCCTGTTCGGAAAGGGTCAGGACTTCCACGGGAAAGGACGACGGCTCGAAGCCCAGGCCAATCTGGGCCATGCGCTCGTCGATTTTCGGGTGCCCCGGGCTGGGTTGAGCCAGGCCGCTGAGGTCGCCTTTCAGGTCCATGAGCAGTACGGGCACGCCCTTGAGCGACAGGTTTTCCGCGAGTACTTGCAGGGATTTGGTTTTACCCGTACCGGTTGCCCCGGCGATGAGGCCGTGCCGGTTCATCGTCTCCAGGGGGATTTTTACATGCGCCCCGGTCAGGGCCTCCCCGTTGAGCATGGCGGCGCCGACGGTTATGAAGTCGCCCTTGCAGCGATATCCGTTCTCGATGTGTTCCCGGAAGGCTTCCGCGTTGGACATAGGTTGGATTTTGTGATAAAAATAGGGGAATTACCCAGAATACTAAAACAAATTGATGCCCGGGGAGGGACCCGGTGCGGGAACCCCGGATTCCCTATCTTTGCGGCATGGAAAAAGCAGGGGTACTGGCGCAGGTGGACAAGGGGTTGATGCTCCCGTTGATGGAGGCGTTCTACACGATACAGGGCGAAGGTTTCCACAAGGGGACGGCTGCCTACTTCATACGGGTAGGCGGCTGCGATGTGGGGTGCCACTGGTGCGACGTCAAGGAAAGTTGGAATGCCGACCTGCATCCCCCCACGGCCGTCGATACAATCGTCCGGGATGCCGCAGCGGCCTCGGATACCATTGTGGTGACGGGCGGGGAGCCGCTCATGTGGGATATGGCCCCGCTGACTTCCCGATTGAAATCCCGCGGAATGAAAATCCATATCGAGACTTCCGGGGCCTACCCGCTCACCGGTACCTGGGACTGGATCTGCCTTTCCCCGAAAAAGAACAAGGCCCCGGTGGGCGATATCCATCAGCGGGCACATGAACTAAAAGTAATCGTTTACAACCGGCACGACCTGAAATTTGCCGAGGAGCACGCGGAGCTGACTTCCCCGGACTGCCTGCTCTACCTGCAGCCGGAATGGAGCGTGCGGGAGAAGGTGACCCCGCTCATCGTGGAGTACGTGATGGCGAACCCCCGGTGGCGGGTGTCGCTGCAGACGCATAAATACCTGAATATCCCCTAATTTGGCCGGCCGCCTGCCTGCACGAGGTCTAGGATGCATTCCGGGCCCAGTGCGGGGACGGCTGCCATCCCTTTGGCGGTCCTTTTTTCCAGCATGCTGGTCATCCCCGGCCCGAATTCCAGTTGGGCCCGCATCAGGCAATCGGATTCATTGCAGTGGTTGGGCGCCTCCGGGTCCTCGTGCGGGTTGACCTCCGGGGTGCCCAGGTCTACCAGGCCAAACAGGTGGCCGAATTCATGGCCGATGGTGGCCGTTTCCACATCCGCAACGCGCAGGAAATTCGAGCGGAAGGTCACATCGCGAATGGTGGTGGCGTGGATGACCATGGAGGTATTCCGGTACACCGCCCCCAGGGTAACGATGTTTTCGTCTTCCATATCCGCATCGGCCGGGGCATCGGCAAAATAGATGTACATCCCAAGGGTGTTTCCCTCGTTGAAGACCGTCCGGTTTTCGTTCTCCAGGTTGGCAATTTCCTGGAGGCTCAGGCTTTCTTCCCCCGGGGACTGCAGGGGCAGGAATTCAAACTGGATAACCGTTTTGAAGGTGCGGTCCTCCAGAAAGTCCCGGACATTGTCCAGCGATTCGTCCAGGGGGCGAAACCCCTGTACATAGGCCACTTGCACGCGCAGGGCGTCAAAGTCGTCGTTGGTGAGGAAATCGGGGGCGCTATCCCCGGTAGCAAGCAGGTTGGCCGATCGGTCGATGGGGACCTCTACGGGCCCCTCGTCTTTGGAACATCCTGTGAGTGCCAAAAACAGGAGTGCCAGGCCGGTGAACAATATCCTGTATTTCTTTGTCGTCATGCCGTTTATTTTTTTATTAACGCAATGCTGCCCGGTTGTGGTATCCGCTAGTGGGATAATCGGGCCAGATAATCGTAATGGTTCCCGTGTTCCAGCAATTCTGCCTCCAACCCGGCCTCCCGGGCCGCTTCCCCCAGGGTTTCCCAGTCTGCGAATAACCAGGAAAACGCTTCGCTTCGCTGACCCCCGTATTCCCAGAGATAGGTAACTTCCCCGTAATATTCCCGGTCGCCGGGCACCCAAACGCCCCCGTCAGGGTCCCTGTCGAACATATAGATGATGTCACTGGAGTCTGCCAGAATCTGGCCGCCGGGGGCCAGCAAGGACTTCAGATGACGCAAAAAGGGGGTTAACCCGGCCCGGCGTCCCGCCAAACCGATCCCGTTCATTAATAACAACAAGGTGTCGAAATCCCCTACCCGGTATTCCCGGATATCTGCGAGTACCGGCTGTTGGACTCCCCGCTCAGCCGCTACTTGCAGGGCCCCGGGAGAGCTGTCCAGGGCGGTGACATCCAGGCCGCGCTCCTGGAGGCACAGGCTGTGGCAACCGGCGGCACTGCCGACGTCCAAGACCCGGCCCCGTGCCAGGGTGAGCGCCGTCTGTTCCAGGTAAGGCATGCCGGGAAAGTCCCGGAAGAAGTAGGAGGGGGGTACCACTTCCGAATCCCCCAGGGAGGAGTGACTGACCAGATCGCCGGCCGGGTTGCCCTGATGGTAATCCATCAATGCCTTTCCGAAAACATCCATAGGCCCTACCTTTGGGGGGTGCCTGCTAAAGGTGCAGGCTGCGCCAAAAATACGAATTAATACTCCGTTGGAATGGATGAGGATCTGGAAAAACTGCCCCAGCGGGCAGCTGAAAAGCGGGAGGAAAACCGCCGGTTTCTGGGGAAACTCCGGCAACGCCCGCCAAAGAAGCTGGACCACCTGATGGCGGAATTGCACCGGGACGAATTCCAGCGCACGGACTGCCTGGATTGCGGGAACTGCTGCCGCACCACGGGCCCCCTCTTTACCCAGAACGATATCGGCAGGATCGCCGGACACCTCCGCATGAAACCCGGGGCCTTTGTGGAAAAATACCTGCGCACCGATGAGGACGGCGACCAGGTGCTGCAGGATCTGCCCTGCCCCTTCCTGGGTGCGGATAATTTTTGCCATATATACGAAGTCCGCCCCCGGGCGTGCCGGGAATACCCCCATACCGACCGCCGCAAATTCCACCAGATCACTTCCCTGACCCTGAAGAACACGGCTATTTGCCCGGCGGCATTCCGGATCGTCGAAGAGATGAAAAGGCGGCTGCCTGGTTATTTATAAGGCCTGGCAACCTGTTTTGTGCGGGGCGCTGGCATTTTTAAATCCGGTAAAAGGCTGTTCTCCGCCGGAATACATCTGACTTTTTAATATTTTTAGTCCTGTGGAAACGCTGATCGGGTATTTTGAAACCATCCCCTCCTCCCACCGGAGCCTCCTGCTGGTGAGCGGGATCACCATTTTCTGGCTCCTGGAGGGAGCGGTCCCGCTGGTTCGGTTTAAATACCGCAAATGGCGGCACGCCCTCCCGAATATCTTTTTCACACTCACCACGGTGGCGGTGAATTTTGCCCTCGCCTTCCTGCTCCTGCAGGCCAGCGACTGGACGCAAACCAGCGGCTTCGGGATCATCAACTGGATGCCGGACCTGCCGCTCTGGGCGTATGTCGCGCTCGGGGTGCTGTTGCTGGATTTTTTCGGGGCCTGGCTCCCGCATTTTGTGGAACACCAGGTGAAGCCCCTGTGGATGGTCCACCTGGTCCACCATACGGACCACGAGGTAGACACCACCACGGCCAACCGGCACCACCCGATCGAAAGCGTGATCCGGTTTGTATTCACGCTGTTTGGTGTCGTGCTGGTGGGTACGCCCATAGGTGTTGTGATGCTCTACCAGTCGCTCTCTTTGGTTTCCACCCAGTTCAACCATGCCAATATCCGCCTGCCGCGCAGGGTAGACCGGGTGCTGAGCTGGGTGATCGTCTCCCCGGACATGCACAAGGTGCACCACCACTATGTGCTGCCCTACACGGATTCCAACTACGGCAATATTTTTTCTATCTGGGACCGGTTGCTGGGGACGTATCGGGAACTGGACCGGGAAGCCATCGTCTACGGCGTGGATACCTTCCCGGACCGAAAGGAGAATGGGAGTGTCTGGGGGTTGTTGCGGCAGCCATTCCACAAATACCGGAAACCCACCACAACAGGCACGGGCCACACGGATGCCGATGCAACCGGGGCGGGTGCCCGGGGTTAGGATTTCCCGAAGCCGGAATTTATCGGGACACGGGCCTACGGGTACCGCAGGTATTTGGCGCGTATCGCCCGGAAGGCTTCCAGCCCGGGTTGCCAGGACGACCGTATTTCCTCCATTTGCATCCCGTTTTCGATTTGCCGCTGCAGCTCGGCAGTTCCCGCGTGGCGGGTAAAACCGCTGGTGAGGAAAAATTCCGATTCCGGATCCCGGTGTGTATAGGCTTCAATGAGCCATTCCAGGTTTACGGCGCGTGGCGGCTCCACGTTTCTCAGGTCCCTGCCGTGGCATAGCACCCCTTCGTGTTTCGGGTGGCTTGCGCCGGGGTTCGGCCGGGGCGTATACGAAAAGGCAAAATGCCCGGGGTCCAGGTAGGGGGCCCCGAAAGCCTGGAACTGATGGTCGGTTCCCCGGCCGGCGTTTGCGGTGGTCCCCTCAAACAAGCCCAGGCTGGGATACAGCATGGCGGCCTGCGTATTCGGGATATTCGGCGAGGGGGGGATGGGCAGTTCGTACGGGATGCTGCGCTGGTAATTTTGCAGGGGAATAACCGTCAGCTCGGCGCGGATGCCTCCTTCCAGCCAGCCTTCCGCATTGATCATTTCCGCGTATTCTCCAAGGGTCATCCCGTAGGCCAGGGGGATGGGGGTCATCCCCAGGAACCCCTTGTGTGCGTCTTCCATAATGGGCCCGTCCACAAAATTTGCATTCGGGTTGGGCCGGTCCAGTACCAACACGGGGATGCCCGCTTCGGCGCAGGCCTCCATCACGAGCTGGAGGGTTGCGATGTAGGTGTAAAACCGCACGCCCAGGTCCTGGATGTCAAAGACTACCAGGTCCAGGCCTTCCAGGTGTTCCGGGCCGGGTTTCCGGTTGGCCCCGTAGAGGGAAATTATCGGCAGGCCTGTGCGGATATCCGTGCCGTCCTGTACGTGTTCCCCGGCATCCGCCTGACCCCTGAAACCGTGTTCCGGGGCAAATACGCGCCTGAGGTCCATCCCGGCTGCCAGGAGGGAATCGGCCAGGTGTACGGGCTCTTTCCCGTCCCGGAAGACGACGCTGGTCTGGTTGGCCACCAGGGCAATCCGCTTGCCCCGGAGCAATGGAAAATAGGCATCCGTCTGGTTGGCCCCCGTTACCGGGTCGTTGGCAGGGGTCCCGGCTTCGGCGGGTTGCCCGGTGGAACTTCCGCAGGCCGCCAGGCCCAGGAGAAGTGCAAATAGTGTATTTTTGAGGGTGGTTAACACAGGCAGGGATTGAATTTAGAATTATACATCGCAAGGCGGCTGATCGGCAGCAAGGAGGATAAAAGTACTATTTCCGCCCCAATCATTAAAATAGCTATTGCCGCCATCGCTTTGGGCCTCTTGATGATGTTGGTTGCCCTGGCCACCGGCGTGGGGCTCAAATACAAGATCCGCGAAAAGGTATCCGCCTTTAACGGCCACATCCAGATCTACAATTTTGACAACAATGTGTCCCAGGTCTCCGTGGTGCCCATCGCCCGCGACCAGGAATTCTATCCGGATTTCAACCTGACCGACGGGGTGCGCCATATCCAGGCGGTGGCTACCAAGGCCGGGATCATCCGGACGGAAGACACCTTTGAGGGGATCATCGCCAAAGGGGTGGGGCCGGATTACGACTGGACGGCCTTCCGGGATTTCCTGGTGGCCGGGGAACTGCCCGATTACAGCGGGGAACTCGGGGAGGAGGTGCTGGTTTCCCGCCTGCTGGCCAACCGGTTGCAGCTTCAGGTGGGCAGCGAATTCAACAGCCTGTTCCTCAAGGACGAGGATCCGTCCCGCGTTCCCAACCGGAGGCGGTTCCGGGTGGCGGGGATCTTTGACAGCGGCTTCGAGGAGTTCGACGGCACCTACGTATTTACGGATATCCGGCACATCCAGCGGATGTATGGGTGGGAACCCGGGGAGATCGGGAATTTCGAGATTTTCCTGGACGATTTTGACGCCATCGGGGAAAAGAGCGCGGAAATCTATGGGAAGACCCTTTCCAGCCTGGACACCCAGACGATTATCGATAAGTACTACCAGATCTTTGAGTGGATCGGGCTGTTCGACTTCAACATCGCCCTGATTATCGGGATCATGATTTTGGTGGGAGGCATCAATATGATCACCGCCCTGCTGGTCCTGATCCTGGAGCGCACCCCGATGATCGGCATCCTCAAGGCACTCGGCGCCCGGGACTGGAGCATCCGCAAGGTGTTCCTCTACAACGCGGCCTACCTGATCGGTATCGGCCTGCTCTGGGGCAATGGCCTGGGCCTGGCGCTGCTGGCCGTGCAGCACCGTTTCCGGATTTTTGAGTTCCCCAACCCCGAGGAATATTATATTGACTATATCCCGGTTTATATGGACCTCCCAACGATTTTGTTGCTCAACCTCGGGGTGCTGCTGCTCTGCCTGCTCATGCTGCTGTTGCCGTCCTATATCATCACCCGCATCAGCCCGGTCCGGGCAATTCAATTCGATTGACTTCCTTCCCGGTTCGCTTCGGCCTGTGCTATTCCTTTTGGCCTGCCTATATTTGCCTGTAATGGAATACGCCTCGAATATCCTCGGGACCATCGGGAACACCCCCCTGGTCCGAATCAACCGGATCACCAGCGATTTACCCTGCCTGGTCCTCGCCAAATACGAAACCTTCAACCCCGGGAATTCCGTCAAGGACCGGATGGCACTGAAGATGGTTGAAGATGCCGAGGCCGACGGCTTGCTAAGCCCGGGCGGCACGATTGTGGAAGGGACCTCCGGGAATACCGGTATGGGGCTCGCCCTGGCAGCAATTGTCAGGGGTTACCGGATGATATGCGTAATCAGTGACAAGCA
Organism: Robiginitalea sp.; assembly: GCF_982776155.1. Taxonomy (NCBI): domain Bacteria; kingdom Pseudomonadati; phylum Bacteroidota; class Flavobacteriia; order Flavobacteriales; family Flavobacteriaceae; genus Robiginitalea; species Robiginitalea sp. The sequence continues at coordinate 55,735 of NZ_CEXZKX010000007.1, forward strand.
ATCCCGGGAGAAAATCGATATCCTCCGCGCGGTGGGGTGCGAAGTGCATATCTGCCCGACGGATGTCGCCCCGGAGGACCCGAGAAGTTATTATTCCACGGCGCGACGGCTGGCGGAGGAGATCCCCGGCGCCTGGTATGTAAACCAATACGACAACCCGGGGAATACCCGCGCCCATTACGAGAGTACCGGGCCGGAAATCTGGCAGCAGACCGACGGCAGGGTGACGCATTTTGTGGTCGGCGTGGGTACCGGCGGCACGATTTCCGGGGTGGGGCGCTACCTGAAAGAGCAGAATCCCGACATCCGCATCTGGGGGGTGGACACCTACGGGTCTGTGTTTAAGAAATACCATGAAACCGGCATTTTTGACCCGGACGAGATCTACCCGTATGTGACCGAGGGCATCGGGGAGGACATCCTGCCGGAGAATGTGGACTTTGAGATCATCGACGGCTTTACCAAAGTCACCGACCGGGATGCGGCCCTGTATACCCGGCGCCTGGCCCGGGAGGAGGGTATGTTCCTGGGCAATTCGGCCGGGGCCGCTGTGAAAGGCGTGCTGCAGCTCGCGGAACATTTTGGCCCGGAAGACGTGGTGGTGGTATTGTTCCACGACCACGGCAGCCGGTATGTAAATAAAATATACAACGACCAGTGGATGCGGGACCAGGGTTTTCTGGACCCGGAATCCGGCCCACCGGTAAAGGAATAGTCCATCGTGGGCGGGTGTGCACTGTTCAGAGAGGAATCGATAGAAAGGCACATTAATTATTATGAGAGGCAAAGAGCTTCGACGCCTTTGCAATTCGATACGCAGAATTTATGACCCCGAAAAATTCGCCTGACAACCATGCATCAAAAAACAACAAAACATCCAATAAAGGTCCTGATTTCATAGGGGTTGGTCCGGAAAAGACCGGAACGACCTGGATATATAAGCACCTGAATACGCATCCGGAAACCCGGTGCACCCCGGTTAAGGAGCTTCGCTATTTCTGGGAAAACCTGGCGTTTCCGGGCGAAAGTTTCCTGCACCGGCTTTTGCACCGGAAGAGCTGGCACAACCCCCAGTATCGCGCGTATTTCAGGCAACGATTCAGGACTTACCTCAGACAGCCGGGAACTTTAAGGGATACCCGGCGATTGGCCTGGGACTTGAAATACCTTTTTGCCAGGCACGACGACAACTGGTACCTGTCCAGCTTTGATAACACCCCGGGGTGCATCTCCGGCGAGGTGAGCCCCCAGTACTTTTTCCTCCCCGAAGCGGAAGTTGCCCGTATCTGTGAGTTGCTCCCGGACACCAAATTCATTATTTCCCTTAGATACCCCCCGGAATGGGCGTGGTCGTTTGCCCGGATGATGGTCCGCATCCGGGAGATTGAGAACAGTGAGGAGGCGATAGAGGGTTTTATCCGGGAACTGAAAGAGGAAAAGTCCTTCGCAAAGAGCCTGCAGATCTGGAAAAAGTACGTGCCGGAGGATCGGTTAAAAATTGTTTATTTTGACCAGCTCCGCGATCAACCGCAGGAGCTCTTTAATGAGATTTGCGACTTTTTGGGCATTCAACCCATGACCAAGGAACTCGCCCAATTCAAGGCAGCGGTCAACAAGGGAAAGAAAAGGGAAATACCCGATCGGTTCCGGACGATGCTCGCCAAGGGCTGGCAGGATGAGATTGCTGCGTTGGACCGGGCCCTGCCGGATTTGCCGGAAGCCTGGCGGACCCGTAAATTCTGATCGTGCCATCTGCGCGGATGGACGACGGATACGCAAAGAGAACAAAGAAAAACCCGATATGAAGCAAGAGTATACAAGCCAGGCGGAATTGATCAACGGCGACCTGCGGGTCCGGGTCGAAGCTGGAGAACTCCGGAGTTTCCGGCGGGGAGACAGGGAGTATATGCACGATCCTTCCGAACCCGGATGGGGCCACTCGGACACCGAAATGTTCCCGGTGATCGGCCCGACGGCGGAAGCGGCCTACCGCGTGCAGGTGCCCCGGGGAAATGCGATCCAGGACCAGCACGGTTTGCTCCGGGAACTGGCTTATTCCTGTACGGTCCGGGAAAAGGACCGGGCCGTGTTTGTCAGGGAATACAAAGCGGGAACCCCGGTGGCGAATTCCAAGTATCCCGGCCGGTCAACAGCCCGGCTACTGATCTGGCCTTATTCGTTCCGGGTTGAAAAACATTTTCAGTTGGGCCCTGGTTCCCTGGAAATCACCTTTCGGGTGGAGGGGGAGAAAGACATGCCGTACATGTTCGGTTACCACCCGGCTTTCCGGCTGGGGGGGGAGGGGTCCCTGGAGGCGTGCGGCCGGGAATTCGAACTATCGGAAATCCTCGCAGCCGGCGACCGTGCACTGGAAGTTCCCGCCTGCGAAACGGTGTTCCTGGGAGGCGATACGCCGCTGCGCATCCACACGGCCGGATTCGGGAATTTTATGCTCTGGTCGCCGGACCCCGGGATGGTATGCGTGGAACCCATCACCTATTACCCGTATACACACGGTCCTGCCCGCCTTCACGAGGGGTTTCGCTTCCTCGACTCCAAAAAAGCGGAGTTTTCGGTACGGCTCCAGCCTGCAGGTTAGGCCTGTCTGGCCCCCTGAAATCCGCTTAAATTCGTACTTTTATTCGACAGAACCCTTCATCATGAAAATTGAACAAATCTATACCGGGTGCCTCGCCCAGGGGGCGTATTACATCGAAAGCGAAGGGGAGGCGGCGATCATCGACCCGCTCCGTGAGGTTGGCCCCTACCTGAGGCGGGCAAAATCCGACAAGGCGGAGATCAAATATATATTCGAAACGCATTTCCATGCGGATTTTGTCAGCGGGCACCTGACGCTGTCGCGGGAAACCGGGGCACCGATCATCTACGGCCCCCTGGCCAACCCGTCCTTCGACGCGGTGATAGCGAAAGACGGGCAGGTTTTCCGGTTGGGCAAGGTAGCCTTTGAGGTGTTGCATACCCCGGGGCATACCATGGAAAGCACCACCTACCTGCTGCGCGACCCGGAAGGGAAGCCCCATGCAATATTTTCCGGCGACACGCTGTTCCTCGGCGACGTAGGCCGCCCGGATTTGGCCCAGAAGGCTGCCGACCTGACCCAGGAGGAACTGGCTGGCACCCTGTACGACAGCCTGCGCAATAAAATAATGCCCCTGCCCGATGAGGTGATTGTCTACCCGGCCCACGGGGCGGGCTCGGCCTGCGGGAAGAACATGATGAAGGAAACCGTCGATACGCTGGGGAACCAGAAAAAGGTGAATTATGCACTCCGGGCAGACATGACCCGGGAGGAATTTATCGCCGAGGTGACGGAAGGGCTTGCGCCCCCGCCGGATTACTTCCCCCTGAACGTAAAAATGAACCGGGAAGGTTACGAGGACTTTGACCAGGTCCTCGCCCGCGGGACCCGCGCCCTGGAACCGGATGCCTTTGAAGCAGCTGCAGAAGAGACCGGGGCGATTGTCCTGGACGTCCGCCACCAGGAAGATTTTGCCAGGGGCCACATCCCCCGTTCAATATTTATCGGCCTGAATGGCGATTTTGCCCCCTGGGTGGGTGCCCTGGTAGCCGATGTGGAACAGCCCATACTGTTAGTGACCCCGGAAGGGAAGGAGGAAGAGGCCGTCACCCGCCTGTCCCGGGTCGGTTTTGACAAAACGGTGGGTTATTTAAAAGGCGGGTTTACCGCCTGGGAATCGGCGGGGAAGGAAATCGACCAGGTCAGGACCCGGCCGGCTTCCCGGATGGAATCCGAGATGGCCGAACAGCCTGGCCGGGTGTTCGATGTCCGGAAAGAAAGTGAATACGAGGCCGAACATCTGGAAGGCGCACAGAACACGCCCCTGGCCAGGATCAATGACTTCCTCCAGGAATTCCCGCAGGAGGAGGCCTTTTACGTGCATTGTGCAGGGGGGTACCGCTCGATGATTGCCGCCTCCATCCTGAAAAGCCGCGGATACCACAACCTTACGGATATCGGTGGCGGGTTTAAGGCGATGAAAGAGAGCGGGCTGCCGGTAACAGCCTTCAGGTGCCCTTCCCAGACGGGAGAGTAACCTGCGGTAGGGTCCGGATTCCGATACGCCATTACAGCACCTGTTTTGATCAGAAGGACGCATTTCCCCGTCGGAGATATGCCCTTTTTTTATATGTTAAGAAAATCACAAAAATTTCTTAATAAAACGGGTGTAAATCCCTAATTTTAGCGAGAAACAGAAGACGCGAGATGTTTAAAGAATTTTTGGAGCGGCTCGGGTGGATGAATATCGTGCTGCTCCTGATAGTGTTTTCGATTATTGTAGTTGCTGAAATCCGATACTTGCAGGGCCACATTCTGGAGGCTATTTTCATCGGTTTGTGGGCTCCAACCATACTCGGATTTATGAATTACCTCAAATACAAAAAGTGACCATGGACCTCGTCCTTGTATATTCGATTTTTGTCGGCCTGGTCTTTATGGTCTGGTTGCTCTTTGTCATCCGGCAATTCCACAAGCTCCGGAATAAGAACAAGTAGTTTACCCGGGGATACGCTTTACCCTGGCCGGGTGTTTCAATATATACGACTGTACTATTTTCTCCGTTTCCGGATAGTGTTTCTGGGGGGTGATCAGCGCCTCGAGGTCCGGAAGGCGATCCGGGCACTGGCCTTTGGGAACAAAGCCGTACCCCCGGTAGGTCCCGTCTGCCACCCAAACCAGGCCTCGCTCATCCGGTTGCCTGCCCTGCTCGTCTATTACCAGGTGGTTGCCGCCGGGCTCCAGCGATTGCAAGGCGTCGCGGACCTTTTTGTTGTAGGCTTCCACGGTTTGTTTTCCCGAGCAAATACCCGCGCATTGCGGCACGCGGAAATGACTGCAGGTTGCCACCCCTTCCTGCAGGTGGCAGAACTTGGCACATAACCCGAATTCCGTACACAGTTGCTCCAAAAATAAACGGGCATCCGTCTGGCTGAAGAAGACGCGAAGCGCTTGCTGGCCCCGGGCGAGCCTGTTAAACGCCAGGTGTATTACGCCGTTTCGGTCCGGATAGCTGAACAGTCCGAAAGCCGGACGGATGTTTTTTTGCGCCCGGTTGTATTTTGGAAAGTACTTCTTGATGGCGGCAGCTTCCATCAGCAGGGCAACCAGGTCCGAACCCGATAATTCAAAATCGATTTGGGAGGTCTCCCGGCAGAGCCTGCGTTCCCGGTCTGAGGTATCGTAAAAATGCCCGAGGGCGCGCTGGCGGATATCGATCGCCTTGCCTACATAGATGACATTTCCCTTGGAATCCTTGAAAAAGTATATACCCGGTGCCTCGGGTAGCTGCCGGAAGGACTCCAGGGGCAGGTGAGGCGGGAGCGTCCCTTCCCGCGACCGGGCATTGAGGAAGCCTGCAATGGTGTCCTGTCCGCCGGGCTGCTCCATGGCCCGGAGCAGGAGCAATGCGGTGGCCCGTGCATCCCCGGCGGCGCGGTGCCGATCGGAGAGCGGGATTTCCAGGGAGCGACAAAGCTTACCCAGGCTGTAGGAGCGAAGCCCCGGGAACACCCTGCGCGAAAGCCGCACGGTACAAAGTTTTTTACGCCCAAAGTCCAGGCCGCACCTTTCGAACTCCTTTCGGACAATCGGATAGTCAAAATTCACGGAGTGGGCCACAAAGACCCGCCCAGAGGAGAAGGCATCGATCTTTGGGGCTATTTCTGAAAAATCCGGGGCATTGCGCACCATGGCCGTGGTGATCCCGGTGAGCCCGGTGATAAAGGCCGGAATTTCACATCCCGGGTTTACCAGGGTGGAATAAGAATCCGCAATACGGCCCTGGTCGATATTGAACAGGGCAATTTCCGTGATCCGGTTTCCGTAAATCCCGTTCCCGGTGGTTTCTATGTCTACTACGGTGTACAAGGCAGCCAGGTGATATCTGTAAAAGTACGATTTCGAGCGTGGAATTCAAGGCTCCGGCGGAGGTGAAAATTATTTTTGAAGAGATGGTTTTTGAATCGGAAAAAAGACGAATTTCGCCCCGTGAAAACACAAGTATCGGGACGGTTGTCCCAGCGATGCAACTAAGCAACACCACCGGCCGCCCCGCTGCGGGGAACCCGCAGAAGGAACAGACGCTTCAGCAAGCGCACCGGACAGAATATCCCGCGGTTCCCGTCTTTGCACGGGGACTCCTGGCTCTCAATTCCCACGCCTATGGCCGCTCTCATTAATCAACCAGGGGCAAAACGCATCCTGATGGTATCCCGTTGGGGCGAAAGTCTGGATTTGGCCAACGCCATGAAAGAAGAAGGCCATGCGATGAAGTTCTATATCGAGGACCGCCCATCCCGGGAGATCGGATACGGGTTTGTCCCGAAGGTCCGCGACTGGAAAAAGCACGTGGATTGGGCGGACCTGATCATTTTCGACTACACCGGATTTGGCGCCGAGGCCGACCGGCTCCGGGAAGCGGGCAAACCGGTATTCGGGGGAACGGCCTATACGGATCAACTGGAGCTCGACCGGAATTTCGGACAGCAGGAGTTGCAGCGCCACAAGATCAAAACAATCCCCTCCCACGAATTCCACAGTTTCCAGGAGGCGATCCGGTTTGTGGAAACCCACCCGAACGCCTACGTGGTGAAACCGATGGGGGAGACGCAGGAATTGAAGCAGTTGCTCTTTGTCGGCAAGGACGATCGGGGGGAGGATGTCGTAAGGTTGCTTCGGGCCTATGAGAAATCCTGGGGAGCCGGCTTCGGAAGTTTCCAGTTGCAGCGGCGCGTCAAAGGGGTGGAGATCTCTATTTCGGCGTTTTTCAACGGGAAATCATTCCTCGCCCCGTACAATGTAACCTTCGAACACAAGAAACTCTTCCCGAAAGAAGTGGGGGTTTCCACCGGCGAAATGGGATCCTCCATGTTTTGGACGGCCCATTCCCCATTGTTTGAGCGGACCCTCCAGAAATTCGGTCCCGCCCTGGCGCGGGAAAATTTCCGGGGTCACCTGGATATCAATTGCATCGTGAATGGCAATGGGGTCTACCCCCTCGAATTCACTTCCCGTTTCGGGTACCCCCAGATTTTTATCCAGCGGGCGGGAATCACCGAGCCGATGGGGGAGTTGCTTTACGGGATAGCGGCCGGTACTCGGGAAACGCTGCAGACGCGCAAGGGCTTCCAGGTAGGGGCGTTTATTGCCGTCCCGCCTTTTCCGTACGACGACAAAAAGACATTTGACCTCTTTTCGAAGGACGCCGTTGTGGTTTTCCAGAAGGGTACGGAAGGTATCCACCCGATGCACCTGAAACAGGTGGGCGACCAGTGGCTGATTACCGGAAATACCGGGTTGGCCGTGCTGGTTACCGGGACCGGCCTCACCATGAAGGATGCCCAACGGACCATGTACAACCGCATTGGGAGCGTGATCGTTAACAACGGCTACTACCGGACCGATATCGGCGACCGCTGGCAGGAGGATTCGGATAAACTGTGGTCCTGGGGCTACCTCTGAGATGAAGCCGCTGCAATTGACCGACTGGACGAAAACCCCCGAGCGATTTTTCCGGGAGCTCCCCATGGACTGGACGGACGGCTTGCGGGCTGCCTGGCCGGATATCGCCGGGGAATCGAGAATCCTCGTTTGTTCGGATAATCACGGATTTACCTGCGGAGGCATCGTCAGCCGGGCCATCTTCCCGGATATGGGCCCCTACGAAGACCGTGCCCGGGATTTATACAACCGGCAATACTGGTACATCGGATACCTCTACGTGCACGCAAAACACCGTTCGGAAGGGCTGGGCACCCGATGGATGGAAGCGATTCGAACCGAGGTTCCGGCACGTGGTTTCTGGCTTGTGATTGAGAAAATCGGTTTGCTCAAGTTTTATGCCCGCTCGGGATTCCATGTAGACCGGATCCTCCGCATCGGGGGCGAACGGGAGTGGTTGCTCATTGTGGGCCGTGAGGATTGGTAATTTCCCGGGCCGGACGTGCCGGAAGGTATAAACCGCTTGGAGGAAAATTCATGCAACCATCTGATTAACAATACTTTTAACGAATTTAACCGCTTTTGATCCGCAATTGACCCAACCAAGGACGAACTTTATCTAAATTCCTTTTTGGAAACGCCGCCGGAACTTTACGGCTGCTTTCTGGAACCTTCCCCATACCTCCTGTACCTGCTTGTGCTTTCATGTTCAACCAAACAGAAACCACATGCAAAAAACTACGCTCGCCCAATTAATCATTGCGGTTTTACTTCTGGGATTCCCGGTAGCTCTGGTAGGTGCAACCTATCCGACTGTTTCGGATATCGCGCACCAGACTGAAGATCCGCATAGCTGCGAGGTTGAAAAGGTTTCGGATGCCAGCACTACAAAGGCAACCGATGGATCGGCCATCGTACATATGACCGGGGGGATCGCCCCCTACACGTATTTGTGGAGCAATGGGGAAACCACCCAGACGGCTACCCAACTAGGGGTAGGTACGCACCAGGTTACCGTTACGGATTCGGACGGATGTTCCTCAGTTTGTGAAGTAACCATCAGTTGTTCGACGACACCCCCGGAAGAAGTTTGTGACGGTGTGGACAACGACGGGGATGGCCAGATTGACGAAGGCTTTGATGCCGACGGCGACGGCATCCCGGACTGCGAGGACGACTGCGACGACCGCATTGATACCGACGGTGATGGCACTCCAGATTGCACGGACGACTGCGACGACACCATTGACTCAGACGGCGACGGCATCCCGGACTGCGAAGACGATTGCGATGACCGCATCGACTCCGATGGCGACGGTATTTCCGACTGCATCGACGATTGCGACGACAGTATTGACACGGACGGGGACGGTACCCCGGACTGTGTCGACGATTGCGATGACAGTATTGACACGGACGGCGACGGTATTTCCGACTGCGAGGACGACTGCGACGACCGCATTGATACCGACGGTGATGGCACTCCAGATTGCACGGACGACTGCGACGACACCATTGACACGGATGGCGACGGTACCCCGGATTGTGTGGATGACTGCGACGACACCATTGACTCGGACGGGGACGGTACCCCGGATTGTGTGGATGACTGCGACGACACCATTGACTCAGACGGCGACGGTATTTCCGACTGCGAGGACGACTGCGACGACACCATTGATACCGACGGTGATGGCACTCCGGATTGCACGGACGACTGCGACGACCGCATTGATACCGACGGTGATGGCACTCCAGATTGCACGGACGACTGCGACGACACCATTGACTCAGACGGCGACGGTGTCCCGGATTGCGTGGATGTCTGCCCAGGCTCTGACGATACGGCCGATTCGGACAATGACGGCATCCCCGATGGCTGCGACGTAGAGGAATGCGACGGTCTGGACAATGACGGGGACGGTCAGATCGATGAAGACCTCGATTGCGAAGAGCCAACCGGTGAGTGCCAGACTGCCTTTGCTCGATATACCCCAAATAATACATCCTTCTGTGAGGACAATTTAGGCGCCAACCGCTGGGGCTGGACGAACTTCTTCGATACGGAAGGAAACTACAATATGGAATTTTATTCCGGTGCCGGACAATGCGATACTTCCAACGGCTACCAGTCCGGAAATGTTACCGTGGCATATTCCAACGATATTGTTACTGTTACCATCAACCTGTTACCCGGGAATGTCATGACACAGGCCCACCTGTATGTTGGGGAAGAGAAATACCCCGAAGATAACAAAGGAGATCCAACGGTTGCACCGGGCCAGTATACCCAGGTAGTCGACCCGCTCAACAACGTAACTAGCTATCAGTTTCAACCCATAGATGTAAGCGACTATACAAACGGGTTCTACGTGATTGTCCATGCCGAAACCTGCCCGACGGGCGAGGTGGAAAAGCAGGGGCGCTCCGAAACACTGGTTGAGATGAAGCCTTTCCCGACCGTCTTTAATACGGACTTCGAGGTGGGGATCGAATCGGCTGTTCCTACCCGTGCCATCTTGCAGGTCTATACCCTGAATGGTGTCAGCATCAAACGGATGCCAGTGGAATTGCAGGCTGGGATGACAACCATACCCGTCAACCTGCCCGGTTTAAATTCAGCCATGTACCTGCTGGAGGTTCGAACCCCGCAAGGTCAAAGCCTGACTGCAAAAATCATGGCCCGGTAGGGATAGATACAGATAGATCCATAGTTTTGAAAACCGCAGTATCCGAGGGTACTGCGGTTTTTTGTTGCCCGACCCTGGCACCAGAAATTCCACCAGGGGGTGCTGGCGAATTGCAGCCCCCGAACCTATTCTTGCCCTGTCGCAATAAGAAGCCGGCGGGAGGATTCCGAAAATCCGGAAAAGAGTAGGAGCCATTTAATTCGTATTCACATGAAAAAGTTGTTTACCCTGACGATGATCTGCCTGTTTGGTTTTTGCGGGCCCCTGGCCTATCCATCTGCTGCAGACCCGGCCCCAGTTAAATTTCCGGGAGAAGTTGAAAAGGCCCAGTTGCAAGTCGTTTTTGGCAATGACCGGATGCAACAAACATTCCGGACAGATTTTCTCCCTGTGGACGCCTTTGAATCCCTGGAGTTTCCGCTTGGTATCGAAAAATTAAGAGAGCAATTTACCGAGGGTGAACTCTGCAAGGTATCCATTACCGTCACAGTACGGGTCGGGATAGATTCGAGTTACGCCGAAGCTTCCATGACAGTCAGTGATGTGAGCTGTGACCTGGTGGCTGCAACCATCAAGCGTATGAAAAGTCAATTGCTGGCAGCTCTTAAGTGATTTGGAAGAGGGGCAGGTCCGGGGGCGCGCCGTCGGGCGCCCAACCTTGGCGTAAACACTTATTATTTTGCTGGGCCATCTTGTCGTTCGGCGGCCATGCCGGGCTCCAGTGTCAGTATGTGGTGGCCGATTACGAGGTGCTGCTGGACCTTGGGATACTTCGGAAATTCCAGGCCCGCCTTTATATCTCGGGGGATCGGGCCCGTTTTGACTGGGGATCCCCGGAAATGCCCTTGGAATCCCGGGATAGCCGGGAACTCAGGGTGCAGGTAGCGCCCCCGGACACGATTGGCACCTACAATTACACCGACTCCCGTGGGGCCTTGATGTACTCTACCGTTGCCTCATTGGAAGGAGCGACCCGGATACTGAAGGAACCCCTGCCGGCCATCCATTGGAAGATTACGGAGAAACAACGGGAAATCGGTGCGTACCGGTGCTTGTATGCGGAAGGTTTCTTCCGGGGCCGGAAATACGGGGTCTGGTTTACTCCGGACATCCCGGTCCATTTCGGACCCTGGAAGTTGTACGGTTTGCCCGGATTGGTGGTTTCAGCGTCTGATGAAAACCACGCGGTTACCTTCAGGCTGCATGGCTTGACGCCCGGGGATTCCTTTCCCGAAACAGATTTTTCGGATCTGGAACCCATAGACCTGGCGGCCTACCGGAACTTCTTAAAAGATCGTTCCAACCGGTTGTTGCGCAGAATCCAGGCGCGTATGCCGCGGGGAGCTCAGTTCCGACTTACCGACCAACAACACCTTGAAATATTTCAATGAAACGCGAGATCGAATGTCAGATAGGAGGGGTATTGGTCGGTTTGGCGTGGCCATTTCGATATTTTGCATTTCGTTTCATGTATCCGGACAGCAGCAAATCCAGGGACATGTCCGCGACAGCCTGAATATACCCGTTTCCCATGTCAGCGTTGTCCTGTCCGGGGCGTCAGATTCCCTGATCATCGATTACGCATATTCCGGGCCTTCGGGGGGTTACCGCCTGGAATGCCCCGGAGCTGGGAGGTATTCGGTGACCTTCAGGTCCCTGGGATATCGAACCCGTTCTGTCCGGCTGCATTGCCCCGGGCATCCGCATCTGGCCCCGCGTATATTGAATACGACGCTTTTTCCGGCCCCTCTGGAGCTCGATACGGTATATGTGGCGCCGCCGCCCGCCGTTCACGTTCACGGGGATACGGTGGATATCAGTGTGCGGCAGTTCCGACGGGGCAACGAACCGGCCGTAGCCGACCTGCTGAAGCTGCTCCCGGGGATCAGTGTGGATGCGGAAGGGGTGGTTCGCGTCAATGGCCGACCGGTTGAAAAGGTATTGATCGGGGGGGACGACCTTTTCGGGAATGGGTACCAGTTGCTTACCCGCAACCTGGATGCGGAGGTCATCGACCGGGTGCAGGTAATCCGGAATTACGATTCCAACCCGCTGCTTGCAGGGTTACGCCAGGTTCAGGGGGTTGCTCTGAACCTGGAATTGAAGGATTCGGTGGGTGCTTCCGTCTTCGGGAGGTGGGTTTCCTTAAAAGGGATGCCTGCCGGTTTTGGCCAAATGCTGCATGCAGCTAAAATCGCCTCCCGTTCAAAACAGTTTGCGATTGCCGACCTGAACAACACGGGCAGGGATGCAACCGGGGAACTTTATGAATTGCTATACCCGGAACAATTGACCGGTGAAACATTTGTCGGGGATAAGGCATCCCTGCGGACCCGGCTCGGCAACCCGAATCCATGGGGCAGCCTGCAGGAATTTCGGTACGAAGCCAATGAAGCGGAAACCTTTGCGGGAAGCGCCCGTTTTGAGGCAGGGGCGGCCAATAAACTCCACTTTCTGCTCGTTTACAGCGGGGATGAAACCCGGGCCGGGGCTTCCACTTCGGAAGATTACCGGGCAGGGGGAGCGGACTTTCGAAATTCAGAGACGATGGCATACAGGGGTTTCGAGCGTGCCGGGATGGCCCGGGCGGGCCTGGTCCGCGAACTTGCAGGGATGCGTCTGGAATGGGTCAACACTCTCAAGTACAGTGTTTTCGGGGAGCGTCAAACCGGGGAATTCAATGGCCGGGCGGTGGGTGGTTCCGCCCGGGAAGTTCGCTCGGGCCTGGACAGCCGCCTGACCTGGACCCGCCGGTTGGATGCCCGGTCGGCCCTGCAAGTAACTGGCCGCTATGTGACAGACCGTATGCCTTTTCGCCAGTGGATACCCGACATTTCCGGTTCGGGATCTTCAAACCTGCCCGGGGTGGACGGGTTTATTGAGCAGAAATCCCGGAACCACCTGGGTTTTTTGGGCGTTGAAGCTACTTGCTTCCGGAAGGCATCCTCCGGGATGCTTCAAGGGACAGTGGGTGTAACCCATCGGGCAGAGAACCTGGTGTTCCCACCTTACGATTGGTTCCATATGGGAGGTTTTGGGAATGGTTTGTTTACAGCTTATATGAGGGGGGAGATTGAACAGTCTTTTGGGAAGCAGTTGCAATTGCTTGCCGGGGGTGCCCTGGTTTTTGGGAGGAACCGCTATTCCGGGGAGGATGCTTTCTATACTAGCTATTTGAACCTGTTGCCAAAAATCCGACTGACCTGGAATCCGAATGACCTGAATACCCTGAGCTTTTCCTACTCGCTGGGGGCTGAGCCGTCGGGTCTGCAAGAACACGCCGGCGCTTATTTCCTTATGGGTTACCGGAACATCCGCCGGGGTGTGGGGGAGTTTTTCCTCGGACGCAGCCACAGGTTTTTATTCAACTACCAATTCGGGGATTGGGGGAATTCCACCATGCTGCGGGCGTCCCTTGCGGTAAATCGGGAAGATAGGTGTCTGGGGAGTTTCCGGGTCGTATGGCCGCAATTCACAGTAGACTCCCAACAGCGTTTTGATCGAGCAACTTCCGTTTCATTGGGCGCTTCCGGCAATTGGTTTGTTCCGGGCCTGGAGTCTAACCTCAAGGCGGAATACCACCTTTCCCGAAGAATTTTTCAAGACCGGATCAACTTCGCACTGCGTTCCCTGGAGGGTTTGTCAACCCGATGGGGAGCAGCGTGGCGTACGGCCTGGGATCGTGGGTTCAACCTGCATGCGGGAAGTCGCTGGAACTGGTCGGCAACCCGGGGGGATTGGCGAAACACCGCTCAAAGCTCCGAGTATTTCCTCGATTTGGAGTTTCGGCCGCGGCCCGACTGGTTCCTTACCCTGAAATCGCGAAGAGAGGCATTTCGGGGATCCGGCAAGCCGGCGATTGCCTGGTTTTCCGATCTGGATGTCCGCTACCGGCCAAGAGCCGGCCAATTGGCCTATAGGCTGGGGGTGCGAAACCTGTTTAATACCAGGAGCTACCGGACCGTATTTCCAACGGATACCGGCGAGGTTACCTCCACCCTGAACCTGCTTCCCCGATTGATTGCTTTGGAAGCGGAGTTCCGGTTTTAGGCCCGGATATTGCACCCTGCTTTAGGCCCGGATATTGCACCCTGCTCCTATTTTGGAATAATACCTGTTTGGAAATTGCCTGTAAGTTGATTAAAATGGAGCGGATTTGTCCAATGATTCACAATACGAATTCATTCAACCCGATTCGTCACCATGTCTACCCGAGCCGCGAAGATTATTAATTTCAACCGGGAAGTTGCCTTTTCGGGCAGCCTGCCTCCGGACATCCGCATCCTGAACCCATTCCGATCCAATTCGGAGGTTCAGGCCATTTCCGAGGCCTTTTACAGGAAGTTTTATTCGGATAACCAACCCCGAAAACTGATTCTTGGGATCAACCCGGGCCGGTTGGGAGCGGGGGCCACCGGGATCCCGTTTACCGACAGCAAGCGGCTCGGGGACCCGTGCGGCCTTGAAACCGGAAGCCTCAAGACGCACGAACCCTCCTCGGTCTTTATCTATGAGGTTATCGATGCAATGGGCGGGCCGGAAAGGTTTTACAGCAAGTACTATATCAATTCGGTCTGCCCGCTCGGGTTTGTCCGCAAAAACCAGAAGGGGAATTGGGTTAACTGCAATTATTACGACTTCCCCGAGCTTTTCAAGGCGGTACGTCCGTTTATGATTGAGAACCTGCAGACCCAGGCCCGGATTGCAGGGGATGCCTCCGTCTGTTTTGCCCTCGGAAAAAAGAACGCGCGGTTTTTGGAAACACTCAACCAGGAAGCCGGCTTATTTGCACACATCGTAGCGCTGGACCACCCGAGGTATGTGGTGCAGTATAAATCCCGGCATATGTCGGAGTATGTAGCCACCTACCGGCGCGCACTCCAGGCGGCACATGATTAAAACCCTTGTTTTTTAATGGTTTATCTCCAACGTAAACCGTAAAAAACCGAGTATATTTAAAGGTCCCCCTCGAAGGAAAAACGATTGACTCGTGGACAAGCCTATTGCAGATCTTCATTGCCACCCGAGCCTGAAGCCGCATCTGAACGACAGGATTCCCGACATCTGGCGCCGGGCTGAAAACCCTCTGGCCCATCAGGTATTTGCCCGATTCAGTATCCGCAAACTGGTTTTGGCCGGGACGCTCAACAAACTTGCCCGGGTTACCCAATCCAATCTGGACGCGTGTTTCGAGGGTCGGAACCGACTGGTGGTTTGCAGCCTGTATCCGTTTGAACGGGAATTCCTGCGCCCGGACCGACCTTTCAAGAGGGCATCCCTGCTGGTTCGTACCGGCCTGCAACTTCTGTTGGGACGCCGGTACCGGAAAAGCGTGGACCTCAAACTGATCCGGTTGATAACCGGAATTTCCGAAAAATGGACCAGTTGGTTCCTCGGCCAGGTTCACGGGCAGGAGGTGTGGATCGATTATTTTCGGGATTACCAGCGCGAATACAACTACCTGAAGGACTCCCAGGGCCCGCGCCCGGGGGACGCTGCCGTTGGTTCCATCCCGGAATTCCGGTTGGTCCGGTCTTTTGCCGAATTGGAAGCCCTGGAAGGCCGGCCGGTCATTTGCGGCATCCTTTCGCTCGAAGGCCTGCACGGTATCGGCAGGTATCCCAAAAAGGCCCTTCGGGGGGCTACCCCGTTTGAAGATTTGATGCCGGAGGAACAGGAGGCCATCCGAACGTCACTCTTCAGGAACCTGGATACTATAAAAATGGCCGGTCGCGGGACAGGCTCCGACCCGGATGGGATCGCACCGTTTTTCGTCACCTTTTCCCACCACATGAACAATTTCCTGGCTGGCCATGCCCGGAGTTTTGGGGGCTTGCTCAGCCGGGTATTCAACCAACAGCCCGGGTTGGGCCTCGGGTTTTCGGCCCTGGGGGAGGAAATGGTGGGGAGGCTGCTGGAGCGGCGGGAAGATGCCGGCAGGATATTGATCGATACAAAACACCTGTCGCTCAAGGCACGGGGGGAATACTACCGGAGGGTCGGCAATATGCGGAACCGGGGGGACAACGTCCCGGTAATTGCGAGTCATACTGCTGTGAACGGCCTGGCGGATCTGGCAACAGCAGCGGGCAATGACAACGACCCCCGGATAGAACGCCGGTCCTATATCAGCCGGTTTTCCATCAACCTGACCGACGAAGATATCCGGGAAATCCTGAAATCGGATGGCCTGATCGGTATTTGCATGCACGACGGCCGGATGCCCGGCCGCAAATTCAAAAGAAAATTAAAAGCTGTAAGGGCTTATCGCGAAAAAGCGAAACGACTGTATGCGCAACTCTTCCTCACCAATGTATTTCATATTGTCCGGGTTGGGGAGGCGTACCTGGCTTCCGGGGGACGGGTTGCCGGCTCTGCAGACCCCTGGAAAACCGTGGCCCTGGGCTCGGATAACGACGGGATTGTCGACCCGTTTGACACCTACCGGACAGCTGCCGATTTTCCGGCATTCCGGAAGAAGTTGATCGAGGCGCTCAAAACCCAGGAGCGTCCCTATATGAGGGAATTCCGGATCCTTTCGCTTCCCGGGGAGGTTCCCATGCCGGCAGCAGAAATCGCGCGGCTGATGAACGGGCAAACCCCCGAGGAGGTAGTGGATCGGATATTTTACAGCAACGTCCGGCATTTCCTGAAGAAGTACTTTAACGATGCCTACCGGTATGCTCAACCGATTGCCTGACTACCGGGGCATCAAACGCGGTTAGAAATGAAAAAGATGAATGACGAAATGATTGTGTCCTACCTCACGCTGAGGAAGACCATTGGCTATGTCGCTGTGGGGATGCCCGTATTTTTGGTGGTGGGCTCCGTACTGGTAGGTGATTGTGCAGAAATTCAGCACTCCATCAGCGATTACTACCACACCCAGATGCGCGATGGGCTGGTGGGGACCATTTGCGCAATCTCTTTTTTCCTCTTTGCCTACAAGGGGTACGACGTACGGGATTTCCGGGCTACCAGGCTGGCTGCTGTTTCGGCCCTGTTGGTGGCGTTTTTCCCTACCATTTTTACAGGAACGCCGGTAACCCCCTGCAACGATGTCCGGCCAATAGAGAACGTGCTGGTAAAGAGCATCCACTTTATCAGTGCACTGATTTTCTTCCTGACCCTGTCTTATATCTCCCTTTTCCTGTTCACCAGGAGCAGCCGGTCCCCGTCCCACCAACCCCGTCCAAAGAAAGCCCGGAACAGGATCTACCGGATCTGCGGCTATATCATGCTGGGATGCCTGGGGTTACTCGCCCTGTATTTCTTCTGGCTGGAAGAAATTTACCCGCAGCTCGAGGCCTATAACCCGGTATTCTGGCTGGAATCCGCAGCCCTTTGGGCTTTTGGCTTTTCCTGGCTTACCAAGGGGAAGTTGTTTTACCAAAAAAAAGCTACCGGCCCCGCTGGATGATTTCGCGGATTACGAGCCGCTCTGGAACGATGGGCAGGGGGATGATTTGAAGGGGTTTCCCGGAAAAATCCGTGAGGACGACCCCGCCTTCCGGGCTGCCGTCGCCGATGACATAGGTGATGACTACCAATCCGGTTGACGGGTCTGCGTCGAAATTCCCGAAGAGGACCCGGTTGCCGGTCTCCAATTCGATGCGTTCCTGCAGGACAGGGAGGAAGGGCGTACCCCCCGAGGAGAAATTGCCGCCTCCCAGATCGTACAGGGCGGGTTGCGAAAAGAACAGGCTGGGTTGTTGATAGATCAGGGACAGCAGCAGGACTTCTCCGGAAAATCGGGTTTGGAAGAGCCCCGGGCTTAAAAGCGGGATGTCGGGGGTGTTACCCCCCGACGTAAATGTCTGCGATCCCGTGAGGAATACCTCATAGGTTTCATCCCGCCCAAACAGCAAGAGTTCTTCCCCTCGCAGGGTAGCCGCCAAAAAGTTTCCTGTGAGGTCCAGATTGGTCACCACGGCCCCGTCCTCCAGGTCGATCAGCGTAAGCACGGGCAGATCCGTATCCGCATTGGTATAATAGGCAATCAGCATCCCCTCCCGGAACAACATGTTGATTTGGCCGCTGATTGCCGTCTGCGTGAGGCGCAGGTCCCGGCATTCCGCCGTATTGCGGTTAAATATCCGCAATCGCGCCTCCTCCGGGGAGCCTGCAGGAAACCGGGAATACGCCGCCACCACATAATCCCGGTTCCCCCAGACGGTCCTAATGGATTGATCGTTTCCGGTTTCTCCGGAAAACCCGCAAATATCCGATTCGGCGAATACATCCCCGGTTTCCAGGTCTTTGTAATAGACCCGGGATTGCCGGTTGTCCCAAGTGTAGTAGGCAATGGAGGCCGTGTCGATCTGGTTCCGGGCATCCTGCAGGAACTGCAGGTTGAACTCCCCGCTGACGCTCACCAAAACCGGCTGATCCTCATCCGTGCGCATATCCAGCTGGACGATTTCCTCACCGGTGTTGGCAAAGGCGGTAAATGCAACTACAGGGACCGGGCTTTCCGAGCTGGGGGCGTCTGTGGAACACCCCGGAAACACGAACAGGGCAAGTGGCAACAGAATGGCAACGACAGTCTTTTTCATAGCGGGCAACGGGATCATAGCGGGCAACGGGCAGGAGTCTAAATTACGGATACTTTCCTGAGCAAAAAAAGCGACCTCGTGGAAGATCGCTTTTAAAATAGAAGTGGGGTTGTTGAGGCCCTGTCGGTTACATGCCCGGCAGTACCACGGTGTCCACCACGTGGATGACGCCGTTGGATTGGTTTACATCGGCATTGGTTACCGTTGAAATATTGCCGGAGGCATCTTTGAGTTGCACCTGGTCACCGTTTAGCATGGCCATCAGTTTGGAACCGTTGACGGTGGTAAATTCCGCGGTACCCATCCCTTTTTTAATCGCTTTTACAATGTCCTTGGCCCCGAATTTTCCGGAGAGCACATGGTAGGTGAGCACGCCTTGTAACTTCGATTTATTCTCCGGCTTCAACAGGGTTTGAACGGTGCCGGCGGGCAACTTGTCAAAAGCCGCATTGGTCGGTGCAAAAACCGTAAACGGGCCGTCGCCCTGCAGCGTGCCAACCAGATCCGCTGCCTTTACGGCTGCGACCAGGGTGGTGTGGTCCTTGGAATTCACTGCATTCGACACGATGTCCTTTGAAGGGTACATGGCTGCGCCCCCAACCATTTTGGTGCCTTTTTCCATTTTCTTGTGGTCTCCCGTCATGGTATCCTGGGCCTGGGAATTTGTGCTGTAACCCAGAACGAGGGCAAGTAGTAAAGCGGCAAATAAATTAGAACGTTTCATATACATTTTTTTGTGGTTTCTATCCACACTTACGGATACGGGGAGGGGAGGGTTCAGTTGTCGGGATTATTTCAGGCGAAGTTACCAGCCAATTCCCAGCAGGATTCTCGCGGATTTCCTGGGGATTTTGCAGGAGACCGGTATATGGAATTATAAGTTATTGAAGATCAATAACAACGGATTATTGCAAATTACACTCAGAAGTTCACCAACTATACATATTTAAAGAAGCCACTCGGGAAAATAAAATACATTTAGAATTATACTTACAGAAGTAATATAAAAATACCTGCATAAAAAGTAGGTAATAACTGTAATTGGCTATCCCGATTATAGTCGTGTAATCGCAAGTTTTCAGGCGAGATATTGATTGTTCCTGAGATTCTTAAATCCCTCTTTTTCGGATTCTCGGGCTTCCCCCAACTACTCATTTTTTTTGAAAATTTCAATTAACCGGGACTTTATCGCAGGTACGGTCCAGTCAAATCTACAAGGTATGGCGAGTGCAGTTGAAATCGCATCAGCCCAAATAGGCGTACGAGAAGTAGCCGGACCAAAGTCCAACCCGCAAATCCTTCGGTACGCCAGGGAAACGGGTTTTAATAATTATCAATCCGACGATAGCGCATGGTGCAGTCTGTTCGTGAACTGGGTGGCAATGAAATCCGGTCTCGAACGCTCCAATTCACTGGTAGCCAGATCCTGGCTCAATGTCGGCATTCCCGTGGAGAACCCGGAACCAGGCGATGTGGTAGTTTTTTGGAGGGAAAGCCGGGATTCATGGAAGGGTCATGTGGGATTTTTCCAGGGTTTCTCCAATGATGGAAGCCGGGTGTATTGCCTGGGGGGAAATCAGGGTAACCAGGTATCGGTTACAGCAAAACCCTTATCCCAGGTATTGGGCTATCGAAGATTGCGAATCTTGGGGCCCATCGGTTTTTCCCGGAAAACCCTGAAAAAGGGGAGTACAGGACAGGATGTGGTGCGGTTGCAGGATGCCCTCAAACAACTCGGTTTTAATTGCGGAACATCAGACGGGATTTTCGGACCAAAGACCGAACAGTGCCTGAAGGATTTTCAGGCGACCAATGAATCGCTGGGAATAACCGGTCAATTCGACAGAAAAACCCGGGATTACATGGTTGAGATACTTTCCGCACGATTGAATTAATACTAAAAACGACAAATACATAAAATCATGGCAAAAGAAGTATTACCGGAAGAATTAATGAATTCCGTATTGGGTAAACTTTACGATGTCCTTACCAACGGGGACGATGTAGTACCCCAATCGGACGACAACTACCTGGCCTGGTTACCGGTCGGTATGCCTTATCCAAAGGATGAACTGGAATTTTTATCGACAGGTTTCTCCGGGGTCTACCGGGAACCCGAGCCGGTGGCAGTAGCCGCAGGGGAAGCAGGGGGTGCGCCCGCACCCCGTCAGAAAACGGCAGAAGAGATCAACCAACTATTGGCACAGGATGTAACCCGAAAGTATATGCAGGCCGAAAACCTGGCCAGGCTGTGCGATATGGTGCCTGATACCAGCGGGGTCCGCGGGGACGTGACAATGAACAAATGGGAGCAGGAGAACAGTCTGAGTCTTGCCTATCAACACATCTTAAAATTCAGCCAGGTTGCCAATTTTGAGCCGGATGAGAAAACGAAGGCAAAGATCAAACGCCTCAGAGGGCTTCTGCAGGAAAAGAAAGTGAAAAAGAACATTGTGACCGAAGAGGAGGAAGAGGTTTTAGAAGAAACCGCCCTTGTCAAAAAATACAATGAAAAGTTGCAGAACTTCCTGAATGTCGCACTCGAATACAACAACCACCGGGTAAATGCCCTGGCGGGTAAGGACCCGGCAGCCGTCCACTTCTGGGCAATGAATGCCAATATACTCAGGAACAAGGTGACAGCTGCCAAGAACGATTGGATAACCAATGGCTTTAAAGAAGAGTACGACCAGATAGCGGCATTTATCGCCCAGGTGGAAGGCCGAAGCATGCTTACCCTGAAGCAGCAATATATAGACGATATGGACAAAGCCAGGCTTACCGGCCCCTCTTCAGGTTCTGATTTTTTCTATACCTCGCTGCTCCCCGGGGGGTTTGCCGAGACAGACAACGGGTGGACCGAGTTTACTTTCGGACAGACGGATTTTGCCTCGAACTACAAATTCAACTCCAAGAAAGGCAGTGGCGGCGGAGGCCTGTCGCTGGGCTTTTTTAACATCGGTGGCGGCGGCAGCTATGAAAAGCAAAAATCCAGCCGCAAAATAGATGTATCCACCTTTCGGTTGAAATTCAAAATTTGCCAGGTGCCGATTAGCAGACCGTGGTTCAACGTGAATTACCTGTCCAGTAAGTACTGGAGGTTTGACCAGAACAACGGGGAGTTTAAGGATAACATGGTCTCAGACGGGAATTCGCCTCCCAATGGCATGATACCGGCCTTTACGACTACCGCCGTGTTCGTCCGGGATCTCAATCTGCATTTCGGCGAAAGGAACTCCGAGGTGCAGACCGAAATGGAGAATGCCAGCGGGGGCGGGTTTGTTTCCTGGGGGCCTTTTCATGCCGGGGGCAAATATGAGACCCATAACCAGGAGCGGGACATGACTTCCCATAGCGAGAATCAGGGGATTCGGATCAACGGCATGCAGTTGATTGGCTTTAAATGCCATGTCCTGGGGAAAAGCCCGGACCCCAAACCCGATGTATCCGAGTGGGTATAACCGAATAAAACCAGAGGAATGTCCCAGCTAGCGACCATTTTCGAGAAGATCAAGGAAGATTTTTTCGATCATCACCAGGCAGAAGTGGAGGGGGAGAATTACAAATTGATTTTCTCTCCCTTCTCCACGGGATTTACCTATGACGACTTTCTGTTTCTCAATTCAGAGACGGCCTCTGAGAATGCGCGGAAATACCTGGACGAACTGCTGGAATTCTCCCAAATAGCCAATACGATCCCCCGGGAGGAGCACTTCTGGGCAGTCTCCGATGATCAGGATTACTTGTATATACCCTACAGGAATATCCTTGCAGATTTAAAATTGCTGGACCCGGACTCACTGGAACCGGAGATCTTGTATGATCACCCCATCTTTTTCCGTGCGCTCAAAACGCTGGATGAAGAACTGCAATCCGCATACCGGCCATTCCTGGACCTTCAAGCCAAACTGGAATCCGAAATAAAGCAATTGCAGGAGAACCTGTCCGAATCCAACCGTTCGGCCGTGGAACTGGAGATAAAAATGAAGCGGGACAACCTCACGGAACTCCGCGAAAAATGGTCCTCAGAAGGAAAAAAGGCGGAAGCAGAGGCTGAAATAATCGAAATAATTAAGGACGAGTTCAAACGGTTTATGCGGCGTTTTGTGGAAGTCAAGGGACAACTCGAGACAGCTATTCGTTCCCACGCCGGGAGCGGCTCCAGTTTTTTACTGACCAGTTGCATGCCCAACAACCTCTATTCGGGTGAAAACCTGGAGTGGCGACGCATCCGGTTGGATCATGCTGAAATCCGCCGTATCCTCAAGGACCTGGATCCGGATTCGTACACGAGTATCATGGGATCGGCCGATGCAGCAGACCTGGAGGTGGAATCGATCAGCTTTGAATTGATCTTTGTACAGGTTACGCGCCCCTGGTTCGACGACGCCATCCTGCGGTCGCCATTTTGGAATATCAATGTTCTGGATCGGTCGGAAATTCACATCCCCAGATATACCAATAAGCTCATTTTTATTCGGAAAGTAGATGTGAAACTACCCGAAAATTCCAAGGTGAACGATCGGATTCTGAAGAAAAATGTTCTGCAGAGTTTGGGCCCGTTTATCCTGAATACAGCGCAGTTCAGTTCGGGTAATCGCCTGCAGCTCAACTCGGTAAACAAATCCCTCCAGCTCAATCGCAAAGCCCTTTTCAATGTCGGGTCCAAATTGGGCAGGCAACCCGAGGCCCCTCAGCGAAAAGCACTTATCGCCAAAAAACAAAAGCAATTTTTAAAAGTAGCGCCACGACTTCAAAGCATTGCGATGCGGGGCCGGCCAAAAATTAAAGCGCCTACCCCTGTAATGGCATCTTTTCAGCCCGTGATGATGACGGTGCAACCCGCCATCATCAAGCCTGCGGTTCAGGACCGCGTACGCTGCAGGTTCTTATTTGTGGATAGTTCGAATCGGGAAAAGGTTTCCACCCAATCTGTCGACGCGGAAATTCGGCCGGCCGGAAGCAGGTCTGCGGTCCCGGAGACCTTCAAACATCCGGATTCACATGTGCTGGAGATTGACTTGATACGGGGTCGGAAATATGAGATCGATATCCGGGCGGTGGGGTACCTTCAACGGAACGTAGCCTTCCAGCCCGTAAAAACGAATCCGCCGCAACCCTTTGAATTAACCGTCCGGCTCGAACCCGATCCCCGGCAGGATTCATCAAAAGAGGCATTTCAGCTTATTGGAGTGATATCCAAGGAGATAGAAGCATTTCCCAACCCGATCAAGGGTGCAGATTATATATAACGCATAAAAGACAAAATCATGGCAAAATCAACAGGAAAGCCTGGGGCGCAAGCCAAAGGAGGAAGATCCGGCTCAACCCGCTCGTCAAAATCCGATAGCAGGGCGGGATATGGAAACAACCCAAAAGATCGCGGATATGTAGACGGCGGATATGATGCTCGCGGGTACAATGACCCGGGGTATGACGATCGGGGTTACGACGATCGGGGTTACGATGATCGCGGGTACAATGACCCGGGGTACCAGGATACCGGATACCAGGACGGCGGAAGTGATTCGGGCAATTACGGAAAGGGGCAGGGCCGCGACACATACACGGATTCCCCACAGGATACCTACGCTTCCGGTAAGGGAGCGGGGGGGTATTCGCCAGGTGATGATTATGTCAGTTCGCCGGTCTCCAAAGGCGACCCTTATAACCAGGAAGTTGAGGACAATCCGTCCACCGGCTATTATTCGGACGATCCGTATTCGGACAACGAGCCCATTCAGGATCCCCCTTACGACGGATACGATGATCCGGTCAGCAAACAACCGGGGGGCAACGGGTATGCGGCAAAAGGCGGAGGGGACGGGCTTCCTGAGGCGGATATGGTATTCACCGAAGAAGAAGTGTATGGCGACAGTTCCCAGCCGGAAGCGGATATGGTATTTACCGAAGAAGAGGTTTACGGCGAAGGCCCCAGGCGGGAAGAGGGAACCAGCCAGCCTCAGCCTCGCGGTGATGTGTTCGATCGGTCCGCAACGGCATTTGGCCAAATCCGGTTTCGCAACGCCCGGGACATTGATCAATTTTTTGCAGATAACAGCGACCAGCCGGATTTTATGTCCTGGTTTGGCACCCACATAGGCGGCCGCGGCCCCTGGCAGCACCGTCGTTTTGGCCGTATTTCTGCAGAGAATCGCAGCCGGTTCAGCATGGTGTGGGACAGGATCCCGCTCATCTACCGGGGTCGTTCGGAAGAATATTCCATCAACCTGTTTCAGTTCCTCGGGCTGGTGAGTATCATGATCAACGAAGTGGGGCAGACATTTACGCCCATTCGCGAACGGGGGAGTCTCCGATATATGTTCGGTACGATCATTCCCGCATCCCGGACCCGGCCCCAAAGATCCAAAAGGTCTTATAACGATTTTGGCAGAAGCGCCACCCACAGAAATAACAAAACCGCCTACGAGCTTTTCAACGACCCGGCTTTTCTGGAGGCACACCGCGACGAGGCGCTTTATGAACGGGCTGCCAGGACCACCGACAGGGTATGGGACGGGCACGTATACCCCAACGGCTTCCCCACCGACCCCGATCAGGGAGGTATCATCACCCAGGCCGATTTCTATAAATTCAGCGGCCGGGGATTGGTTCAAACTACCTGGAGCGGTGCCTATATGCGGCTTATTGATGCTACCCTGCAGTATGAGGGCAGTAACCGAATTATCCTGGAATACCGCAATGCGTGGAGGGGGAAGCGGAGTTCCGGCCTTTCTATCAGAGATATTGCCTCCCAGACAAAAAATTCGGATTGGGACCGGTTGTTTATGGAGACAAACAATGAGTTTGCCTGCCTTGCGGTCTACTGTTTTCAGCATGCCAAAAACGATTTTCTCCAGATTCCAACCGACGCGGCCCGACTACAGGCAACCCAAACGGCATCCAGCGGTTCCGGATCCATTTTTTATGTCGGCTACCGCGTGGGAGGGTCCCGGAGGTATGGGGAATTGGTGCGCGAACGCGTAATGCAGATGCTGAGCCGCCTGCTGCACGACACCCGACAGGCATAATACCGCGACCGCCCAGTTTGAAAACCAATTGGAAATACTCCTGGGCGCGTCCGGCAGTGACAACAGACAATTAACTTAAATAAGGATATCATGGGAACGCTATTTATTGAAGGAAGTATTACGGGGCATGCCAGCCCCAAATGGAAACATCCGGGCAGAAAGGACAAAAAGATTCTCAATCGGCAACTATCCGTGAAACGCGCAGAGGAGGTTGAGCGCTTTGTACAGGAAATTTTCAGGAGGGAACTCCAGGCCAATGGCCTCGATATTCACTTCGCGATGGAGTGTACGCGGGAGAAGGACTTTGATGCAATCGCCATTGCGTCGGAAGGAGTCGGGGATATGCAGACGATCCTGGAGGTAGACGGGGACCCGGATGCCAATGACCCGTCCTTAAGGCGTGTGGACATCAATTTGATCCTTACGCATCAGATGGAGGGGGAGACGGGAATGAGCGTACTTATTACGATCCCCGAGGAGTGCGAAGATCAGGCGACAGACCGCTGGGCCATTAAACTGGCTATGAGCGGGGGCGCCGGGCATGCGGGCGCCGGGGGCGCTTTTGCCATCGGACAATTGAAAAATCGCAAAACGGGCCAGATTGTCCAGGGATCCTTTGTAGGTGGCGGGGCTGGTTTTGGGTTGCAAAGTCCCGGGGCTGATCCCGGCTGGGGAGACTGGACGAATTTCAGGACCGATCAGCGGATTACATTCCAGCATTTTGACGGCACACTGGCGCGTCTAACAACGGCGGGTGGGGGATTCCTGATAGGATATTCCCTGGCTTATATTTCCTTTCCGATCTACGGGGCCAATTCCATTTCCGTGGGTGGATTCAACCTGGGTTCCATTGGAGCCGACATCGGGACCAATATTGGCCAGTGGAACATTACAGGGGGGATCCCGGGGCCCAGATGTATTCCGGAACACGAAATCCCCGGGGAGGAGGCCATACCTTTTTCATATCAGGTAGAAGACAATTTAACCCATAGGGTCTTCTTTGATACCGGGAGTGCGGAAATCTCGAATGAGCAGTTGAATTCCCTGGAGGGCTTTATCCGCCATGCGGCCGGAGAATTTATGGTGAACCAATAATCTATTCTGTGATGATTTATTTTCATACAACTAAGGGCCAGGGCATGCGGAAGCTTGCATTGCGCATCTGTTTCCTGTCCCTGCTGACGTTTACCGTCCTTTCATGTAAGGATGAACCCAAGGGGGAAATTGATGGCGGCGATTCCGATCAGTCCACCTCAACGATCAGTCCTGTTGAGCCTGAGGAGCCCGTAACTCCGCCCCCCGTTTCCAAGGCAGATCTGAGGGTTTCCAATCTGAAGATTGAAAAGGTGGTCGAAGCAGGCGGAAACAAAATGCATTATGTGAGTGTGGTGATTACCAACCACGGGGAAACTGAAGCCCGGGGTTTTGACTGCGGCTTTACCTACAAATGCCCGGCTGGCCTCGTTTTAAGCTCCGGAAACGACCTGGTCCAGGGGGGCTACCTGGGGCCAAATGCTTCGCGTACATATGGCGCGCGGATCAAGATAAGCTGTGACCCCATACCGGCCTTTTTGGACATCAGCCTGGACCCGGATTTCAACGACGATGTCGATGAGAGCAACGAGCAGAATAACATGTTGAAAACCCGGCTTACCATCCCCTTCTAATTCGGAGATTACCTCGCTCCCGCTCGGTGATCTCCCGGGCTTTCGGCTTCGCCGTGTCAGGAGATTACCTCGCTCCCGCTCGGTGATCTCCCGGGCTT
>NZ_CEXZKX010000007.1:83355-127877 GCF_982776155.1 Robiginitalea sp.
CTTCGCCGTGTCAGGAGATTACCTCGCTCCCGCTCGGTGATCTCCCGGGCTTCCGCCTTCAGCGTGTCAGGAGATTACCTCGCTTTGCTCGGTGATCTCCCGGGCTTCCGGCTTCGCCGTGTCAGGAGATTACCTCGCTTTGCTCGGTGATCTCCCGGGCTTCCGGCTTCGCCGTGTCAGGAGATTACCTCGCTTTGCTCGGTGATCTCCCGGGCTCCAATCCTGCAAATCCAAACCCTGCCATGCCTTTGGCATGGCGGTTTTTTGTTTCCCTCCCGCTCGCTCAAGCAAGCTTGGACTCGCGGATTGGAAACAAAAAACCCCGCCGGGAAACCGGCGGGGTTTGGGAGTGATTGTGGAGCCGGGGAGATTCGAACTCCCGTCCAAACAAGCAATAACCATGCTTTCTACATGCTTAGTTTCCGATTGATTGTCGACGCGCAACTGACCGGAAACGGCCCATTACGCGCTTAGCTTCTTAAGGTTTATGCGGTTAGCGAAGCGATAACCACACTATGTTGACTTTTCTGGTGCCCCTAAATGGATCGCCGCCAACAAGGGCTATCCAGGGACATCTCGCTTCTCCGCCTTGCGGAGACGAGGCATGATCTTACTCTAATTCAGATTATGCGGCGAGAGCGTAATTATTATCGCCAATTAAAAGTGTGAAATATGAGATTTACGAGCTGTATCCCAGCGCTCGGCATGCTTACATCGCCATTGGTCTTGCTGTCAAAACCAGTCGGCCCCAGTTTTTCAATGAACATGAAAGGAAAGGCAAAGATACGCAATTCGCGCGTTTCCGGTATCTGATGCGATTCCACAACCCCGGGTTTGTTTACCCTTGGCAATCCACCTATTTTTGCGCAAATTCCATACCAAAGCACGAGCATGAAATTTGGATTGATCAGAGAGCGTAAAAACCCGCCGGACCGCCGCGTAGTGCTGTCTCCGGCCGCCTGTCAAAAAGTCCTCAACCGGTTTGACGGGATTGAAATTGTCGCCGAATCCTCCCCGATCCGGGTCTTTGAGGATGCCGAGTACCGGGCTGCAGACATTCCGGTGGCGGACGACGTTTCGGATTGCGACGTACTACTCGGGGTTAAGGAAGTGCCCATTGATGCGCTGATTCCGGAAAAGAAATATTTCTTCTTTTCCCACACCATCAAAAAGCAGCCCTATAACCGGGACTTGCTCCGGGCCATCCTCGAGAAGCGCATTGAGTTGTACGACCACGAAGTACTCACCAATACCAAGGGGGTCAGGCTGGTGGCTTTCGGCAGGTATGCGGGTATTGTAGGGGCATACAACGGCATTAGGGCCTATGGCTTGAAATACGGGGATTTTAAACTGCCCAAGGCCGAAACCCTTTCGGACCGGGAGGCGCTCATCGAGGCGCTGCGGGGTATCGAACTTCCCGCCATTAAAATCCTGCTTACCGGTCGCGGCCGGGTGGGCAGCGGGGCCCGCGAGATCCTGGACGGGATGGGCCTCAGGCAGGTTACTGTGGCGGACTACCTGGAAAAGGAGTTCCGGGAGCCTGTATATTGCCAGATCGATGCCTCGGAGTACAACAAGCGGAAAGACGGGGTGCGCGGGAACAAGGCTGATTTTTTTGCCAACCCGGAGGCCTACCGCTCCAATTTTTTCCGGTTTGCCCGGGTGACGGACCTGTTTATCGCCGGGCACTTCTACGGTCAGGGGGCTCCCTACCTGTTTACCAGGGAAGACGCCCGCCATCCGGAATTCCGTATTCGCGTAGTGGCCGATATCAGTTGTGATATCGACGGGCCGGTAGCTTCCACCATCCGGCCGTCGACCATTGCAGATCCGGTCTACGGGTATGACCCGGCCACTGAATCGGAAACCGATTTTAAAAACCCCCGGGCTATTGCCGTCATGGCGGTGGACAACCTGCCGGCGGAATTGCCGCGCGACGCCAGCGAGGGGTTTGGTGCAGCCTTTGTAAAGCAAGTAATCCCCGCATTTTTTGATGGAGACGCGGACGGGATTCTCGAGCGGGCGCGAATGACCAAAGACGGCACACTCACCGACAGGTATGCGTATTTACAGGATTACGTAGACAATATCCCGGCGCCCTGACCGACCGGCCGGGACCCGGTTGTACTACTGTTTTATTCCGCAGTAATATCCCAGTTCACAACAGGTTGTACCCCGGGAGCCGTGAAAGCGCCCAGGGCCTTCAATACGAGCTGGATCGTTTCGGATTTCTCGAGAGTCTTGATCTGCAGCGTGTAGTTGCCGCCGGCCGAGATGCGGAAAACAGGGGAACTGCTGTAAAAAGAGTAGGGCATGGCATTCTCGAACAACAGGTCCGTACTGCTTGTGTTTTTCAGTTCCACCTTCAGGATCTGGGTCTTCGGGATGTAGCTGGCCGATACAATTTCCACCGAAGCCCGCAACAGGGGAACCAGGTATTCTTCACGCCCCACCAGCAGGTCTTTGTAGACGGCCACGGTACGCCCGGCAAACAAGGCTTCCCGCAGGCTTTCGATGCTGCGTTCCCGGGCGAATACCAGGGTCACCGGGCGGTGGTGTCCCTTTTCCGTATAATCCCAGTCGATGAGTCCGTGGATATCGCTGGTCCCCATAATCGTCAAATTTTGTTCCAGGGCAATGGCCAGGGCCTCCTGGGAATAATCCGTGGTGTTGATTACCTCGATGCCGTGCAATTCCCCCGCCTCGATACGCGCTTTCTGGAAGTCGCTCAAAACCGGGTTGCCCTGCGGCTGCTGGGCATACCACGCCGGGTGGTTCCAAAAGACAAAGGCCCCCTGGCGTGCAGCTTCGGCAAAGGAATCCGCGGCCTCTTCCGTCAGTAATTTGTTGGCGTCTTCGATAAAGATCGCATTGCTGTGGCCCATCGGGGCCTGTCGGGTGATTTCCGAACCATGGATGATCAGCAGGTCGTGGTCGGCGGCCTCCTGCAGGGCCAGCTCATAAGACCGGTTCCGGTTGGGATGGGGGATATCCTCACCATGCGGTTGGTACTCCAGGTGCTCGGTGAGCGAGATGGCATCCATGCCCTCCCGGAGCGCCTCGGATACGCGGATATCGGGCCAGACGCTGCCGTCGGAAAATACCGTGTGCTGATGCAGGTCGGTGACCAGCGTTTTATATCCGGGGATATCCGGATATTCCATGGGTTGGGCGCCGGCGTGGGAGTGGTCCTGTGCCGTTGCGATAGCGCCAATAAGGAATAAGATGCAAATAAGGTTGTAGCGGTTCATGTCGGTTGATTTCAGTACGTAAAGATACACGCTGCCTCCGGACTATTGTTAACCGAATATTAGGATTTACCCTTATTTTAGGAGTTGATTTACATGAATGAACCCCGCTGAAAATTATATTTTGGAGGCCTGCGAGCCGTATCGCGGTATCATGGTCCAGCTGCAATTGCTGATCCATCGGGAAATACCTTCGGCCGAATTGCGGTTCAAATACCGACTGCCTTTTTATTATGTCGACAATCGCCCGTTTTGCTATATGAACCAATCCCGGGATTACGTGGACCTGGGCTTTGCCCGGGCGGCCCATCTGACGCGGCACCTGGATAAAATGGAATCAAAAGGCCGCAAACATATGCGGTCGTTGCGCTATCGCAGCGCGGAGGAGATCGATGCAGCAATCCTGTCCGATGTCCTGCGCGAAGCTTACTCGGTGCGTTTCCGCCCCCTTCGGAAGGAGGGCTAGGGACGCCACCACCCTGGAGGAACCTAATTTAGAAGGTGTTGACGGTTTTCCTGATGGCTGTCAGGCGGGTGAGCAGCCCTTCCAACTGGTCCAGGGGAAGCATGTTTGCCCCGTCGCTTTTGGCGTTGGCCGGATCGAAATGGGTCTCGATAAAGATGCCGTCCACCCCCGCTGCGATACCTGCACGGGCCATGGTGCCGATGAGCTCCGGGCGGCCGCCGGTTACCCCGGACGCCTGGTTGGGCTGCTGGAGGGAATGGGTGACGTCGAGGACCACCGGGGCGTATTGGCGCATGACGGGAATCCCGCGGAAATCCACGATGAGGTCCTGGTACCCGAACATCGTCCCCCGGTCCGTGATCATTACCTGCTCATTCCCGGATTCGGTAACCTTCCCCGCTGCGTGTTTCATACTCTCGGGGCTCATAAATTGCCCTTTCTTCAAATTGACCACCTTGCCCGTTTCTGCCGCTGCAACCACCAGGTCTGTTTGCCGCACCAGGAAGGCCGGGATTTGAAGGACATCCACGTATTCTGCTGCCAGCGCGGCATCGGAGACTTCATGGATGTCGGTAACCGTGGGTACGCCGAAGGTTTCGGACACCTTGCGCAGGATCTTCAGGGCTTTTTCGTCCCCGATCCCCGTAAAGGAATCCACCCGGCTGCGGTTCGCTTTCTTAAAGCTCCCTTTAAAGACATAGGGGATTTCGAGTTTATCCGTTATCCCGACAATGGTTTCCGCTATTCGGAGGGCCATGTCCTCGCCTTCAATGGCGCAGGGCCCCGACAAGAGGAAGAAGTTATTGCCTGCAATGTGTTTGATCTGCGGAATTTTGGAGAGGTCCATGCACAATTCGTTTTCGCAAAGATACTATTTATTCAAGGGGAGCGGTTTCAATCGCCAGAAGAATGGACCCCCACCCACCCGTTGTAAATTTCGCCAGGCAACCTGCAAAAAACCAGCATTTTAAGCCGGGTGACGAAATTTTATGCCATTTGGAAAACCGAGCGGAATTCGGTGTATCTTTGTCGCCTTAAAATTTGAGACCATGCGCGATATCCGCAACGTTGCCATCATAGCCCACGTCGACCACGGGAAAACCACCCTGGTAGACAAGATTTTGCACTTCTGCCAGCTCTTCCGGGAGAACGAGCAGACGGGCGATCTGATCCTGGACAACAACGACCTGGAGCGGGAACGGGGGATTACCATCGTTTCCAAAAATGTTTCCGTCACCTATAAGGACACCAAAATCAACATCATCGATACCCCGGGCCACGCCGACTTTGGTGGTGAGGTGGAACGCGTACTGAACATGGCCGACGGCGTGCTGTTGCTGGTGGATGCCTTTGAGGGCCCGATGCCGCAGACCCGGTTTGTGCTGCAAAAAGCCCTGGACATGGGCCTGAAACCCTGCGTGGTAATCAACAAGGTGGACAAGCCCAACTGTACCCCGGAAGAGGTGCACGAGAAGGTGTTTGACCTGATGTTTGAGTTGGGCGCGGAAGAATGGCAGCTCGATTTCCCGGTGGTTTACGGCTCGGCCAAGGAAAACTGGATGGGGGAGGACTTTAAGCAGCCCACCGATTCAATTGCGCCCCTGCTGGAGATGGTTTTGGACCACATCCCCACTTTTGAGCCGGAGAAGGGCACTACCCAGATGCTGATCACCTCCCTGGACTACTCCTCCTATACCGGGCGGATCGCCATCGGGAGGCTGCAACGCGGCCCGCTGCGGGAAGGCCAGGACATTACCCTGGTAAAACGGGATGGCCGGAAGGTGCGCTCCCGGATCAAGGAGCTCTATTCGTTCGAAGGCCTGGGCCGGGCGCGGGTAAAGGAACTCCAGACGGGGGATATCGGCGCGCTCGTAGGCCTGGAGGGCTTCGATATCGGCGATACGATTGCGGATGCCGAGGCACCCGAGGCCCTGGCCAGCATTGCCATCGACGAACCGACCATGAGCATGCTGTTTACCATCAATGACAGCCCGTTCTTTGGGAAGGATGGGAAATACGTCACCTCCCGCCATATCAAAGAGCGCCTGGAGCGGGAACTCGAGAAAAACCTCGCCCTGCGGGTGGAAGAAACCGACAGCGCCGATAAATTCCTGGTCTATGGGCGCGGGGTGCTGCACCTCTCCGTCCTGATCGAAACCATGAGGCGGGAAGGCTATGAGCTCCAGATTGGCCAGCCCCAGGTGATTATCAAGGAAATCGACGGCCAGAAGTGCGAACCGGTGGAATCGCTGACCATCGACCTGCCGGAGGAAGTATCCGGCAAGGCCGTGGAGATGGTTGCCTTGCGCAAGGGGGAAATGACCCGGATGGAATCCCGCGGCGACCGCATGGTATGCGAATTCCTCATCCCGTCCCGGGGCATCATCGGCCTGCGGAACCAATTGCTCACAGCGACGGCCGGGGAAGCCATCATGGCGCACCGCTTCCTGGAATACCAGCCGATGAAAGGGGAGGTGCCCCAGCGGCAGAACGGTTCCATGGTTTCCATGGAAACCGGGAAAGCGATTCCCTATTCCATTGACAAGTTGCAGGAACGGGGCCGTTTTTTCATCGACCCGGGGGAGGATATCTACGAAGGCCAGGTCATTGGCGAGAATTCCCGGGGGGACGATATGGTGGTTAACGTCACCAAGACGAAAAAGCTAACCAACGTGCGGGCATCGGGTTCCGACGACCGGGCCCGGATTGTTCCTGCCGTAAAATTCTCCCTCGAAGAGGCGCTGGAGTATATCCAGAAAGACGAATATGTAGAGGTAACCCCGAAAAACCTGCGGCTTCGGAAAATCCTCCTAAAGGAAACCGACCGCAAGCGGTCTAAGGACTAGCCTTCGTTGAGTTCCGGGTGGCAGACCAGGCAGGCGGTAGCTGCGCCGATAATGCCCGCGTGGTTCTGTAGCCCTGCCGGTATTACGGGCGTATCCACCGTAATATATTTCTTATACTGGTCGAAGTCCTTGGAGGTTCCCCCGCCGAGGACAATCGTGTCCGGGGCCACGATGAGTTCCACGTATTTCAGGAATTTATTGAATCGTTTGCCCCATTTTTTATAGCTGAGGCCCTCCCGTTCCTTGGCGGAAGCCGCTGCCCAGGATTCGATTTTGTCGTATTTCTTATAGGGGATCTGCCCGAGCTCAAAGTTCGGGATCAGCCGTCCGTCAAGGAAGGCCCCGCTGCCCAGGCCGGTCCCGATGGTAATCATCACCACAAAACCCTGCATATCCTTGCCGATCCCGTAGTTCATCATGGCGTATCCGGCAGCATCCGCGTCGTTGATAACGGTGAAATCCAGGCCGGTGGCTTTTTCGAACAGGGCTTCCACGTCCATGCCCTTCCAGGATTTGTGCAGGTTGCCCTTGGACTTGCAGATCCCTTTCTTGATTACCGAGGGGAAGCCGCAGCCCACAGGGCCCTTGTAGTCGAAGTGTTTCACGATTTCCGCGATCACCTCGGCCATCTCGTCGGGTTTCCTGGATTTGGGCGTGGGGATGCGGAATCGCTCCGTAAGCATTTCACCGGTTTCCATGTGGACCATGGCGCCCTTGATTCCCGAGCCGCCCACATCTATTCCGAGTACTTCCATGAAAATTGGATTGGTTTGGTCGCAAAGTAACAAAAAAAGATCGGCATGCCGGTTTGAGCAGATTCTTCGGGTTCCATGAACTCCCGAGAGAACCCCGGCTTTAGCCTGCTTTTTTCCAGAGGGGGCTGCTTATGAGGAATAACAGTGCCAGGGCCCCGGTGAGGATCCCGATTCCCAAAAAGACGGTTTCCAGGCTATACAGGCCAATAAACGGCAACAGGACCAGGGGCGAAATAAATTGCCCGAGGAACCAAAACGTGGTGAGCCGCCCAATCTGCTTGCCGCGCACAGCCGGGGGGGCCAGTTGCATGACCAGGATATTTGCATTCGGGATGAGCAGGCCCATGCCCAGGCCGGCGAGCAACATCCCGACCACAACGAGCGCATAGGTGCCGGAGAAGGCCACCACCAGGAAGGCGACGGCCATCAGGCCGAACCCGGCAAAAAATATCCGGGCAAACGACAGGCGCCCCTTGATCCTGGCGTAGAAAAAAGAGGCAACCGCCGAAAACAGCGTGCTGCTGGCAATGGCCAGCCCGATCAGGGCATTTTGTTCCACCCCAAGGCTTTTCAGGTAAAAGGGTATTTGCACGGGGACGATAAAAAACAGGATCCACATGAGCATCACCGTGCCGAATACCAGCCAAATCTCGCGGGGGGCGCGGGCCACCGGGGTTTTCTGAATGGTTTCCGCCAGCTTTTCAGGTTCCCGGATGAAGCGCAGCGCAATGGGAAGGATCAGGAGGGAAAACAGGTACAGCAAAAAGGGTACGTCCCAGCGAATGTCCGCCAGGAACCCGCCCAGGCTGATAAACAGGATGCCCGCCAGGGACATCACGGCAATCTGGGTACCCGCAAACCGC
The DNA here is from genome assembly GCF_982776155.1 of Robiginitalea sp. Lineage (NCBI taxonomy): Bacteria > Pseudomonadati > Bacteroidota > Flavobacteriia > Flavobacteriales > Flavobacteriaceae > Robiginitalea > Robiginitalea sp. The sequence goes on from NZ_CEXZKX010000007.1 coordinate 91,534, forward strand.
TGGCGGGCGGCCCCCTGGTAGTAATCCGCGATCAGGGTGGTGACAATTGTCATGGTAATCCCCACGCAAACCCCCAGCAACGCCCTGCCTGCGAGGATAGCATAGAGGTCTTCCAGCCAGTAGCCCGAACTGCCTGCCAGGGCATAGGCTACCAGGGCAACGCCCAGGAGCGGCTTCCGCCCTTTACGGTCGATGTAGCCCCCTGCAAGAAGCGAGGTAAGGGCGATAAACAGGGCCGGGAGGGACAAGGAGAGTTTCACCAGTGCCTGGCCGTTGGGGTATCCGCTGAAGTCCCGGCTCATGTCGGGCAGGCTGGCGGAAATCGTGATCATGGAGGCAATTGTGAGACTGCTGACCAGCAACAGGCTCAGTTTCACCTCCCAGCGGTTTTCGTACATAGCGTTTCGGAGTCCTCCCGGGTTTATGCCATCTGGCCTTTCATGAGCTTCGGGAGCATCTCCTTGAAGTTTTCCTTTTTATTCAGGTGGGGCAAGGGTTCTGCTGGTTCCGGGACGCCCAGGAATGCACACAACGGTTTCCAGCCATCGCGTACATCGTACACCAGGAGTTTGTCTTCCGGTACATACCTTTTTACTTCGGCCAGGTGTTCCTTCCATTTGGCTTCCGCATATGCCTTGTCCTCAAAGCGGCCTTCGAATTCCCGGGCAAAAAATTTATCCTTGAACAGCTTGATGCATCGGACCACCTTGCGCGCCCGGCTGCTGGCGATGAGCTTGCCCATCATCTTGATTTTTTCGCCCGGGGTCTGCGGCCCGGCCTTCATAACCGTGCTGGAGATGCTCTTATACCAGGATTCGAAGTCCCTAACGGTAAGGATCACCCGGGCTTCCGGGTAACGCTCCATGTGTTCCTTGTACCAGGGGTAGCAGGGGAAATCCACGGTAGCGTCGTAATTCGCATACAGGCCGTCCCAATCGGTGGTGCCGGTCTGGTCCAGGGTTTTCCAGTAATGGAGCATGTCCGGGTTTACCAGTAATTCCTTCATGTGGTATACGCGCTGGAACCCGAGGGTCTCCAGGGATCGTTTCAGGGTTGTGGTACCGGTCCTCGGGAAGCCGGCACCGATGATTTTAATCGACATATCGGTGGCGTTTGTTGGTTGTTATTGGAATGGGTTGTTGTTGAAATGGGTTGTTGTTGGAATGCCTTGCTGGTTGAGTTGATTGGATTGGTTGTATCATTACTGGCCTTCCGGTTCGGCAGGCGGGGGAGGCATCTTGTAAACCTCCGGCTGCGGCTGCAGGGGCTCCAGCGTTTTACCTGCAAAGGCAGGGTTGTCCGCCGGGATCAGGGTGCTCCTGAAAACGCCGAATATAAACGGGCCTTTGGGTTGCGGCTCCGTTCCGTCGGGCAGCTTGTACGTGCCCAAATACGGGTTCCAGTATTCCCAGACAATCTGGTTGTCCGGCGACACCTCGAAAAACCGGCCTTTCATCCCTTCCGTAATAAAGGTATTCCCATTGGGAAGCCGGTGGGCCCCGGAGATAAAGGCGGAATAGAACGAATACAAATCGGGTGCCCGGTAGGTCCATGCGGGTTCCTCAGGGCCAAACGTCCCCCCGGCATCCAGGACATAGGCGCCATCGGCGTCGGTTGGCGGCTCGAGCTCCAGCACCTCGCTGAAATTGCCCACATCCCCGACGGCCATGGCGAATTCCGGGGGTTTGGCATTCTGAAAACCGGCCCATACCGTCGGCAGTTTGGCCTTGCCGTCATGGGGGTCGTTGTTGTATACCATCAGGCGCCCGGCTCCCGGCTGTCCCTCCGGGATCCACCGGATGTCGTGCTGTCCGAACAGGACCCGGTCGTCCGGAGTACCCAGGCCGTAATTTTGCGGGTTCCCCCACCGGTAGAGCAAGTCACCCCCATGGCCATGGTTACCACCGCTGCTGCCTCGGGCTTCCTCGGTAGTCGTGCTGTGGTCGATGATAAAGATTTCATTCATTCCGGGGGAACTCAGGGCAATCTGGTCCATCCCGGGGTGGTAGTCGATGGCATTGGTATGGGTGATATCCGACCCGCGGTTGTCTACCGTGGCATTCGAGGTGGCCATCCCGTTTTTAATCATTTGTTTTACCTGTTCCTCGGTCGGGGGCGGGCCATCCCCCTCTTCCGTGCTGTGGAAATTTATGTCGATTTTCCGGGGATGCTCCGAAGGGTCCCCGTAATTCGCTTTGGACGGGTCGAAGTCCTGGACCAGGTGGTCTTTCATGTGCCATTCCCAGACGATTTCCCCCCCTTTCGGATAGGTCGGCCGGATTTCCACTACCTGGTCGAGCCAGAGCCCGGCCCTGGGCAAGCGCTCCGGGTCCCGGCCCATGGCGATGGCTTCCTCTACCGGCATCACCTCGTAGGCAATGGCCAGGATATTCCCGTTGGTCATCGGTTCGATGTCGTGGTGAATCAGTTCGGTTTCGGTGGCCAGCTCATAATCCCAGAGCATGTTGCCGTCCCAGTCGTATTCGCGGACACGGCCGGCCTGCCCGCCGGCTGCAAAAGTGGGGAAATCCTCGTCCCGCTCCAGCCGCAGCAGATGGCCGTTGGGGAGCAGGTAGGAATTCATCGAATTCAGTTCGCTGTCCCAGCGGTGTACCACCCGGCCCGCCTTGTCGATCAGGAAAGTGGTCGTATCCGAGGATGGCTCAAAAAGCACATAGCCCTCCGTGTCCCGGTCCGTGTTGACAATGAGCCCGCGCTGTGCCGTCAGGCCCGTCATGTTGCGCATGTCATCGGGTTTCCATTCCCGTACCGCGAGGTTGCCGGCATCCGGGTTTTCTTTTGTTTGAGTGTCCTGTTTACAGGAAATCCCGAGCAGCAGCAGGGCCCCCAGGATATAGGAAAGGTAATTTTTCATCAGGCGGGTTGTTTGAAGTTGGTCGTCCGGCACTACGGTTGGGGGAAGAGGCCTTTGCCGAATCTCTGAAAGATAGAAAAAAAACCTTTTGATTCGCTGAAAACCAGGTAAATAATCAGCCGGCCTTCTGAATGACCTCAAATACCTTGTTGCCGTCGCACTTCAGGGTTTTTGAAGGGTATTTCAGGATGAGTGCATAGTCGTGTGTGGCCATGAGGATGGTGCGGCCGGTTTTGTTAATCTCCTGGAGGACCTTCATGACTTCCACGCTGGTCTGCGGGTCCAGGTTTCCGGTGGGCTCGTCGGCCAGGATCAGCTCCGGGTCGTTCAGGAGCGCCCGGGCAATGGCGATGCGCTGTTGCTCGCCCCCGGACAGTTCGTGGGGGAATTTGAAGCCCTTGGTCTTCATGCCCACCTTTTCCAGGACGGCATCGATACGCGCATCCATTTGGGCCCGGTCTTTCCAGCCGGTGGCCTTGAGGACAAAATCCAGGTTGTTGTGCACATTGCGGTCCGGGAGGAGTTTGAAGTCCTGGAAGACGATGCCGAGTTTCCGCCTCAGGGCGGGGATATCCTTTTCCTTCAGGGTCTTCAGGTTGAAGCCCACGATTTGCCCCTGGCCCTCCCGCAGGGGCAGGTCGGCGTAGAGGGTTTTCATAAAACTGCTCTTCCCGCTCCCGGTTTTCCCGATGAGGTAGACAAACTCCCCGGGCCGGACCTCCAGGCTGATGTCGTTCAGGACCAGGTTCTCCTGTTGGTAAACCGCTACGTCATTCAGGGATAATACGCTTTCAGCCATGGGGATTATTGTTGATATAAAAGTAATAAGTTCCGGGCACACCCGGGCCAGGCGGAAGGGATTTTCACTTAATTCGAATCCGGCCCGCATACTGAGGGGACGTATTTAACGTTATTAAGGGAAATTCGGTTATTCTAACGCCAAGAGAACATTATGCGAAAGGAAATTGCCGTGCTGCTCGCCTGTGCCCTGACCGGGGCATGGTGCATGGGGCAGGAATCCGCGGTGTACACGCACGAGAACAAAACCTACCAGGATGCCCTGACGCTTTACAACAACAAGCAATACCAGGCAGCCCAGACACTTTTCCAGGAGGTAAAGGACCAGACGGCAGATCCGGAGACGGAAGCCAATAGCGCCTATTACATTGCAAATGCCGCAGTGCGGCTCAACCAGCTCGGTGCCGACCGGCTCATGGAGGACTTTGTGGAGCGCTATCCAACTTCCGTCCGGCGCAACTCCGCCTTCATGGATGTAGCCGATTACTATTTTGAGAACGGCCGGTATCCCTATGCGATGAAGTGGTACGGGAAAGTAGACCAGAGTTCCCTCTCCCGGAGGGAGAAGGAACGCTTCGACTTCCATATGGGATATTCCCTGTTCTCCTCCCGGAAACCCGAAGAGGCAGAACGCTATCTGCAGCGCGTGAGCAATTCGCAGGAGTACGGTTCCCAGGCCAAGTACTACCTGGGGTATATCGCCTACCAGCAGGACGACTACGAGGCAGCCAACGAGCGGTTCGACCAGATTACGGACCAGGAAGTCCTGGAAGAAAAGCTTTCGTATTACCAGGCCGACATGAATTTTAAGCTCGGGAATTTTGAACAGGCCATTGAGCAGGCCGTAAGCCAGTTGCCCAAATCGGACCGGCGGGAAGTATCCGAACTCAACAAGATCATCGGGGAGAGCTACTTTAACCTGGGCCGCTATGCCGAGGCGATCCCCTACCTGGAGAAATATCAGGGAAAGCGGGGCCGCTGGAACAATACGGATTACTACCTGCTCGGTTATGCGCACTACAAGCAGGGCGATTACGAAAACGCCATCCGGCAATTCAACAAGATTGTCGGGGGGGATGACTCCGTGGCCCAGAACGCGTATTACCACCTGGGGGAATGCTACCTGGAACTCGACAAGAAGCAGGAGGCGCTCAACGCCTTCCGGAATGCCTCCCAAATGGAGTTCAGTCCGGAAATCCGGCAGGATGCTTTCCTGAACTACGCCCGCCTGAGCTACGAAGTCGGCAACCCCTACCAGCCGGTGCCCCGGGTGCTGCAGGAGTATATGGAAGCCTATCCGGACGGGGAGGACCACGAGGAGGTCCGCGAACTTCTGGTGGATTCCTACATCACTTCCAAAAATTTCAGCGGCGCCATGGAACTTCTGGAGAAGAATCCGGGGTATGCCAGTGAGGCCACCTATCAGAAAGTGGCATTTTTCTACGGGGTGGAACAATTCCTGGCCGAGGCGTATCCGGGAGCCCTTGAAAGCTTTGAAAAGGCGATACAGGCGGGAGCGGACCCGAGGTACACAGCCCGTTCCCGGTATTGGAAGGCGGAGTCGGCCTTTGCGGTGGGGAATTTTGAACAGGCACTGACCCAGTATGCTCAGTTCCGCGCCAGTTCGTCGGCAGCCTCCCTGGAGGAATACGCCGACCTGGATTACCAGATGGGGTACACCTATTTCAAATTACGGGATTACGGGAATGCCGCCACGCACTTCCAGCGCTTTGCCCGTTCGGCTCCGGACGGGGCGCGGAAAACGGATGCGTGGATGCGCCTGGGCGACAGCTACTTTGTGAGCAGCAGGTACCGTCCGGCAATCGAGGCCTATGACCAGGCACTCGCCACCGGCAGCCCGGAGCGGGATTACGCCGCCTACCAGAAAGCCATCAGTTACGGTTTCCTGGGCCAGGAACAGACCAAGCGCGACGCCCTGGATACTTTTATCGGGCGGTTTCCGAATTCGAGCCTGAAAGACGATGCACTTTTTGAACTCGGCAATTCCTATGTGCAATCGGCAGCCGACAACCAGGCCATTGCTTCCTATGACCGCCTGATTCGGGAAAGCCCGGGCAGCAGCCTGGTACCCGCCGCGAAAATGCGGAAAGGCCTGGTCTATTACAACGGGGGGCAGAACCAACAGGCACTGACCGTATTCAAGGAGGTGGCCGACCAGTACCCGAACTCCCAGGAAGCCATGCAGGCGGTGGCAACCGCCAAACTCATCTACGTGGACATGGGCCAGGTAGACCAGTATGCAGCCTGGGTGCGCGGCCTCGATTTTGTGGAGGTTACCGACAGCGAACTCGAGGCGGCCAGTTTTGAGGCGGCGGAGAAACAACTCGTGGAAGGAAACGACGCGGCGGCTGCCCGCGCCCTTGAAAAATACCTGGAACAATTCCCGAACGGGGCCAACCGGGTGGCTGCCCATTTTAACCTCGGGCAGATTGCCTATGCAGACGGGCAGGCAGACAAGGCCCTGGCGCATTTTGAGGTAGTGGCGGATGCCGGGCGGGGCGAACGGGCCGAACAGGCGCTGACCCGGGTATGCGAGATTTTGGTTTCCCGCGGGGACTACGCCGCGGCCATGCCCTACCTGGAGCGGCTGGAGGCCACGGCGGATATCCCCCAGAACCGGACCTTTGCCCAATCCAACCTGATGAAGGGCTATTTTGAAAAACAGGCCTACGACCGGACCCTGGCCTATGCCGAAAAAGTGCTGGCCAGCCCGTCCCTGGACGACCGGATCCGAAGTGATGCCCGCCTGATGATTGCCCGGTCTGCCTGGGCAACCGGGAATACGGAAAAAGCCCGGCAGGCGTATGCCGAAGTCCTCTCCATTGCCACGGGCCGGGCTGCCGCCGAGGCGCTCTATTACCAGGCGCATTTTAAGCGGGAAGACGGCGATTTCGAGGCCTCGAACCAATCCGTACAGCGGCTGGCCAGGGATTTTGCCGCCTACAAGGAATGGGGCGGCAGGGGCCTGATCCTGATGGCAAAAAACTTTGAACAACTCGAGGACGCCTTCCAGTCTACCTATATCCTGGAAAATGTCATCTCCAATTTCGGGGCCTATCCGGACATTGTGGAAGAAGCCCGGGCTGAACTCGCCCAGATCAAGGCGCGGGAAGCCCGGCGCAACGCCTCGATAAACCCCGATGGAAACCGTTAAGGAATGAACACGATTATGAAACTGATCCGATATACGGGGCTGATTGCGGCCCTACTCACAACTGCCGCCGGTTGGGGGCAGGATGAAACCGACGACCTTGGCACCGAAACCGTCACCGTGGTGCGCTCCTACACGCCAACCGTTTCGGACGCACGCAAGATCCAATCGCTGCCCAGCCTGCAGGACTCCATTGCTTTGCAGAAAAAACCGGTGCAATACGAGATCCATTCGGTTCCGGTGGCTTCCACGTTTACCCCGGCCAAGGGGCAGGCGGCTGCGGTGGAACGGGCCAGGCCCGAGAAACTTTTTAACAGTTACGCGGCCCTGGGCCTCGGCAATTACAACAACGCCCTGGCAGATTTTTATATCAGCCGGGATTTTGACCGGGGGAACAAACGGATCGATGTGGGGCTGAACCACCTGTCCTCCCGGGGGGACATCGACGGTACGCCCCTGGACACGGATTTCTATAATTCCGGCCTGGATGTCACCTACTCCCAGCGCGACAGGGACTGGGAATGGAATGCCTCCGCCGGGATGGAACACCGCCGGTACAATTGGTACGGGGTAGATACCGGGCTGCTGGAAGAGGGGGAGACCTCGGTAGCGGGCATAGACGAAACCCAGGATTATTTCCGCGGGAGCCTGCAGGGGCAGGTACATATGGAGGACACCTATTTTACCGATGCCGAGTTGCAGGTCAGTCGTTTCTGGGACGCCGTGGAATCCGCCGAGAACCGGTTGCGATTCACCGCAGCATTCGAATTTCCGGTCACCGAGGAGTCCCTCGGGTTGGGCCTGGAAATCGATTACCTTGGCGGGCATTTCGAAAACGCCCCGCAAAGCCAGTATATCAACGATACCGAAATTGACTACCAGTACCTGATTGCGGGGGTGCGCCCCGGCCTGTTGATGCTGCGCGACGACCTGAAACTGTTCCTGGGTGCCCGTATCACCGCCGGGCTGGACCTGGAAAACAGTGAAAACAATTTTTATATCTACCCGTCCGTGGAGGCTTCCTACAACCTCCTGGAGGAGAATGTGATTGCCTACGGGGGCGTGGATGGCGGCCTCGACCAGAATTCCTACTACGAGTTCAGCCGGGTAAACCCGTTTGTTTCCCCGACGCTCGCCGTCATGCCGACAGACCGGCAGTACGAGGCCTACCTGGGGCTTAAGGGGCAACTCACCCCGTCAGTGAGCTACAACCTCAAGGGGTCGTATGCCGCCGAAAATTTCAAGCCCCTGTTTATCCTCAACCCGATCAACGAGACGCGCAACGACGAAAAAGGCTATATCTACGGGAACTCCTTCCGGGTCTTCTACGACGATATCCGGACCCTGGGCGTATTCGGGGAACTGCAGTTCAGCGTGAACCGGAATTTCAGCCTGGGCCTGAATGCCTCGGTGTACGAATACGATACGGAAACCGACAACCCGGCATGGAACCTGCCGAACCTGGAAGGCAACCTGACCCTCGACTACCAGCACGATTCGGGCTGGTACCTGGGGGCCAACCTGTTCTATGTGGGCGAGCGGGAGGATTTCGTATCCCGGGCGCAGCCGGCAACACCCCCGGACCAGTTCCCGGCCCAGCAGCTGACCCTGGATGGTTATTTTGACGCGAATGCGCGGGTAGGTTACCACATCAACCCGCAACTCTCCATCTTTGCCCGGGGAAGCAACCTGGCCGGCAACCAGTACCAGCGGTGGGCGAACTTCCGGGTGCAGGGGCTGCAGGTCCTGGCAGGGGTCAGCTATAAATTCGATTTGTAGGCGCGATCGGCAAACCCGGCTGTTTCCTGATATTTCCTATCTTGATTCTCAGAATGACGGGATATGCGTGGAATTGGCCACTACCTTGGGGCTGCCTGCCTTTTATTTACCCTGGTTGCCGTACCTGCCGGGGCCCAGAACCTGGTGCCCAACCCGGGCTTTGAGGGGTACAGCCGCTGCCCGAGGTTCCTCGGGAATTTTGAAGCCGATATCCTTGGCTGGGATTGCCCCACCCAGGGGTCTACGGATTATTTCCACCGGTGCAGCGAGGATATGGGGACCCCGGAAAACTTCAATGGCGAGCAACGAGCCGCGGAAGGGGAGGGATACGCCGGCTTTTATGCCTATGCCCCGGGGGATTACCGGGAGTACGTACAGACGCAACTCGCGGAACCCCTGGAGGAAGGCCGGCAGTACAGGTTGCGGTTTTCCCTGAGCCTGGCGGAGCGATCGGATTTTGCCCTCAATACGCTGCATGTACTGTTTACGGCAAAACCGATGCGAGTGGGAACCAAGAAGAACCTGGCGCGCCGGTACTGGTTGGGCCACCCGGAACTCAAGCCCCACCAGCTGGATATTGCAGCCAGCGCCTCATTTGCCGATACGGAAAACTGGATGCATTTGGACACGGTTTTTACTGCGCGGGGCACGGAGGCCAACCTGATTATCGGGAACCTGTTGCCGAACGCCCGGACCCGAACCTTCCGGACGAACCGCCGGTCCAATAAGGGGGCCTACTACTACCTGGACGGCATCATTCTGGAGCCCTACCCGGGAAATGCCGCTGCCGCCCGGGAATCCCAGGTTGGGGAGATCCCCAAGGACAGTTTGCTCGTACTTCCATCCCTCTTATTTGAATTCGACGCACACCAACTGACAGATGCCGGCAGGGAAGCCCTCCACCGGGTCTATGCGGAGCTCGAGAGGGACAGTACATTTTCCCTGGAACTCAGGGGGCATACGGACTCCCGGGGGGCAGCGGCCTACAACCTGCAACTCTCTGAGCGGCGTTGCCAGGCTGTGGCCCGGTACCTGGAAAGCCTTGGGCTGGATTCCGTCCGAATCCGCTGGATCGGCTTTGGGGCCACCCGCCCCGTGGCGGGCAATTCCTCGGAAAGCGGACGGCGCAGGAACCGCCGCGTGGAATTCCTGATCCGTTCGGAGGACCCGGTTCAGGCACGACAGAATTAAGTATATTTGGGACGCGCCGCCCGCGCCTGCCGAAGAGATGCTGTCAGTGACCGATGCATTCCTTGAACTGAAAGATTCCCATTACCCGATGATTGCAAAACCCCGTTTCCATATGTCCCGCATTTCCCTGCTGGTTCAATCCCTGCCGGTTCAATCCCTGATTGTCCAATTCCTTCGCAACCAAACCCCGGGAACCGGGATGCTTCTTGCGCTGATTTTGCTGTTGGGGAGTTGCCAGCCCCGCCAGCAGGAAGCAGACCTGATCGTATTCAATGCAAATGCCTATACCGTGGATGGGGAGTTTTCAAAGGCGGAGGCATTCGCCATCAGGAACGGTCGGTTTGTGGGGGTCGGCAGTACGGACTCCATCCGGGGCGCATTTGTAGCCCCCTGGATGCTCAATGCGGGCGGAAAAACGATTGTACCGGGCCTTATCGATGCCCATTGCCATTTCCTGAACCTGGGCTTGAACCAGGAAAACGTCGATTTGGTGGGGACGACGAGTTTTGAGCAGATCCTGGACAGCCTGCAGGCGGCCTACCAGGCCCATCAACCTGAATACCTGATGGGCCGTGGATGGGACCAGAACGACTGGGAGGTTAAGGAATTCCCGGACAAAACGGCCCTGGACTCCCTTTTCCCGGACATCCCCGTTGCCCTGGTACGCATTGACGGACATGCCCTGCTGGTCAACCAGCAAGCCCTGGATTTGGCCGGCATTACAGGAAATACGCAGGTACCGGGGGGTGAAGTAATCCTAAAGGACGGGGAGCCTACCGGGGTACTGGTGGACAGCCCGATGCAGCTGGTGTACGAGCAATGGCCGGCACCGGGCCGGGATGCCCTGATTCGCGCCCTGGAAGAGGCCCAGGAGATTTGTTTTAGCAACGGCCTGACCACGGTAAACGACGCAGGCCTCAGCCGATATGCCATTGAATTGATCGACAGCCTGCAGCGGAAAGGTGCCCTGGACATCCGCGTGTATGCGATGATCAGCAACACCCCGGAAAACCTGGATTACTACCTGGAGCGTGGTGTGTATAAAACCCCGAAACTCAATGTTCGCTCGGTAAAGGTGTACGGGGACGGGGCCCTGGGTTCCCGGGGCGCGGCCATGAAGGCGCCGTATTCGGACCAGCCCGGGCATTTCGGCGCCATGATCACCCCGGCGGGGGAACTCGGTTCGCTGGCAGAGCGGATTGCCGCCGCAGGTTTTCAGATGAATACGCACGCTATCGGGGATTCTGCCAATATCGCTGTATTGAGAGCCTATCGGAATGCGCTGGACACCGTGGCGGATCCGCGCTGGAAAGTGGAACACGCGCAGATCGTCGATACGGCCGATATCGCCCTCTTTAGTGAAAAAATCCTCCCGTCCGTGCAACCGACACATGCCACAAGCGACATGTACTGGGCCGAAGACCGGGTGGGCCCCGAGCGCATGAAAGGCGCTTATGCCTTTCGGCAATTGCTGGAGGCATCCGGCCGGGTGGCCCTTGGAACGGATTTCCCGGTGGAACGGGTGAACCCGATGCTGACCTTTTACGCCGCCGTTACGCGGAAGGATTCCGACGGGTATCCGCAGGGCGGTTTCCAAATGGCGGATGCGCTCACCCGGGAGCAAGCCCTGAAAGGGATGACGCGCTGGGCGGCCTATTCGAATTTTGAGGAAGATGAGAAAGGCAGTATCGAAGTCGGGAAACGCGCAGACTTTGTAATCCTCAACGGCGATCTGATGGAGGTGCCTCCGGAGGAACTGAAGGACATCGAAGTGATCAACACCTTTGTCGACGGCCGAAAAGTGTATTGACCCGGTTGCCGCATGCGGCCATAAGAAATAAAAAAACCGGCCTCCATACGGGGCCGGTTTTTTGCGTTCGATGCAACCCCCTGAACCGGGATTGCAAACGAATTTCTTACATGGTGATCGGTACAGCCACGCGGGTCTTGTCCCAGCCCATAACCATATGCACCCCGTCTTCCGCTTCCTTGAAGGCAATGGAAAAAGGTTCCAGGGAGTTGGCATCCGAGGCGGCGGGAACTTCGATCCGCGCCACGTCGGCAGCTTCATCATAGGTGTAGGCCCCCCATTGGTTGAGGTTTTTGTTCAGGATAACCGTCCAGGTACGCTCCCCCGGGATCGTGAAGAGCGAATAGGTCCCTGCGGAAATATCCTTTCCGCCAAAATTCACATCCTGGTAGAAAGTGATTTCCGTATTTTCATTGGCCCCGGTGCGCCATACCTTGCCCGCCGGAGCGAGATCGGCCAGGGCACGGCCTTTGAGTTGGGGGCGGCTGTAGATAACGCGAACCACCTTGCCGGGTTCCCTGCCCGGATACAGGGCGATATCCATCGGGCTTTTATCGAGCCCCGGGAATTCCTGGGCCTGCAAATTGGTAGTGGTAACCATGGCGAGAACCACGGCGAAAAGAGTAAGTATTCGTTTCATGTTGATCGTATTTAAATGAGTGTGTTAAAATTAGGGGCTTTTTACCCGCTTTTCTTCTAAAGTGTCGTTAAAATTTCCTTTTCTTACACATTTACTGATTCCGACTGATTTTCCCGGGGGGAAGCTTCACATCAGAACAAATAGTTGTTTTAAAACTACATTATATAATAAAAAACACAAGTATTATTTATAAATAGAAATAAATCACTCAATTTTGCTTCCACAATAAAACTCTATCACCATGTGCGGAATTGTATGTGCCTTCGATTTGAAACAACCGGCCGAGGATTTACGGCCCCAGATGCTGGAAATGTCCCGGGTCCTGAGACACAGGGGGCCGGACTGGAATGGCATCCACATGTCGGATACGGCCATCCTGGCCCATGAGCGCCTGGCCATCGTAGACCCGGCATCCGGGAAACAACCGCTTTACAGCCCGGACGGCAACCTGGTCCTGGCTGCAAACGGAGAAATCTACAACCACCAATCCCTGCGCAAACGCTTTGAAGGGACCTACGACTTCCGCACCGAATCCGATTGCGAGGTTATCCTGGCCCTTTACCAGGAGCAGGGCCCGGCCTTCCTGGATGAACTCAACGGGATTTTTGGCTTTGCCCTCTACGACAGCCAGGCGGACCGGTATTTCATCGCCCGGGACCATATGGGTATTATCCCGCTGTATATTGGCTGGGACCGGCACGGCACCTTTTATGTGGCCTCTGAACTAAAGGCGCTGGAGGGTACCTGTACGCGCATTGAGCTATTTCCGCCCGGCCACTACATGCTGAGCGACCAGGAAGGGTTTCAGCGCTGGTACAGCCGCGATTGGATGGAGTATGACGCGGTAGAGGATAACCCCACGGATATCGCTGCCCTGCGCAAGGCACTGGAGGACGCGGTCCACCGGCAGCTGATGTCCGACGTACCCTACGGGGTGCTGCTTTCAGGAGGCCTGGACTCCTCGGTTACCTCGGCTATCGCAAAGAAATATGCCCAGAAGCGGGTGGAGTCCGGCGACCAGGCCGATGCCTGGTGGCCGCAGCTGCACTCCTTCTCCGTCGGGCTGGAAGGCTCCCCGGACCTGGCGGCTGCCCGCAAAGTGGCCGACCATATCGGGACGGTCCACCACGAGATAAAATTTACCATACAGGAAGGGCTGGACGCCGTGCGGGACGTGATTTACCACCTGGAGACTTACGACATCACCACGGTACGGGCATCCACGCCTATGTACCTGATGGCCCGGGTGATCAAATCGATGGGGATCAAGATGGTGTTGTCGGGCGAAGGGGCCGACGAGCTATTTGGCGGATACCTGTACTTCCACAAGGCTCCCGGGCCGCGGGATTTCCACGAGGAAACCGTCCGGAAACTCGACAAGCTCCACATGTACGATTGCCTGCGCGCCAACAAATCCCTGGCGGCCTGGGGGATCGAGGGGCGCGTGCCCTTCCTCGACAAGGAGTTTATGGATGTGGCCATGCGCCTGAATCCGCGGGATAAAATGATCACCCCGGAGCGAATGGAAAAGTGGGTGGTGCGCAAGGCCTTTGAAGACTACCTGCCCGAAAGCGTGGCCTGGCGGCAAAAGGAGCAGTTCTCGGATGGGGTGGGCTACAGCTGGATCGATACGCTTAAGGAAGTGGTCGCGGAGGCTGTCAGCGACGAACAATTGGCCAATGCCCATTTCCGATTCCCGATTCAGACCCCGACCTCCAAGGAGGAGTATTATTACCGGAGCATCTTTGAATCGCATTTCCCGAGCGATGCGGCCGCGGAAAGCGTGCCTCAGGAGCCTTCTGTAGCCTGCAGTACGCGGATTGCGCTGGAATGGGACGAGGCGTTCCGCAACATGAACGACCCTTCCGGCCGGGCCGTTGCCAGGGTCCACGCGGACGCCTATGAAAAGTAGCTCTCCGGGTCGCGTTTTTGTCCACAGGAATTGTTGATAACTCGGGTGGGTTCCATCTGCCGGAACCGGCCTGTTTGCAGGGGTATTTCGTATATTTGTGAGATTGCAAAATTGCAGAAAAACAACCTGTAAACGAATGAGCGAAGAAGTAAAAGGAAAAAGTTACTCGGCAGACAGTATCCAGGCGCTTGAAGGCATTGAACACGTGCGGATGCGTCCGTCGATGTATATCGGCGATATCGGGGTGCGCGGGCTGCACCACCTGGTTTACGAAGTAGTGGATAATTCCATTGACGAAGCCATGGGGGGGCACTGCGATACGATCTCCGTGACGATCAATGAGGACAATTCGATAACCGTTGAGGACAACGGCCGGGGGATCCCGGTAGACCTGCATAAGAAAGAGGGGGTTTCCGCCCTGGAAGTGGTGATGACCAAAATCGGTGCCGGCGGGAAGTTCGACAAGGATTCCTACAAAGTTTCGGGCGGTTTGCACGGGGTAGGGGTTTCCGTGGTGAATGCCCTGTCGAAACACCTGAAAGCCACCGTTTACCGGGAAGGCAAGATTTGGGAGCAGGAGTACGAACGCGGCCGGACGCTCTACCCGGTTAAGAGCACCGGGACTTCCGATCTTAACGGGACCATCGTCACCTTCCACCCGGACCCGGAAATCTTTCAGCAGACCATAGAGTTCAGCTACGATACGCTTTCCAATCGGATGCGGGAACTCGCCTATCTGAACAAGGGCGTTGCCATCACCATTACCGATCGGCGCGTTAAGGAAAAGGGGGAGTACCTATCCGAGAGGTTCTACTCCGAGGAGGGGCTCAAGGAATTTATCCGCTTCCTGGACGGGAACCGGGAGCCGCTGATCGCAGACGTCATCTCCATGGAAGGCGAGAAAAACGATATCCCGGTTGAGGTGGCCATGGTCTACAACACCTCCTATACCGAGAACCTGCACTCCTATGTAAACAATATCAATACGCACGAAGGGGGGACCCACCTCTCCGGTTTTCGCCGGGGCCTGACAACCACCCTGAAGAAATATGCGGATGCTTCCGGCATGCTGGACAAACTGAAGTTTGAGGTAGCCGGGGACGATTTCCGGGAGGGGCTTACGGCTATTGTCTCGGTAAAAGTGGCCGAACCGCAGTTTGAAGGCCAGACCAAGACCAAGTTGGGGAACCGGGAGGTTTCCGCGGCCGTCAGCCAGGCGGTATCCGAGATGCTGACCAATTACCTGGAGGAGCACCCGGACGATGCCAAGACCGTCGTCCAGAAGGTAATCCTCGCAGCCCAGGCACGGCATGCTGCCGCCAAGGCCCGGGAAATGGTCCAGCGGAAGAACCCGATGAGCGGTGGCGGGCTCCCGGGCAAGCTGGCGGACTGTTCCGACCAGGACCCGGAACGCTGCGAAATCTTCCTCGTGGAGGGGGATTCGGCCGGCGGTACGGCCAAAATGGGGCGCGACCGGAATACCCAGGCCATCCTGCCGCTCCGGGGGAAGATCCTGAACGTGGAAAAGGCCATGCAGCACAAGGTCTTCGAAAACGAAGAAATTAAAAATATCTACACGGCCCTGGGGGTTACCATCGGTACCGAGGAGGACAGCAAGGCGCTGAACCTCGACAAACTCCGCTACCACAAGGTGATCATCATGTGTGATGCGGATGTGGACGGGAGCCATATCGAGACGTTAATCCTGACGTTCTTCTTCCGGTACATGCGGGAGTTGATCGAAGGCGGACACGTCTACATCGCCACACCGCCCCTTTACCTGGTCAAGAAGGGGAGTAAAAAGCGGTACGCCTGGAACGATAAGGAACGGGATGCGATCGTGGAAGAACTCAGTACGAGCAGCGGCAGCCCGGGGATCCAGCGGTATAAGGGTCTTGGGGAAATGAACGCCGAACAGCTCTGGGATACCACCATGAACCCGGAGTTCCGCACGCTGCGGCAGGTGACCATCGACAATGCCACCGAATCGGACCGGATTTTTTCAATGCTCATGGGGGATGAAGTCCCTCCGAGGCGCGAATTTATCGAGCGAAACGCCGTTTATGCGAACATTGACGTATAAGAATCCCGATTTCACAACAAAAACCCCGGCCCTCCAGCCGGGGTTTTTTAGTTTAGAGGCAAATTCCTACAAATGAAAAAGACGCTACTGGTTGCAAGTTTCCTGCTCGCCGGGGGATTTGCCGCTGCACAATCGAATGTAAACGACCTGCTGGCAGCAGGCCTGAACGATGCGGAACGGTTTACCAATGACTATCTTTCACCGGTTTCAGAAGGTACGATATTCAGCTTGTCCGGTTCCTGGCTAAGCACGGCTACCGCCAAACCGCTCGGCGGTTTCGAGATCTCCATTGTGGGGTCGATGGCCGGATTCAAGAACAAGGAGGAGAAAAAGAGTTTTGTCCTCAATACGGCGGATTACGAAAACCTGCGTTTTGAAGACGGCAGCACCTCCAAATCCGTGGCAACCGCCCTGGGGGACATCGAAGGTGTCCGCGTGGTGGTTGAAGATGAGAACGGGTTCTTCTCGGAAAGCTTTGAGCTTCCATCGGGCCTGGCTTCTGAAAATATCAATTTTCTGCCCGCCGCTTATATCCAGGCAGGGGTAGGCCTCGTTAAAGGCACCGAGGTAAAAGCCCGTTTTTTGCCTAAAATCCAGACAGACGACGTGGCTGTGAGCCTATTCGGGTTCGGGCTGCTCCACGAGTTTACAAGCCACATACCGGCCAATCGGTTGTTTCCCGTGTCTATTTCCGGGTTTATCGGCTTTACCCAACTCAACGGCAGCTACGATTTTACGGACACGAATTTCATCGATGGGGAAAACCAGCGGATCGATACGCGCATCAGCGGTTGGAGCTTCCAGGCGATGGCCGCCACGCGCCTGCCGGTGATTAACTTCTACGGGGGGCTCGGCTACGTAACCGGGAAATCGGATACCGATGTGCTCGGGACGTATACGGTTACCTCCGGCCCGTTTCAGACAACCTATGAGGATCCGTTCTCGATCAACAAGCAAGCCAGCGGCGCCACGGCGACGCTGGGAACCAAACTAAAGCTAGGGTTCTTCCGCCTGCACGTGGACTATACCCTGGCCGAGTTCAACCTGTTGAGCGCAGGCATCAATTTCGGGTTCCGGTAGGAGGCCCGCAATCCCGCAAAGCGAAACAGCCCCGCCTTGTTAGGCCGGGGCTGTTTTCATATAGAAATGGTAAGAAATGGGCTTGTTTGAAGCGGGCTATTCCCGCTGTGCCAGCACCTCGCCCTGCAGGTCGAGGAGCAACTCGCTGTCCGGGTTTTGTTTCAGGGTCACCCGGTCTGCCTCCCGGTCCAGACCCGGATATTCAATTTGGTAGACCGCCCCTTCTTTTTCCCACCCGAAATCCGTTTTTACCGTAAGGACATTGCCCTCGTACCGGTGGTAACGCCCCAGGTAGGCATCGTTGAATATCCACTCTTCCCTAACGGAAATGCGGCCCTCCGGGGCCTCCGCAAAATCGGCACGGCTCCAGATCCCGATTACCGGGTCATTGTTGGTTTCCACCTCGGAACAGGCGGTCAGGGTCAGGGTACAAATTAAGAGCAGGAAAAAGGGAACTTTACGTCTCATGGTTCAGCTCAATTGAGATTTGGGGTATACTTGCAACGGGGCGAAGCCTCGCGTATTGTTTTTTTTCGACCAACGACGTTCCCGGGGCCATGTAATTCGATGAACGGCCCAAAACCTTAACATCCGGCCCGGATTCGGCATCCGCTCCGCCGGGGCTCCACATCGCCCCGGAATCCTCGGATATTCGGCTATTTTTCCCTATTTTTGGCAGGCTGAAAATCAACTATAAATAGAGTATTATGAAAGTTACCATTGTGGGTGCAGGAGCCGTAGGAGCCAGCTGCGCAGAGTATATTGCCATTAAGGATTTCGCCTCGGAAGTGGTGTTGCTGGATATCAAGGAAGGAGTTGCCGAGGGCAAGGCGATGGACCTCATGCAGTGTGCATCCCTGAACGGTTTTGACACGCGCATCGTCGGTTCTACAAACGACTACAAGAAAACGGCCGGAAGCGATATTGTGGTGATCACCTCGGGCATCCCCCGCAAACCGGGCATGACCCGTGAAGAGCTTATCGGCATCAACGCGGGCATCGTAAAGACAGTTTCCGCCAGCCTGCTGGAACATTCCCCGGAAGCCATCGTCATTGTGGTTTCCAACCCCATGGATACGATGACCTACCTGGTACATAAATCCACCGACCTCCCGCGCCACCGGATTATCGGGATGGGCGGTGCCCTGGACAGCGCCCGGTTTAAATACCGCCTGGCCGAAGCCCTGGACGCCCCGATTTCTGATGTTGACGGGATGGTGATCGGGGGGCACAGCGATACAGGCATGGTGCCCCTCACCAGCCATGCGACGCGGAACAGCATTAAGGTTTCCGAATTCCTTTCCGAGGAGCGGCTGGCGCAGGTGGCCGAAGACACAAAGGTAGGCGGGGCCACCCTGACCAAACTCCTGGGCACCAGCGCCTGGTATGCCCCGGGGGCTGCCGTCTCTGCCCTGGTACAGGCCATCGCCTGCGACCAGAAGAAAATGTTCCCCTGTTCCGCCCTGTTGCAGGGGGAATACGGCCTGGACGACCTCTGTATCGGCGTCCCCGTGCTTTTGGGGCGCAACGGCATCGAGGAAATCGTCAAAATTGAATTGAGCGAGGCCGAAAAAGCCAAAATGGCCCAGAGTGCGGAAGGGGTATCCAAGACCAACGCCCTGCTGGACGTGTAAACGATTGTCCCGGCCCCGGCCGGTCCCCCGGGTGGTTTAACCTGGATAAATACGGACTGCCGCTTGGTTGCCGGCAAGGGAACTTCAAAAGGCATGCGCGCTGAGGGCATGCCTTTTTTCATGGTGCCACCCATGCGGGAAACCCACATTCCCAGCGCCTTGAGGGCCGTTACAAAAGCACTGATTTTATTGGCAGTTCCTAGGGGAAGTAATATATTTGCACGCTGTTTGCAGCACCGTAATTATTTCAGATAAGCATTTAACTCATGAATAATAAAGGACTTATAAAGCTTTTTGCTTTGCTGTTCGGGCTGGTGAGTGTCTACCAGTTATCCTACACCTTCATTACCTCTAAGATCGAATCCGACGCGGAAGCCCATGCGGCGGCTGCGGTTTCGACCGATGAGGAAGACTATGTCGCCAAGCGGGAACAGGCAGAAGCCAGATACCTGGACTCGGTGGCCAAAAACCCGATCCTCGGCTTTACGTCCTATGAGGATGCTAAGAAGAAAGAGCTCAACAAAGGCCTCGACCTGAAGGGGGGTATCAACGTAACGCTGCAGATCTCCGTGCGGGATATCCTCTCCGGCCTGGCAAACAACACCAAGAACCCGGCCTTCAACAAGGCCCTTGCAGATGCGGATGCTGCATCCCGCAACAGCGATGAAACGTACCTCGAATTGTTCTTCGATGCCTTTGACGCCGTGAAAGGCGACACCAAGCTGGCCTCCCCGGATATTTTTGCCAACAAGGGGCTGAGCGACGAGATCAATTTTGAGATGAGCGACGAGGAGGTTAAGCCCATCATCCGGCGGAAGGTGGATGAAGCGGTTGTTTCCGCGTTTGAAGTGCTCCGGGAACGTATTGACGGTTTCGGCGTCACCCAGCCCAATATCCAGCGGGAGGGGAATTCCGGCAGGATCCTGGTGGAACTCCCGGGGGCCCGGGATATCGCCCGTGCGCAGGACCTGCTCTCGAGTACGGCCCAGCTCGAGTTTTGGGAAACCTACGAACCGGGCAACCAGCACCTGATCAACTTCTTTATCCAGGCCAACGAAGAGCTCAAATCCATCGTGGAGGCGGATACGCCGGAACCCATGGAAGAAGCCAGCGAAATCGACTCGCTGCTTTCGGACGTTGCCCAGGACTCCCTGGACCTCGCCACCGAGCGCAACCCGCTTTTCGAAAAGCTGCAACTCAACGGCCCGGGCTATGCCATCGGCCTGGCGGCCATCCAGGATACGGCCGAAATCGGATCCTGGCTGCGCATGCCCCGCATCCGCCGGCTTTTGCCGCCCCAGGTCCAGTTTACGAAATTTATGTGGGAACGCCCGTCCCAGGGCACCGAAGTAGCAGCCCTGTACGCCCTGAAATCGAACCGGGACGGGGTGCCGCGCATGAGCGGGGACGTGGTCAGCGATGCCCGCGACCAGTTTGACCAGTACAACCGGCCGGCTGTGGGGATGGACATGAACGTCCGCGGGGCCCGTGAGTGGCAGGAACTCACCAACGAAGCCAACCTGAATAATACGGGGATTGCCATCGTGCTGGACAACCGGGTGTACACCGCGCCCGGGGTTTCCCAAAAAGGCGGGATTCCCGGGGGTAGCTCTGAAATCACGGGCACATTTACCGTGACAGAGACCAAGGATATTGCCAACGTACTGCGGGCCGGGAAACTCCCCGCCGAGGCGGAAATCATCGACTCGTTTGTGGTCGGGCCCTCCCTGGGGCAGGAAGCCATTGACAGCGGGTTTACCTCCTTTGTGATCGCGATGATCTTTGTATTGATCTGGATGATCTTCTATTACGGCAGGGCCGGGTTGTTCTCGGACATCGCCCTGGTGTTCAACATCGTGCTGATATTCGGGGTGCTCGCCAGCCTGGGCGCCGTACTGACGCTGCCGGGGATTGCCGGTATTGTATTGACCATCGGTATGTCCGTGGATGCGAACGTGCTGATATTTGAACGTATCAAGGAGGAACTGCAAAAAGGCAAGGGGATGGCGCAGGCTGTTTCGGACGGTTTTGACAACGCTCTTTCCTCTATCCTGGACGCCAATATCACCACCGGGCTCACCGCCCTGATCCTGCTGGTTTTCGGCTCAGGTCCTATCAAGGGCTTTGCCACCACGCTGATCATCGGTATCCTGACCTCCCTGTTCACGGCCATTTTTGTAACGCGTCTGCTTATTGACGCTTACCTGAACCGCCGCGGCCGGAAACTCGATTTTGCAACCGGGATTACCCGCGGCCTGTTCCAGAATATGAACATCGACTTCCTCTCCAAGCGGAAAATCGCCTACGTGGTATCCGGCGTTCTGCTGATTGCCGGGCTGGCTTCCCTGTTTACCAAGGGGCTTGACCAGGGGGTGGATTTTGTCGGGGGGCGGAACTACCAGATCCGCTTTGTGGACGCAGTGAACCCGGTTGAAATCTCCGGGGAATTGACCGACGCCCTGGGGAGTGCCAGTGCCAAGACCTTTGGGGATGCCAACCAGATCATGGTGACCACAAAGTACAAGGTGGATGTGCAGGGCACCGAGGTGGACGAGGAAATCCTGGGGATCCTGTTTAACTCCCTCCAGAAATACCTGCCGGACGGCACCACCTATGAAGATTTTGTTCCCGGGGGGACGAATGAGGATGTCGGGGTGATGAAGTACCGGAAAGTCGGGCCGACTATTGCCGACGATATCAAGAAGAATGCTGTATGGGCGGTCATTGGCTCCCTGGCGGTTGTCTTCCTCTATATCCTGTTGCGTTTCCGGCGCTGGCAGTTCTCGCTGGGCGCCGTGGCAGCCGTTTTCCACGACGTGCTGATCGTGCTGGGGGTATTCTCGGTCACCAGCTCGCTGATGCCCTTCAGCATGGAAATCGACCAGGCTTTTATCGCCGCCATCCTGACGGTTATCGGTTATTCCCTGAACGATACAGTGGTAGTCTTTGACCGGATTCGGGAGATCATTGCCGAACGCGGCTGGCGTGCCGGGGAAAATACGAACATGGCCCTGAACAGTACGCTGAGCCGTACGCTGAATACCTCGCTCACGACCCTGGTCGTTCTCCTGTCTATCTTTATTTTTGGAGGGGAGACGCTGCGAGGCTTTATGTTTGCGATGATTGTCGGGGTGATTGTGGGTACCTATTCGTCCCTCTTTATCGCAACGCCTATCATGTTCGATTCCCTGTCAAGGAAAATCTCTGCAGGCAAAAAGTAAGCATCCCGCGGCTGCCGGAAACGGCACCCGATGCATCAATTGAAAAAATCGCTGCCCGAGGGCAGCGATTTTTTTATTCGGACAAGAGCCACCTTCGGGCTGCCCGCCGGCTTGTAAACAAATCTACCTCAAAGCCTTCGTGGACCATAAAGTCCCTGAGCAGCGTCAGGTAGAAGTGGTCTTCCAACCGCGCTACCAGGGCGAGCTTGTACTCCCGTTGCCAGCTGCCCTTAATGGCCGCGCGGGCAATCTGATAGGCGGATTCCACCGATTGTTTCTGGCGGAGTTGTATCCGGGCCATCACGCGTACCTGGTCGGTAGCCCGGCACTGAAGAGCGAATTCCCTCCACATATCGGCAAAGGTATCTACCTCCGTCCCCTTTTTCCGTGGATTTTTCAGGGTGATTTCGAGATAGTCCCGGGTCTCTTTAAAAACGAGCGTTGTGGGCATATTAAAGGAGGTAATTGATTCGTGCAGCTGGAAAACCGCCAGTTCCGGCGATGGTTGCAATGCTGCCCGTATTACGGAAAGCCTCAATAAGTTACGAAAAATTAATTTGGGGGAGCCGCTCAGGCGATGCGACCCCGGGATCCGCCTTGTCCGCTTTCAAGGAAAAGCGTTTTTTCCGGATGCAGCCCGGGTTCTGACCGATGGGAAACAAAGACAACGGCCGTACGGCTTTCCGCCGCCATTTTACGGATCAGCGACACAACCAAGAAGGCCGATGGCTCGTCCAGGGCAGCGGTAGGCTCATCGAGGATCAACAGGGGCGGGTGCTTGATCATCGCCCTGGCACAAAAAACCAGGCGTTGCTGCCCTTCCGTGAGATCTCGGAACAGCACATCCCGCTCCTGTTCCATCCCGAGCAGACCAATCCACTGCCGGGCGAGAGAAAGCTGGAGGTCCCCCGGTTGCTGGTAGAGGCCTACTGAGTCGGTTAACCCGGAAATGAGCAT
Source organism: Robiginitalea sp. (assembly GCF_982776155.1). Lineage (NCBI taxonomy): Bacteria > Pseudomonadati > Bacteroidota > Flavobacteriia > Flavobacteriales > Flavobacteriaceae > Robiginitalea > Robiginitalea sp. Next base: position 114,686 of record NZ_CEXZKX010000007.1, read on the forward strand.
GTTTTCAACGCTGTGGTATCCGCGAAACCGGTCGGCCATGGCCGGGGTAAAATACCCGATGTGTTCTTTGATGTCCCAGACGCTTTCCCCGCTGCCTTTTCTGGTGCCAAAGAGGTAGAGCTCCTGTCCGTATGCTTTTGGATTATCGCCGGTAATCAGCGAAATCAAGGTGGTTTTCCCGCTTCCGTTTGGCCCCCGGAGTTCCCAGAATTCGCCCCGCCGGATCCGCCAGTCAATATTTCTCACGATGGTTCGCCCGCTGTAGGCTACGGATACGTCGCGGAAATCCACGAGCGTTTCGGGAAGTTCGGACAGCGGCCCGGGCGGGGGCGGGATGGAACCGGTAATCCGGGGCCCCGACGGGATTTCGGGTTCGTAGGTGGGGAATCCCACCAGGTTCTGCCCCTCGAGAAATGCCCGGTGGACCATACAGGGGAGCACATCCGAAGGACGGCTTGCCAATTGGATCAACAGGGTCCTACGCGCGAGTTCTTCAAGTTGCCCCGACAGCGATTCCCGGTATTCCCGGTCCAGGTTGTCGAAGGGGTCGTCCAGGATCAGGAAATCGGGCTGTTGTTGCAGCAGGTAGGCCAGGAGGGCTTTTTTGCGCTCCCCGCTGGAGTAGGTGCGCAACTCCCGATCGGGCTGCGGCTGGAGGTCCGAACGCTGGTGCCGGGCTTCTTCCTCAATAAAGTCTGCAATCCGCGCATTCGAAAACAATGCCCCACTCAGGCTCCGCAGCCCACTGAGGGCCTCCGGCGGATTGCCCTGCAGCAGCGACTCCGAGAATGCGTACTTGTCCGAATGATTATCCGTGAATATGACGGTATGCTCAGCCATCTGCTAATCGGTCCTTTCCCAACGAATCCGGTCGCCGGGTTCCAGGCCCCATTGTTCACTGAGCCCGGCATTGACCTCCAGGACATACTGGACGGGGACCCCGGAGGGTATACTGCCTTCGTCCAGGGGTTGGGCGTTCCGCCGGATGGTGGCAATTTCCCGATTCGAACCGATAAAGATAATATCCAGTGGGATCAGCGTGTTTTTCATGTAAAATGCGTGTTGTTCCTCTGCGTCGAAAAGGAACAGCATCCCCCGGTTATCCTTCATTTCCTTCCGGTACATCAACCCGGTCTGGGTCTCGTATTCCGTATCTGCAATTTCAATCTCCAATACGGCCAGGACGGAATCCGATTCGGCCGACAGGATTTCCAGGATCCCTTCTTTTGTAAAGCGGACCTCTTCGGTTTTGAGCGCGGGCTTTTCGGCATCGCGGCACCCGGACAGGCAGCAAAAGGCAGCAAGGCACAGGGCTGCCGTCAGCCGGCTGAAAATACGGCGAATCGCGGTTGCTTGGTGATCAGGCATGGCTTGCAGGCTTAGTGGGCCGAAACATAAAATACAGGCCCAACAGGACAAAGGGGATGCTGAGCCACTGGCCGGTGGAGAGATATCCCAGGGTATCTTCAAACCCGCCCTGGCTCTTCTTAACGAATTCCACGACAAACCGGATGCTCCACAGCAATACGAGGAACAGGCCAAAAAGGTACCCGGGACGAGCGGCCTTGGAGGTCTTCCAGTAGAGCCAGTAAAGGATCGCAAAAACGCCGATATACAACAGGCCCTCGTACAACTGGGCCGGGTGCCGGAAGGGGATGGCCTGGAGGTGTTCCGCAAATTGCGGGTCGTCTGTCAGGGCCCGGTAGGCGGCCTCCGGGGTGCGTTCCCCGGTAATGTGCATGGCCTGGCCCGCCGGCATGTCGTCCGAATCCCGGACGAAACGGGTTGCCAGGAAAAAGGAGGCATCCGTGATTTTGCCGTTTATTTCGGAGTTGAAAAAATTTCCCAGGCGAACCAGGAAGGCCCCCAGGGAGACGGGGATGACAATCCGGTCCAGGACCCAGAGCATGTTGAAGGAACTGTACTTCCTCGTAAAGAGGTACATCCCGATAATTACTCCGATAGCGGCCCCGTGGCTGGCCAAACCGGTAAAGCCGGTAAACTCATACCCGTTGATAATTCCAAAGAGGCTGCTCCCGGCCTGTTCGCGGATGGGAAGCAATATCTCTACCAGGTGGCTGCTGTAGTAATCCCAGTCGTAGAAAAACACATGCCCGAGGCGCGCACCCAGCATGGTGGCCAGTACGGCATAGATAAAAAGGGCATCCAGCTGCTCCCGGGAACGGCCTTCGCGCTGAAAGATCTGCTTCATCAGGTACCACCCGACGGCGAAGGCGATAATCCAAAGGAGGTTATAGTATTTGATCTGCAACACCCCGAGCTTGAACAGCGTATCGTCCGGATTCCAGGTGAAACCTAGTAGAAACATAGCGGTAATTTGCCGTCTAAGATACAAATTCCCCCCCGACACAGCGAGTCAAAAAGGTCCGTGGGACCTTTTGAGCTGTGGGCGAGCTGGCGCGCTGGCCTGTGGTCGCAGTTTGGGATCAGGGCACCGGGTCGTAGCCGGAACCTCCCCCGTCACAGCGGAATGAAAAGGTCCAGTGGACCTTTTGAGCTGTGGGCGAGCTGGCGCGCTGGCCTGTGGTTGCAGTTTGGGATCAGGGCACCGGGTCGTAGCCGGAACCGCCCCATGGATGACAAGAAGCAATCCGCTTCAACGCCAGCCAGCCCCCTTTGAACACCCCGTGTTTCTTCAGCGCCTCCAGGGTATATTGGGAACAGGTAGGGCTGTAGCGGCAACTCGGCGGGGTCAGGGGGGAAACATAGCGCTGGTACCCGCGCACCAGCCAGATAAGCGGCAAGGCGAGTTTGTTTTTCATAACCGCTTTTTGGGGGTTAGAGGGTAAAGGTCGTCCCTTCCTTGCCGTCCTTGAGTTGGATTCCGAGTTCCGAAAGGGTGTCCCGGATCTGGTCGGAAGTATGGTAATCCTTGTTCGCCCGGGCCTGGTTCCGAAGGTCGATGACCAGCTTCATTACACCTTCCAGTTTCTCGGTTTCCTGGGTTTGGCTCCGTCCAGGTTCCAACCCGAGCACCTCAAAGGCAAAGCCTTCCATGGTTTCCTGCAGCGTATCCCGGTCGGCCGGGGAAAGCGATTGTTTCCCGTCCCGGACCAGATTGATGGTCTTGACGGCTTCGAACAGCTGGGCAATCAGTACCGGGCTGTTGAAATCGTCATTCATCGCGTCATAGCAGCGTTGCCGCCACGCAGCCACATCGAAATCGGACGTCTTGCCGGTGGGCAGGCCGGGGAGCTGTTCCATGGCTTCCATCAGGCGGTTGTATCCCTTTTCTGCCGCGAGCAGGGCCTCGTCGCTCAAATCCAGGATGCTTGTGTAGTGGGCCTGCATCATAAAGAAGCGGACCACCGTTGGCGCAAACGGCTTGCTCAGGATGTCGTTTTCCCCGCTGAAAATCTCCCCCGGGAGCAAGTTGTTCCCGGTGGATTTGGCCATTTTCTTGCCATTCAGGGTAAGCATGTTGGCATGCAGCCAGTAGCGGACGGGCGACTGGTCGTTCCCCGCCTCGGCCTGGGCAATCTCGCATTCGTGGTGCGGGAATTTCAGGTCCATGCCACCCCCGTGGATATCAAAAGTATCCCCCAGGTACTTGGTGCTCATTACGGTGCATTCCAGGTGCCAGCCCGGGAATCCTTCCCCCCAGGGAGAAGGCCAGCGCATGATGTGCTGGGGCTCGGCCTTTTTCCACAAGGCAAAATCCTGCGGGTTCCGTTTTTCGTCCTGGGCGGTCAGTTCGCGGGTATTCGCAATCATGTCCTCCAGCTTCCTGCCGCTCAGCTTGCCGTACTCGTAATCCTGGTTGAACCGTTTTACGTCGAAGTACACCGAGCCGTTCTTCTCATAGGCGTATCCCCGGTCCATAATCACCTTGATGATCTCGATCTGCTCCACAATATGGCCTGTAGCCGTGGGTTCGATACTCGGGGGGAGCAGGTTGAAGCGCTGCAGGATGTTGTGGAAATCCACCGTATAGCGCTGCACCACCTCCATGGGCTCGATTTTCTCGAGCCGCGCCTTCTTGGCGATCTTGTCTTCCCCCTGGTCGGCATCGTCCTCCAGGTGGCCCGCATCCGTAATGTTGCGCACGAACCGGACTTTATAGCCCAGGTGCCTGAGGTACCTGAAAATCAGGTCAAAGGACATGAAGGTCCGGCAGTTCCCCAGGTGGACGTTGCTGTAAACGGTCGGCCCGCAGACGTACATGCCTACGTGGCCTTCGTGGATGGGGGTGAAGGTTTCCTTGGTCCCGGTAAGGGAATTGTGGACTTTAAGGGTTTGTTCCGTGTAGAGCGCCATAGAATGGGCTTAAAATTCGGTATCCAGGTTGATGTATTCCAGGAATTCCCGGCGGAGTGATTCTTCTTCCTTGAATCGGCCCCCGTATTCCGAGGTCACCGTGCTGCTGTCCACGTCGCGGATCCCGCGGGAATTGACGCAGAGGTGCTTGGCATCGATGACGCATGCGACGTCTTCGGTGCCCAAAACCCGCTGCAGTTCGCGGACGATCTGGATGTTCATCCGCTCCTGTACCTGAGGGCGCCTCGCGTAGTAGTCGACAATGCGGTTCATCTTGGATAAACCAACCACTGAACCGCCGGAAATATAGGCAATATGGGCCTTGCCGACAATTGGCAGCAGGTGGTGTTCACAGGTGCTGTACACCGTAATATTCTTCTCCACCAGCATCTCCCCATACTTGTATTTGTTGTCGAAGGTCGAAGATTTGGGGCGGCGGTCCGGGTGCAACCCGGCAAAGATTTCCTTTACGTACATTTTCGCCACACGGTCCGGGGTGCCCCGGAGGCTGTCGTCGTTCAGGTCCATGCCCAGGGTGAGCAAAATATCCCGCACATTCTGGCGGATGCGGTCGATCTTTTCTTCATCGCTCAAACGGAACGCATCTTCCCGCAAGGGGGTTTCTTCTTTTCCGGTAAAATGGTCCTCCATAAAGGATTCCCGGGAAGTTTCCAATGCTGGATCGGTTTTCATCGGTAGGGTACTTTACAATTGGCAAAGATATACATTATATGCCACTTTATGGCGTGTTTGGGCGGGTACACAACATAAATTCGTGTTAAGGAAATGGCCTTCCTATTTTTATTTTGCCCAAGTACGACCATGTATAAAAGACGCAGACAAACCGGCCTGGCGGCAGGTCTTTTCCTGTTGGTGGCATCCTGGGGGACCGCACAGATTTCCCCGGATTGCCAGACGGCTATTCCGATTTGCAGCAATACCCCCGTGAACGGGGGGACTTCCGGGTATGGCACCGACGATTTCGGGGGCGCGGCAACTTCGGGTTGCCTGGAGCCCACCCTCTCGGGTTATATCGAATCGAATTCCGCCTGGTATCGTTTCCGGACGGGGGCTGCCGGGCAACTGGGCTTCAACATTTCCTTTGACCCGTCCGAGGACTGGGATTTTGCCCTGTATCGCGCCTCGGATTGCGGCAGCCTCGGGGAGCCGGTACGCTGCAATTTTTTCGACAACCGGGACCGCGAAGTCTATATGGGGGTAGGGGAAGACCCTTCGGGAAATGCGGATACCTTCCTGTACGAACCCTGGCTGGACGTACAGCCCGGGGAGGATTACTACCTGCTCATCAACAATTTCAGCAATACGAATTCCGGGTTTTCCATCCAGTTTTCGGGCCAGATCTTTGAGGACCATCCGTATGATGCCCTGGACTGCTCCATCATCAGTAACCTGCTGGGGCCACCTGTAGCGGCCTGCGAAGGCGATGCGGTACTGCTGGATGGAACGACTTCGTCTGCCACGGGCTACCAGTGGTATGCGGATTCGGGGTCCGGTTTCAGCCTCATACCCGGGGAAACATCCGCAACCTATTCGGCAACTGCAGCAGCCATGTACCGTATCGTGGTCGACCTGCCGGACGGCTCCCAGGAAGTCAGCGATGTCCAGGTGGGCTTCAGCCCTGCAGCCCGGTCCGAACCCGTAGCCGACGCGATGATCTGCAGCGGCGACCCGCCTTATTACTTGCCTGCCCGGGATGCCGAAGCCCTGGGAACCCAGGACCCCGGGGAGTTCCGCGTAACCTATCACGCCAGCAATTTCGATGCACAGGCGGGGATTGCCGCCCTGCCGGACAACTGGTCTCCGGGCCCGGGGAACCATACGGTTTATGTGCGGGTGACCTCCCTGGAAAACCCGAATTGTTACGACGCCTCCTCCCAATTTGAACTGGAGGTCCTGTTGACCCCGAACCTGGATTTTGGCGAGCAGGTATATATCTGCGACAATGGCGGCAGCGCCTTCATCGGGCTGTCCCAGGCGGAACCGGGGGTGGCCTACAGCTGGCAGGACGGCCTGTCCGGCCCCGGGCGTACGGTCAGCCAGGCGGGCACCTTTACGCTTACCGCTTCCACCGGTTCAGGAGGGGGCATCTGTACGGCCCAGCGCACCGTGGAGGTTATCCTCTCGGCCCCCCCGAGCATTTCGGATATCCTGGTGGAAGACCTGTCTGCGTCGAACCGCGTGACGGTGGAAACCCAGGCCTCAGGGAACTTTGAATACGCCCTGAATGACGGCCCCTTCCAGTCGAGTCCCGTATTTGAAGGCGTACCAGCCGGATCCCATCAGGTACGGATGCGGGATGCCCTCGGTTGCGGGGAGATTACCGAGACGATTACGGTTGTGGGCTACCTGCCATTTTTCACCCCCAACGGGGACGGACAACACGACCGCTGGCACATTCGCGGCATCGAAACGCTCACCGACCCGGTGGTGCACATTTTTGACCGTTACGGGAAACTGCTCAAACAAATGGACGGCACCTCCGCCGGATGGGACGGTACATTTCGCGGGCGCCTGTTGCCCGGTGCCGACTACTGGTTCCGCCTGACCTACACGGACTCCAACGGCCAGCGGGTGGAAGCCCGGTACCTGAATGCGCATTTCGCCCTGAAACGCTGAGGCTCCCATGCCTTGTCCGTTGGTCGATTAACGGTCAAAAACTTCGGTAAACCTATACTAAATCGTACCCGCGGGAGTTATACTATACAGAAATTCGTGCCCCAAACCCTATGAAGAACTACCTGGTATTACTCCTGGGCTGCCTGCTTTATGTCCCGGCCGTGACCGCCCAGAACTCACCGGATTGCCGGTCGGCCATCCCGGTCTGCGCGGATACCGTGCGCACGTGGTTTGCAGACGGCGGGGGCGATATCGACGATTTTGACCCGGACGTCATCCGCCAATCGGGTTGCCTGGAAAAAGGCAGCAATACTTCTGCGAATATCGAGAACAATACGTCCTGGTTTGTTTTCCGCGCGGGTACCGGGGGGCAGATTGGCTTTGATATCGAGGCGCTTCCGGGTGCGTCCGGGACTGTGACCGCTGAATGGGATTTTGCCCTGTACGGCCCGGATGTGGATTGTGCGGATATCAGCAATGGCACGGCCCAGCCCATCCGGTGCAACTACGAGGTGAACGACACCAATTTTACCGGGGTGGGCATCAACCCGGAAAACGGGCAGGTTGGCGCGCCCCACCTGACGGGGAGCCAGAACACCTACGACGCGTTCCTCGAGGTACAACCCGGGGAAATCTACTACCTGCTCATCAACAATTACAACACAAATTTTGACGGGGACCCCGAACCCTTTTCGCTGACTTTTACCGGGAATTCGGTAAACACCAACCAGGACACGGCCCTGGACTGTACGCTTCGGGATGAATTCCTCGGCCTGGACATCACCGCCTGCGAAGGCGACCCGGATATCGTGCTGAGTGCCCTGAATTCCCCGGCGGGCCCGGATATTGCGGATATTGTCTGGTCGGTGGATTACGACGACGACGGCACGATCGACGCGACCCTGGCCTCGGGGCCCGGGGAAACCGAACTAACGGTCTCCAGCCCGGATTCCGGCCGGTATTTTGTGGAAGTCACCGCAACGACCTCGGAGGTGTATGCGGACGATATCCTGATTACCTACTATGGGGAACCCCAACTGGACCGGGTGGACATCCTCGCGGATTTGTCGGACAGCAACAACATTGAGATCATCCCGGCGGGGAACGGGGATTACGAGTACGCCATCAACGGCGGGCCATTCCAGGAGTCCCCGATTTTCAACGACGTCCCCCCGGGGATCAACACGGTGGTCATCAACGACCGGAACGGATGCGGGACCACCGAACCCACCGAATTCCTGGTAATCGGCTACCCGAAGTTCTTTACCCCGAATGCGGACGGCATCCACGATACCTGGCACATCCTCGGGATTGAAGAGCTCACCGAACCGGTGGTGTTCATCTTTGACCGGTATGGAAAACTCCTCAAGCAGATTGACGAGACAAGTGTGGGATGGGATGGCAATTTCAACGGCCGGCCCCTCCCGTCTTCCGACTACTGGTTCCGCCTGGAATACAGCCGGGACGAACAGGGGGTCCTGGTGGCGAACCTGGTCCGGGCCCACTTTACGCTGAAGCGGTAGGATTTAAGCTGAAAACCGTCTAGCTGTGCTTTAGAAGTTCAGCGTATATCCCACGGTAACGTAATTGTTTACGCGGTTGATAAAAGCATCCCCCAGGCCGCCGTCGTAAAGCGCCTCGGTGACGTCCTGTTCGCTGCGGCTGTAGGAGAGGTCGAGCCGGTTGGGCCCCCAGCTGTAGCCAATACCGCCGGAATAAGCCTCCAGGTCTCCCCAGATTCCCTCCTCCTTATACGGACTTGTCTGGTAGCGGTACCCCCCGCGCAGGCTTACCCGGTCGATCCGGTATTCCCCGCCCAGGCGATAGGTGGAGACCCCGCCGAGTACTTCAGCCATATAAGCGTTTTCCGAGGCGAAATTGGCGTCGGATGCAGGGCGTAGCTCCGCGTTGGAGAAATCCTGGTAGTCGTAGTCAAAACTCAGTAACCCCTCGGGCCCGAATACCAGGGCGACACTCCCTGTAACCTTGGCGGGGGTTTTGATCGTATAGGTGTCAAAGAGGTTGATCACCCCCAGGTTGATATTGGTGACATTCGGGTTTTTGTCGGCAAAATCCGAATTGGCCGCCTGGGAGAAATCGTCCGTGAGGCGGTACCAGGTAGGGGACTGGTATGCCCCGCCGATCCGTACTACATCGCCCAGCCTGGCGATGGCGCCGATTTGCATGGAAAATCCGGACCCTTCGGTATGCAGGAAGCTGTCGAAGGTGGCCGACTGAATGGGGGAGCCCGCGTCGTAACCGCTTTCGTCCAGGAAGGTCAGGCGCTCGTACAGGACGGAATGGAAGTTCAGGGAAGCCCCCAGGTAGAAACTCTCCTGGTACTGGCCGGAGAAGTTCAGTGTAAACTTGCTGTTGTACCCGTTGGTACTCTGGATGTAGTCCTGGTTGACGGTGGAGTAGTCCGCATTGGAAAAATAGTCCGTATTCCCGTCGTCATCCGGGTCTACCGGGTCGATGAACCCGGCCTGGAAGCCGAGGAATGCCTGCTGGTCCGCAAACCCGAGGCTCGATCCGATATCCAGGTAGGCATCCACCACGGTTTCCCCTTCCCGGACGCGCAATGGCCCGAGCGGGACGCCCTGGGCAAAGTTCAGGAAGTATGTGTCGATACCGTTGGGGTTGCTGCCGATGATCCGGTAGGAGTCGTCAAAATTCTCCACCATGTCGTAATTCACCCCGAGGGCCAGTTTGTTCCAGGCTGCCCCTTCGGTGCTCTTGAACACGAATACGCCTCCAACCTGGTTGAGTTCTACCGCATTGAGCCCTTCCAGGGTGCCACCTGCAGGGCCAAAGCCGGCCGTATTGTCCCGGTTGTAGTTCCCGCCGGAGACGGTGAGGATGTTGTTGCTGAAGACGGCAGATCCGGCCGGGTTGATGTTCAGGGAGGACAGGTCGCCACCCAGGGCTCCAAAAGCCCCGCCCATTGCCTGGAAACGGGCCGATCCCTGGGTTTCTTCCAGGCCGTATCGGAGTACGTCGTTGACGGTCTGCGCGGTTGCGTTAACGCACAGGCCGAGCAGGATGAAAGTGAATATACGCTTCATTGGTGATGCTTTTTGATTATGAAAAGGGGATGATCGTTATATGCCGCCGCGTCCGCCGCTCCGGCCCCCGCTGCGACCCCCGGAAGAACGCCCTCCTGAGGACCGGCTGCTGCCGCCGCTGCTTCGCATACTGCCTGAAGACCGGCTACTGCCGCCGCTGCTGCGGAAACTTCCCGATGACCGGCTGCTGCTTCGGCCGCTGCTGCGGTAGCTGCCAGAAGACCGGCTGCTGCTTCGGCCGCTGCTGTACGTGCCCGAGCGCCCCCTGCTGGTCCTGCCGGACGAGTAACTCCGGTTCGGGGTGCTTCCCGAACGGTTGTATCCCGAGGATCGGCTATACCCCCTGGATGACCCGCTGTAAGAACGGGAACTCCTGGAGTTGCCATAGGACGGGGAGGTCCGGGTAGACCTGCTGGAGCGATACGCCCGGTTGCGGGCGGCCGCGTCCAGGTTGGAGCGCGACCTGGCTGCAGAATACCGGCCATTGCGATTCAGATTGGAGCGTCCGCTGTTTGTGCGGTATTGCGAGGTGGTCCGCGCCGCAGAACTGTACCTGGCGTTGCGGGTTACCCCGGGATTCCGGTTGTAGAGCCCCCGGCGCCCGGAGTTATAGGCATAGGCGTTTCGGTAGAAACCATTGCGCCAGTAGCGGTTCCCCCAGTATCCGGCGTACCCGTAGTACGGGCTGTACCAGTTGCCCCAGCCCCAGTAGCCATTCCAGCCCCAGTTGTTCCAGCCCCAGCCCCAACGGTTCCAGCGCCAAGAATTCCATCCCCAGCCCCAGTTGTTGAAGCCCCAGCCAGCCCCCCAGGGGGAATACCAGCCACCAAAGGCCCACGGGCTGCCCCAGGCCCAGTTGTTCCAACCCCAGTTGTTGTAGCCCCAGCCGCCTCCGTAGACGTTCACTGTGAGGTTGCCGCCCTGGTCGCCCCAGGCCGGGTATCCTTCGTAGTCGTTGTTGTTTTCGGCAAAATAATCGTTCGGATTGCCGATCAGGTTTTCGTCCGTATAGGCCAGGCTGTCCTGGTCCGAACTCGAATAGGAATCGATGTCGGTAAAGACCTCGCTATCCAGCACTTCTCCGAGTTCGCGAGCGCGATCCCCAAAATAGGTTTCGTACGGGTCCGGCTCGGTATTTGGTGCCTGACGGGCAGGGGGAGCCTGGCGGGCAGGCGGGTTTTCGTAGCGCACCACGCGGTCTTCAGTACCATAAATGCCGTCCCGGTCGTAATACGAGGCGGATTGATAGGAACCGCAGGAAGCCAGAAGCAACCCAAACAGCCCGAATATCAGGGTGTTTTGAAGGTTGATGTGGGGTAGGGGTGGTCTCATGGGTGCAATTTTTTATTTATTGTTGAACATATTAAAAATAGTTAGTTTTGACGAACTATTTTCGTTAACAAAGTCACAATAGTTGTGCCAAACTACATTGAATGGGTAAAAATCTAACAACGCGCAGCGAGGATTATTCCAAATGGTATAATGAACTCGTGGTAAAAGCGGATCTGGCCGAAAACTCCGGCGTACGGGGGTGTATGGTCATCAAACCCTATGGGTACGCCATATGGGAGAAGATGCAGGCCGCCCTGGACAAGATGTTCAAGGATACGGGCCACCAGAACGCCTACTTCCCGATTTTTATCCCGAAATCCTATCTGAGCAAGGAGGCCAGCCATGTGGAGGGCTTTGCCAAGGAATGCGCGGTTGTGACGCACTACCGGCTGAAAAATGCCGAGGACGGGAGCGGGATCGTCGTGGACCCGGAAGCCCGTCTGGAAGAGGAACTCATTGTCCGGCCCACATCCGAAACCATTATCTGGGATACCTACCGGCGTTGGATCCAGTCCTACAGGGACCTGCCGTTGCTGATCAACCAATGGGCCAATGTGGTCCGCTGGGAAATGCGTACGCGCCTGTTTTTGCGGACGGCAGAATTCCTCTGGCAGGAAGGGCACACGGCACACGCCACGGAGGCCGAAGCCATTGCGGAGGCAGAAACCATCCTGGACGTCTACGCCACCTTTGCCGAGGAGCATATGGCCGTACCGGTGATTAAAGGGACCAAGACGGCCGGGGAACGCTTTGCCGGGGCTGTGGAAACCTATTGTATCGAAGCCCTGATGCAGGATGGCAAGGCCTTGCAGGCAGGTACCTCCCACTTTTTGGGGCAAAATTTCGCCAAAGCCTTCGACGTGAAATTCGACAATACGGAAGGCCAGCAGGAATACGTCTGGGCAACTTCCTGGGGCGTTTCCACCCGCCTGATGGGGGCGCTGATCATGACGCACAGCGACGACAACGGCCTGGTGCTGCCCCCGAAACTGGCGCCGATTCAGGTAGTGATCGTCCCCATCTACAGGGGGCAGGAGCAACTGGAGGCAATCAGTGCCGTGGTGAACCCGTTGGCGGCCCGGCTCCGGGATCGGGGCATCTCCGTAAAATACGACGACCGGGACACCCATAAGCCCGGATTTAAATTCAATGAATACGAATTGAAGGGCGTCCCTGTACGCCTGGGTGTGGGGCCGCGAGACCTGGCGAACGGCACCTTTGAGGTGGCCCGTCGGGATACGCTGGAGAAACAAGTGGTCCCGGCAGAGGGCATTGAGGAGTATATCGGCAACCTGCTCGGCGAAATGCAGGATGCGATTTATCAGCGCGCGAAGGACTTCCGGGATGCCGGCATCACCGAGGTGGATACCTATGAAGAATTCAGGGAAGTGATCGCCACCACCGGGGGGTTCGTTTCGGCCCATTGGGACGGGACCGACGAGACCGAAGAGCGGATTAAGGAGGAGACCAAGGCGACGATCCGCTGCATCCCGCTCGACCCGAAGCCGGATCCGGGAAATTGTATTCGAACCGGGAAACCCTCGCCCTACCGGGTGCTTTTTGCCAAAGCGTATTAGGGTTTAAAAAAACTTTGCCAGTTGTTGGCAGGCAAAAAAAATATTGTATTTTTGCACCTGCCTAATTACAAGGTGCGTTTGGCAACCAGCCGGTTAAGCCGGCCGGCCGCCTACTGAAATATGGCCCGTTCGTCTAGGGGTTAGGACGCCAGGTTTTCATCCTGGTAACAGGGGTTCGATTCCCCTACGGGCTACAAATGGTTTTTCAGCGGCTTTGCCGCCGGGGAAAACCGCCCTTTGAAATATTCGGCCCGTTCGTCTAGGGGTTAGGACGCCAGGTTTTCATCCTGGTAACAGGGGTTC
>NZ_CEXZKX010000008.1:0-94818 GCF_982776155.1 Robiginitalea sp.
GCCCTTTTGGACGTTCGGCCCTATTTGCAGGAGTGGGCACGGTCTGGATCACGAGGCGAATGCCGAGTAATCCAGCAGGAGTGGTTTCCCGGTCTGGATCACGAGCTTCAGCGAGTAATCCAGCCATCGAAGGCCAGCGCACCGGCTGGCTCCTCACTAAAAGCGCTCCACTGGAGCCCTTTTGGACGTTCGGCCCTATTTGCAGGAGTGGGCACGGTCTGGATCACGAGTGAAGCGAGTAATCCAGCCATCGAAGGCCAGCGCACCGGCTGGCCGGTTATGCCGAACCCGTCAGCACCTGATACGTCTGCCGCGCAATTTCGAGTTCCTCATCCGTAGGCACCACCCAGAGTTTCACCCGGGAATCCTCCGCGTGGATGGACTGTAACCCCGGCCCGGGAGCGGCATTGCAATCGGCATCCAGCCGGATGCCGAGAAATTCCATATCCCGGCAAACCAGCTCCCGCATACGGGAGGAATGCTCCCCGATCCCGGCAGTAAAGGCAACTCCGTCCAGGCCGTTCATTGCAGCTGCGTACGCGCCGATATATTTCCGGATCCGGTACGCCGCCATTTCCAGCGCCAACTGGCAATCCGGATCACCGGTTGCCGCCACCGCCTCGATATCCCGCAAGTCGCTTTTCCCGGTAAGCCCCTTCAACCCGCTTTCCCTGCTGAGGATGCGTTTCACTTCTTCGAGCGGATACCCCAGGCTTTCCACCATATAAAAAATAACGCCGTGGTCGATATCCCCGCTTCGCGAACCCATGACCAATCCATTGCTGGGGGTGAACCCCAGGCTGTGGTCCAGGCTGACGCCTCCCCGGATGGCTGTGGCGCTGCACCCGCTTCCCAGGTGCAGGCAAACGAGTTTTCCGTCTTCGGGCAGATGCGGCCTTAACTGCTCTGCAATGTACTTGTGGCTCGTGCCGTGAAATCCGTATACCTGCACCCCGTGTTCCCTGTACAGGGATTCCGGGATTGCATATCGCCGGGCCTTCATGGGGATGGTCTGGTGGAAGGCGGTATCGAATACGGCCACCTGGATGGCTTCATGAAAAAACGACTCGGCCTGCCGGATACCTTCCAGGTTGGCCGGGTTGTGCAAAGGGGCCAGTCGGGACAGGTCGGCAATGGCTTCCTTAACCGCTGCATCCACCCGGGTGGTTCCGGTAAACCGCGTCCCGCCATGGACCACACGGTGGCCGACGGCAGCAACATCCTTTGAATCCCGGAGCACCCCGGTGTCCGGGTCCAGTAATGCCGAAACAATATGCCTGAGGGCCTCCTTGTGATCGGTTACGGCCAGTTGTCGCTCGTATTTCGCTTTGCCCGAATCGAATTTTAAGCGGGCATCCCCTGCCCCGATTCGTTCTACCATCCCCTGGCAAATCCGGGTTTCCCCGGGCATCCGCAGGACCTGGAACTTCAGGGAGGAACTGCCGGAATTCAATACGAGGATCACGCGGTTCATGTCGGCTTGATTTTTCATTTTCGGATTTGCTGGGCCTGGATGGCGGTAATGACAACAGTATTGAAGATATCGTCCTCGGTACAGCCGCGGCTCAGGTCGTTTACCGGCTTGTTCAGGCCCTGCAGGACCGGGCCGATGGCCAACGCGCCCGTTTCCCGCTGCACAGCCTTGTAGGTATTGTTCCCGGTGTTCAGGTCCGGAAATATAAAAACCGTTGCCCGCCCGGCAACCTCGGAGTCGGGCAGTTTGCTGCGTCCCACTTTCAGGTCTACGGCGGCATCGTACTGGATCGGGCCCTCCACCTTCAGGTCGGGCCTGCGTTCCCGCACCAGGCGCGTGGCTTCCCGCACCCGGTCCACATCGGCGCCCTGGCCGGAACTCCCCGAGGAATAGGACAGCATGGCTACCCGGGGTTCAATCCCGAAGGAGGCTGTGGTATCCGCCGAGGAAATGGCGATTTCGGCGAGCTCCGCCGCGTCCGGGTTCGGGTTGATGGCGCAGTCGCCGAAAACAGTTACCCGGTCTGGGAGGCACATAAAAAATACGGAGGAAACCAGCTGCACCCCGGGTCGTGTCCTGATAAACTGCAGGGCGGGACGGATGGTGTGCTGGGTGGTATGGGCCGCCCCGGACACCATGCCGTCGGCGTGTCCCTTATGGACCATCATTGTACCGAAATAGGACACATCGGACATCAGGTCCTGTGCCATGGTCAGTTCCATGTTCTTGTGCTTTCGCAGCTCATACAGCGTGTTGGCATACTCCTCAAACTGCGGGGCATTCCGGGGGTCCAGAAGTTGGATCTCCCCGGGAAGTTCCAGCTGGAGCTGCCGGGCCTTCTCACGGATCTCTTCAGGCCGCCCCAGCAGGGTGAGGCGGACGGCCTGATACCTGGCCAGTTCCACGGCAGCCCGGAGGACCCGCTGGTCCGTACCCTCCGGTAACACGATGTGTTTTACGTCCGACTGGGCTTTTTTGAGCAAGTTGTACTGGAACATCCGCGGGGTGATGCCCTCAGCCCGGAAGGTGACCAACCGCTCCGCCAATGCGTCTTCTGGCACATAGGCCGAAAAGTCCTTGAGGGATTGTTCGATTTTCAGGGTATTCCCGGCGTAAATCCGGGGCTGGATGGACCCGATCCGATTGGTGACCGAAAAGGTGCCCCCCTGGACCGAAACGATGGGCACCACTTCCGACAACCCTTCGATCAGGCGGATAATCGTTTCCTCCGGTACAAGCCCGCCGGTGAGGATGATCCCCGAAATGGACGGGTAGTTCGTCGACAAGTTGGCCTGCAGGGCCCCGAGGATGATATCGGCGCGGTCCCCCGGGGTAATTACCAGGGTAGCTTCCACCAGGTGCGTCAGGTAATTCCTGAGTTGCATGGCCCCCACCCCAAAATGCGCTACCTGTTTGTCCAGGTGCCGCGCTCCGAACAGGACCTCTCCGCCCAGGGCGTCTGCTATTTCGCGCATACTCGGGTTGCCGAGTACCGGGTTCAGAGGTATGGCCGCCGTCAACACCCCCTCCGGCAGGTCGGCGTGCATCTGATCCAGGACGAGCTGCCGGTTCTCCGGCTGGATTTTATTGGCCGCAACCATGAGGACCTCAACTCCCTTATCGCGGAAGGAGTCGCAGGCCAGTGCCAGGGAATTGACAAATTCCTCCAGGGTTTTACCCACGCCCGTAGACAGGATGACCGTCGGGATCCCCAGGTTTTTGGCCAGGAGTACGTTGAAATCCCATTCGATGATGGCCCCCTCCCCCGTAAAATCCGTCCCCTCCACGAGGATAAAGTCAAAACGGCTTTCCAGGTCCTTGTATTTCTGAATGATCGTGTCGAGTACCTCGTCTTCCCGGTTCCTGCTGGTTTTTTGGACCACCTGGCTGCGCGTGCATGCATAGGCTTCCTCATAATTGAGGGGAATGTTGAAATGCGACAGGATGGTGGCTATATGGTTGTCCTGTTTGCCGTCGGGATAGTCATCGATAATCGGGCGGAAATACCCTACCCGTGCCATTTTCCCCAGCAAGAGCCGCATCAACCCCAGGGAGAGGATGGATTTTCCGCTGTTGGCCTCGATAGTGGCCACGTAAATGCCTTTGTTCATAATTTCAGGGCTGGAAGTGTCATTTGCAAATTTAGGGTTAAAGCCAGGGGCGTGAAAATGCCAGGGCCAATTCTTTTGGCCGGGAGGTTCCCCTCCGCAGGCGCCCCCCACCGGGAGGGCAAATCGGAATCACGCGGCCGGATCACTGGTGTCCGGGGCTACCAGGAAGGGAATTTTCACATGGAAACCAATCTGATCGATGTTCTAGCGGACGAGAAGTCGCTCCAAAAAGGAATGGCCCCGGTTCATCATCACCAGCAGATCGATAGGGTGCTCCGCTATGAACTGGAGGATTGCTTCGGGGAGCTTCCCGGCGGGTTCTTCGACAATTTCGTACTCGATTTCCTCCATGCAGCGTTCCAGGTGGCGCTTGTTATCTTTTTGCGTATCTGTGAGCCCGCCTTTTTCCAGGATATGCAAAATCAGCACCCGCGAGTCATGGGCCCGGATGAAGTCCAGGGCCGGTTTCAGGTCTTCCCTTTTGTAGTGGCTCAGGTAATCGCTCGGGAAGAGCGCCATCCGCGGGGGGCGGTAGGTTGTCTGGGAGGGAACGGCCAGCAGGGGCGTCCGGGTTTTGCGAATCACGTGGACCGTATTGGAACCTAAAAACACCTGCCTGGCCCCGGTGGCTCCCTGCGTCCCCATTACGATCAGGTCCATCTGCTTGCGCTGGGAAAGTTCCCGGATTTCGTCGGTAAGCGTATTGAAAGACGACACGAGTTCAAACCGGTATCTCGGGTTTTGGTACTCCTTTTTGATATCTTTCAGGGTTTGTTCCAGCCCGCGTATGGATATATCCACCCCTACATCCGGGATACCGCTCATTTCCGGTCCGCCAGTCATGTAATCCACGCGGTAGAATGCAGGCGAATAGACGTGCAAGAGGTAGAAGGTGCACGTTTCATCCTTGAAAAAAAGCAGCGCATATTCAATAGCCCGCCAGGCATTTGTCGAAAAGTCAGTGGGTATCAGGATATTTTTCATCGTACCGGATTTTACTTCCCGTAAAGATATTTCCGAGCCCGCCGGCAACCTATGATAAAGATCATTTCCCTTCCGGAATGTTATCCGGATCTTTATCTAATAACCCAATGATTATGAAACAGTTCGCAATGTTACTCGCAATCGCGGCGCTGCCCCTGTTAGCCGGCGCCCAATCCATTCAGGACATCAATCGTCCCACCCTCGGGGACCTCGACGAGGTAACCCGTTTCCACGAAGGCCTGGCAGCAGTCAGGAAGGGATCTGAGTGGGGCTTTATCGACCAAAATGGACTGCTCGTCATCCACTTTCGGGACGATTTGGCATGGCAGCGGGAACCGAATCCGGCGGCTTTGGGCGTCGGCAGCATCCCCTACCCCCGTTTCAGCAATGGTCGGTGTCCGGTAATGGTTTCCGGGGAGGACGGCATCCCGCTTTATGGTTTTATCGATACCGAGGGCCAAGTGGTGATACAGCCCGAATTCCTGAACGTCTCTGAGTTTCAGAATGGCCATGCCGTGGGAATCTACTACAAGAAAACCTTCCGCGGCAAGAATAATTTCCAGTTGAATATCTACGACCATACGTTCACCGAAGTTGTGCTGAATAAAGCCGGGCAAATGGTCTGGCCCCTTGAGGAACGCCAAAACATTCTGATGAACGCGCGCAGGTATCAAACCCCTGAAATTCAAGCTCGCATAATCGAAAACGGCCTGGTCGCCGTAAAGTCGGACCGCGCTCGTTGGGAGATTCGCAAAGTGGAGCTGGAAGACGGCTTCTGACGGCTACCAGATGGAATCCATGGGATAGACCGTCCCGTCAAAGAGTACTAGCGTGCCTCCCTCGGCCCAGATCGACAATTCGTCAAACGGGGATTCGGGAAAAAAGATATCGGTGAAATTCAGGATGCCGCGATCGGCAAAAATTTCGATGGACGCGGCATCCAGCAGGACCCGGATGTCCAGGCTCTCCTGGGAAAGGTCCACGGTCGCTTTATGGGGCCCTTTAAAAAACGCGTCGGAAAAGCCCTGGGGCCCCGAGGCCGTACGATCTACCGTAACGGTTTCTTCAGATCGGTCGAAGGTGACGGTTAGCCGGTCGCCGCCGGAGTTCTTCAGGACAACACCAAATGAACTCGCGGTGGTATTTTCCAGGTCCACCAGCAGGGAGATGTCGCATTGTGCCGGGCTGAAGTCTCCTTCGACCCGTATGCTGTCTCGCAATTCCATGGGCAACTGCACTTCGGCCCCGCGCAACCCGGTAACGGCAGGGACGGGCAATGCACTCAACACAAGCTCCCCCGAGTCCTCTGCCAGGCTCAGCATCCTGGGTACCGTCATTGCGGATCGCCACGCAACCGTCGGCACCTCCTGGGCGTACTGCCAGTTGGACATCCACCCGATCCCAAGCCGGCTGCCCCAACCAGTCGGGGCGTTGTCCCAGGTGACGAAGGCATAATTGTCGGCCCCGTGGTCCAGCCACTTCTGGCCCGCCGGGTCTGCAGTAAACACTGTCCCGTCAAAATCCCCAACGAAGTACGAGGTCCCCGTTCCGCCGGAAGGCCCCTCCTGCTGGATGCTTACGAGCAAAACCCATTTAGCCTCCCGGGTACCCGGCACCCTGAGCCGAAAGAGATCCGGGCATTCCCACAGGCGGGTATCCCCCTCTATCCCGAATTCCGACAGGTATTCCCATTCTTTCAAATTGGGGGAAGCGTACAACCTGACCCGGTCGTACACGGCCAGGACCATGATCCACTTTTCGCTTTCCCCGTGCCAGAACACCTTGGGGTCCCGGAAGTCGCGAACGCCGGTGTCATTGGCCAGTACGGGGTTCCCGGCATATTTTGTCCAGGTACGGCCCTTGTCCAGGCTATAGGCTATTCCCTGGTACTGAAAGTCGTCGCCTCCGGCCTCCTCCAGGATGGGGTTGTGGTAGGTATATACTGCAACGACCGGCGGTTCGGAGCCGTTCCCGAACCCCGAAGTATTCCCGTGGTCCACCACGGCGCTCCCGGAAAAAATATAGCCCAGGGAATCCGGAGCCAGCGCCACGGGAAGGTGCTTCCAGCGCACCAGGTCGGTAGAGACGGCATGCCCCCAGTGCATCGGCCCCCAAACCGTGCTATCCGGGTAAAACTGATAACTCAGGTGGTATTCCCCGTCCAGGTAGAACATCCCGTTCGGGTCGTTCATCCAGGCTTCCCGGGGGGTAAAATGGAATTGCGGCCGGTGAGGCTCGTTATAGGCATTGGCCAGGGAAGAGTTTCCAGGAAGTTTCCCATTTTGTTTTTCTCCGCAGGAGGCCAACAAAATGAAGGGCAATAGCAAGTAAACGAACCGTCCAATGGATGCCCTCTTGATACCATGTCCTCCTGGCAGGAGGCGTTGAATTCGACAGAAAAAATGTAGCATATCCGGTTAGATGTACCTAAAAATACACTATTTACCGAATTACTGTTTAATCACCCGGAATACCGAGGGCCCACCGGACTCCCGGTCCATTCGGACCAGTAACAGAGCGGCCTTCAGGGATGTCAGGTTAAGCTCCACACGCTGCATGCCGGCAGAAATTTTGAATTTACGCTGTAGGAGCTGGCGCCCCACTTCATCAAATACAGTTACCGTAAGCGGCCCGTCCATATCCCCAACGTATAGATTCAGAAATTCAGAAACCGGGTTGGGCGACACACGCCCAAGGGGT
The DNA here is from genome assembly GCF_982776155.1 of Robiginitalea sp. NCBI lineage: Bacteria > Pseudomonadati > Bacteroidota > Flavobacteriia > Flavobacteriales > Flavobacteriaceae > Robiginitalea > Robiginitalea sp. Next base: position 7,270 of record NZ_CEXZKX010000008.1, read on the forward strand.
TCAGGAGAACCGGCAACCGGGTCCAAGTTGTCGAGATCCGCGGAAAAACCTGTGGCGCATGGGTTGGCATTGGAACCATTGGATGATTTGAAGGCACTCTTGCATCCGGGGGTTATGACCTCCCACTGAATGCTGCCGCCATCGGTGTACACCTCAAAGGTATGAATCCCGGGTTCGAACAGGGAAGGGGCCTCCCCGACAATATATGCATTGCCTTTGAAGCGATTCTCCCGGGTACCGAAAGGAATATAAATGGGTGTACTGGTTCGGTTTTCGAAAGTAACCTGCAACCGGGTAGTAACCTGTGGTTCCCCATCCAGAACCGATGGCGCCTTACACATATCGACAGCCTTGATCCTGTCGTTACACCCCACCAACGGATTAATATACAACACGCCATAGGTTTGGGTAATGCTATAATTATCATACCCTGTGAGCCCATCCAGGTTGGCACGGACTTCATACGTTCCCGCAAGGGGCAGTCCCGTAACCGGATTACCCCCGGAATCATAGAGGGAAAAACTGGTGATTGCCGGGGTGCTATCCCCACAGACCAGCCCGGTTGCCGCAATCCCGAAATCAGTGGGAATGGGATCACCCAATCCGATGAACGCGGTACCCAGGGACAGGTGCAGATCGGCTTTCTCCACCGTCAGGGCCCCGTCATTATACGTCATTAGGTAATTATCCGGCTGAAATGCCGGGTCTGCTGCAACGGTCACCCCCGCAGAGCAACCGTCGGAAGGGCTAAACGTCAGGCCGGCAAAGATTTCGGCCGGGTCCTCATCGTAGGGCAGCGCCTGGGCATCCAGTTGATAGGTAAATTCGAATGGGCCCGTATCCCCGTATGCAATCGTGGCATCGTCCATAGTCAGGGTAAGTTCGAACGGATTAACGGTAAACAACCCGGTATTCACAAAATCGATGGTATAGTTGCCGGATGCGCTTTCAGTACTTGCCAGGATCGTATAGGGGCTTCCCGGAACATCACAGGACTCGCAGGCGGTGAATTCAAGCCCATCCGGGAATATCTCCTCCAGGGTTTCCCCGTATTGCGCCCCCGTAATCTCCACGGAAAATTCGGGTTGTTCATCCCCATAGGCGGCCGCGGCATCCTGGGTAACCACCGTGAGCGGTGCGGGCAACACTTCAAAGGGAATGGGTTCTGTAAATATTTCAAAATTATTATTGACGACACCCTTGCTGGGAACAATCCAGTTTGTTCCCACGCCGAGTCCGGTGATCAGCGATTTTGGAAATATCTCCGGCGAAGGCGGGTCGGGTTCTGCCGGGTCTGCGGAAACATCATCCGTATTGAAAACCACCACCGACTGCTCCAGGGCACTGCGGATAGGTCCGGCCTCGCTATTGGCAAGGACGCTGCCATTGGCCAATACCGTGCCGTTAGCCAGCGTGGTAGTGCCATTGGCCAGGACCGTGCCATTGGCCAGGGTCACCCCGTTTACCAGGAATGTCCCATTGGCGAGCACTGTGCCGTTGGCCAGGGTAATCCCATTGGACAGCGGGGTGCCATTGGCCAGAAACGTCCCGTTGACCAGCATGGTCCCGTTTGCCAGCAGGGTGGCATTGGCCAGCATCACCCCATTGGAAACCGACGGGTCGGCATCCCCCAGGCTTCGCGTAAAAGCATCTGCCCCGATTCGAATGAGCGGCACGGTATCCGGGTCTCCGGATTCCAGGGCATACCCCGCATCCGAAACAGATCCCGCATTATTCACGGTAGACTCCGTAACATAGAAGGAACTGTTGGCCAGGGGTGTCCCGTTCAGAAAATACGGCTCTCCGTTGACCAGGGTTACCCCATTGGCCAAAAAAGTGCCATTGGCGAGGAACGTCCCATTGGGAAGCGTGATATCGTTGGCAAGGGTCACCCCATTGGCAAGCATAACGCCATTGGCCAGGAGGGTGGCATTCAGGTGGGAGTCCTCGAATGACCCGGCTACAAGCGGATCGATGTTTTCAGGCGTACCCCCGGGTTCCCCGTAGGAATAAGCATATACGATCTCCGGGATCGGGTCCCCGTAGGTGAGTGTTCCGGGGATCTCGGCGGAAACCGTAACAGGCATGGCCGTCACAAAAAGGCTGGCACCCTCCACGGTTATATTATAGAGTTCGGCAAACCCGGGGTCCGTGTTTTCCTGGTCTACCTCCAGGTTGATGGAATAGATACCTACATTGGAAGCAGCCGTTGCATTCGATGTCATCGATACCGGGAAAAGCGCCGGGTCCAGAAACAAATCCAATTCATCCTGCGGCAGGGGTTCGGACGATTCGGCATCGATTACGGTTATGGCAAATTCCGGGTTTTCCAAACCGTAATAACGAGAGACCTCAACGGGCTTGACAATGACATCCGTTTTCTCAACTTCGAAGAAAGTGAGCGGGTCGGATGTTCCCCCATCCGAACCATTGGTCCCTTCCTGGGAATTGGTGAGCACGTAAATCTCCCCGCCGGAACCGAAAAATTCCGGGATGGCCACCGTCAGGGTCCCCGGGTCTACAAAGGTGGTTTCAAGCGCTGCCCCACGCCAGTATACCTGCGAAGACCCATCCACAAAGAACTCCCCTTCTACGGAAAGTGTAAAGGGGGCATCCCCCGGCACAAATTCCGGATTCTGTGCGAGTAAATCGTCAATATTCAAGGCGATGAGATTCGGGCTGGGATTGGAAAATGCCCCAAGCGCCTTGTCGGCACGGACAAAACCGTAACCGTTGGTATAATCAAAGCCGGGCGCCCCCATATCCTCGGCAGTACTTGTAAGCAGGCTCCGGATTGTCAGGTTGGGATCCGGGCTGGTGTCCAGGCCCGTGTTCTTTTTTTCTTCCATGATCAATGCAGCTACAGCCGCTACGTGTGGTGCGGAGGCCGAAGTCCCGAAAAAATTCGGGAGGCCATTGCCCTCGATGTCCGGCGCCCCGAAATCGACCGAAGTATCTCCGCCGGTCGGGCCCAACAAGGTCGGTTGCATACGGACCTGCCCTTCGGTTTCCGTCCCCCCCCGCGATGAAGATTGCTGGGCAGTCAGCACCCCGCCAAAGTTCGGGGTATTGTCGTAGCGCACGGCCCCGACGGCCATATTACCTGCTGCATTGGCATGCCCCACCAGGGTGGATTTGTCCAGGGCTGGCACGGCATCGAATTCCCCGTCGTCCCCGGCCCGGAAAACCACATACTTGAAATTTATGGGGGTGGATGAGCTGCCGGGGGCACGTTCAATCAGGATATTGGTTGTGGTGGGCTGGAGGACGATAAAATACATGAGTTCTACGGGGTCGCCCCCCAGGTTGTTCCAGTTAGATCCGAACTGCAAAATACCCTGGTTGTTGGACAGGTAGATATCGAGGTCTGTCTGGGCCCCGCCTTCCCCGAGGGAATAATGGTTATCGTCGTACTGCAGGCTGATCACGTAGAATCCGGGGTTCAGCGTTAGCGACTGCAAGTAGTTGCCGCCAAAGTCGTGCCGGTTCTCATTGGGTGCCGGGGATGGGGTGAAAACGCCCTCATAGGAGCGACGGCCAAAATTCCCGGCTGATGAGAACACCTCGACGCCGGAAGCTGCAGCCGCGTCAACGGCCTGTGCCAAAACCCCGTCCCGGTAAAATGGCTCCTTGATATACTGCACATCATCCACAATAACCTGGCATCCGGCAGCGATCAGGTCGGCGTATTTAGACGCCATATTGTACTCGGATAAAAAGCCGGTGGTGAAAAACAAATTCGCCTCGGGTGCCACATCATGGATCAATTGCAACATGGCCCTCCCCTCGTCGCTGCCACCGCCCGGCAGATCGTCAAGTACGTTTACCGGAGTTGTGAATTGCGGATTCTGGGGTCCTGGGAGGTCCTGGTTCTGCTGATCGATGGCGTAGCGCCCCAGGTTGTTGAAACTATCCGAAATCACCCCGATTTTTATATCCTTACCAGTCACTTCCCAGCCCAGGCGTCCTGCAAAAGAGCCCTGGGCGACATCCCCCTGGGAGGTGATTTTACCCGGGATTCCCTGGGAACCCTCGTAAACGCGGTTTACATTGTCCGAAACATCCAGGGCCAGCAGGTTTGAAATGGGAACGTAGCAGACCACTGCCTTTTGTTCGTCCCCCGGATCGAAAAAATCCGGCAGGAAGTCCGAGGCCGTCACGCCGATGGACGCCAACTCCGCGAGCAGGCTGGCGTAACGCCCTTCCTGTACGACTATTTCCACCAGGACCTTATGGTTGACGATCCGGTAGACAAACTCGTTGTAGGTACCTGCGGGAGCGGTCGGGTCATAGTTGTTGGCAAGTGTTTTCAGGGCGTTGCTCAATTTCCCGAAAACCTTAAATTCAAAATCAAAGGCGTATTCTATATCGCAGTTGGTAGTGGCACATCGGCATACCTCATCGATTTCTTCAAGGGTACTGGGCATGCCGGGAAGGCCGGACCCATTGTTGGCGAAATAATATCTGATTGTCGGGTCCCAACTACCCGAATTATTCATGTTCCCACTCAACACCTTTATTCCGCCCGTTCCCGCAAGCATCCCAAAATTGTTAAAATTCCCGGATAACAGGCTAAAACAGGCGCCTGAAAGGGTAATGGAAGAATTGTTGACCACATTTCCGTCCTTGATCACGAGAGAATTGGTCAATGTCATTTCCCCATCCACATTCAGGACACCGGGGCCAATGGTAACTGTTGAAGCGGTAGCACGGAATTCTCCCCCCGCACGTATGTTGAGGTTGCTGTTATTGTTAAAAGTTGCCTGGTTTACCACCAGGACGCCTTTTCTTAAAACATTGATGGGAGGATTCCCGTAATAATTGATATCGTGGTTGAGGACTACGGTTCCCGAAATATTGGTGTCCGGGTACCCCGTAGAGCAGTTTCCATTACTGCAGGTCCAGGCTTCAGGGTCCTGCCAGTCATCCGACAGGCCCGTGGTGCTATAGTTCTGGGCAAATAGGGCCGGACCAGCCGCCAGAAACATTAAAAACAACAATTGACGGATTCCGGCAGTCGGGCAGAAGGTTTTCATAGGATCACAGAATGAAAGCACGAAACCCGTAAAAGGGTTGTAGGAATTTTCATTCGACTCGGGGAGAGTATCTTCCTAAATTAGCAGAAAACCCTGACATTAAAGAGCTTAACAGCCATTCAGCTAACCGAATATACGCGAAACAAACCAAATTGAGTTGAAAGCAACTGAATAAGTGTTGTTATTATACGCTTGGTCAGAAATAGCGGATGGATGGTCGGGATTTCCGGATAAATGACCCGTCGGCCCCGCCTAAGACAATTATTCCTAACTTTAGACAACAACCGACCACTGAATGTATGAAGACAGACCGCCTGCTACCGGAAGACAAACTCGAAGTCTACTGGGCAACCATCGGGTACATCAACGGGCTTAACCGAACATCCGAAGTGAAGGCCGGCCTGATAATTTCCTTTTACGGCCTGCTGCTGGGAGTTGTCCTGGAGGTAGCCACCTCCGTGGAAACCGGCTTTAAGGCCAGTGCCATACTCATTGCTATTCTGGCCTGCTTTACTTTTTTTGTCTGCCGTTCCATTTTTTACAGCTTTAAATGCTTCCTGCCCCAGATCGAGACAAAATTCGATAAGAATATGTTTTTCTTCCACGACATCATCACCCATTACGGGGATATTACGTCATTTTCCGACCGTTTTGCCGAATTGCTGAACGACGAAAAATCCCTCTATGGGCAATTGGGGGCGCAGATTTACGTGAATTCACTGATTGCCACCAAGAAATTCAGCGATGTCAATAAATCGGTAAGGAATTTGGTTTACAGCTTTATCCCGATGATATTGGGGGTTATAACCATCGTAGCCGAGGCGATACTGTATTGAATTATTTGGTAGGCGAAGTCGAAGGGGGGGATGCCTTTTTCCGCAACTTTTCCAGCACCTTGCGTTTGTTGGCCACGCGGTTTTGGATCGCCCAGTCCGTATGGTATTTGTGGTTTTCAAGGAAGCGTATTTGAACGTCGATCCATTCCGCTTCATTTTCAACAACCCCGAAATGCAGGAATTCCTTATAGAGCCCCGTGCTTAGGTCATCGTAATCTTCCCGGCCCAGATAATCCAGGTCCGCATCCGCCAAAATTTCTTCATACAGGTTGTTGGGGTCCTGGGGTACTTTGGTAGCGCGAATCATCCCCGCAATCACCTGGATCTCCTTTTCCGAGTATGCATCGCTCAGGAGGGGGGCCACCAGGCGGATACTTCGCTCTTCGTGCTCGGCCGGGCCCTGGATATAACCGTAATCGTGGGCTACTGCTGCCACCCGGATCAGTTCGGCAATTCGCGCATCCACCATGTAATAATCAATATAGTGATCGCATACATTGGCCACATCGATTGTATGTTCGAGGCTATGGTAGGTAAGGTAACCGGGAAGCTTTTTTCCAAGTTCGTCGAGGATCCGGTGACATATGTCGGGATAATCGCTACGATTGACCAGTTCCATATAAATAGGCTTCGGTGGGTTAAAGCTATAACTAAACCAACCTGATAATATTGCATTTTATCCGACCGGATCCGGATTCGCTGAAAAAATACACAACTTTGACCACCGACACAATTTGATCCGGCTAGTTTTTTATCGCTTCACTTACGGTCTTCTCGGCGGAATCGCGAGGGCCGGCTTCCTGGTCGGCGTAATACATGCGGAGAATCTGCCCGTTTTTGACCTCGATTTCTCCCCGGAACGTAAAGGGACACGTATCTTTAAGTATCTGATAGGTATTCTCAGAAACGTTTATCCGTCCTTCTTCGGAATTCGACTCCATGCGGGCGGCAATGTTTACCGTACTTCCCCAAATATCATATGCGAATTTTTTGGTGCCGACAACCCCGGCAACGACCGGGCCGGAATTCAAGCCGATCCGAACCTTGAAGGGATAAATGTTCTTCGGTGGATTCAATTCGGTTTCCTCCACGAAATCACGTATGGCGAATGCCGCATTCAGCGCATCCCCGGCATGGGTCGTATTCGCTGTGGGCAGCCCCCCGGCACACATGTAGGCGTCCCCGATAGTCTTAATTTTTTCCAGGTTGTACCGATCGATGATCGCATCGAAATTCTTAAAGTAGTAGTCGACGCTCCGCACCAACATCTCCGCCGAAATCCGTTCTGCAATGATGGAAAACATCTTAAAGTCCGTAAACAAAACCGTTATCTGTTTAAATTCCTTGGTTTTGATATACCCGTGCTCCTTCAATTCCTCCGCGGTCTCCTTTGGCAGAATATTCAATAAGATCATCTCGGACCGGTCCTGTTCAAATGCCAACCGGCGATTGGACTTACGCACGTAAAAGTAGAGGAAGATAAATACGGCGATAATGATCCCGAATAACCCGAGGGTGATAAAAAGCAACTGCTTGGCTTTGGCGTCCCGCTCTATCTGAACCTGGTTGAGATCGTTCTGGGCGTTCAGCATCTCAATCTGGTTTTCCTTTTCCTTCATGTCCAGGCGGAAATTCAGGTTGGTGAGCCTTTCCCGGTAATCGACATTCCTGAGCGAATCGTGAATTCCTGCATATAACTGCTGATACGTATAGGCATTGCGGTAATCCTCCAGCCTCGAATAAGTCCTTGCCAACCCGTCATAGGCGCGCTCCTGCATTTCAAGCACCCCGATGGACCTGGAGATATCCAAGGCATTTCTAAAATAACCGATCGCTTCGGCATCCTCCCGATTGGCAAGTAGTGTTTCCGCCAACCCCAGATTGGCGCTGGCCTCCTCCATTCGCGCGTCCGTAGACCGCGCGTACTCCAGCGCCTGTCCGTGAAATCTTTCGGCAGCATCATATTGGCCCAACTGCCTGTAGGCGTCGCCCAGAAAGTTCAGGGCAGCTGCCTCATTCCCATTGATTTCCCTGAGGACTTCCAGTGCCTCGGTCAAATGGGGGATGGCAGCCCGCGGATTGCCGCGCTTCAGGAACAATTCCCCGAAATTCAAATTGGCAACGGCCAGGCCTTCCGGGTAATCTATGGCCCGGAACATCAGTGCCGACCGGTGCAGGTTCTGTTGGGCCTGACCGAAAGTGGTTACGTTATCCCCGTACATCGCTCCAATATTCAGGTAAGCCGTACCCATTCGGAGGGTGTCTGAAACCGCCTCGGCATTCTGCAGGGATTTTATAAAATAGTCCAGGGCAGTTGGGGTATCTCCCAACTTGTAGTAAATGGTCCCCAGATTGCTCTGCAAGTTGCTAACCCCCCGTAAATCTCCGGCTGCCTGGTAAGTGGACAGGGCGAGCTTCCAGATATCCAGCGCTTCGTCAAAGAGGCCCTGGGCATTTTTAACCAGGCCAATGATCTTGAACCCTTCGGCTCTGCCGATTTCGAGGTCGATGGATTCGGCAAGTTGGATTGCCCGGCGGGAGGTGGCCAGGGAAGAATCCTGATCGGTAAACCGCAACTGGTTGGCAGCCCGCAACAATTCCCGTACCCGGATAGAATCGGCTTGCAGGCCGTCGGGGATGTTTTCCGAAATCCCCCCGGATGAATCCTGCCCCCGGAGAGAAATCGCCAAAAGGAAGGCGGCAACCCATAATATTCGAATCATAGAATTTGGTTTACCGGGGGAGGCAATGTCTTGAACTACTTAAATGTAAACATAAATACCAAGTACTGAGGATCATCCGGCCGGAATTTGGTCCGGACTGCCAATTTGCTGCCGGATTTACATTTAAATTGCATAATTTCTGGATCAAAAGCGCCTCAACTCACTCAAAAACAACAATTGAACCCATCGCCAACAGGTTATTCAGGCAACTGGAAGTGGGTAAAAGGGCGCCAAAACTACAATCGCAGGGTCCGGTCAAAATTAAGGCGTATCTTTTAGTCAGGAATTAACGCGAAACGAATCCCATGAAAAATCTGCGAAAAGAAGATATCAGCCAGGAGGTCTTTGACCTCTACGATGCCTATGCCCACAACCAGCTCAGCCGACGGCAGTTTATGGACAAACTCTCCACCTATGCTGTCGGGGGGATAACGGTCATGTCCCTGCTTAGTTTTATCATGCCGGATTACAAGAACAAGCTGCAGGTTGCCCAGGACGATGCCCGCCTGAAAACGGAATACATCACCTACGAGTCGCCCGAGGGAGGTGGCACCATCAGGGGGCTCCTCGCCCGGCCTGCAGATGCCACCAGCAAACTCCCGGGAATTGTTGTGGTCCATGAAAACCGGGGGCTGAACCCGCATATTGAAGACGTTTGCCGCCGGGCGGCGCTCGAGGGGTATATCGCCCTGGCTCCCGATGCCCTGACCCCTCTGGGTGGCTACCCGGGAAATGACGATGACGGCCGTGCCCTCCAACGGCAACGGGACCGGTATAAGATGCTGGAAGATTTTATCATGGGCTTCCGGTATCTGAAGTCGCACGAACAGAGCACCGGGAAGGTCGGAGTCGTGGGATTTTGTTTCGGGGGCTGGATCTCCAACATGATGGCCGTTCGCCTGCCCGATCTCGGGGCCGCCGTGCCCTTTTACGGCGGCCAGCCGGATGCGGAATTCGTCCCGGATATCCAGGCGCCCCTGATGTTGCAATACGCCGGGCTCGATGAGCGGGTCAACGCAGGATGGCCGGCCTACGAAGCGGCCTTGCAGGCCCATGATAAAGACTATGCCGTCCACTTCTATCCCGAAGTCAACCACGGTTTCCACAACGATACCACCCCGCGGTACGACGCGGAAGCCGCCAAACTGGCCTGGGAGCGGACAATCAATTTCTTTAATTCAAAATTGAAGTAACCCGGGGCCCGTACACCCAGCGGGTAACCGGGGATCCGCACCCCGGGGAACCGGGGCTTATCTCTATTTGGAACTCCGGTGGATTGCCTCTTCGGGAAAGGGGAACAGGATGGTCGAATTCTTTTCCGCCGCGATGTTCGAAAGCGTCTGGTAGAGCCGCAATTTAATGGCCGACGGGGATTGGTCGATCATCTTGCCGGCGGCCAGCAAGGTCCCGGCCGCCTGCTCCTCGGCCTGTGCCAGAATCACCCGGGCACGGCGCGAGCGTTCCGCCTCGGCCTGGTTGGCCATCATCCGCCGCATGTTTTCGGGTAACTGTATATCCTTAATCTTCACATCGAGGATATCGATCCCCCACCCGGCGGTTTCCTGCTCCACCGTAATCTTGATATTATTTCCCATTTCCTCCCGTTTTGAGAGGATCGTATCGAGTTCCACCTTCCCGCAAACATCCCGCAGGGCAGCCTGGGACAACTGGGTAATAGCAAAATTGTACTCTTCTACTTCCAGTACGGCCTTTTCAGGATCCCTGATCCGGAAGAATACCACCCCGTCGATGCTGCAGGGGACATTGTCTTCGGTCATGACTTCCTGGGAAACAATATTGATGGTAATTACCCGGATATCCACCTTCTGGATGGTTTCCACCAGGGGGATGATCCAGCGAAAGCCGGGCTGAAGCGTTTTTACATATTTCCCAAAGCGGAATTTCAGGGCCCGCTTGTACTCATAGACAATGCGAATCCCGGATAGGACGACAACCAATAACAAAACTGCAAAAAACAATAATGGGTTCATAACAATAGGTTTTAAGGGTTAACAGCAGGCTCCCGGCGCCGGCGCCAAGCTTCCATTTCGTTCACTCCCCGGGCTTTCATCCTGTTTATCTGTAATTTACGCACTTGTATCCGATTTACGGGAGTAACGGACGATTTCATTAGATTTGAGAACTACCAGAAAATGACCTGCCATGAAAAAAAACCGCAACCCCGGTTGCATACAGACAGCCATCCTCTCTTGTGTATTCCTGTTTTCAGGGTTTTCGTCCTATGCGCAGAGCGAGCCCTACACGGGTCCTATTATCGATATGCACGTCCACGCCTACCGCCAGGCGAGCCGGATGTTCGGGATTACCTATCAAAATCCGATCACCGGGAAAACCTACGCTACTACCCCGGACCTTGAGTCGCACAGGGAATGGACATTTAAAAAAATGCAGGAACACCGAATCGTCAAAGCCGTGGTCAATTACCACCCGGACTGGTACGTCCAGGACCCGGACCGTGTCCTGATCGGGTTGGGGACCGCCGAGCCGGATACCCTGCGGAGGATGTACGAGGCGGGTCGATTGCACGTGATGGGCGAAATGACTGCCTATTACGATGGGCTCCAGGCCGACGACCCGGAATTGGAACCGTATTTTGAACTGGCGGAATCCCTGGGGATCCCGGTGGGGTACCACATCTTCCCGGGAGGCCCTCCCGGGGGCATGTACATGGGCTTCCCCGGGATTCGAGCGGCGAATGCCGACCCGATGCAGATCGAACGGGTACTGGTTTCCCATCCGAAATTGAAAATCTACATCATGCATGCCGGCTGGCCGTATCTCGAGGATATGAAAGCCCTGATGTACGCCCATCCCCAGCTCTATGTCGATATCGGGGTGATCAGTTGGAACCTGCCCCGGGCCGAATTCCACGCGTATCTCAAAGCCCTGGTGGATGCGGGGTTCGGGAAGCGCATCCTGTACGGGACAGACCAGATGGCCTTCAAGGGCTCCTTTGACCAGGCCATCGAGAATGTCAATACGGCCGGGTTTCTGAGCCTGGAACAAAAAGCGGACATCTTTTACAACAATGCGGCCGAGTTCCTGGGTCTGAGCCCCGAGGAGGTCCGGGCGCATAAACAAGAAGGCGGAAATGGAAAGTAAAACCCGGGCGACCGGCAGGAGGCGGCCCCGGCAAAAACAATTCAGATCTTAAAGCTAAACCCGTCCTCGGCAACTTTCCGATCGTATTTTTCCTTGTCAAACGTGTACAGGTAAGCCCCTTTCCGGGCAACCGTCATATCCTTCTCGTCCAATTTAATCAGTATGTCCAGGGAATTGATTTTGTTGACAAAATTCCGTTTGTCGAGCTTTTTATCCAGGATGGACTCATAGAGCGTCTGCAACTGCCGCATGGTAAACTTCTCGGGCAGGAGTTCAAAGCCGATGGGCATGGTAAGCGCCCTGCGACGCAGGCGGGAAACGGCTTTTACCACCATTTGGTCGTGGTCGAAAATCAGTTTCGGCGCCTCCTCCAGGTCGAACCATTGGGCGGATTCCAGTTGCACGCCTTCAAACTGGTGCGATGCTACATCGATCAGCGCAAAGTAGGCCACCGAAATCGTCCGGTTTCCCGGGTCCCTGTCTATTTTGCTGTATGCGTATAGCTGCTCCATATAGATGTCGTGCAGGCCGGTAAGCGTTTCCAGCACCCGGGCAGCTGCCTCGTCCAGGTTTTCATCCTGCTTGAGGAAACCGCCAATCAAGGACCACTTTCCCTTTTCCGGTTCTATGTTCCGCTTAACCAGCAGAATTTTAAGGTGGTGTTTATCGAAGCCGAAAATGATGCAATCTACAGCCAAAAGCACCTTGTCCTCCGATGTATAGTAATTTAATTCCATACCCAATAGCTGGACCTGACCGGGAAATTACCCGGCAGGGTGTTGATGATTTTTAGGAAAAAGTAGCATTTTTTTCCTTATTTGTTAAAAATAGGCAATTCAAAATCTTTTTTTGATTAAATGCGCCGGATTTCTTACATTAGAAATGTAGATAGAACACTTCTGTGTGCTTCCGGGAATGAATTGTTGCCGGAACTGTTTGAATTAGTTTTTTGAGTTTTAGTTAAGGTAAAGGCCGTGTCTGTTTCACGGCCTTTATCATCACCAACCATCAAGTACCGACACCATGTTCCGATTCACGCTCGTATATCTCTTGACCCTCGGCTGCCTGAGCAGCTTCGGCCAACAGTCCGCCACCAACATCCGCGTCTTTGAACCCGATCAACCGGAGACCATCAGCCGGCATATCTACGGACATTTTGCCGAACACCTGGGACGCTGTATCTACGACGGGTTCTATGTTGGCGAAGGGAGCCCGGTTCCGAATACGGCGGGAATCCGCAATGATATCGTCGACGCCCTGCGCGCCCTGGAGATCCCCAACCTGCGCTGGCCCGGGGGGTGCTTTGCGGACACATACCACTGGAAGGACGGGATTGGCCCAAAGGCAGACCGGCCCACCATTGTAAATACCTGGTGGGGCGGGGTCACCGAGGATAACAGTTTCGGCACACACGATTTCCTGAACCTCTGCGAATTGCTGGAAACCGAGCCCTATATTTCAGGGAATGTCGGCAGCGGTACCGTTCAGGAGCTGGCCGACTGGGTGCAATACACGAATTTTGACGGGAAGAGCCCGATGTCCGACCTGAGGCGCGAGAACGGCAGGGACAAGCCGTGGAAGGTGAAATACTGGGGTATCGGGAATGAAGCCTGGGGTTGCGGCGGCCACATGCGGCCCGAGTACTACGCGGATATCTACCGGAAATACGCCACCTTCCTTTCAGACAGCGGTATAGAAGGCGGTTTGTACAAGATTGCCTCCGGGGCCAGCGACGACGACTACAACTGGACCGAGGTCCTGATGAAAAACATCCCACATGACATGCTGCAGGGCGTGGCCCTCCACCACTACTCGGTCATTGATTGGAGCGATAAGGGTTCATCTGTTGATTTTGACGAATCTGAATATTTCCAGACCATGCAGCGCTCCTGGCTCATGGAGGAACTGATCGAAAAACATACGGCCATCATGGACCGGTACGACCCACAGGGGCGCGTGGACCTGGTGGTGGACGAATGGGGCGGCTGGTACGACGTGGTTGATGGTACCAACCCGGGCTTTTTGTTCCAGCAAAACACCATGCGGGACGCGATGATTGCGGGCCTGGTGCTGAATATATTCAACAACCATGCAGACCGGGTAAAAATGGCCAACCTCGCCCAGACCGTCAACGTGCTGCAGGCGGTGATACTGACGGATGAAGAAAAAATGCTGTTGACCCCCACCTACCACGTCATGCATATGTATAAAGTGCACCAGGATGCCACATTGCTGGACACTGATTTTGAATCGCCCGTATACGCGCTGGACGGGGAGGATCTGCCGGCGATTTCCGTTTCAGCCTCCCGGGATGACCAGGGAAAAGTGCACATATCCCTCGTAAATATCGACGCTTCCAGGAGCCACCCGGTATCCCTCAACCTGAAGGGGCTCGTCTCCGGCGATATGGACGCGGCAATCCTGCGCTCCGGAAACTTACAGGACCACAATACATTTGACAATCCGGAAAAAATCAAGCCGGTTTCCTTTAGGGATTTCCGGTTTCGAAACGGGATGCTGACTGCCAGCCTGCCCCCGTTCTCCGTGTTGGTGTTCTCGGAAAACTAACACACCCGTGCAACCGGCTGGCAACCACCCGTTATGCAGCCACAAGTAAAAAAGTAGCCATGGAGCAATTTGTTATCGGATTGGACTTCGGAAGCGATTCGGTTCGCGCCCTGCTAGTGGACACGTCCGACGGGAATGAAAAGGCTGCTGCTGTATACGCATACCCGCGCTGGAAGGCCGGCAAATTCTGCGACCCGGCTGCCAACCGGTTCCGGCAGCACCCCCTGGACCATATTGAGGGGGTTGAGGCCACTATTTGCGAAGTCATTCGGAAAAGCGGTGCCCAACCGCAGACGGTAAAAGGCATCTGCATCGATACCACGGGCTCCTCCCCCGTCCCGGTGACCGAAAACGGGACCCCCCTGGCCCTGGTTCCGGGGTTTGAGGAAAACCCGAATGCCATGATGGTGCTCTGGAAGGACCATACGGCCCTGGCCGAAGCGGATGAGATCAACGAGCTTACCCGGGCCTGGGGTGGGCCGGATTACACCCGCTATGTCGGGGGGATCTATTCCTCTGAATGGTTTTGGGCCAAGATCCTGCATATTGTACGGGAAGATGCCGCCGTTCGGGAGGCCGCCTGGTCCTGGATGGAGCATTGCGACCTGATGACATTCCTCCTTGCAGGCGGTAAGGATCCGGCCGCCTTCAAAAGGAGCCGGTGCGCCGCAGGCCACAAGGCCATGTGGCACCCATCCTGGGGCGGGTTGCCCGATACGGCATTCCTCTCCCGACTGGACCCCTATCTGGGAACATTACGGGGCCGTCTGTACCGGGATACTTTCCCCTCCGACCAGCTGGCCGGGCACCTGAGTGCCGAATGGGCGAACAGACTCGGCCTGACAACCCAAACTGCACTCGCCGTTGGCACCTTTGATGCGCACGCCGGGGCGGTCGGGGCCAAAATCGAAGAAAACACGCTGGTACGCGTAATGGGTACTTCCACCTGCGATATCATGGTATCTCCGGACCCAGGGCTCCGGGAGCGGACGGTGCCGGGTATATGCGGCCAGGTAGACGGATCGGTAATCCCGGGAATGTCCGGGCTGGAGGCCGGACAATCGGCTTTCGGCGACCTTTTGGCCTGGTTCCGGGATCTCCTTTTATGGCCCATGGAAAAGGTGGTTTCCCATTCCCCGGCACTCACCGAAAAACAACGGGCAGACCTGTTGGCCGATGCAGCAGCCCGGCTGATCCCGGAACTCTCGGCCGCTGCGGAGCAAATCCCGATATCGGAAAGCCTGCCGGTTGCCCTGGACTGGATCAATGGCCGGCGTTCCCCGGACGCCGACCAACAATTGAAAAGCGCCATCGCCAACCTGACCCTGGGCAGTAGCGCCCCCCACCTGTTCAAAGCCCTGGTCCACGCCATCTGTTATGGCTCCAAAAAAATCGTCGACCGGTTTGAGGCGGAAGGGGTGTCCATCCATTCGGTTATCGGGGTTGGCGGGGTAGCCCGGAAATCGGGCTTTATCATGCAGACACTTGCCAACGTGCTCAACCGGCCCATCGCGGTAGCAGCCTCGGACCAGGCACCCGCCCTGGGGGCGGCTATCTATGCCGCTGTGGCTGCCGGCATCCATCCGGATATCCCCGCTGCGGCCCGCATCATGGGCAGCCCGGTAGAAGTGACATTCCAGCCGGAACCGGAGGCTGCAGCCGTTCTTGAGGAAGAATTTCGGGTATATGAAAAACTGGGGGCCTTTGCCGCCACCCTGGCCCGGGATGCCCAAATGCAAAAAACATAACTATGGCAGGTTCCCACGATGCACTTAAAAACGAATGCTACCAGGCAAATATGGAACTCAACGCCCTGGGGCTGGTTATCCACACCTTCGGGAACGTCAGTGCAGCCGATCGCGACCGGGGCATTTTCGCCATCAAGCCCAGCGGGGTTCCCTACGACCAGTTGCGACCGGAAGATATGGTAGTTGTGGATTACGACAGTAAGGTAGTGGAAGGGAAGCTCCGGCCCTCCTCGGATACGGCCACGCATGCCTTCCTGTACAAGAACTGGGAAGGGATCGGGGGCATTGCGCATACCCACTCCACCTATTCGGTTGCCTGGGCCCAGGCCCAGCGGGACATCCCCGTTTTCGGCACGACCCATGCGGACCACCTGACCCGGGACATCCCCTGCGCCCCGCCCATGGCCGACCACCTGATTGCAGGGGATTACGAGCACAACACGGGCATACAGATCCTGGAGTGCTTCCGGGAACGCAAACTTTCGCCGGAGGAGGTGGAAATGGTCCTGATCGGAAACCACGGGCCCTTCTGTTGGGGACGGGATGCCGCACGGGCCGTCTACAACAGCATGGTCCTTGAAACGGTGGCACAGATGGCCTACCTGACCCTGCAAATCAACCCGGGGGCCCCGAGGCTCAAAGAAGCTCTTATTAAAAAACACTACAACCGGAAGCACGGCGACGATGCCTATTACGGACAGTAACCAACCAAAAAAATGAAACCAAACGACAAAGAACTCTGGCTTGTCACCGGCAGCCAGCACCTCTATGGCCCGGAGGCCCTCCGTCAGGTAGGATCGGACGCCCGGGTTATCGCCAATGGCCTGAACCAGACGGATCGCCTCCCGATTCCCCTGGTCTTTAAACCCGTGGTGACTACTGCAGACGAAATTACGGCCCTCTGCAGGGAAGCCAATAACGATGATAATTGTATCGGGGTCATTGCCTGGATGCATACCTTTTCCCCGGCCAAAATGTGGATTCGCGGGCTCGGGGAGCTCCAGAAACCCCTCTGCCACCTGCATACCCAATTCAACGCCGGCATCCCGTGGGATGCCATCGATATGGACTATATGAACCTGCACCAGTCGGCACACGGCGACCGGGAATTCGGGTTCATGGCCGCACGCATGCGCCGGGCGCGCAAGGTGGTGGCCGGCCACTGGAAGTCCGGGAGCGTACAGGAGAAACTCGGAATCTGGGCCCGGGTGGTCCTGGGGGCCGATGCACTCCGGGGTATGCAGGTGGCCCGGATCGGCGACAATATGCGGGAGGTGGCGGTCACCGAAGGCGACAAAGTGGAGGCCCAAATGCGTTTCGGTTTCTCCGTTAACGGCTACGCTACTTCGGACATAACCCGCCGGATTGCCGACCTGAGCGAGACCCGGGTGGCCGAGCTCGTCAAGACCTACGAAGCGGATTACACCCTGTCTCCCGCCCTGCAGCAGGATGGGGGGCAACGCCAGGCCTTGCTGGAAGCCGCGCGTATTGAACTCGGGCTTCGCGACTTCCTGGAGGAAGGCGGGTTTTCCGCTTTTACCGATACATTTGAAAACCTTGGGGCCTTTCGGCAGCTGCCGGGTATTGCCGTACAGCGTTTGATGGCCGACGGCTTCGGTTTTGGCGCCGAGGGTGATTGGAAAACCGCCGCCCTGGTGGCCGCCATGAAGGTCATGTCTGCAGGTTTGGAAGGGGGGACTACTTTTATGGAGGACTACACCTATCACTTTGGCAGTGACAAAAGCCTGGTCCTGGGGTCGCATATGCTGGAGATCTGCCCGTCCATCGCTTCCGGGAAACCCTTGTGCGAAATCCACCCGCTCGGGATCGGCGGCAGGGAAGACCCCGTGCGCCTGGTTTTCAATTCCCCGGCCGGACCTGCAATCAACACCTGCCTGATCGATATGGGAAATCGCTTCCGACTCGTGGTCAATGAGGTGGAGGCCGTGGCCCCGTTGGCGGACCTGCCGAAATTACCGGTTGCCCGGGTACTTTGGGACCCGAAACCGGACCTGGAGACGGCTGCCACCGCCTGGATCCTGGCAGGGGGCGCCCACCACACCGTATATTCACAGGCCCTGACCACCGATTTTATGGAAGATTTTGCCGAAATTTTCGGTATTGAATTGCTCGTTATCGACCCGGCAACCCGGATTCGGGCATTTAAAGAGCAAATCCGGGCAAATGAAACGTATTTTCACCTGTTCCGACACGGGATGTAACAGGCGCTCCACACGGGTCAATTGCCCCGATGGAACGCCGGGAGCCGCCCGGGCCGGACGGCAAACGGATTCGACTAACCGATGAATACAAACAACAACCGATGACCTCAAAACCACGAAACTGCCTCACGGCCATTCTGATATGTGCCGCCCTGCTCCTTGCAACAGGCTGCCGGGAGGGAAAGAAAGAAGCCGCCCCGGAGGCTGCTCAGGGAAACGCCGGCAATAAAGCGAAAATTGAAATCCAGCCATTCGGCCAGCTCAAAGACGGTCGGGAGGTTACCCGCTATACCATGCGGAACCATGCCGGCATGGAGCTGCGTTTTATAAATTACGGCGGGATTATCACCTATTGGTCGGCCCCGGATGCGGAAGGGAACCTGGAGGATGTCGTCCTGGGCTTCGACAGTTTGGAACCGTACCTGGAGGGGCACCCGTTTTTCGGGGCGCTGGTGGGACGCTACGGCAACCGGATCGCCGGGGGGGAATTCACCCTGGATGGGGAAACCTTTTCGCTGGCCAAAAACAATGGGGATAATCACCTGCATGGAGGGGTTAAGGGATTCGACAAAGTCCTGTGGGAAGTTCGGTTGCCGGACGGGCCGGAAAGCAATACGGCCGTCCTCACCTACACGAGCCCGGACGGGGAAGAAGGGTACCCCGGGAACCTGGACGTTGCAATCACCTACACACTCACGGAAGCCGGGGAACTGGATATCCAATACGAGGCCAGGACGGATGCCCCGACTATTGTAAACCTCACGCAGCATGTATACTTTAACCTGTCGGCCGACTTCTCCCAATCCATCGGGGACCACGTACTTACCCTGCAGGCCGATGCCATCCTGCCTGTTGACGACGGACTCATCCCAACGGGCGAAATCCGGCCGGTTTCCGGGACGCCTTTTGATTTTACGGCGCCCAAACCTATCGGGGAGGATATCGATGCGGCAAATGAACAAATCGCTATGGGTGGAGGCTACGACCATTGCTGGGTACTCAACGACCCGGACGCCGGATTCCGTCAATTTGCCACGGTGGTACACCCGCCAACCGGCCGAAAGCTGGAGGTAGCCACCGATGAGCCCGGGGTGCAGTTCTACACGGGCAATTTCCTGGACGGGTCGCTCCCCGCCAAAGGGGGCGGGACCTACGGGAAACGCAGCGGTTTCTGCCTGGAGACCCAGCACTACCCGGACTCCCCCAACCAGGAGGCCTTCCCTTCGGTGCGGCTGGATCCCGGACAGACCTATCGCTCCCATACGCGCTTCAGACTTTCAACCAACACACCTCATACAACCAATTAAACCGATACCGCTATGCAAATGCTCGATTCCCTGGATTGGGTAACCATTTCGATATATTTTGCCATCCTGCTGGGGATTGCCGTATGGGTGATCCTCAAAAAAAAGGACAATACCGAAGACTACTTCCTGGCCGGCCGCAACGTCGGTTGGTTTGTTGTGGGCGCTTCCATCTTCGCCTCCAACATCGGTTCCGAACACGTGGTGGGCCTGGCGGGTACAGGGGCCAGTAACAAGCTCCCGATGCTCATCTACGAAATCCACGCCTGGATCGTCCTGTTGCTCGGGTGGGTGTTCCTCCCGTTTTACGCCCGGGCCGGGGTGTTTACCATGCCCGAATTCCTCGAGAAACGCTTTGATGCCCGCGCGCGCTGGATCCTGTCCGTATTTTCCATTGTGGCCTATGTGCTCACCAAGATCTCCGTGACCATCTATGCCGGGGGCGTGGTGGTCTCCGCCCTACTGGGCATCGATTTCTGGACCGGGGCGATTGCCACCGTGGTCCTCACAGGCATCTATACCGTCCTGGGCGGGATGCGGGCCGTAGTCTACACGGAAACCCTGCAGGCCATTATCCTGGTGCTCGGTGCGGCGGCCCTGACGGTCATCGGGTTGGACCGTGTGGGCGGCTGGGAAAGCATGCGGGAAACTGTTTCCCCGGAATACCTGAATATGTGGCGGTCCGCCACGGACCCGGACTTCCCCTGGCCCTGGCTAATCATCTCGAGCACGATCGTGGGGATTTGGTACTGGTGTACGGACCAGTACATCGTCCAGCGGGCCCTGACCGCAAAAAACATCAAGGAGGGGCGGCGCGGCACCATTTTCGGGGCCCTGCTCAAACTGATGCCGGTCTTCCTGTTCCTGATCCCGGGCGTAATTGCACTCACATTGAAAATGCGGGGAGAACTGCACTGGGACAACCCCGACGAGGCGTTCCCGGTGCTGATGAGCAACCTGCTACCCTCCGGGTTGCGCGGCCTGGTGGCGGCCGGGCTGCTCGCTGCCCTGATGAGCTCGCTGGCTTCCGTGTTCAACTCCTGTTCTACCTTGTTCACCGTGGACATCTACAAAAAGCTCCGCCCGGGTACCCCGGAGAAAAAACTGGTACGCACCGGACAAATCGCCACGGCCATCGTGGTGGTCATCGGGATTATCTGGATCCCGATCATGGCGAATATCTCCGGGGTACTCTACGAATACCTGCAGAGCGTGCAATCCTATATCGCACCGCCGATCGCAGCGGTATTCCTGCTGGGGATATTTATGAAGCGGGTGAACGCACAGGGGGCTTTTGTCACCCTGATTGTCGGATTCCTGGGGGGTGCCCTGCGTATCTCCCTGGAACTCGCCAAGGACCACCTGGAGCCGGGCAGCTGGCTGCATACCCTGGGGGCTGTGAATTACCTGATTTTCGCGGCCTGGTTCTTCTTGTTTTGCATCGTGGTGCTGGTTGGCGTGAGCCTGATGACCCCGGCCCCGGAGCCCGAAAAAATTGCCAACCTCACCTATGCGACCATTACCCGGGAGGAGAAAGAGCGCAATAAGGCGAGTTACAATTGGAAGGATATCGTCGTCTCGGTCGGCATCCTCGTTATCGTTATCGGCATCATGATCTGGTTTAACGGGAAATAAAAAGAGCCGGGGGCCTTTCCGGCCACCGGCTGTCTTTTAACCTGCGGGACAAAAATCCCGGTTCCCAGGTGATTCCCGGGTCAGGTAATCAGGTTGCCCTTATCGTCCCATTCGGCCTGGATGTTCCGCTTCTCCTGGTCGATGCATTTCGCCACCCACTCGGGATCGTAGGACACCCCGTGCTGGGCGAGCACCTCTTCCGGTACGCCATCCCAGACATTCGGGGAATTTCCTTTATAACCCAATTCCTCAATGCCGATTTTTGAGGTGTAAAACCCGGTGAGCGTCAGGTTGCGGACCAGCGAAAAGAAATTGACCGCCGGGTCGCGCTCCAACTCCGGAACGTCCGGGTCGTAATACGCAATCGGGTCGATGAGCTCTTTTTGTTCGGCTTCCGTAGCGTTTACAAAGGACTTGTCAAAGGCCTGGTAGCACTTGTGCTCCAGGTCCAGCAACCCGCCCCTGAGCGGAGTCTGCAATTCGGGAATGTCCTTGGCCATGAATTCAATAAACCCGGCCACATCGGCATCCGAGGCACCCTTGTAGGTATCGCCGGGAGGGAGGATCACGTCGCAGAGCACCGTGAGCAATTCCCGTTCGTGTTCCGTGAGGAGTTCCTCCTCCATCAATTCCTTGTCGCGCTCGAGTTCTTCCGGGGTGCGGCCGTAATAATCTCCGGCTTTCTGTTCAATGGCCTCGGCCAGTTCCTGCTCCTCGCCGGGTTTGCATCCGTTGAGTACGAGGCCCCCGGCCAGGGACCCGAGTACGATGGATTTCAGACTTTCTCTCCTGTCCATAGGGTCAGATATTTTGTTGTTTCAATTCATTTACGATGTACTCCGAAGCCCGCATGGAGAGAGCCAGGATGGTCCAGGTGCAATTCTTGTCCGCCTGGGAAACAAAAGGACCGGCATCCACCACAAATACGTTGTCCGCATCGTGGAGTTGCTGGTAGCGGTTGGTCACGGACGTTTTGGGATCGTCCCCCATCCGCGTGGTCCCCACTTCGTGGATGATTTTCCCGGGTGCGAGCAGCCCGTAATCGCTGTCTTTCCCGGGTTTGTCCCCGAGGGGTTCCCCGCCCATGTTGACGATGATCTCCTCGAAGGTATCCTGCATGTGCCTTGCCTGGTTGCGCTCCAGGTCCGACCATTTGTAGTGGAAACGCAAAACCGGAATCCCCCATTCGTCGCGGACGTTCGGGTCGATCTCGCAGTAATTGTCCTTCCGGGCAATGGACTCGCCCCGGCCGCTCAGGCCAACTACGGCCCCGTAATACTTTTTCACGTCGCTGCGGAGTACATCCCCGTAGCCGCCTACCTTTGTCCCGAAAAACTTGTTGAACTCATTGGCGTTGAAACCGAAGCCGTACGAGGGCATTCCCATCCCACCCCAGATTTCTATGTGGTAGCCCCTGGGGAAATCGAGTTTTGAATTGTCGCCCCACCAGGGAGAATACACATGCATGCCGCCTACCCCGTCCTCGTTGTAGGAAACGCTGCGGTTCATCAGGTCCGGGATAAACCCGGCCCGACTGGCACCTGTGGAATCGTGCAGGTATTTACCTACCAGGTCGCTGCTATTCCCCAGGCCGTTCGGGTGTTGCGGGCTTTTCGAGTTCAACAGAATCCGGGCACTGCTGCAGGCCGACGCCCCCAGGACGACTACCTTTCCTTTCAGCTTGTATTCCTTCCGGTCTTCCTTATTGATATAGGAGACCCCGGTTGCCCGGCCATTCTCATCGGTAGTTACCTCGCGGACCACGCAATTCACAAATAAATCTACCTGGCCCCGACTTTTCTGTGCCGGGAATATCAGGCAGGTACCCGCCGAAAAATCCGCGTATACCTGGCAGGCCCGGCTGCACTGTCCGCAGTAAAAGCAAACCCCTCGCTCCTGATTGATCCGTTTGGTGAGCATCGACATGCGCGACGGATACACGGGCACATTGGTCTTGCGTGCCCCGCGGATATAAAACAGCTCGTGGAGCCTGGGTTTTGGCGGCGGCAGGAAAAACCCGTCCGGATCGTTCGGGAGGCCTTCATTCGTCCCGAAGACGCCGATCAGTTTATCCACCCGGTCGTAATAGGGTTTTACATCTTCGTATCCGATGGGCCAGTTGTCGCCGTACCCGTCGATGTCCTTATGCTTAAAGTCCTGCGGGCCAAACCGGAGGGAAATGCGCCCCCAGTGGTTGGTTCGCCCGCCCAGCATATGGGAGCGGAACCAGTGGAATTCCGTATTGTCTTTGTGCGTGTAGGGTTCCCCTTCGATCTCCCAACCCCCATAGGCGGCGTCAAAATCCCCAAAGGCCCGGGTGGTGGAGGCACCGCGCCTCGGGCTTTCATAGGGCCATTTCATTTGGGTCCGCTGCTGTTCGTCGGCCGGATCAAAAAACGGGCCGGCTTCAACGACGGCCACATTCAGGCCGGCATCGGCCAGTACCTTGGTCGCCATGCCGCCCCCCGCTCCTGAGCCCACGACAATTGCGTCGTACACCTGGGAGTTCTCAATAATTTGCATAGTATTGGATTTAATTGGTAGTGAATCAACAGGTACGATGCCCCGGAGCTATCCTCTGGCGGATTCCCACGGGCATTGTGCCGCCTAAAGATAATCATTTAGCCCGATCGATTCCCTCTATCGCGCAAAGCCGGGCGAGGATTCATGAATTTTCGGCCGGCCCTCCTGCCCGTTTTTGTTCGTATGCGCGGACCTTATTAATTCTTCGAACATGTCGTTCCTCCCTGCCGTAAGGGGTCTCCAACCAGAGTTCCAGTACGGCGATGGCCTCCTCCTCGTCCAGGAACCGGGCGCCCAGGCTGAGAATATTAGCCTGGTTATGGGTCCGGGAGAGGGAGATAATATCCCTGGGTCCGCCGTAATACAGGGCAGCCCGAACGCCCTCTACTTTGTTGGCTGCCAATGCCTCGCCCTGTCCGGAACCGCCGAGAACCACCCCGAGGCTCCCGGGATTTGCCGCCACGGCTTCCGCCGCCGGCAGGATGAAATCCGGATAATCGTCCTCCGGGTCGTATGCATACGGGCCCAGGTCTTCCACATCCCGTCCCGAGGCAGCCAGGTGGCGGCACAGGGCATTCTTCAGTTCAAATCCCGCATGGTCGGATGCTATGTAAATCATCTGGTCGTTTGAAAAAATCAATGGTTTGTTTCAATGAATGGTTTGTTTCAATGATTGGTTCGTTTCAATTAAAGATACGAACCCTACGGGAACTGGCATCAGTTCGACCAGACCGCGTAGCCCTTCCGCCGGAGTTCCAGGGTCAGGTCTTTTTCGAGTTTCAGGGCTTCCCTGCGCGTCCGGAGGACCGGCAGGTGGTTGTACAGGCTCGGCCGCAGGTACATGCCGTATTTCTGAACAATTCCCGAGGCCAGGTTGTGGCCCTTGGCATTCCGGTAGCCTTTCCGATGCTGCTCGAAGCGGACCTGGGGCGACTTAGAAGTCATCCCCACGTATAGGCACTGCAGGACCCCGTTAAACTGGGGATTCGCCGCTCGGAACCGCCAGTTTTCCGTAAAGGCGTGACGGGACAATTCAATGACGTATACGCGGTATGCCATAGCTGTAAATACGGCAGAATGAAAGGTTACGCGGACCCGATAGTTTTTGTCGAATCCGCATTGATTTAAACTATCAAAAATCCATTTCCATAAGATAGGATTATCGTAAATTTAAGTTCTAAATCACAAAAAACACAATTTTAAAATGGGAAAAGATAACCAAGCCAAGTCAAAGGACATTCATGCGCACACCGCGCAGGACGGCCAAGCCTGGGACGTCAATGAATCCAGCGCCGCGAACTGCCCGTTCCTGAACGGGGAACTGCACCAGGCAGCCGGCGGGGGTACTACGAACCGCGACTGGTGGCCGAATTCGCTGAACCTGAACATCCTTCGCCAGCATTCCGAGCTGGCCGACCCGATGGATAAAGATTTTAATTATGCCGAAGCGTTTAAATCCCTGGACCTGGAGGCCGTGAAAAAAGACCTGCGGGAACTCATGACGGACAGCCAGGATTGGTGGCCGGCAGATTACGGGCACTATGGCCCGTTCTTTATCCGGATGGCGTGGCACGCAGCCGGAACCTACCGTATCTCGGATGGCCGGGGGGGCGGCGGCACCGGCGCCCAGCGCTTCGCTCCGCTGAACAGCTGGCCGGACAATGCCAACCTGGACAAAGCCCGGATGTTGCTGTGGCCGATTAAGCAGAAATACGGCAAGAAACTATCATGGGCCGACCTGTTGATCCTGACGGGGAACGTGGCCCACGAGTCCATGGGCCTCCCGATGTACGGTTTTGCCGGGGGTCGGGAAGACATCTGGCAGCCCGAGGAAGACATCTACTGGGGTTCGGAAACCGAGTGGCTCGGGAATAAGGAGCGCTACAATGAGGATGGCGAACTGGAACGCACCATGGGGGCCGCCCACATGGGGCTGATCTACGTGAATCCGGAAGGCCCCAACGGGAAACCGGATCCGGAGGCCGCTGCCCATGACATCCGCGTCACTTTTGGCCGGATGGCGATGAACGACTACGAAACAGTGGCACTGATTGCCGGCGGGCACACCTTTGGGAAAACGCACGGGGCCGCCCCCGATACCGAGTACCTGGAGGCCGAACCCGCAGGGGCAAACATCGAAATGCAAAGCCTGGGCTGGAAAAACAACTTCGGTTCCGGAATGGGGTCCGACACCATTACCAGCGGCCTGGAAGGCGCCTGGACGGATACCCCCATCCAATGGAGCCACAAATACCTGGAGAACCTCTTTAACTACGAATGGGAGTTGACCAAGAGCCCTGCCGGGGCCTGGCAGTTCAAGCCCAAAGACGGGGCCGGGGCCGGCACCGTTCCGGACGCCCACGATCCGGAGAAAAAGAACGACCCCTTTATGCTCGTTACGGACCTCGCCCTCCGGATGGACCCGGATTACGAGAAGATATCCCGCCACTTCCTCGAAAACCCCGAGGAATTCAAGGAAGCTTACCAGAAGGCCTGGTTTAAGCTGACCCACCGGGATATGGGCCCTAAATCCCGCTACCTCGGACCCGAGGTACCCAAAGAGGACCTGATCTGGCAGGACCCGATCCCTGCCGCGGACTACGACCTGATCGACCAGCAGGATATCGAATCCCTGAAGGCAGAGATCCTGGATTCCGGCCTGACGGTTTCCCAACTCGTCGGGGCCGCCTGGGCGTCGGCTTCCACTTTCCGCGGTTCGGACAAACGCGGGGGCGCCAATGGCGGCCGGGTGCGTCTGGAGCCTCAGGTACAATGGGAAGTAAACAACCCGGTACAATTGGGCAAAGTGCTGGACGGCCTGACAAAGATCCAGAAAGCATTCAACGACTCCCAGAGCGGTAATAAACAAGTTTCCATGGCGGACCTGATTGTTCTGGGTGGGTGTGCTGCGGTGGAGAAAGCGGCCAAAGATGCCGGACACGATATCCGCGTACCCTTTACCCCGGGACGGACAGATGCCACCCAGGAAATGACCGATGTGGAGGCATTTGACCACCTGCGGCCCGTAGCAGACGGGTTCCGGAACTACCAGCAGCAGAAATTCTCGGCACGCACCGAAGAGCTGCTCGTGGACAAGGCCCAGCTCCTGACGCTCACCGCGCCGGAAATGACCGTGCTGGTTGGTGGTATGCGGGCCCTGAATGCCAACTACAACGGCTCCAAGCACGGCGTATTTACCGAACGTCCTGAGGTGCTGACCAATGATTTCTTTGTCAACCTCCTGGATATGCGCACCACCTGGAAAGCGGTTTCAGAAGACGAGGAGTTTTTTGAAGGCAGGGACCGGAAATCCGGCAATGTCAAATGGACTGCAACCCGTGCCGACCTCATCTTTGGTTCCAACACGGAATTGCGGGCGATTGCCGAGGTGTACGCCTGCAGCGATTCCGGCGAGAAATTTGTCAGGGATTTCGTGAAGGCCTGGGACAAGGTGATGAACCTGGACCGGTTTGAACTGGCCTGAAAGCGAACGTACGGCTAAACCAATTTAGCGCCGTTTTGCATAAAAAAAGGTGGCCCCCGCGGGCCACCTTTTCTTTTTTTGCCTGTCCATCAGATTAATTCAGGATCTTACCCTATCTGTTGTCCTAATCTTCTCTCCGCGCTTCCAGGATCTCTTCCAGGCGCTCCTTATTGACCCCCCAGATGCCGTCTTCTTCTGCCGATTCCATAAAGGTGTCGATATACTGCCGGCTCAGGGTATCGCTGTCCCCGTACTTTTCCCGGATGGCTTCCAACTCACTGTGCAACCGGGCCTGCACTTCGGCATATTCCGGGTCGTCATAGTAATTGTGCAGCTCTTTGGGGTCCTTTTTCCGGTCGATGAGTTCCCAGTAATCCTGGTAGAAATAATAGTGGATCAATTTATAGTCCTTGGTAACGATGGCGTAATGCCGGTTCACCATGTGCTCGGCAGGGTATTCGTAATAATGGTAATAGACGGCCTCCCGGTCCCAGTCCTCCATGTTCCCGGTCAATACCGGGACGAGGCTTTCGCCTTGCATGTCGGAGGGCTGCTCCACCCCGGCTACGTCCAGGAAGGTCTGTGCAAAATCCAGGTTCTGCACCATTTCGTCCGAGACGCTCCCGGGCTCCACCTTCCCGGGCCAGGCCACCAGGAGCGGCGTCCTGAAGGATTCGTCATATACAAACCGCTTGTCGAACCACCCGTGCTCCCCCAGGTAGAAGCCTTGGTCGGAAGTATAGACGATGATCGTATTCTCCATCATGTCGTTCGCCTCCAGGTAGTCCAGGAGCCGGCCGACGTTTTCGTCAACGGCCCGGATGGTACCCAGGTAATCCTGCATATAGCGCTGGTACTTCCACTTCATCACCTCCTCTTCGGTCATGTCGGGGTACGCCTCTTTAAATGCCTCGTTCACGGGTCCGTAGTACTTCTCAAAAGTGGCGCGCTGGACGGAATCCATCCGACCCACACTGTAGTTGAACCGCAGGGTGTCGATCCCGATTTCATCCAGTCCCATCTCCCGCATGGTCTGCGGGAATATTTTGTTGTCGCCCGACCAGCCCATATGGTCGCGGACGCTCATTTCGGCTTCCGCAGCAGCCGGCCGCGTGGCATAATCGTCAAAGAGGGTTTCCGGTTCCGGGAAGGTCCGGGCGGTAAACTCTTCCATATGGCGCCCGGCCATCAACCAGGAGCGGTGGGGCGCCTTGTGCAGGTACATCAGCAGGTAGGGCGCATCGGGATCCCGCTCCTTATCGAGCCAGTCGAGGGTCATATCCGTGATGATATCCGTGGTATAACCCGGCACGGTAATCCGGCCGGAATCCTTGGTAATAAACTCCGGGTTGTAATAGGCGCCCTGGCCGGGAAGGATCGCAAACTGGTCAAATCCCTTGGGGTTGTTGCCGAAATGTAATTTTCCGAACATGGCCGTCTGGTAGCCCGATTTTTGCAGCAGCTGGGGAAATGTGACGTTGGTGGTATCAAACGGAAAGTGGTTGTCTACCTTCCCATTGATGTGGGAGTGCTTCCCTGTAAGGATGGTTGCACGGGATGGTGCACAGATGGAATTGGTAACACTTGCATTGGTGAACAACATCCCCATGCGGGCAATCCGGTCGATATTCGGCGTTTCGATCAACCGGTTGTCATAGGCCGATATCGCCTGGTAGGCATGGTCATCCGACATGATAAAAATAATATTCGGGGGGGTCTGGGGCGATTCTTCAGGAGATGCGCAACCGGTTAGGAGCAGCGTTGCTGCCAAAACCGCATAGGAAAATTGTTTGAGCATGGGTTTGTTTGTGTTTAGTTATCCAAGATAAGAAATTCAGAGGACCCTCGGAGCGAGCCAGAGCCAGCCCATGCCCAGCAGGAAAACGGCATAGAACCACAGTGGGGATACCGGGACGTACTCCGTTACGGTGGTGGATACCTGCTCCTCCCCCTGAAATGCGATTCGGTTGGCGACCAGTCTCCGGCTGGCCGCCACGGTATGCCAATCGCCCTCTTCGAACACATAATACCGAAAACCCGGGAGGCTGTCGGCAGGCAGGCGGAGGGGATTCCATCCGGTTTTCACCGGGTAGTCCGTCCCCTCCCATTTCGTCGGGATCAGGACGTTCTGACGCAACGGTACGCGGGCTCCCCCGGAATTAACCACCTGCGGCACCTCCCCTGCGGTGCGCAAGCGAAACCGAAAGGGTTCATCCACCCGTGGAATCGTTGTCTGGGCATCCCAGGCAGCGGTTTGCTGCCTGCCCTGCACCACTTCATTGAGAAGCGAGGCCCATAGGAGCCTGTACCGGTCTTCCTGCCCGCTCAGGACCAGGGGGTAGGTCTCCCGCAGCCAGGTGGTGGCAACCCGGCCCAGCCCATAAGGCCGGACCACCCCCACGGAGACGCCCGGGGACCACTCAATCCCCCGGGCGGTGAAAGGCCCGGTAAGCGTATAAGGGTATTTTTTAATCTCCGGCCCCGAGGCGGAACCCGGAAGCGAACCGGGGTCCGGGTTGCGATCAAAATCAAAAAGTGCGAGGCGCCGGGGCAACCGGAAGTACGCATCATCCGGTTGGATAAACAACCCAAGCCCGCCTTCGGAAATGCGGGTTTCCAGCGCACCCCGGGAGGCGGCACTCAAGCCGGTATAAGCGGCCCTGTCGGCGATCACCAGGTCAAACCCCGACAAAATATCGTCTGTAAGGGCGTAAATCGGATCGGGATCCCGGTTGATGAATTCGAACTTATACCGGTTGCGGGTAATCTGGCTCCTGACCAGCAGCTCATGGCCGCTGTCTGCCAGGAAATTCTTCAGGTAGCGGGTTTCAAATGTCGGGAAATCGTTCAGCACGAGAACCCGCATGGTGTTACGGGGCCGCACCCGGACCGGCAACGGGCCCTCCTGGAGTACCTGGCCGGCACTGTCCCTGGCTGCCAGGCTGTACCGGAAGTCGCCGACCGCCTTCGGTACCGTCCGGAGCTCATAGGTGCCCTCCGAGGCCCCGCCCAGGCGGATCGAATCTGCCGAATTGCCGCCCGGGTCGCGCAGCAGCAGGTGGTGGCCGCCACCCGAATTCCGGTAATGCACCCGTACATGCAACTCTTGATCCAACTGCACCTGCCCGGGGTATGCCAGTTCCGTGAAACCAACGGGAGGCTCCACACCGGGGAATACAATGCCCAGGCTGTCAAATTGCCATCGGTCGTAGGGTTCGGGCCCGTACCCGAGAACAAAAAGCTTTCTCAGGCTCCCCGGGACCGGCAGGGATTTCCCTTTTATGTACCGATATGTTCGGATTCCCGGATAGGCTTCCTTAAGGCTGTCGACCTGCCATTCCTGGAAGCCATCGGTGAGCAGGATCCCACTCCCCCCTTCCCGCTCCCTTTCAACAGCCGGTTCCAGGGCCAGCATCACCAGAGAGGCCACAGCGAGCAGGGCGGCTGCTATCCGGCTCGGCAGCGCCCCGATTTCCCGGTTGCCCCACTCCCGGTACAACAGCAAGACGAGCAGCGCCACGCCCACCCCCAATGCCGGCCATAACCATTCCGGATTTCCAATGACCAGGTTAATCGTCATAGGCCCGGAGTTCTTTTAGAAATTGTTCATTTACCGGGTCCGCGAACCGGGTGGAGCCGGAAGGGACCTTTTCGGGGTCCGGCAGCAAAGCGTACAAACCCTTGTGCAGCGAGCGGTAATTTGCCATGGATCTGCCCGAGGCTTTTTCCAGGGATTGCAACCCGCGCAGCAAATCCAGGTACCTGCCGGGTTCCTCCAGCGCCCTGGAAGCCAGTTGGTTGCCCGCGCTTTGGAAAAGGAGGCCGTCCCCTTCCCCGAACGGACTGCCGCCGATCATTTCCTCGAGCCTCCCTACCGCCCGGCGCACATCGCCCAGGGGGAGTTCATATGTCGTCGATTCCTGTTTGCGATAGTCGGATATCTCCGACACATCCCCTGACAATCGTTTGTCTTCCTTAATCGGGGGCGGGTCAAAACCGATGCGGTGTACGTAGACGCGGGCGCTGTTTTTGATCTCCTGGATGAGTTTCAGGGCTTCGTACTGGTAGGGCAGGGATGCTTCGGGTTTGTAGAGCCGCAGCTGCAGCTCCGCGTCCCACATAATGTTCAGGGCCTTCCGGAGTTTGACCTTCAGGGATTCCTCAAACAAGGTGGAGGCTTCCGGATCCGCGTGATTATGCAGGTAATCGTGGAGGGGATCTTCGGCCTCCTCCCCGTCCCCCCCGGGTGCTTCTCCATGGGAATCCCCATGCGAGTCCCCGTCTACCAGGTGGTGTTCGTTGTCCCCGTCGTGGTCATGGGTATAGGCCTCCAGGGGGTCATCCCCTTCCGATTCCGTCTCTTCCATAGCTTCCCCGTCACCGACCTCCCCGCTCCCGGCAGCCTGGCCCCCGGGGGCCGGCGCCATAGCCATCTCGGCTTCATCCCCCATAAACTGGCCGTATTTCAGGCGAAGGGCTTTCTGGTCAAAACCCAGTTCGTTGCTCCGGAATTTAAATTCCCGCTCCGGGATATCCGGTTTCTCGGCTATCAGCTTCTCCGTGTCGATAATCAACTGCCGCTGGGACCGGAAGTAATCCGGCATCTGGTCCACCCCCAGGCTGCCTTCTACCGCAAATCGGTCGGTTGTCGTATCCCGGATAACGGCAAAGAAGGTCTCGCTTCGGGCTACATTGGGCTGGGGCTCCTTGTTGTCGGATGCCTCCACATAAAAGTAAAGTTCATCCCCGGGGTCCATGCCGAGTTGGTCCAGGTCGATGGTTTTTGTCAACACGAGCCGCCGGGCCCCCGGCTGGACCGGTTGGTCAAAATCCAGCCGCTCCTCCCGGAACTTTACGGATTCGCCGGAACCCTTGCTCACAGTGGCCACAATACGGGCCTGCTGCAACCCGAAATCGTCGGTCAGGTTCCCTGTAAAACGGAGGGATTTTTCATCGGGGGCATCGAAATACGCATACTGGGGCACCCCGGCGATCTCCACCTCGGGCGCCCGGTCCGGGACGGCCTCCAGGGAATACAGGTCCGTCACGTACCCGCGGCCCAGGGAGTCGGTAAACCGGAAACTGTAGAAACCGGATTCTTCCAGGGGGAGTTCCAGCCGGAACAACCCGCCTTGTTGGCGCAACGGGTATTCCTCCCCCATCCGCTCGAGCCGGACCCGGTGGATGGGCCCTTCAAAATATAGCTCCCATCGGATGCGGGACCCCGCTACTGCCCGGATATTCGGATCTTCCGAAACCCGGGGGGCCTGGCCGGTATAGGCCGGGAAATTTACTGTGATACGCTGCCGGGTCAGGACGGGCGCCGACGTCTCCGCAGCCACGGAATCGGCAGGGGCAAACCGGATGCCCTGTGTGGCGGAATCCCCGGGCTCCGGAAAACCCGTCCACCCGCGGAGTAAACCCATCTGGTGCCCCAGCAGCCCGATACCCAGTGCGAATACCCCCCAGAGGATCGCCCCTCGGAAGCCCACCGGCGGGGACGGACGCTCCCGGGAGGCCTGGAGGCGGGCGGCAACCCGGTGTTTTTGCAACCGGGACAACCCGGGGAGTTCCGCATCGGGTTGCAGCAACAGGCCACTGCTGAAACCGGCATCCGCCACATGGGAGTCGACATAGGCGCAAACACGGTCCATGTTGCGAGTCCAGGGCCGGCTGGCGAGGAGGGAAACCAGTGCGATGGCCAGAAAGGCAAACGCCCCTGCCCAGAGTGAACGGGCCAGCAGGCCCGCACAAAGTCCGGCACCCAGTCCGTAAAGCAGGCTCCTGGCGTAAAGCATACGCTGCCAGCGGGTTGCGAAATTGAGCAAATAAGTTTTCCCGGCTTCGCTCATTGACTCCGGTATTTGGCGAACAGGCGTTCGGTTACGAGCAAAAGGAGCAACAGGGCCCAAAGCCAGGGTTCCGCACCGGCCCGGTGCACCCGCTCCCGGTCCTGGTCCATGGGGAGCCGGCGGGGCGCCAGTTCACCCGCTTCGAGTTGACGGTAATCGTATCGGTCCGGTAAATCGCCCCAGGCCTTGCCGGGATCCAGGAGGCTGAGGAGTTGTTCCCCGAAATAACCGGAAACCATATTCCCGGCGGTCAGCCGGGAGGTGAGGGTAAAACACGACGGGCAGTCTCCCTGTTCAATCAATTGGCCGGCCATCGGGCTGTCCCGGTAGGCGAGTGTCTTCCAGGCGCCTTCCGGTGCAGGGTCCGGTAGAAGCCATACCAGCAGGTCGGTACCGGAGGGAATGGAATCCGGCTCCCCGACCCCGCCCTGCACCCGGATGGGTTGCCCAATGTATCCCGAAAGGGCTGCCAGGGAGGCCCGCAGGTAAAGCTGCTCCGATTCCAGGCTGTCCGTGTGGTACATAGCCACCTCCAGCGTGTCGGCGTCAAAGAGCGGCAACTTCCCCTTAGAAGGACCCGAACCCAGCTGCAGGCTGTCCCTGCCCGGATACGCAATCCGCCGTACAGCTTCCGGGTCGGCCTCCCGCCAACGGAAGGCAGTATACGACGGGTCCCCCTGCGCGGTGAGTATGCTGTAGCCTTCATGGATTTTACGCGCCAATACCGGTGTATCCCTGGCCGGCTCGCCATCCAGGACCACCCAGTGGATCGGCCCGGACGATTCCGGACGCCTGGATCGGAGGCCCTGAACATAAGCAGCTGTAAATACCACGATGCTGTCTGCCCCCAGGGAATCCAGCTCCGGGACCAACTGCCAGTAGTTTGGGGGAGGGTTTCCGGAAGGAACCGTATGCGGCTCCCCCCATTCGGGGAGGCCTTTGCGAAGCAGGTACACCGGGTGATCGGAGGCCGCGCTGTCCAGAAACGCGTTCAGGGAGGCGCGGTTCAGCAGGGAAGGCTCCACCACGTAGGCCAGCGGCTGGTTCCGGGCGCGGGATTCCCATTGGGGGCCTGCAAGCAGGAGTGCCAGGGTCGCTATAAGCAGCATGCGCAGGGCGAGGAGCCTTTTTTCGCTCAGTCGCAGGCTCTGGGATTGACGGGAATCGCTCTCGCGCAATAATTCCACGCTTCCGATTTTGATGGTTTTCGCCTCCCGTTTACTCCACAGGTGGATGCCCAGCGGGATTAACGCGCCGAGCAGGGTCCACAGGAAGATGGGGGCGGTAAAACTCATATTTTCTTTGTTCCCGGCCTTTATTTGAGGCCGGGTTAATTCATCCGGTTGCGTTGCTTCAGGTAGTACTGCAGGGCTTCGCCCAACGGTTCGTCCATACGGAACAAGTGGTAAAAGATCCCCTGGGACAAGAGTTGCTGGCGGATGGCATCCAAACGTTCCTCCATCTGTTCAAGGTAGGCACTGCGGGCCTTCCGGGCATCCACTTTTACCTTGGCACCCGTTTCGAGATCCTCAAAGGTCACCTGCTTCCCATAGTCGAATTCGAGCTCCGAACGGCCGGCGATGTGCAAAACCACCACCTCGTTCCTGGGCGATTTGATTTCCCGGAGGAACCCGGACAGTTCCGCTTCCCGTTCATACATATCCGTCAGGAAAAACACGAGCTCCCGGGACCCCCTGTCCGGGATCATCCGCGAAGCCCGGGAAGGGTCGGGCCATTTCCCTGACCCGTCCACTTTCAGCAATTCCAGAAGCAATCGATTATAGTGTTTTTTGTCGGTCCCTGAAAACAGGCTCACAACATCCGATTCGTTCAGGGCGAAAAGCCCCACGGCATCCCCTTGCTTCCAGGCCAGGTACGCCAGGGCAGCCACCAGCAGGCGGGCGTACTCCAGTTTGGACAACCCATCTTCCCGGTGCAACATGGAAGCGCTCGCGTCTACAATAAATTTGACGCCGACCAGGCTTTCAATCTCGGATTGCTTGATATAATACCGGCCGGACCGGGCCAGCATTTTCCAATCGAGCAGGCGGAGGTCGTCTCCGGGTTCGTAGCCCCGGTACTGGCTGAATTCCAGCCCGTGACCAATGCTCAGGCTCCTGTTCAGCCCGGAGGTATAGCCCTCTACGGCAATCCGGGCAATGAGGGAAAGGCCCGCGACGGTGTTGACCACTTCCGGGCGCAACAGGTCGTTGTATTTTTGCCGTCCCCGGGGGCGAAGCCTGTCCGGCCCGCCCTGTTTTTCCGTCTTGCCGCGTTTGCCAAACCTGCTCATCTACGAATCCTTAACGCTCACTGAATCCAGAATTTGTTGCGTGACCCTGTCCGAAGTGATGCCCTCGGCCTCTGCACGGAAATTGACAAGTACCCGGTGCCGGAGGACCGGGAATATCACCGAACGGATATCTTCCGGGGTCACTGCGAGCCTTCCGGCCAGCAGGGCATGGGCCTTTGCCGTAAGGATCATGGCCTGGCCCGCCCGCGGGCCGGCACCCCAATCCACCCATTCCCGGACGTACTCCAGCGGGCTGGTGGCCGGCCGGGTGGCCCGGACCATTTCGCTGACATAGGCTATCAGGGCATCGCTGATGGACACTTCCCGGACCAACTCCTGCAGCCGCAGGATTTCGGCACCGGTGAGCACCTTGTCCACCCGGGGCTTCCGGTTTCCGGTGGTGGCCTTTAAAATATGGGTTTCCTCGGCATCCGTGGGATACCCGATCTTAATATAGAGCAGGAACCGGTCCTGCTGTGCCTCGGGCAATTCAAAGGTCCCGGATTGCTCAATCGGGTTCTGCGTGGCCAGGATAAAGAAGGGGCGGTCCAGTTGGTAGGTCTTGTCGCCGTAAGTCACCTCGAATTCCTGCATGGCCTCCAACAGGGCTGCCTGGGTTTTGGGCGGGGTCCGGTTGATCTCATCGGCCAGGATGATATTGGAAAAAATCGGCCCCTTGTTGAACTTAAAGAACTTCCGCCCCGTACTGTGATCCTCTTCCAGGATTTCCGTACCCAGGATATCCGAGGGCATCAGGTCCGGGGTAAACTGGATCCGTTTAAAAGACAGGTCGATCGCATCCGCCAGGGTGCGGATCATCAGGGTCTTGGCCAGTCCGGGTACCCCCTCGAGCAGCGCGTGTCCCCCCGAGAGGAAAGTGATGAGCAGCTGGGAGACAATCTCCTCCTGGCCGATAATCACCTTGCCGATCTCCGCCTTCAGCTCCCCGAGCTTGCCGGTCAGTCCTTCCACCTCATCGGCAACCCGTTGCAATTCTGTATCCATAGGCTTTATATTATGATGTTAAGGCATACATGACGATGTTCACCCCAAACCGGGTGTTGTCGATTTTATACCAGCGTTTGTTCCGGAAATCGTAATCCCATTCGCAGCCGTAGTCCTTGTTGCTATACAGCACCCCGATCCGGCCGTCGATGCGGATGGCCTTCAGGTAGTCGTGGACCAGGTCGTCCCCCCACCCATTCAGCTCCTGGGACGTAGTGGGCGGCCCGTCCTCAAACTCGAAAAAAATGGAGTAGAGTTCGTGGTCGTTCGGGATCTTAGCGAGTTCTCCGGGACCGAAGATCTCCTCCATCTGCCGCTCAAAGGATTTGGCAAAAAGTCCGTCGATATCGTGGTTGCAATCGTCGGCAAATACAAATCCGCCGTTGCGGACGTATTTCTCAAAATTCTCCCTTTCCTTACGGGTAAACTCCACGAGCTTGTGCCCCGACAGGTAACAGAAAGGGCTCCGGAAGAGCTCATCGCTTTCCAGGGAGATGATCCGCTCGCGGGTATCGACCCGTAGCGTCGTGTATTCAACCAGGGAATTCAGCAGGTTGGACGGCATGCGCTGGTCCACATCCCAATCGCCGGATTCGTATTGTAATCTCGTAAAGAAAAACTCGTTACTCAATGCGCTGCAGACTTCATTAAATCATTGCCTCTGAAGCGATAAAAAAAACGGGCTGCCCGAGTATGCCGGGCAACCAGTTTTCAGGTCGTTTTCGTTTAAACCGCGTCCGACAGGCTCGTAAAGGTAAAGTCCCGGATCTTCATATACGGGATCAGGTTTCCGTCAATACGCACCTGTTGCCCGATGGTCTCCAGGTTGTTCAGCATGATGATCGGGCTCTCGTTAAAGCGGAAATTCTTTACCGGATGCTTGATCTGCCCGTTCTCGATATAGAAAGTACCGTCACGCGTGAGGCCCGTGTAGAGCAAGGTCTGCGGGTCTACACTGCGGATATACCACAGGCGGGTTACCAGGATTCCCCGGTTCGTGCTGCGGATCAGGTCTTCCAGGCTGGCATCCCCCCCGGCCATTATCCCGTTGGAGGGGAAAGGCACGGGCTCTACGCCTTTCTGCTCGGCCCAGTACCTGTCGTAGGCGAGGTTTTTGACCACCCCGTTCTCGATCCACATCGTCTTTTTCAGGGGCTGCCCCGACCCGTTCCAGGTAGCCGAGGGCACGTCCGGGTGGAGCGGGTCCGACCAGATGGTCACCCGTTCGTCCACAATCTTCTGCCCCAGCTTGTTGCCCCCGTCCGGGGCGGACATAAAGTTCCGGCCTTCGTCCGCGGAGCGGGCGCTGAAGGAGGAGAACATATTTCCCAGCAAATCGTTGGAAGCGGCGGGCTCCAGGATCACCGTATACTTCCCGGGCTCAATTGCCCTGGCTTCCCGGGACATCACCGCCTTGTCGATGGCGATTTTGGATGCCTCGGCGGCATCGAACTTGTCGACGTCGTTGTAGTCCCGGCTCACCCATCCGGAACCCGTACCGTCATTGGTACGCATCGTCACGGTGAACTCCATATCCGTTGCCCGGTTGTAGGCGAACAGCCCGTTGGAATTGATCATCGCACTAAAGCCTTCCGAATCATTGAAAAAGCCGGCAGCTGTTACGTCCTGGGCCGCAGCCGGATCGATGCTGCTGCTGGCCACTTTGGCCCGGTATTCCGGGCTGATATTGGCCGTGGATTCTTTGTAGGTAAGCGAATCATCGTACTCCTGGGGGCCCAAGGGCTCCATGAATTCCGGGTTTTCCGGGGACAGCCTGGCGAGTTCCTCGGCCCGTCGGACCACTTTTTCCAGGGAGGCGTCGTCGAATTCGTCGATGGTGGCCGTCCCGGATTTCTTGCCGAAACTGGATTGGACCACCAGGGTCTGGTTGGAACTGTGCCCCGAGGTGGACACCGTATTCCGGGCGTAGCGGATATTGCCGCTGTTGCTCCCGCTCAGGTTGATTTCACAGGCATCGGCCTTGGAATAACTCAATGCCTTTTCGAGAATGGTTCTCGCTTCGTCTTTTGTGTATATAGCCATTGTATAATTTTTAAGGGAAAACCAGGATTAAATGGTCCTGCCTGTGTTGATCACATTTACATCGTTGAACCGGGCGGTGGAGCTGCCGTGAGAGACGGCGCTGATCTGGGAGGGCTGCCCTTTTCCGTCAAAGAAGGAGCCGAAGAGGCGGTAGTCGTTCTCGTCGCAAATCTTCACGCAGGAATTCCAGAACTCCTGGGTATTGGACTGATAGGCCACATCGTCCAGCATGCCGACGATTTTCCCATCCCTGATCTCGTAAAACACGGTGCCCCCGAACTGGAAGTTATACCGCTGCTGGTCGATGGAATACGACCCGCGCCCTGCGATATAGATCCCCTTCTCCACATCTGCAATCATCTGGTCGATGGAATAGGGCTCGCTGCCCGGTTCCAGGGAGACATTCGGCATCCGCTGGAATTGCACGTCGTCCCAGCTTTGCGCGTAGCAACAGCCGTGGGATTCGTTCTGGTCGATCATATGCACCTGGTCGCGGATCGCCTGGTAGTTGGTCAGGATCCCGTTGCGGACCAGATCCCATTTCTTGGTCTTTACGCCTTCGTCGTCGTACCCCACAGCGCCCAGGGAGCCCGGTTGCGTTTTGTCGGCAACGAGGTTTACGATATTGCTGCCGTACTGGAAATCTCCGGATTTCCATTTGTCCAGGGTTGCAAAACTGGTCCCGGCGTAATTTGCCTCGTACCCGAGGACGCGGTCGAGTTCCAGCGGGTGCCCCACGGATTCGTGGATGGTGAGCCCCAGGTGGTTCGGTTCCAGGACCAGGTCGTACTTGCCGGCCTCAACAGATTTGGCGTTGAGTTTTTCCAGTGCCTGCTTCGCGGCCAGGGCAGCGTCCTCCACCATATCGTAGCTGTTCCTGTAGAGTTTAATCCCCGAGGGGCCTTGCAGTTTTTCCGATTCCAGGCCGTCCATATACTCAAAGCCCATTCCCATCGGGGCGCTCATAGCCTGGCGTGTTTTGAATTTTCCCGCCTGGCGGTCAATGGCCGTGACCCCGAAGGTTGGCCAGATCCGGTGGACATCCTGGTCGATGTAGGAACCGTCCGTGGAGGCGAAGTATTTCTGTTCATTGACCATGAAAAGAGCGGAATTCACAAAGCTGGCGCCGTTTTCGATGGCAGCCGCATTGGCGGACAGCAAGAGGTCTACTTTATCGGAGACCGGCACTTCCTTAAAGTCCTTTTTGATGGGCGTTTTCCAGGATACTTCCCCATGGGACTGTACCGGCGCCAGGACCACCGGCTCCTTCTGGATTGTGGAATTCGCCTTGGCAATGGCCACAGCCTGCTCGGTGGCCTTCTTAATGCCGTCCTCCGAGACGTCGTTTGTGGAAGAGAAGCCCCAGGTGCCGTTGGCAATTACCCGGATACCGATTCCAAAGGATTCGGTATTCACCACATTCTGCACCTTGTCCTCCCGGGTAAATACATATTGATTCAGGTACCGGCCAATCCGCGCATCCGCATAGGTGGCCCCGAGCGATTTTGCCGTATTCAGGGCAACGTCGGCCATTCTCTTTTTAACTGCGTTGTCCATGCCGGGCGCCAGCAGGGCTTCCTGCGGAATCTCCCGGCCGATCAGCAGGGACGGCATCATAAGCGCACCGGTGCCCAATCCCGCGTACTGGACAAAATTTCTTCTTTTCATAAAATGTGGTTTAATGAGTTTGTGGCCTGCGGAGAAACTCAGGCAGCCAGGGGGGCCACTCGGAACGCGCAGGATGTAAGCTGCCATATCCGGCAGTGCTTAAAAATAAAAAGCCCGGTAGAAGAATTATGTTAATCTTAACTTAATATGTTAAAAACCCGCGTTTTTTTAACAGTATGCCCCGCCGGTTCCTATTGCCTGACGACAATCCCGAAGCGGCATCAATAACAATCCATGAGCAGCTGGCCGCTTTCGATATAGCCATCCAGGGTCATGCCCTCTTCGGCTTCCAACAACGACTCGAGGTTGTCCAAAACGCCGCGCTGCATATTGAGGGAGCCGCAAAGCATCAGAACCCCGCCTTCCCGGAGGGTATGCAGGACGGTTTCCCGGTCTTCCAGGACCAGGTCCTGGACGTAGCGTTTAGCGCCCTCACGGGAATAGCAGGTCCGGATATTGGGGCCGCCCTGGGAGAAATTCGGGGTGCCGGCAGCGGGGGGCCCTTCCGGGTCCTGGAGCTGTTTGAGCCAGGGACTGTAGAGCTTTCCGGATTCGCGTGTCCTCCCGCCCCAGAACAGGTGTACATCTGTACCGTTTGTCTGTTGCATCATGCCCAGGAAGGGAGCTATCCCCGTCCCGTTGGCAATCATCACGGCAGACCGGACATGCCCCGGGAAATGGAACCCGGGGTTCTCCTGGATGGCGGCAGCGATCCGGTCCCCGGCCTGCAGGCTATACAGGTAGGAAGAGCAGCGTCCCCCGGGGTGCCTTCGGATACTCAGTACGATGTCCCCGTCCATGTAGGCGATGGAATACTGCCGATATCCGCTGGCCTTGTCGGGACGGACAGCCAGCAGGTCGCCGGAGGTAAAGGGTTGGTCCGTTTCTGGCCGGAGGGTTAGCAGAAAGGTGTCATCCGCGTTTACCGGGCTCCGGCTGACTACGGTAAACCCGATTTCGTCAAGGGGCTCCGGCTCTGCAGGCGCTTCAAACCCCACCCGTATTCCGGTACGGTCGCCCCAGGCGTTCAGCCAGGTCCGGAAATCCGCCTCGGACTGGTCGTCCACGCGGTAGAGGGGTAAACCTGCCCGGAAACCGGGGTGCGCTTCCAGTTTCTCCTGAACATCGGCTGCGTAGCGACAGAAATCGGGGTACTGGGTGGAGCCGAATCCCACCACGGAAAACTGCAGGGCCGCAGGCTGTTCCACCCGATCGACCTTCGAAAGAAATTTCCGGGCATTGGTCGGGGCTTCCCCATCCCCGTAAGTAGCGGTCAGCACCACCAGTTGCCGGGCTTTCGGATAGGTCCTGTAGGCATTCATCTCCGCCAGGTGCACAGTGCGGCCTGTGGCCCGTATCCCTTCGCAGAGCGACCGGGCAAAGCCAAAGGTGGTCCCGGTTTCCGACCCGACAAGGACCGCCACCTCGCAGGAGTCGGCATCCGACATGGCCGCCCCATGCGAACCGCCCTTGCGGACCCGGGTATTCTTGCGGCGCCTGAGGGTCATCGCAAAACCGGAATACATAAAGAACAGGATGGAGGCGGATGCCAGCAGGAGCACAATCGACCAGAAAACATTTCCCTGCCCTGTATGCGCCGCAAAGCTGAAGCGGGAGAGCAGGGTGACCATCGGGAAGTCCGCCTCGCTGAGGATGGCGCCCGTCATGGGGGAAACGCGGACCTCCCGATCCTTTAATTCAATGAGGTAGTACTCCCCGGGTTCATCCGAGAAGGGAAATTCCACCCGGCGCACTTCGGACAGCGCCCATTCGCCCAATACCCCCGCCTGCCAGGGTGCGCCTGTGGCCGTACCTTGGCCGGAGCCCTCCCCGGTTGGCGGGGCGGCAACTTCCCGATGTTGCGGCAGCGCTTCAGGCAATAACCGGAATTTTTCGGCCGACAGGTAGACGCCCGTGAGTGCAACCACCAGGATGGGCACCAGCATCCAGCGGCTCAGGAGCACGTGGTAGCGCATGGCAAAGTAGTCTTTCCGTACCGGGGACAGGATTCGGCGGAAGCCGCCCTGCCGCTGGGCGAGCAATACGATACCGCTGACGGCGATGATACAGAGGAGCAGGGATACCAGGCCTACAAAAAAGCGACCGGCACCCTTGAGGAACAGGGAGCGGTGCAGGTTTGTGGAAAAGCTGTAGATAGCCGGCCGCTCCTCCACGGGTCCGAGGGTTTCCCCGGTTCGGGGGTTCACATACACCTCCAGGCTCTCCAGGTCGGCCGTCAGCACGCCGGCCCGGACAAAGCCGGAGCGTTCCACCTCCAGGGTAAATACCTCTTCGTAGTTGGCGGTCAACGCCTCCAGGGCGGTGGACAACGGAACCTCATCCAGGTCGGCCACGGCATATCCGCGGGCCTGGTGGGTAATCGGCTCCAGGGCCAGGATCACGCCCGTAACCGATGCAATCAGCAGGAAGGCCGACGTGGCGACGGCCAGGGCCAGGTGGCTATATCTCCACAGGGACAAGGTCATCCGTCCGGATTATTGGGGCAGCATCCGGATATACCGGATAAAGCCCCTTCCCTCCTTTTTGCTTTTGAGGTTCTCGCTGGTCAGCTCAAATTGCAGGTCGTCGGCATAGTATTCCTGATCCTCCACCGAGGTTTCAAACCGCAGCTGGTACCCTGCATCAATTTTATCCGACGGAATCTGCAGGACGCTCACCGAGCGTTCGCCCCCGCTCAGGGTAGCCCCGGATATCCCGTCGATGTCGGGCCGGTACTTGCCATAGAACTGCCACCATTCCGGGATTTCACTGTACCATTCGCTGTCGGTCCCCAGCACCTGCAGGGTTTGCTGGTACTCCCCTTCCTCATCGAGGAGGGAGACCACGATATACGCGCCTTCCCCCGTGTAATTCGTCATCTGGATCAGACACTTTACAGCCGTATTGGCCGGTTGGGCAAATCCCGCCAGCGCCAGGCCAGCGGCGGCGGCCATACCGGCGATGAATAACCTGAATTTCATCATCAGTTCAGAAAATTTAAGGTCACCCCGTTCTGGTCCAGGCGCTCATTCTCGCGGGCCAGGTCCAGGGCGGTTTCTTCAAAATCGGTTTGGATAGCCGTATTCGCGCCCAGGCCTACCAGGTAGCGAAGCAACGCATCGTCGGATGCTTTCATGGCCGCAATATGCAGGGCCGTCATCCCCTCTTCGTTCCGGGCATTCACATCCAGGCTTTCGTGGGCCACTTTTTCAAGCAGGGGCAGGCTGTTGGCGTCGGCCGCCAGATGGTACAGCGTATTGCCGCCCGCCTGGGTTTCGTACAGGTTGAAACCGGCCTGTTGCAGGGCTGCCAGTTTCTGGTCATAAACCTCCGGGTGGGAGGCGTCAAAGGACGCGAGCAGGTAAAAGGATATCGAGTTGCCTTTTTCATCCCGGGCCGCAACGTCGGCGCCCGCTTCGATCAGCAGGGAAACCACGGCGGGGTTGTTGCCGTGGACGGCCCGCATCAGGGCTGTCTGCCCAGCGGCATTGGCCGCATCCACGTCGGAGACTTCCCCGGCAAGGATTCCGACCACCTCCGGGGTGTTCCCGGCGGCCGCATTCCCGAAAGGCGTATTGCCCTCGGCATCAGGCTGGTTGGCTA
This sequence comes from Robiginitalea sp., assembly GCF_982776155.1. Lineage (NCBI taxonomy): Bacteria > Pseudomonadati > Bacteroidota > Flavobacteriia > Flavobacteriales > Flavobacteriaceae > Robiginitalea > Robiginitalea sp. The sequence goes on from NZ_CEXZKX010000008.1 coordinate 50,936, forward strand.
TAGCCCCGTGCTCGAGAAAAAACCGGATAATTTCCGGGTCTTTGTCGGAATAGGCCACCCGGTGGAAAGCGCTTTCCCCGGATTTCGACACGGTTGCAGGGTCCAGGCCCAATCCGGCCAGGTATTCGTACAGTTCCAGGCCGTTGCGGTGCCCCCGGGTACCCTGGGCGGCAAAGAAGAAAGCATTGCCCCCGTCGGCATTCGGGGTCTGGTAGTCTACCCCGGCTGCCACCAATTCCTTTAACAGGTCGATATTCCCCGCCCGGGTGGCATAGTTGAACACCCCGTTCCCGTTGTCGTCGGTTTCAGCCAGATCAATCCCTTTTTCCCGGAAGTATGCGAACTCTTCCATGCCGTCCATATAAGGGACGTTCAATAGCAACAAATTAGCCCCGGACTCACTTTTCTGGTTTGCCAGGTTTACCCCGTGGGAAGCAAACAGGTTGTAAATTTCCGTGTTGCGTTGCCCGGTGGAAGCTGCAAATGCCGCCGGGGTGTAGCCGTGGCTGTCGCGCACGTCCGTCCGCGCCCCCTGATCCAGCAGCCAGGATACCAGTTCGGCATTTCCGGCGTAGGCAGCCCAGTGGATGTAAGTCCGGCTGTCGTGCGTTTTCTTCTCAATGTCGTTCCCTTCCTGCGCGAGCAGGAAGCGGGTTACCTCCGGATCCGCTTTCTCAAGCATGCTGTAGATTACCCCGTCAAAGGCGCTCGATGTCATTTCGGCCGGGTTGTGGCCGTTGGCGATTTCCCGCCTGACATCCTCTACGGTTGGGTCTGCTTTCCAGAAATCCCGGCTCAGGAAAGGATTCTGCTGTTGGGCGGCAACCGGCAGGGCAACCAGCACGAACAGCAGTGCCCAAACGCGGTTGCGGATAGCCTGCTTCTTTTCGATAACTGTCTTCATCGTGTCTTTTTTACAAATGATTCAATAACGCCGTCAATGGCAGCGGCTTCTTCGTAGCCTTCGGCAAACAAATGCTTGTAGAGCGCCTTGTTGTCTACCTTCTCTTCCAGGACCAGGTTGGCCTTCCGCCCGTAAACCTCATCCCATTTGGCGCGCACCAGCGCCCATTTCTCCTGGTTTTCCTCCCACCAGGCCGCCGCAGCGGCACAGCGGCTGTCCGGGACGCGCACATAGGTATTGTATCCCTTTTCCCGGGCCAGTACCACGTCTTCTTCCCCGGGCTTGCGGATCACCTTGGCGTTGTCCTGGTCGTGGACCCAGCCAAAATCGGTGATCTCATGCCGGTTGCCGCGGACCGTCAGGTTGTAGTCGCTGCGCGTGGTATACTCCCGCCGCGGCAGGGGGGCGTCGGCCGTGTTTTCCCAGAAGCTTTTACCGTCTACATGTACCCAGGTGGCACTGCCTTCGTATCGCGGGCTATCATCCACCTGATAGACTTTTTGGGTCCACTGGCCGGAGACGTCTGCAGCCGGTTTCTCCTCAAACACCCAGACATTGTCGCCGTTGTAGCTGTAGAAATCGGTGTTTTCGAAAAGCCAGTCCTGCCGCCAGTGCTTGACGATATGCGGATCCGACGGGTTGCCCACCTGCAACAGGTGTTGGATGGAAATTTTATCGTCCGCATCGGTGACCAGCTGGGCCCATTCAAGCCCCTTGTCCACCTTGGTCTTGGAGGGCTTATATAAGGAGTCGTTGCTGTAGTTAAACGTCTCGGCAAAATTGAAGGTGACTTCAAAACAGCCGCACATGTTCTTGATGGCTTCCCGGTCTTGTTGTTTTTTTTCGGCCTGACCGCTGACAAAGGCCGTTAACGCCAGGGCAGTGATTAGCAGGAGGTTGGATCGCATGTTCTCAATTCTATTATGGGTTGGACAAAAATCTCGGGGACGAAAATAACTATTTTTATTTATTCTAAATAAGATTAATCAATATATTTGGCTCGCTATTAAGAATTATTCTAAATAAATATCATGAGCCAAAATCGGCCTCCGGTTGCATTCTACTTTTATCTGACCTGCCTGTTTTTCGGATTGAATAGCCTGGGTTCGTGGCATGCCGGGGCACAGGAATCCCCCGGAGAAAACCGGGTTGCAGAGGATTCGATATTGCCTACCTACCTGCAGGAAGTTGTCCTGACTGCCACGCGTACGGAGCGGCAGGTCTCCTCCCTCCCCCTGCCGGTTACCCTGGTATCCGCCGACCGGATTGAAAAGGCGGGGGCTGTGCGGCTCGGGGAAATCCTCAGCGAACAAACCGGGATCATCACCGTCGCCGACGAAAGCGGTTTTGAAGGCGTACAGATCCAGGGCGTTGCTTCGGACTATATCCTGATTTTGATGGACGGGGTCCCGCTGGTGGGACGGAGCGCCGGGAACTTCGACCTCCAACGACTCGCAGTGGGGAATATCAAACAAGTAGAGGTGGTGAAGGGCCCTTCCAGCAGCCTCTACGGCTCGGAAGCGCTTGGCGGGGTCATTAATATCATTACGGAGAAACCGAATACTGAATCCCTGGAAGGTTCGGTAGACTACCGAATAGGACGGTTTGCCCAGCAGGACATGAACCTGAACCTGAAGCAGCGGCGGGGCGCTTTCCGCTACGGGTTGTTCGCCAACCGGTTCTCGAGCGAAGGATACGACCTGACTCCGGAAACCGCCGGCCAGACGGTGAACCCGTTTGAGAATTACACGCTCCAGGGCCGGTTTTACTACGACTTCTCGGATCGGTTTTCCCTGTTTACCTTCTCGCGTTTCTACGACCAGGTGCAGGATGCCGGCCTGTCGGTTGGGGAGACGGACTACGAGGGCGACAGCCACCAGCGGGAGTGGAACTTCCACACCCGGGGGGACCACGCCTGGAGCGACGCCCTGGAAATGGAATACGAATTCTATTACACCAACTTTCAGGCAGACGAGCGCCTGGCCGACCCGCTGACGGATACGGTCCTGAGCGACAGCGATTTTGACCAGCGCCTGCTGCGGCCGGAAATCCGGGGCACCTATACCCTCAATGGGGGTGGAAAACTCACCGCGGGGACCGGGCTGCAATTCGAACAGCTGGACCGGACGTATTTCGACAGGGCCGTCAGCTTCGGCTCCCAATACGTCTATGCCCAGTACGATTTCAACCCGGTGGATCGGCTGAATGTCATTGCCGGCGCCCGGTACGACAACCATTCGGAGTACAACGACCAACTGAGCCCCAAACTGGCAGTCCGCTACCGGCTGTCCGACGTCACGGCCCTGAAGGCTTCCGTGGGCTATGGGTTCAAAGCCCCGGATTTCCGCCAGCTCTATTTTGACTATACGAATTCCACGGTGGGCTATACGGTGCTCGGATACAATGTGGCCGGCCGCAAACTCACCGAACTCGACGAGCAGGGCCAGATCAGCCAGATCGTCGTCCCGATTTCCGACCTGGATGCGCCCCTGCAAGCCGAAAGCTCCGTGGGGTACAACGCGGGCATCGCATTTCGCCTGAAACGCTGGAATGCCGAACTAAACCTGTTCCGCAACGATTTCAGCAACCTGATCGACACCCGGATCATCGCTCGGAAAACCAATGGCCAAAACGTGTTCAGCTATGTGAATTTTGACGAGATATTCACCGCGGGGGCAGAGGTGAATGCCACCTACAATCTATCGGAAAATATCAGCCTGAACGCCGGGTACCAGTTGCTCTATGCTTACGACAAAACCCAGCGCGAAGCAGTGGCGGATGGCTCGGTTTTTGCCCGGGATGCCACCAACCAGACCGTGGCACTCAGTCGGTCGGATTACTTCGGGCTGCCAAACCGATCCCGCCACAATGCAAACCTGAAACTGTATTACGACATCCCCGATTGGGGCCTGGATTTCAACTTCCGCCTGCTTTACCGGAGCCGGTACGCCCAATTCGACACAAACGGCAATGGGCTGATCGATTCGTACGACACGAGTTTTGTGGACGGGTATGCCCTGGCGCACGCAGCGGTGAGCAAAACATTCCTGAAAGACTTTACCCTGCAGGTTGGGGCCAACAACCTGTTTGGCTATACGGACCCGGATATTCCCACCCAACCGGGAAGGGTCCTCTTTACGAAAATCAATTATCAATTCTAATTATTCAAATTTAATTCCTGATCCATGAAGAAGTTTTCCCTTTACTTAACCATCCTGACCGTTTCCCTGGCATCCTGCAGCAAAGACGACGATAACGGGCCCGGGGCCCTCCCCGCCGAGTCCGAAACGGTTTCCAACCTCCATGCCCCCCAGACCGGCGGGCAGGGTGAACCGGTTGGCGGGCCGTTTACCAAATTCGATTTTGAATCGGGTGCCACCACTACGAGCGACACCGAATGGGACATCGCCTTCCGCGGTACCACCATCGCGGTCAATGGGGGCACGGAGACAGGCACGAATGACGAGCCGGAACGCAACGGGGACGCCGCGGCAGCCATTGTGGACGGCACCTTTGCCAGCGTCACCACGGCTGCCGGCCTGACGTTTGCCCAGGACGGCGCAAACGGCTTTGCCATCCCCACAGGCAGTGACAACGGTTGGTACAACTACAACCCGCAACAGTTTACCATCACCCCGATACCGGGTAAGATTCTGGTCTTCCGCACCCGCAACGGGAACTACGCGAAGGTGGAAATCCTGAGCTACTACCGGGACAACCCGTCCCAGCCGGATATGGAGAGCGAATCCCGCTATTATACCTTCAACTACCTGTACAACCCGAACGACGGGGAGGACAGCCTGGAGTAATTCGCCAAAAATGTTGCTGTCACAATCCCAGCCCACCGGAAACGGTGGGTTTTTTTGTGACCGGGAATTATGGGCGGCCTAGTGAAAAAAGCTGCCCAGGGAGAGGACTGCACCCACAGCCAGCATCAGGATGCCGGCCAGCACTTCCCTTTCACGAAACTTCCGATACCGGAATATCCCGGCAATTAGGACGATGACCTGTGCCAGCAGGACGGGGATCAGCAGGAGTTCCTGTACAAATTGCAATCCGGGAAACCGGATGCCGAAATAATGAAAGAAGAAGGTGAGCAACAGGAAGCCCGCAATAAACAGGCAGATCAGGAGATATTTGTGTTTGAAGGGCATCGTTGGGCTGACAGGGTTAGTGCAACGCTTCCAATTTTTCTAAAAGTATTCAAAATTTCCATAGGCTATGTGACAGGGTACTACCCCCTAACTGACAAATATCAGCTGCCGGAACGTATTTGGTATGTATTTTTAACCGAAAGACCCGTGAGGCAGAAGATTATCAAATTGCTGGCTGTATGCCTTATTTGCATCCTGCTGATCCTGGCGGTCGTCCGGCTCGCGGAGTCTCTAACGTAAAACCATTTAAGTATGAAAAAGAATATGGGGTCTGCAGACCGTGTCATCCGACTATTGATAGCCGCAGTCATCGGCGTATTGTATTACACCGGGACCGTCAGCGGTACACTGGGTATTGTTTTGCTCATCCTGGCCGGCGTCTTTATACTGACCAGTTTTATCAGTTTCTGCCCGTTGTACGCGCCGTTTGGATTGAGTACCTGTAAGATGCGGGAGTGATCCGGGCTGGAAAAACGCTCATGCACAAGCACGATGAAAGCCATTCCGGTCAGGCCGAATAGAATGAATGGCTGGGATTTCCACACTAAAAAGTCACAACAACCCCAAAAGGGGATCTTGTCAAAATTTCATAAATTATATCCTCGATGGCCTAAACACCCACCAACGCAAAACCGGCGTGTTCTGAACCCAGAGGAATGGACAATAGCGAAACCTGGACGGAAACCTACAACCGGCTGAAATCCTCATCCCGGGATTCGATGTCAGCCGATACCCTTGCGACCTATGCCACAGCCGCATACCTGACCGGGAGGGACGAGGAGAGTTTTGACCTGATGGACCGGGCCCACCGGGCGTATCTCGACAAGCAGGATCGGAGCCGGGCCCTGCGCTGTATTTTTTGGCTGGGTCTTATGCTGATGAACAATGGCGAAATGGCTCGCAGCAGCGGATGGCTTTCCCGGGGGATGAAATTGCTGGAATCCGCACCCCGAGAAGCGCCTTCGGAAAAGGGCCTGTTTCTGATTCCCAAAGCCCTTGAAACCCTTTCCCGGGGTCAACCAAAAAAGGCCAGGGACCTCTTTTCCCAGGCCGCAGGAATAGGAGAAAAGTGCAAGGACAACGATCTGTTGGCACTGGGCCAATTGGGAAAGGGGCAGGCGCTCATCCACTCCGGGGCAATAAAAAGCGGAGGAAAACTCTTTGACGAACTCCTGGTTGTTGTGGATGCCGGAGAGGTATACCCGATTGTCAGTGGAATCGTGTATTGCGCAGTCATTGAAACATGCAGGAAAGTTTGGGATATCCGCCGGGCTCAAGTTTGGACGGCCGCACTGACCAAATGGTGTTCGGCGCAACCGGACATCGTTCCCTTCAAAGGTCAATGCATGGCACGCCGGGGTGAGATCCTGCAATTGCAAGGCGACTGGCACAGGGCCCTCCGCGAAGTTGACAGCGCTTGCAATTTGTTGGCGCGGTACCGGAGTGGCGCAGCGGGGGAAGCCTATTATCGCAAAGGAGAATTGTACCGGTTGTTGGGATCTTATAAAGAGGCGGAGTCCTGTTTTGGCCAATCCGCCAATTGGGGCAGGAAACCGCAACCCGGCCTCGCATTGCTCCGTTTGGCGCAGGGGAAGACAGAAACTGCCACAACGTCCATTCAAACTGCCCTGAGGGAAACCCATGATTCGTATACGCGCATGGAACTATTGCCGGCAGCCATCGACATCTGGGTTGCCGGAGAATCCCTGCAGGAAGCAAACGAAGGATTAAAAGAATTGCGTGACGGGATCGGGCGGGTCGATGCGCCCTTGCTTAAAGCGCAAGCCGCATATGCTTCGGGCCTTGTCCGATTCGCGGAAGGCAACCTACAGGATGCCCTTGAGCACCTCAACGAAGCCTTGAACCACATCCACGTAGGGTCCCTCCCCTATCTATATGCGCGGGTAAGGGAATTAAAAGGACGCGCCTACCTGGAGGTGGAGGATCGAGAAAATTGCACCCTGGAATTATCCGGGGCGCGATGGGTTTATGAACAACTCCGTGCCAAACCCGATCTGGAGCGCATACAACCCGTGCTGCACAAAACTCGTGAGCATCCCACGCGGCGCCTGACTCTCCGGGAACTGCAGGTGCTTCGCCTGATCGCCTCTGGAATGACAAATAAATCCGCTGCCCGGGAGCTATTCATTAGTGAACGTACCGTAGACCGCCACGTGAGTAACATTTTCGACAAATTGGGGGTATCATCGCGGGTTGCTGCCACGGTGGTGGCCATCAAGCACAAGTTGATCGACGCTCCAGGCTGAACACCGCTTGTCTGAGCAGCGATAACCCAAAGGGCCCTGTAGTCTTCCGGGGTTGCCCTTCGCTTTTTAATGAGTGGGTAGAATTACCCATGCCATTGCTGATAATTTGGGTAATCCTACCGATGCGCGCCACCCGAATCCGGAAGAAATTTACCTCCACACCTTCAAAGGAATCCACTTATGAAAAAGTTTGTCATCATTCTCACGATCATCTGGACGGTCCTTCCCGGATATTCTCAGGATAGCCGCGGTTCCCGACAGCGTCTGCCCATCATCGACATGCATCTCCACACAGGTTTCCCCCATGAATTGCCAGCGGGGGCCCCGGCCCTCTGCCGGCCAGAGCCCTGCGCAGATAGCCTGGCCGCCACTACGGATCCTGTGCTCCTGATGGAAAAGACACGGGAAGCCATGGACCGGTACAACGTCGTTAAGGCTTTTCTGAGCGGTGTGGACATCTCCGACGTTCATGCCTGGTCCGAAGCCATGCCAGACCGCTTTATTGCCGCACCGTTTATTCTGGACCCCCGGGATATTCAGCCGGAACAACTCCGCAAAGCATACGAATCGGGTGAATTACAGGGGCTCGGTGAAATCGGCGCCCAACTGGTGGGCCTGCCTCCTACCGACCCTTCGCTGGAACCGCTGTTTCAACTCGCGGAGGAATTGAATGTCCCCGTTTTGATCCATACCCTCGGCATTGGACCGTACCTGCCGCATTTCAGTTCCGCCTCGGGCAACCCGCTGCTACTCGAAGAAATACTTACCCGGCACCCCAAACTCCGATTGTTTGTCGAAAATGCAGGATATCCCTTCCGGGATGAGATGATTGCGGTGATGTACCAGTATCCGCAGCTTTATGTGGATGTCTCCACAATTACCTGGGTTATCCCGCGAACCGCATTTTATGACTATCTGGAAGCCCTTGTACGCGCCGGTCTCGGCAAACGCATCCTGTTTGGCTCCGACCAGATGGTCTGGCCGGAAAAGATCGGGGAAGCCATTGAAGCAATAGAGGAAGCGCCCTTTTTAACCGAGGCACAGAAGCGGGATATCTTCTACAACAACGCGGTCCGGTTTCTCAGCACGGACGCAGCCACCGAAGGCAATGCGGCCACTACGCACCGGTGAGAACACAGGCCTTGGCAAGGAATGTATCGATGTTAAAAAAAATAGCCGCCCCTTTCGGAGCGGCTATATATTTTGAGGCACAGAAAATCTATGGTTTGGTTCTTGAATTTTTCCAAATTATTAAACTCATGACGATTATAGTCAATCCAATTGCGATTAGCGCCAAATTGCTGCCGCCATCAGCCAGGAGCCATTCCAAAGGAAAAGGTAAACCTTTGGTTAGCTCACCTTCTTGAGTTAGGGCCATTCTTAAAATTTAGTCGAATACAAACCCGGTGACTATCCGATATATAAATGCGTATAGAACAATGAAAAATAAAGTGAAGCTGATCCAGGCGAAAACTTTAAAGTAGTTTCTGACCAGAAAATGGCCTAAATCTTTAAAGCCTTCATAATAGATTTCACGCAAGAGTAGTATTGTCTTCATAATTGGGGGTTTTTGGACGGCAAACATAGGACTGACCATGACCCCTTGCAATCCCTTTGGACAAATGGGAAATTTTATCGGCAGAATGAAGTCGGATCTCCTTTCGTCCAAAATTTTGGCGTTTCAAAGAATTCTTAATCCGGAAGCATACCAGAAAGACAATTGATAAAAATGCAGCCATACCGGGAGTAGCAGGCATTGAGATGAAGGCTTCCCGGCAGGTGGAGTTCCGGATGGTCCACTAAAAAAGCCCTTTAGGGAGGGGCCTATTTGATGAAATTTCAGTTCTGGGGAGGGCTTGTGCAACGGTTACCATTGTTAGCTGCAGTTTTTCTAATCAAACTCCCATCTTACAAAAGGACCAAAATTGCTATTAAAGACTTTGTTCGGTCCAGCCCAGTCCATATTTGCACCTAGTCCGAATATAAACTGTCTTCTTTGCATTCCTGCTCTTAAATAAATATAACTTATGTTATGTTCATTGTAGTTAATACTAAAATTATGAATGAATTGTAGCCTACTATAAAATTTCCAATCATTGTTAATTGTTGGGTGGTATTCATATAATCCAAATAATTTGGTATCCAAACCATCATTAAGAAAAATGGACAAATTGGTTACAGCTAGAAAATTCTTATTGGCAAAACTATGTTTAGGACCTACAATGGGGGAAAAACCTGCAAATGAATTAAAGTCCAGGCCAGCCATAATCCCGAACCCCTTTTTAAAATTATATCCAAATTGAGAAATAATTATTGCCCTATTTTCTTCTACATCATTTGTATAATTTGCGGTGTAAGTAGCTAAACCGAAAAAATCAAAATTGCTGGTCGGACCAAAAAATTTTTTAATTACAAATTGGGAATATACTTCTTTATGTCCTGCCATTATCTCAACGGGAACCGGTGGCTTGGGATTTTGAGCAAACGCAATGAATATGCTACATGAGAAAATAAGCAAATAAGTGGCGCAAATTTTAATTGTATTCATAACAAAAGTTTTTAATTCGAGGCGAAACTAAAAACCTTCATACGAAGAAAAATTGCTCTAGAGCAACAATTAAAGTTTTGATTTTAAGCGGCTCAATGTGTAAGGGGTGATTCCTAGGTATGTAGCAATCATTTTATTGGATAACCTGGATAAGATTCTGGGTTGGTAGTTCATCAACCATTTCAGTCTTTCCAATGTTTCCTCTCCCTGAAAATTGTATATTCTCTTAACCGAGGTTACATAAGCCATCTCTAAGATATCTCGATAAATCAAATTTATGGAAGGCTCTGTTTTAACCAACTCATAAAAATCCGTTTTAATTATATATAGTATTTCAGACTGTTCGATTGATTGTATATTTTCTTTGGATGGTTCATTTGTGATTAAACTGGTAAGGTCCGTTCCGAATTTGCCTTCAAAGGCAAAGTATCTTGTCAATTCCTTGCCTTCCTCATTAAGGTGGAAAAATCTCAAACATCCATTATTTACGAAATAAACCCCTTTGCATATTTCACCTTCTCTTAATACCGTTTCATTTTTCTTTAAACTTTTACTTTTAAAGTAATGTGAGAATCGATTAAATTCTCCCTGGTCAATACCTGCTTTTTCCTTTAAATAATTAAATAAGGTAGAATACATAATTTAAAAGATAAAGCATTTTTGAAAAATTACAGCTAACAGTTTCTGTCCGCTGTATGCGGCGTTTGGATTGAGTACGTGTAGGTCCAGGGGATAATTGTGGCCGAACGGCCAAAAGGGCTCCGGTGGAGCGCTTTTAGTGAGGAGCCAGGTGGTGCGGCGGCCTTAGATGGCTGGATTACTCACTTCGCTCGTGATCCAGACCGTGCCCTCTCCTGCTGGATTACTCGGCATACGCCTCGTGATCCAGACCGGGAGACCACTCCTGCTGGATTACTCGGCATACGCCTCGTGATCCGGGCCGAACGGCCAAAATGCATCCGGTGGATGCATTTTAGTGAGGAGCCAGCCGGTGCGTTGGCCTTAGATGGCTGGATTACTCGGCATTCGCCTCGTGATCCAGACCGGGAAACCACTCCTGCTGGATTACTCGGCATTCGCCTCGTGATCCAGACCGGGAAACCACTCCTGCTGGATTACTCGGCATACGCCTCGTGATCCAGACCGGGAGACCACTCCTGCAAATAGAAAACCCCAATCCGCTTTCGCGGATTCCGGGATATTTTTTCTCACTTTCTTATAAAAGCAAGCTTTTGACGAAAGTTCAAAAAAATACCCCGCAACTTGCGTTGCGGGGTTTTCTGCTTGATGTGGGCCCTGCTGGATTCGAACCAGCGACCCCCTGCTTGTAAGGAATTTCTAAAGGGGTTCAATGAGGCGGTCAATTTAACTTATAATATTGATTATCTGTATATTACATATTATTTGATGTCAATTCGAATCATATGAAACCAAGGAAATGTTTGCAAATTGTTTGCAAATGAATTTACTACCTTGAAGAATATGAACACGTATTTGACCCCAAAATTGGACACACGAAGGGCAAAATCGGATGGCACTTTTCCGATCATAATCCGGATTACGCACTTGCGAAAAACTACCTCTATTGCCACCGGGTTTTATGTCCAAAAAGCTGATTGGGATGATCGGAGAGGGCAGGTCAAATTCAGTTACCAGGGTGCCTATTCCGTTCCGCATTTGAATACAATCCTTTTAAAGGAGCTAACCCGGGCTAATTCCATCCTGAACAAATTGATTGATAGCGGGGAGCTGAATTATCTGAGTATCCGGGAAATCAAGGAACGGATTGTCCAGAACAACAAATTCGAATCCTTTTTTGCATTTGGGGAGAAGCTTGTGGAGGAATTTAGACAGCAGAATCGATTGGGTACAGCCCGCTCGTATGATTTTCTACTAAAACGTCTTCGAAAATTTAATAAGGGGCGGGATCTTAAATTCAATCAACTGAATTACGACTTTCTGAAGCGCTTAGAGCACCAACACCTCAGCCGGGGCTATTCCTGGAATGGTCTTTCCAACTATATGCGGACGATACGGGCCATTTTTAACAAGGCCATCCGGGCGGGGCTTATCCAAAGGGAAGCCTCTCCGTTTTTGAGATATCAGATCAAACAGGTGCCAACAGCCAAACGGGCCTTACCAGTCCGGTACATTAAATCCATCATGGAGTTGGAACTGGAGCCGGACTCCAACCTCTTTAATTATCGGAACTACTTCCTCCTGTCCTTTATGCTGTATGGCATGAACTTTACGGATATGGCTCATATGAAGATGGAGAACATCATTGATGATCGATTGCTGTACAATCGCAAGAAGAACGGGCGTGCTTATGACATCAAACTGGCAGAGCCAACCTTAGAGCTTTTAAGGCCTTATATGGAGGATAAGAATAAGGACGAATACATTCTACCTATCATCAACCGGAAGCGCCCGGAGGGTATCTTCAAAGACATAGAATGGGCGCGTGGCAGGTATAATAAGGGACTCAAAGAGATTGGAGAGCTCTGCGGGATTGAACAACGCCTTACCAGTTATGTTTCACGCCACAGTTTTGCCACCCAGGCGATGCTCAATAATATTCCATTAGAAGCCATATCAGCAATGATGGGCCACTCAAGGATCAATACGACTCAGATTTATTTGAAGGGGTTGCCGGCTTCGGTTTTGGATGAATATAATGAGAGATTGATCGAGGCGATATGAATCTAGCAACGGTCCTGGCTATAGTCTGGTGCTCGGAAGCATGAACAATACCTGGGCTGATTTATATAACTCTAAGTTAGAAAATATCCCCATGCGATAGCAAGCAATGGGCTATAGGCGTTGATAACTGCTGGCTTCTATCCTTAATTGTCCCAGTAAAGTTGTACAAAACCATTCTTACATATAAGTCTGAGAGTTAAAGTTTCAAAATTCCACCTACGTCCAGACCAATCTTCCGAATCAAATTCGTTTTGCTTTAATTCTCCCTCTAAATTGGTATCTGAGCCGAAATAACCTAAGAGTCTTTTTACAAGTAGTTCTACTTCTTTTGTAAGTAAGAACCAATTGGTTGGTTTGTCCTGACTTAAAAAAGTTGAATTCTCCTTAGCGTCTTCATTTGAATAGTAACAGATCATTTTATTAAAGAAGCCAAATAAAAAGTATGGAAAATAGAAAGTGCGGTAGACACCATTTTCATTCTCATAGTCATAAAAATTTTCAGATTCCATAATATGTTGCATGAGTTTTAAGTCAAGAATCGGATTATCGTTTTTGAGATATTTCCCATGGAAATCTAGGAATTCTTGGGGCAAAAATACCCATGTATTAATATTTAAATTTTCATAGACTTGCTTTGTTTTTTTATATGCACGCTTATCATTTATGACATAAATATTACATGTTGAAGCGAAAGCTGCATGAAACGCATCATCAGTTGTATTTCTAAAAGTTTCCTTCCTATTTCTCTTAACAGATACCTTGTCTTCTTGGTAACCATGCAAATCTAACTGCAGATATTGCTCAGTAATATCATTGAACCATTTAGGTGCGTAGCTCGAATCCAATTTTGCAAAATTGCTTGTAACGCCCAATTTATCATAAAAGGTCTTGATATATTCGAATGGATTTTGAGTATTGAAAATTTGATCTCTATTGATTCCCATCCCAGACTGGACAGTTTTTCTTAACTGTTTGTAACCTTCTTCATGATTAAGTTCACGGTTTATATTGTTGAAACTTTGAAAAAAGCCCTCCATAGTTGGATTTTCTTTCAATCCTGGGAACATTTGCTCCATAATTTGTGCGCTCTCTGGATTATCAAACGCTTGCTTAAATGATTCTTCTAGAGGAATTGACATTAATGAGTTAAATAAAGGCTCCACTAATCCTTTAATTTCATCGTCTTCTTCAAAATTTCTCAATAAGCCCTCAATACTAAAATCCTTGAATTGATCTTTGCTGTCCAAGTTTTGATTATACAATTCACGGGGTGGAAAAATGTCTAAAACAATACCCTTACCATTATTAAACAGACAATACTCTTTAGTGATCTTTGAGATAAATTCTAAGTCAGTATTAATTAACTGTTGTTGCCTTGACGAGTCGTCAATGTTTGAGGTGATGTCATTTATATGAGATGTGGAAAATGGTATAAGATATTTATCATTGTTTTGAATTATTTCTTTGATATAAGGATGATTCCCATTTTTCATCTGAGACAAAACATTCCAATCAAAGTAAATCTTTATCATTAATAATATTCAAGATGTTGGCAATTAGGGCTCCTAAGTAACGCCCCTTGCCCTACCAGCTGGCAGGCAGTAATAAACCGGTGCTTCATCGCACAGGTCACATACTAGTAAATTATTTAGAAACTAAGATAGGGATTATGGGTAAGCCACAGCTAACAATGGCATATAGGCGTTGTTAGCTGCTGGATTCGACAGACATAATTGGAGGCTCCATGTCAGCAATGATATCTGTGGCATTTTCCATTGCTAGTACATGCTTACCATTTTCAATTGAGTTAAATATGTAAGCTGCTAAATCTTCTCCAAGTGTTTCTCTAATGATTTGTTCTGAATTCAGATTTACAAAGTCAAATATGTATAACTCGTTTTGAGTTAGGACATTTTTTATTAGAAATAGAAATTGATCTTTGGCAAGAGCTATTCCAAGAGAATTTTCGAGTTCAGAAAACTTATCTAATTCCATTTTTTTACTTTCATGAAATGACTTTAGTCCCTCAACAAATTCCTCAAATTTTTCACTATTCTGGTCTATGTGCAATCTATTGCTGCTATTAGAATTTTTAAGGGCTTCGATGCCTTCCGATATTTTCCTTTCAAATTCTTCGTCTAATTCAAGATCGAAACCGCTAATTGCATGAATCTCAAAACCTTCACTGATAATATAGTCTTTGTCGATAGGTCTAAGATTATTGAGAAATGAAACTACGAGATTATGAATCAGATAACTTTGAATAATTAGGAAGTCCTGATGCTCAACAATAACAATAGGAAATTGATTTTGCCCCTTTGTTAAATGCAAATCGAATTTGCCAGATTTTACACCAAAAGGAAAGGTAAGATGATATCCCTTTGGTAAAAATGCACCCCCAAATATTAGTTTATCTGGTTGAACATTAAACCAAAAATCATCATTTATCTTAATTCTGTTTGGAGGGTTGTCCATTCTGACATTTTTTCAGCTTGCAAATAACGGTCTTGCACATGAAAAGTAGCGGATTTATACTCTCAAACCTTTCAGTTTTGCACTGACCTTTGTTTTATTTACATAATTTCGTTTTATCACTTGAACCGCTATTAATTATAAACAATGTTTTGCTTTCGTGCTTTATTTAATAAATCTCCATATAGTTACCCCCAGAACATATACCTACCACTCTTCTTTTCCCCAAGTAATTTTTCATCTTCAAAGCCCATACCCTTATTATATTGTTCGTCAAAAATGCTTGGTAAATCAGGTGTTGTTACAAGTTTGTCAATGTTTTCTATTTTCTTTTCTGTAACTACTCCACTTAAATAACCACCGCAAACTTCTAGTTCATCTGAACAGATTAATTTGCCATGTAACTCTTCCCTTAAAATGAGGTAATCAATAAAATATTCTGGTTTTTTTTTAGTGGCAATCATAGTAAGCAAGAAAGTTTCTAAATCATCAAGTTTTATGACCCAAGGAAAAACATCATCTTCTCCTATTTCAAGCAAAGTCGATAAATCATTCTGAATTTGACCAAATGAATTAATATTTACAATAATTGAAAAATCACTGTTTTGATATTTAGTAGTGTCAATTTCTTCAATTAAGTTTCCATGTTTGTCTTCAATTCTAAGTGGTATTTGGTCAATAAATTTTTGTTCCACCCTTTTTGTTTGAGTATAACCATAGCCAATACATGACTTAAAATCGTCTTTGATTTTAACAAAGGCTTTGTTTGGATCTCTCATTGGCTCACGAAGATTATAACCTTTGGCTTCTATTATGAACGCGTGATTTTTCCATAAAAATAAAATGTCCTGTTCACAGCCGTCAACGTAATAACCTTCAAAGCATTGATAATCTTTTTTGAAGAATTTTTTAAATATGTCTACTATTTTCCTTTCAAGTAGTTTCCCTTTTCGGTCAACAAGTTTGTCCTTTGCTTTAGCTTCTTTAGAACAAACTCGTTCAAGTAAATCATCAATTGCATGGATAACTTGCTTTACTTCAAACACTTGATATAATCCATCTCCAATGTCTATAATCGGAAATTCATATAATGGATTGCTAGGTCTTGTTGAAGTGTAATAGAGAAAATCTTTAGTTTCCCTTATGCATGAAAGAAGTTGTAAAATGGTATTTACTTTTTCAAGTGGAAGTTCAACAGAAACTAAATCTTCTGGTTTGAATCGGTTAATAATTCCATGGTCAGCCATAAATGTCATCAGTGGTTTTCTTTCTTCAAACATATCCATCATAACTGCGGGCATATTGTCTGCAGGCACAACTGGCATTTTCGTGTAGTTTTCCCAATCAGGGCGAATAACACCATTAGGCGAAGAAAAACCTTGAAAATTTGATTGAACTAGAGAATCTAGACTATTGTAAAAATTTATAAAATCAACCGTAACTACACCTGTTTCACGTTCTATTGTTTCATCAATTTCTGAATATAAATTTTTAACCCAACTAATCGTTTGTTCCTCATAGTTAAGAGGTCCTTGATTAAAATATGATAAGAATGAAGGCATTGCTACTTTTCTAATATTTTTCCATTCTTCGTCAATTTCTTCATCTGGTTTTGGGAAGAATAGTTTGTAATATTCGCGTTCAATTTCGTTTAAGAGTGTAACAATCTGTCCCCATTTTTCAGGTGTATATTGTATATCATCTCCATTGTTACTATCTGTTGAAACTAGTAAACCACCTAAAAAATATAGTTGTCTTAAAGGTGAAGAAAGTTGACCTAGTTGGTCTTGAGCAGTACCATTAGCTATAGCTTTCATTAATCCTGAAAGGTCTCCTAATAACCACTGAGTGTCATATGTTGACACAAGGTCTTTAAGTTCTTGTGATTTGGTTTCAAGGCTCATTTATCGGTTTCTTTAGCATGAAGCACAACGGCCCGGGGTATGCCTTCGTTGCCTTCAAGAGCAAGTCTTGACGAGTGAATCAGACACCGTCTGTAGCAACGGGGTTAGCGAGGCAAGACGCCGGAATTTTCATTTTAAACATAATTATTTTAACAGGATGGGGTTTGAGCCATGTAAATATGGGATATGGGGCATAAACGGTGTTAGATAACGTAGTTTAAATCCCCTTTAATGCTGATAAAAGACTCATTTGATGAAACTTGTCAAAGTTATTTTTATGCTCTAAGGTTGGGTTCAAACTATATCCATTTTGATTTTTTAAATAAACAGCCAAAGCTCCTTGGACACCGTATTTGTCATCTAAAAAACATTGTGGAAATCCATCAAATGAGAATAGAAGATCTATCTGAAGCCCATTTGACATTAACGATTTGTCAAATTGCATATCATGTAAATGAGGATATGGTCCTATACGATCGATCACATCTTGAGGAAGTCCTTTTTCTTTTAATTGATACATTTTTTTTACTAATTCAACGGTTTCCCTGGAAAAAGCAGCGATTAGTCCACTTTCACGAATGCCCATTAATTTCACGTTGAATTTGGAACTGTCTAACCCCTTCACTGCTTTGTAGTCTTTCACAAATTCATTTAGCACAGTTATTGTTAATTTGCCTGAACTTAGAAAACCGCCTTTCTCGTATTCATAAAAGCCTATTGGTTTAAAGAATGTTCCACTATCGTCTCTACAAAGAAGTTCTAGGTTAATGTTTCCGTATTTTGCTTTAAAAAGACGAAAATTCATATCATGACTGTCAACAGGTGTTATTTCCCTACCTGATATAAATTGCGCTTTAGACTTTTTTATTGTGGCTTCTTCAAAAAGAACAAGTATCATTTCTTGAGTTGGTGTCATGAGTTTTGTTTAATTTAATATTGCCTAACGTAGGTGTAAAGCAGCAATACACTTTATCTTACATATACAGCAATATAGAAATACCATTAACAGAATTAAAGAATTTTCCTTCTAAAACCTTTTTATCTGATTAAGGGACAGAGGTCAATATAGGTGTTGAGGATTCCCATAGAAGTTAGATCAAAACCCAAATCTTACCACTAACTAATCCTATTGAGCATGGTAAAAATGGTCGGACTCCGAAGGCAAAAAAGTACTCTGATTTTAAAGTAAAGTTGAAAAGCAAGAGGGTAACCTGCCGCCGCAGGTTACAATCGCATAATCGTTACATTTACAGCACTTTACAGGATGTTGTAGTTTTCATTTTTATATCAATTTTATCCAAAAAGCTCCTAATGCCTTGATAATCAGCCTAGAATTTACCCAAAAACGCATAAAAACAACTTCTCTGCCTCGCAAGCAGGTAAGTTTTAGTAAGGCTTTGGGGCTTGCAGCGCGAAAGACCTTTCGCTCGCTTCTTACTCGAACCGGATTCGGCTTGTCATTTTCAATTTTGCGACCTTCGGGAGCAAAACAAGATCGTTTTTGTGGTAACAAAGACACATCTTGAAATTCAATTAATCACCTCATTTGCAAATTCTAGGCAAATTGATAATCATGAATCAAAGGGAATAGTCCGATGCCCCATGACTAGACTGCTTGGGGCAGATAAACCAGAAGAGAACCCGTCTGCTGAAGAATCAGCCTATACCTTCAGGGTAAATAGCTTGTATTTCAGTATTTCCTCCTCATTAAACTTAAAGAGTTTAATTTCTGGATTTACCTTTTCTTTTCCCCAATTCCGATAAATAGATACCTTCAGTACGATTGTTTCACTCTGGCTTTCTTCCAAGTCCAGATTAAATTGCCACTCTCCTTTCAGGGTGCTATCCAGGTAAAGCTCCTCAATGGAAGTTTTCCATTCACTCGAGGAAATTGCCGTTCGTGACACCTGACCTCTGGGATTAACTGCTTCAATCGTGAATGCATGGTCTGGATTGGCCCATTCCAATACTACTCGGGTTATAGGCTCCTTCATTCCCTCAAACGCATTTGAATCATCAATTGCATTCGGGAAAATGGTTCTCAAATTCTCTGTTTTGTACAAATTGATCATCTCCTGGAATTCGATTCCAGATAGGGCCTCACTGAACTGCCCCAGGTTGTTATCCGCTCTTCCCAAATAAGTACTCCACGCCATTTCCGGTCTGCCTGAAATGGCCAGCGCGTGGGCTAAATCTCGGATGGCTAGGGTATCCTCGGGGAGAAGAGCAAGAATCTGTCGATAAACTTGAATGGCGCGTTCGTGTTCTTCTGCGGCTTGGCAAGCGTAGGCCAGATATCTCAGTTCCGTAATATCGTCGTCTAGATTTTTGACAAAATTTGTGAACCCTGGCTTACTTAACCGAGCTGCCTTTTCGTATTCAATATATTTTAAAGAGTACGGAATAGCATCCTTTTGAAAAATCTCTTTATTCAATAATGATTCGCCTTCGGAGCTTTTGGAAATGCGATTCGGATCCCTATTCGTCTTGATAATAACAACTCCTCCCTTTCCCATTTCTCCGTAACGAACGGTTGCTGCAAGACTCCTCAAGACAAAGACTTCCTCGATATCAGCGATATTTATCATTGGAGGAGATTGTGTATAGAGAACTCCGTCGATTTCTATTAGGGCATTACTGCTAATGTTCAACGAATTCGTAGATCTACCTAACCCGCTTTTAATTCCTCCAGGAAGCTTGGCGGCAATTGCCTTTAGCCAACCCTTTCCCTTTGGGTCGTATGCCTCGTTTAAATTATTACCGTCGATGTAATAAACACTATAACCACGACTTCTCAAGTCCTCCGTGCCAAAATTGGTTTGGATGGTCTCTGGTTTATTGGGCATTCCCTGTATTTCCACTTTTTTGGCTCGCCCACGTACAGTTACCTCATCCAGTTTGTTGGTATTGCGAACCATCGTAATCGATATCCTATCGGACTTTAAGGGAACTTTAAAATCGACAGTTTCCATTCCGATAAATGAAAAAATGAGAACATCGTTCGGCCTCGCCTGAATTGAAAACTCTCCATTATCATCGGTCTGGGTACCCCAATCGGAATCTTTTACTCGAATATTGACTCCTGCAAGAGGACCGTCCATTGAAAGTACAATACCACTGATATCAACCGCACTATCTTGACCCATCGACGAGTCAATTGAAAGCAAAGACACCAAAATACCTAATAGAAAGATTCTGCTTTTCATAGCATTACCGATATTCCTAAAGATAGTAATTGAGAGAAATAGTACATGGCTTGTAAGGTTAAGGAAATATCACCTCGCAAGCAGGTAAGTTTTGGGAAAAGGATATCTTTAAAATAGCAAGCCCCTATTTCTGAATCATGAAGAAAATCTCCGCACTCTTCAGGTTTATCATCCTGAGTTCTATTATAACTTCATTAATGAGTTGTTCAAAAGACCTGGATGACAATATTATTCCCGGCTGTTTTCAAGAGGATGGGAGAAGGGTCATAGCGATTGTTAACGGAGCCGATGGAACCATTCGGGCACCTAGAGTATTTTGTCCTTCCGAATTTACAATCGAACCGGATGAGAAATCAGCCAGCAGACCCTTAGGAGCTTTCTATCCTTGTAACTTGGAAAGTGAATTTCAGGTTGCTGATCGGAGAGTGACATTTAGTGGCTATATCTATGAATCTTTTGACACAGAAAATATTTGTGCCGACTTCTTTCAGATTACGGAAATCCGTGTTTCGGAATAATTCTGTGAAAATCCCGGAAAAGCCGACAATACAGGGTCCTAAATGTTAAATTTTGGGCTTGTTTGCAAATTGTTTGCAAATGAAAAAAGCCTCAGAAGATGAAAATCTCCTGAGGCCTTGTATTTATTGATGTGGGCCCTACTGGATTCGAACCAGTGACCCCCTGCTTGTAAGCGCGAATATTTGCCTTTTCATACATTTTCATTTTTCTTCAATCTCTGGAAACCCTTGATTTTATTGGGTTTTTGTTTTTACTTGTTTTCATGCGTTTTCAAAAAAGGTGGGTATTTGTTTCACCTATGTTTCACCCCTTAAGAAAAAAGCATGGTTAGTATTAAGTTAAAATTAAAAGCAAAAGCAAATTCTCAAGGCAAACATTCTATCGTTTTGCAAGTGCTAAAAGACCGACAGAAAAAAATTATCGGTACAGGTCTTTTGGTCAAAAAAGAACTGTGGGATGACAAAGAACATTGTTTTAAAACCAGACATCCTAACGCGATGCAGAACAATTGCCTGTTAGATACCATTAAAATCAAGGCTCGGAATATTATATCAGAATTTGAAATAGACGATATTGATTTTACTTTAAATGAATTTGAAAATCGTTTCCGTTTTGGTTCTAAACGAAACAAAATTGATTTATTTACTTTTTGGACATCCGTTGTTAAGGACCTGGAGCTCTCGGGACGGATGGGTTATGCCCGTACAAACAAAGACACCCTAAACTCACTAAAAGAATTCCATAAGAAACCAATCTTATACATGCGAGAAATCAATGTTACGTTTCTCGACAAGTACGAGGTATTTCTTAGAAGTCGTGGGGGGACTAATGGCGGTATCTCTGTACGTATGCGAAGTATTCGAACTATTTTTAACCTGGCTATCCGTAGGGACCTGATAAAGCAGAATATTTATCCATTTTATAAATACAAAATATCGAAACTCCGAGGTAAACGTATCAAACATGCCTTGACTTTGGCTGAAATTGAAACTTTTAAAAAAGTAGATTGTGAAGGTGATATTCAACTGATCAATGCAAAGAATTATTTTCTATTTAGCTTTTATACAAGAGGTATGAACTTTGCCGATATGATGCGTTTAAAATGGTCTGATGTCACCAAAAATCGCATCATATATGCCAGGGCCAAAACCCAAGGGAATTTTTCTTTGAAACTAGTTCCTCCGGTACAGGAAATCTTAGATTATTACAACAAGAACAGGACAGATACCAATTATGTCTTCCCGATTTTGTTATACGATTGTATGACACCTACCCAAATTGAGAATCGGAAACATAAAACATTGGGACAATACAATAAAAGTCTAAAAACCCTTGCGGCGAAAGCGGAAATTCCCAAAAATATAACCAGCTACGTTGCAAGACATAGTTTTGCCATGTGTCTCAGGGAGAAAGGGGTCAGTATTGACATAATTGGAGAAACACTAGGTCATCAAAGCGTATTAACTACCAAGGCCTATGTACGTGAGTTTGGGGTAGAAGTATTAGATGAGGCTGTGGACGTTCTACTTAAGTAAAGGAATTGGAAAAATATTGTGCATTTTTTTATAAGTGACAAAGCTATCTTAGGATTAGGCGTGGACAACAAAGGGTTGTGGTTTTATTCTACCGATCATTGTTAGGCTAGAGGCCCAACAATCACAACCGGTAATGCGCGTTACCGGAAGCTCTTATTTTTGAATTCATGTAGCCAGCGGAATGAAGGAAAAATATGTGTTGAAGGTGTTGGCAAGAGCCTTTCAAAGTATCAAAAGCATACATTACCTGGTTCCATAAAAGGTCAAATATCGAAACTCCTTAAAGAGACCTGGATTAGGACACAAGGTATAGATAAATTCATTTGTTGTTCGATTATTTCATAAAACGGCCATTATACAAAACCATACTAGATTTTATTTCTTAAAGAGCTGTTTATAAGAAATTACAAAATCAACGTAAAAGTTAATCTACCTTCTTTCAAAAGGCCATTTTTCTAGTCGTGATGAATGCCGTTAAGGAATTTTTGCTTCAGGTCAAACGGAAACTAGGGAAGGCAACCATTGTTATAATCAAATTCAGCGGCGATGGTCCATTGTGCCAATCCCCCAGGAACTTAAACTTTACCACAATTAAGGTGCGATTCACAACAAAAAGAACAAACAGCACAACAACATGGTAGGGAATTCGTTAATCTAGTTGTTTAAAAAGAGTAAAAACAACAATAACTTTTAAGATTAAAAATAAGGTAATTATGAAAAACACAAATCTATTCAAGTCACTAGTTGTAGGAATAATGGTACTTACCGTAATTGCCTGCAGCAAAGACGACGACCCCACCGCGAGTGTAATGGTCAATGGAACTACTTTAAAAACAAGCCCTTCGGACTTTACGGTTGGTGACCGATCCGATTTCAATGGTGATGTTGATGCAAGTTTTACCGGTAACGGCGGTTCCACAACTCGTATGTTCAGCTGGAACAACAATCTTAGTACGGCGGATTACAATGCCGATATCACAGCTACCTCAGAAGGTACCTTCAATATGATTGTAACAGATGCAGATGCAAATATCGTGTTGAACAGATCTTTGAACGGAGCGGTTGAGCCTGATTCTTTCTCCGGGGTAACCGAAGCAGGAACTTCTGGGATATGGACGGTGACGATTACCGTAGAGTCTTTCAGCGGTGATGGTAGCTTTTCTTTAAGCGAGGGGAACTAGTCTCATAGTTTGTAAATATAAATATATAGAAGCCCCTTTTCTGGGGCTTTTATTGTTTCAATCAGGAACTATACTAAAAACTAAAACCAACTTTTTTAAAACCAAAATAGCCCCAGATCTTACCAAAAATTTTTGCACATGGTTCCTATCCGGTTTTTGTAGCGTTCGGGAAGATAAGCGTAACGTAAAAATCGGATAGGGTGCAACCTGCTTGCTTTTCCTGATTTCTTGTCTTTTGAGATTTACTAACCGATCTCCATCCCTGTGTCTCTGGCCTGTCCAATTCCCTTCTTTATTGCATTTACTATTTTCATGGCCATTTGTACCTTGTTTGTAGGGATGGTGGGCACTTTGATGCCGGTGCTCTGTAACAATTTGAGCGCTATGTCCTTTTCCTTTGTCTGTAGCCCCAGGACCTTGGCAATGAACCGATGAGGCTCTTTCAGATAGGTATTTCTCGCTCTATAGGACTCCACATAGTTCCTCTGGAAGCCCGATACGCGATCGAACGTCTTCTCCGCTGCCTCGAAGAAATTGTCCCTGTCGAACCCACGTTTGACTAACTTTCCGTTCAACTGTACCTCAGAGGCCTTGTGCTTGGCCATCGGTGATAAGGTATAGGTGTTCGTTTGGTCCCTCCTGCTAACAATGATGTGCACATGGGTCTGGTGGCCCTCCTTCTTCATCCCGGCTGCTATCATTTTTCCATTCCGTTTGTGGGGAGCCATCGCCACCTGCTTATCAATTTTCTTTTGCAGCTTGCTGATAAACCCTTTTGCCTCGCCCCGCTCAACTTTTCGTATCTCGTTTCTTAATCGAGCTATTTCCTTACGGTAGGGGGCGTTCTCCTGGACCTGTTTCTCGTATCCCCGGTAGGTGCGCTCGTGCTCTATTTTCGCGAAGTATTTGAGATCTTCTACCCTCACCTCCTGGTTCCTGTTAAAACTCCGGGCATAGTCGTCCATCATCTCCCTGATATAACCCCTCAAGAGGGAAGGGTCGTTGCCAATGGCCTTCAGTTCTCGTTGGTTGGGGCTAACCACCAGGGAGTAGAATTTGGGGTCGTGCTGCCTTAGCTTGGCCGTGTTTCCATCGATCTCCATTATGACCCTTTCCGGACTCACCCTATCATTCTCCTGATCAAAAAAGTGTTCCTTAAGTTCGAGGTGCTTGTCCTGGTCTTCCTTTTCCAAATAACTGACATAGCTGCCGACACTGCTGGTGTAGGTGCTGCCCATTTTCTGTGATGATATATTGATGTACATGCTTCTCTATTGTAATGAGGCCTTTAGATTGTCGAACTTCATGATATCCATGTTGACCCGTAGATAGGGCTTTCCCAATAGGGGCTCCACCTTCTCTACCTTCTCTAAGAGTTTATGACACCTTTTTCTATAGTCTTCATAGTCGCCTTTGAGCATATCGTGCTCGTATTTGGGCACTGTTTCAGGCTTGGGAATGGCAAATGATTCCTCATTCCGTTTTCTGGAGATACCTCGTGGCTTCTTTTTCTCCTCAGCGTTGACATGGGCCATATAGAGGGCCAGGGTCATTTCATAAATGGGTTTGATGCTCGTCCGCTCCATGTTCTTGATAATGGCAATCAATTGGTCTGTTTTCTTTGACACCATTTTATTGACAGACTTGATTTCCCGTACGATCTTCTCCACACTATCCCCGAACGGATCCAGGTCGTTCCTTTTCAGAAAGACCATCATCCGTAGCAGTACCTCACTGTGGGGCTGATCAAAGCGTTTGGAGTAGTCCCTGAAAAGTACGGCCACTTCCGACTTGACGCTGATGGCTGAATAGGTGGTCACACCGGTCTCTTTTTTCTTGATAGGATCTCTTTTGTCGATGCCTGTTTTTTGGTGTTTTTTCGTCATGATAGTTGATTTTTTGCGCCATTGATTATCAGTATCTACGGGGTCTCCCACAGGCATTACTGTAAATTCTCAACCCTTTACTGTACAACTGGTTTTCATACTGTAAGAGAAAACCCGGCTTTGCCTGTTCAATAAACTGATTTTCAACTGGTTGAAAATCCGCAAACAAATGTGATGTCGCAGGATGCGCATCACCCTCTTGCTCTATTCCTTTTTTCCCGCCTGCGGGAAAACTGAAATACCACTCGATAGGGTGGTAAATTTCTTTATTGTTGCTTGCAGAAAATTAGATGCCAGGCTATTATTTTTTCTTTTACCGATCACTTCCTTCTACTGGGGCCATCCAATTTGAGCAGGTTGAACATTTTAATAAATCGGTCGGATAGTTGCCTACCGTAGCGCTGTTCTAGTTGGTCCAGGTTTAAATTGGTGGTGATATGCGTTTTAGTGCCCTGGCTTCCAAAGTTCCGATAACGGTTCAGCAGGATGCGGATGAATATGTCCTCCTTCCCATACTGGTAGATATTGTTTCCAACTGTTTCCGCACCTAAATCGTCAAACAAAAAGGTCCCTTTGGAATAGTATTGAATAACCTGCTCTTTATTGCTTTCCACATTGAACTTTTCCACTACCTCCTGGGTCGAAATGGATGGAAACCACAATTCCCTAAGTTGATACTGTTTGGCCATGTTTTGAATGATTTGAAAACTGGAGGTTTTACCGGTACCGTAAGAGCCAAAAACCAAAAGTCCTTTGTGCAGGGAGATGTTTTCCAATATCTCAAAAGCTGCATCCCGGTTCCAATACCGGCAGAAATGTCCCAGGAAATTTTTGTTCTGAGCATCCACCTCAAAATCCTGCGCTCCATGGGCATAGAATTCTTGAGCGGTCTTGTAAAACACTCTTTTAAATACCTCTGGAGGACATAAGAGCTTTTCAATGTTTCTTTTTTCTTTCAATTGCTGTAACCATCCATTTTTCATCAGCCTTATTCTAAAATTTGAGTGCTATTTTGACTTTTTTCTTTTAAAGAAGTAATTGATTTTATAGTTTGTTTTGTTACTGGTTTATTATGGTAGACACTTTTGACGTGTCTGGTTGGAAGAAAGTGTCCATGCTGCCTGGACACTTTTGTCAGGTCTGCCTCGCCTTCTCGGAAACTGAATTGGAGAAGGCTTCTCAGATACCTTTTCCTCCCGTCAAAGGATACTTCTTCAATCCATCCTATGGTCTTTAGCTCACAGATGTATCGGGAAACCTGCCGCTCAGAGATTCGTAGAAAGGACGAAATGTATTGGTTGGACATATAACAGGCTTTCCCGTGCTCGGTAAAGCTGTGGATCTCCAAAAAAAGAATTTTGGCATACCAGTTCACCTCGGTATTCAAGTAAATCGACTTGGGGATCCATATGCCCTGAAAATTTCTATCGGAGGCTTTCATGGCACAAATCAGGAATTGTTGCGGTAATGCTTTCTTAAATGGGAATTGACCTTTTCTTCCAGTTCCTTTTCTATATAAGAGGGATTTTGCAAGAGCCACTCTTCGATCTTTTCCCGCTCAAAGAACAGGGATCCGTTGGTAGGCTTTGAAAAGGGAATTAACCTGGCGGAGGTCAGCTTATAGATCTTAGAAAGGCTCCATCCAGTATACCGCTGCAGGTTGGCCACATTAAACACCTTTTTGTTCACCAGGGCGGCTTCGTCCAGGTGCTCCATCTTCTCAAGGAGTAATTGTAACAGGGAAGAATTGTGCATATTCATAACGCCATTAAATTATGTTTTCATAAGGTTTCCATGATTAGCCCATGGAACTATATGAAAGCAATTTGCAGGCGTCAGGGCAGTAAATCAAGTAAAGGAACCCCTTCTTCCACTTTCCTTTGGTTTGCCTTTGGATTTATCGATGGCCCATTGGTAGAAGGTGGTTGTCGATATCGATTCTGAGATCCAGCCGACGTTTTGGATGGCAGTTTTTCCAACCTGAATGGGCCTTTTGAAGTTGTTTAATGGTCCACTCCCCATTCTTTGATTTAAAATTCAAGGTAATATACCGGCAAAGGTGCAACAGATTCTCCCCGTAGTACCCTTCTAAGTTCTCTTCGGACAGATGATTGAGCAACTCAAAAAAAAGTCGGAAGTTGGGTAGTTTTCGATCGGTCAACGGCGACCAGGTCAACTTCTCAGATACCTTCTTTCCCGAGAGCAGTTTCTGGTAGTCTTCCCGGCTGGTCTTTAGGTAATCTTTAAAAAGAGTGGCCTTTTTATAATCCAATCCATGGGCTATCCTGGAGAATCGAAAGGGTGTCCCAAAGCTCTTGTTATGATTACATTCACCAGCTTTCTCTATTGGAATGGAATAGGGACTTTTATAATTAAGGAGCTGGGACACGTAGATTTTGGCCAAAACCAAAAGCAGAATCGTAGATGCCACAACCAGGAAAAGACCAAAATATTTAAAGGCTGGTGTTTCAGAAGCAGATAACAGTGGCCAAAGTTGCCAGATCAAAAAAACATACAACCCGAGTGTCAAAACCAGAACGATCCAATGAGGGACTTTCTTTGTTTTCCATGCGGTACTCATTTGATGCGCATCGAAAACCGCTTTGTCGATTCGCTGAAAAAGTAAAATTAGTGTATTTTTAAAAGAAGATTTCATAACCGCATGAGAGCCGTTTATGAAGATAAGAAGATATATGAAAAGAATTTTTGTTTCACCCTTGTTTCACCCCTGCCAAAAAAGAAAGGCCCCCGATTTCTCGGAGGCCACGTCTTTATTGTTGTGGGCCCTACTGGATTCGAACCAGTGACCCCCTGCTTGTAAGGCAGGTGCTCTGAACCAACTGAGCTAAGAGCCCGAAAGGGTGTGCAAATATAGAATCGTTTTTTCTTTCCGAAAAGAAAAATAGGCAAAAAATCAGACGACCTCCGCCACGGTAAACGTGCTGCCGCCTATAAAGATCAGGTCTTCGGGTTCGGCGGCTGCCAGGGCGGCCTGGTAGGCTTCTGAAATGTGGTCGTAGCGGTTGAATGGAAGGCCGTGGCGGGAAGCTGCTGCCACGAGCGTATCAATGGCCATGCCCCGGGGGATATTGGGACGGGAGAGGTAGTATCGCGCCTCTTCCGGGAAGAGCGGCAGGATGCCGTCCAGGTCCTTTTCCTTCACGAATCCCAACACAAAATGGAGCTGCCGGTAGGATTGCCCCTGGAGTTGCTCCAGAACGAGTTCGAGGCCCTCCCGGTTGTGGGCCGTATCGCAGAGCACCCGGGGGTGTTCCCGCAGGATCTGCCAGCGCCCCATGAGCCCGGTGTTTTCAGCAACCAGGGCCAGGCCCTTGCGCACGGCTTCCTCATCTATCCGAAAGTCGCTGGCAGATTTCAGCACGTCCAGGGTGGCCAGCACGCCTTTTACATTCCGGGACTGGTAACTGCCCAACAGGGATACCGGGTAGTCGGGCCAGGTTTCCCGGTCAGCAAACCGGATCAGGGCCTTGTTGGATTCTGCAACCTCCAGGAAAACGGGGGCTACCTCTTCCTGGGTTTCGCTGATCACCACGGGGATGCCGGGTTTGATAATCCCGGCCTTTTCCCGGGCAATTTGCCGGGGCTCTTTGCCTAAAAATTCCGTGTGGTCCAGCCCGATATTTGTGATCAGGCTCACCTCGGGCACAAGGATGTTGGTGGCGTCCAGACGCCCGCCCAGGCCAACTTCGATAACGGCCACATCCACCTCCTGGCCGGCAAAATAATCAAAGGCCATGCCGACGGTGAGTTCAAAAAACGAGAGGCCCGCCTTTTCCAGGAAAGGCTGGTGGTCCGCGATAAATTGCACCACGTACTCCTCGGGCACGGGCTGCCCGTTTACCCGGATCCGCTCGCGAAAGTCTTTTAGATGGGGGGAAGTGTAAAGCCCTACCCGGTAGCCCGCTTCCTGGAGGACGGAGGCGAGCATGTGGCTGCTGGAGCCTTTGCCGTTGGTGCCAGCTATGTGGAGGCTCCGGAATTTTTTGTGGGGGTCCCCCAGGTGGGTGGAAAAAAGGCGGATGGGCTCCAGTTTGCCCTGGTAGGCGTCGCCGCCCTGGTGCTGGTACATGGGCAGACGCGCAAACATCCAGTCCAGCGTCTGGCGGTAGTCCATCTACTGGCCCAGTTTGAAGTTCACCACTACAAAACCAATCTGTTGGCTGGGTGCATTGGAATCCGGGTTCCAACGGTGCAAATACGCAGTTTTCCGCGCGGGTTCCAGCAAACAGGGATCGTTGTTGGTGGTTCCCCGGACCCCGGGCTGCGCATCGATTACCTTTCCGCTGCGGTCCACAGTGATTTTCACCACCACGCGTCCGGACTGGTTGCACTCCTGCTGCACCTGCCCCCTGCTGGCAAGGGAACGGCCACTGAGGCCGTAGCCCCCGGTACCCGTGCCGCTGCCGGGTGCCCCGTAATACGTAGTGGCATAGGGGTCGCCCCCGGGCTGGCCCTTGTCGCCGGCGCGGTCGTCGTCGCCTTCGCTTCCTTCGGCCGTACCGTCGGAGTTGTTCAGGCCACCCATCATCGCGTCGAGTTCCCGTTTTTTAGCTTCTTCTTCCTGTCGTTGCCGCTCGGCCGCCGCCTGTTTTTCCCGTTCGATGCGTTCGGCTTCTTCCTGCGCTCTGCGCGCGGCTTCCTCGGCTTTTTTGCGGGCTTCCTCCTGCTGGCGGATACGGACGGATTCCTCGTTTTCCTGGGTCAGGACTTTTTCAGTGGGAGCATCGGTCTGGGTAGATTCCTCGGGCACTTCGGGCTCGGAGACCGGTTCGGCCGTTTCCTCCACTACTTCCTCCTCAACCACTTCCTCAGGTTCGGGTTGCTGCCTGCGGACGGGTTCCAGGGGCTGCTCATTGCCCATCCCGTACTCCATGGTCCCGAAATTAACGGTAATGCCGCTTTCCTCGGGCGGGTCCATATAGGTCAGGCCGATATAAAACAGCAAAAGGACCAGCAGGCTCAACAGCAGTGTGGTGAGCGTGAAGGATTTTTTCTTGTGTCTCGTATCCAGTAATGACATTAATTCGGACGCACGGCGAGGATGACCTTATAGTTGTTCCTGTTGGCGATATCCATCACGTTGACGGCTTCCTTGATCGCAACGCTCTCTTCGGCCCGCAGGATAATCGTCGGGTTTTCCTGGCCCTCCAGTGCTTTTTTTAGTTCAATTTCAATATAGGCTCCGTTGATCTGCTGGTTGTTCACAAAATAGTCCAGGTCCCTGTTGATGGTCACCGAGACATTCTGCGTATTGGTGGACTTCCCCCGGGCCTTGGGCAGCAACAGGTCCAGGGCATTCGGGGAATTGGCCGTCAGCATAAAAAAGATGAGCAGCAAAAAGACGATGTCCGTCATGGAGGACATGCTGAACTCCGGGCTCACTTTGTTCCTTCCTTTGAGTTTCATACGCGCTGCTTAAATGGGTTCGCTCAGCAGGTCCAGGAACTCCACGGCATTCGCCTCCATCTTGTGGACCACCTTGTCGGTGCGGTTCACCAGGTGGTTGTAGCCCACATAGGCGATAATACCCACTACCAGACCCGCTACGGTGGTGGTCATGGCGGTGTAGATGCCGGAGGCCAGGGCCCCCATTTCGGCCTGTCCGCCGCTGGTAGCCATCTGGTGGAAGGCCAGGATCATCCCGATTACGGTCCCGAGGAACCCAATCATCGGGGCAGCCCCGGCAACGGTTGCCAGGACGCTCACATTCTTTTCGAGTTTGTATACCTCCAGGGTACCTGCGTTCTCGATAGCCGTGTTGATGTCGTCCAGGGGTTTGCCGATCCGCGATATCCCCTTTTCGGTGAGTCGCGCCACGGGGCTGTCGGTCTGGGCACACAGGATCTTGGCGGCCTCCAGCTTTCCGGACATCACGTGGTCCCGGATCTGGTTCATGAAATTCTTGTCGATTTTGGACGCGGCCTTGATGGCCAGCAAGCGTTCAAAATAGATATACATGGCCACGGCCAGCATGACGAAAAGCACCGTGATGATCACGATGCTCCCCGTGCCCCCGTTAAAGATCAGGTCGATAACGGAGAGGGTTTTTTCTTCGGATGCGATCTCACCCAACTGGGTTTCATCGACGGCGTCCTGAAACAATATCATAATAGCTCTCTTATTAGGTTGCTTCTAATAACGGAGTTTTACCGTTTTAAGTATTCCGGCTAAAAAAATACGCAGGCGCCCGGGATGCCTACATCGGGTTGAGGACCAGGTCGCGCAGGAGGATAAACGCTACGGCCCCTGCCAGGAAGCCCACCAGGGCCAGCCAGGCAATCTTGCGCAGGTACCAGAAGAAGTCGATTTTCTCCATGCCCATAGCTACTACCCCGGCAGCGGAGCCGATGATCAGCATGCTGCCGCCCGTACCCGCCGAATAGGCGATAAAATGCCAGAGCGGGTCGTCCATGCCAGGGGAGAACATCCCCATACTGGCAGCGACCAACGGTACGTTGTCGATTATAGCCGATCCGACCCCCAGCAGCATCACCACGATATCCGTGTTCGGGATGGCCTCGTTCAGGGCCTCCGCGTAGGTAAAGAGGTACCCCAGCGACTCCAGGGCCGCCACGGCGAGCAGGATACCGAGGAAGAAGAGGATACTCGGCAACTCGATCTTTGACAGGGAGGAGTGGACCGGGCTGTGCGATGCATGTGCATCGTGCTCGTCGCTTTCCGATTTATCCACCGAACTGATGCTGAACTTGGTCTGGCTGTAAATCTCCGCAAAGGTTGCGACGATCGCCAATGAAAGCATCATACCCACATAGGGGGGCAGGTGTGTGATGGTTTTAAAGAACGGTACAAAGACGATGGATCCGAGGCCCAGGTAGAGCATGGTCGGACCGAACTTCGATTTCGGCTCCTCCAGATCCTCCGGCTCTGCGGCAATCTGCCCGCGGAATACCCTGAACCGGCTGGCGATAAAGGTCGGTACCACCGTACAGACAATGGACGGGAGCAGGACGTGTTCGATCAGCTGGAGTGCAGATACCTTGTCGGCGATCCAGAGCATCGTGGTGGTCACATCCCCGATGGGCGACCAGGCCCCGCCCGCGTTGGCGTTGATAATGATCATCCCCGCAAACCACAGTCGCGTATTGCGGTCCTTGATCACCTTTTGCAGGATGGTCACCAATACGATCGTGGCAGTCAGGTTGTCGATGATGGCCGAAAGGACGAATGCCAGCAGGGAGAATAACCAGAGTAGCTTGGTTTTGCTGCGCGTGCGGATATACCCCTTGATGGTCGCAAACCCGTTGAAGTAGTCGATGATTTCCACAATCGTCATCGCCCCCAGGAGGAAGACCAGGATCTCAGCGGTTTTCCCTAGGTGGTGTAGCAGGATTTCGTCTATATGTGTGGGTTCCAGCTCCTTGAGTTCCGCATTTACCTCAAATACCGGCATATGGGCCAGGGCGATGATTGCCCATAGGAGGGCCATCATGGCCAGGGCAGGTATCAGCTTGTCGATCTTGAGGTTGTGTTCCAGGGTGATGGCGAGGTAGCCGACCAGGAATACGATGATGATAATGGTTTCCATAATGATTAGTTTGTATTACACGAGTTGTTTCAGGGCGATCTCAAAGGCCGTCCGGCTGAAATTCCTTCGGGTTGGATTTTGGTTAAATATATTCAAAATTGCATTTCTAATGGTCCCGGACGTGTCATTAAAAATATCGGCGTCCTCCATGGAGACCCGCCCTTCCATAAAATAGGCAAAGACCCGGGCCATCCCGCAATTCGATACAAAATCGGGTATCAGGCTGACGCGCTGGTCTGTATACTCCATGATCGGGCCGAAGAAAATCTCCCGGTCCGCAAAGGGCACGTTCGCCCCGCAGGAGATGACTTCCAGGCCTGTTTCGATCAACGTGCCGATCTGTTCCCGGGTCACCAGGCGGGAGGCGGCGCAGGGTGCAAAAATTTCGCAGGGCAGGCTCCAGATTCGCGAATCCAGCTCCGCCGACGGGATCAGGTCCTCCGCCACCAGGGCGTTCCCTTTTTTCTTGCCGAACAATTCGCGGATCTCCTCGAAGCTGAATCCCTCTTCTTTGATGACCCCCCCTGCCCGGTCGATAATCCCGACAACCCGGGCCCCCATCTTGGACAGGTAAAAGGCCGCCGCGCCCCCGACATTGCCGAACCCCTGAACCACGGCCCGTTTCCCAACCACACTTTCGCCGTGGATGTCGTAAAAATGCCGGACGGCTTCAGCGACGCCAAAGCCGGTAATCATGTCCGCCACGGTGTATTTCCGGGAGGTGTCGGGCGAATAGGTATCCGTCTCAAGGACCTTGATGACCCCCATGCGCAACTGGCCTATCCGGTTGATCTTATCGGCTTCAGTAGGCCGGAAATGCCCATTGAAAACGCCTTCCTGGGGATGCCATACCCCGGCGTCCTCCGTTATGGGGATCACTTCGTGGATCTCGTCGACATTCAGGTCGCCCCCTGTGCCGTAGTAGCTTTTCAGCAGGGGCGAAACCGCGTGGTACCAACGTTCCAGGACCCCTTTCTTGCGGGGGTCGTCCGGGTTGAAATTGATGCCGGACTTGGCCCCGCCAATCGGCGGGCCTGAGACGGTGAATTTTACCTCCATCGTCTTGGCCAGGGAGAGCACCTCGTTCTGGTCCAGCCCCTCCCGCATGCGCGTGCCGCCCCCGGCGGCTCCCCCGCGCAGGGAATTAATCACAGCCCATCCTTCGGCCTCTGTTTCCGGGTCCTTCCACTGAAATACGATTTCAGGGGGTTTGTTCTCGTAGCGCTCAAGGAGCTCCTTCATCAACATAATGCGGCTTTTGGAATGGTGTGCATTTGGCGCCGGATTCCCGGGATTTCCGGAATCCCCGGCAAGGTAACCAGCCAATCCCGCGACGGGAGGCGGCCCGGACAAATATAAAAATATTGCCCTGCTTTCCGTACGAATCGGGCAAGCTTCAACAAAAAGGGTTTTCAGCCCGGCGTTTTCACATTCGCATTAAACACCTTCGCCTGTTGAATATCGTTTAGCGAGCGCGTATATTTGCACAGTTTCATTGAGAAAAATACAAACCACATGGATTTCAGTTTAACCGAAGAACAACAGATGGTTCGCCAGGCCGCCCGGGACTTTGCACAGGCCGAATTGCTGCCCGGGGTCATTGAGCGGGACGAAAAGCAGGAATTTCCGGCCCGCCAGGTAAAGGCCATGGGGGAGCTCGGGTTTATGGGCATGATGGTTTCCCCGGAATACGGGGGCAGTGGCCTGGACACCTTATCCTACGTCCTGGTGATGGAGGAACTCTCCAAGGTGGACGCCTCGGCATCCGTTGTTGTTTCGGTGAACAACTCCCTGGTGTGCTGGGGCCTTGAGGCCTACGGCACCGAGGAGCAAAAAAAGAAATACCTGCCAGCCCTGGCGTCCGGGCAAAAAATCGGCGCCTTCTGCCTGTCCGAACCGGAAGCCGGCAGCGATGCCACTTCCCAGAAAACCACTGCCAAAGACGCCGGTGACCACTACGTGCTCAATGGCACCAAAAACTGGATCACCAATGGCAATACAGCCGATATCTACCTGGTCATTGCGCAAACCTACCCCGAAAAAGGCCATAAGGGCATCAATGCACTGATTGTCGAGAAAGGGATGGAGGGTTTTGAAATCGGGCCCAAGGAACAAAAAATGGGTATCCGGGGAAGCGATACGCACTCCCTGAACTTTAACGACGTCCAGGTGCCCAAGGAAAACCGGATCGGCTCTGACGGTTTCGGCTTCAAGTTCGCCATGAAAACCCTGTCCGGGGGACGTATCGGTATCGCGGCCCAGGCACTGGGGATTGCGGCCGGCGCCTACGAATTGTCCCTGAAATACTCCAAAGAGCGGAAGGCCTTCGGAACGGAGATCGCCAACCACCAGGCAATCGCTTTCAAACTGGCCGACATGCACACCCAAATTGAGGCAGCCCGGATGCTCGTGTACCGGGCCGCCACCGACAAGGACCGGGGGGAAAACTACGACCTCTCGGGTGCGATGGCCAAATTATATGCTTCCCAGGTGGCTATGGATACCGCCGTGGAAGCCGTACAGATCCACGGTGGGAACGGCTACGTAAAGGATTACCACGTGGAGCGGATGATGCGGGATGCCAAAATCACCCAAATTTACGAGGGTACCTCGGAAATCCAGAAAATCGTTATTTCCAGGAGCATCCTCCAGGATTAAACCGATATTTTATCGGTATCCAGGACGGCGGGGGCCAGTCCCACGGATACCACCCCTGTTTTTTTTCAGGGCTTTCCAGCCAAAAGTTTGATTGAAGGGGCAAGCCCCTTTATTTTCCAAGGGGTGAGGCAATTCAATTCTCCCATTTGAACGCTCATACCCCCCTGCAACTGCTTGAAGGGAATAATTTTCGGCCGGAATTGACGATTCCATAATGCGGCTCGCCTACAATTCCCAAATTGGGAATTTTTCAAGGGATTATTACCAACGTTGAATTTATTTCGGATTATCACAAAATTCGATGAATTAATGACAGAGTTATCCCTAATTTTGAGATAATCACGTATCCGGGAAATGCCGGTACGTCCCCACCCGCAAGCCAATTCGAGCGATTTTGGCTTCGTGGAATTATAAAGCGAGACCCCTATGGAAAAACAAGGATTGTACCTCCCCGAATTTGAGCATGACAACTGCGGCGCCGGATTTATTTGCAGCCTGAAGGGCAAAAAATCGAACGACATCATCCACAAGGCCCTGGAGATCCTCGAGAAGCTCGAACACCGCGGGGCCGTAAGCGCCGATGGCAAAACCGGCGACGGGGCGGGGATCCTGATCGATATCCCCCACGAATTCTTTACCGAGGTATGCTCCTTTGAGTTGCCGCAGCCCGGCACCTATGCGGTGGGCAATGTATTCCTGCCCCAAAAGGAAAACCAACGGGATTATTGCACCACCCTGTTCGGGGAAAACCTGGAAGCGCAGGGCCTCAGGCTCCTGGGCTGGAGGGATGTCCCGGTAAACCGCCGGGTGCCCGGCCGCATCGCTGCGGAAACCGAACCTTTCGTCAAACAGGTATTTGTAGGCAAGGCCTCGGAAGACCAGGACGATTTTGAATTTGAGCGGAAGCTCTTTGTTGCCCGCAAAAAAACCGAACACGCCATTATCGCCTCCAAGTTGTCCGAACGCGGCTTCTTCTACCTGCCGAGCCTCTCTACCCGGATCATCATCTTCAAGGGATTGCTGATGCCGATTGATATTAAATTGTACTACAAGGACCTCATGGACCCGCGGGTGGTGACCCGCCTGGCCCTGGTGCACCAGCGGTTTTCGACCAATACGTTCCCAACCTGGGATTTGGCCCAGCCCTTCCGGTATATGTGCCACAACGGGGAAATCAATACGCTCCGCGGAAACGTTTCGCGTATGCATTCCCGGGAAAGCCTATTCCAGAGCGACCTGTTCGGGGAGGAAATCAAGGAAATCCTGCCCGTCATCCTGCCGGGCAAATCGGATTCGGCTACCATGGACATGGTGGTGGAACTCCTGCTGATGACAGGACGGTCCCTGCCCGAGGTCATGATGATGCTCGTCCCGGAAGCCTGGGAGAAAAACCCGGACATGTCCGAAGCCAAACGCGCCTTCTACGAATTCAATTCCTGCCTGATGGAACCCTGGGACGGCCCGGCGTCCATCCCGTTCACGGACGGCAACTACATCGGGGCGGTCCTGGACAGGAACGGGCTCCGGCCCTCCCGCTACTCGGTGACCCGGGACGGCTACGTAGTCATGTCCTCAGAAACGGGCGTATTGGAGCTGGAGCCTGAAAATATCGCCTTCCACGGCCGGCTGGAACCCGGGAAGATGTTCCTGGTGAACATGGAGGAAGGCCGAATCGTGAACGACGAGGAGATCAAGGAGGCCATCGCCGGGAAACACCCCTATGCCAAATGGCTCAAAAAGAACCTGGTGCACCTTCGGGATATCCCGTACAACGACTGCCCGCTGTTCCTGGACGAAGAGACGCTCGAGAAACGGAAAGCCGCCTTCGGGTACACCCTGGAAGACATCAATACCATTATCCTGCCCATGGCCAAGGCCGCCAAGGAGCCTATCGGGTCCATGGGATCCGATACCCCTATTGCGGTGCTTTCCGAACGCCCCCAGCTTATCTACAATTACTTTAAGCAACTCTTTGCACAGGTAACCAACCCGCCCCTGGACGGGATCCGGGAGGAATTGATCTGCGACATCAGCCTGACACTCGGGACCGACCACAACCTGTTCGACATCTCGCCCCTGCAGTGCCGGAAGCTGAAAATCCAGAACCCGGTCATCTCCAAGGAAGACCTCGATAAAATAAAGAATTACGACAGCAGCCCGGACTACAAGGTGGTATCCATACCGATTCTCTACGAGATCGACAAAGGCCTGAACGGCCTTGAAAACGCCCTGGAAGCCGTGCTCACCAAAGCCTCCCGGTCCATTGACGAAGGGGCCAACATCATCATCCTCTCCGACCGGAATGTCAGCAAAGACCTGGCGCCCATCCCGGCCCTGCTGGCCTGTTCCTTTGTCAACAGCGGCCTGCGAAAGGTAGGCCGGCGCTCCAACCTGAGCATTATCATCGAATCGGCAGAACCCCGGGAAGTGCACCACTTTGCGCTCCTCTTTGGCTTCGGCGCCAGCGCGATCAACCCGTACCTGGTGAACGAGATCATCGCGGAACAGATCGAGGAGCACGATATCCAGGATGTCAGCCTGGAGGAGGCGATCCGCAACTACAACAAGGCCATCGGCAAGGGGATCCTCAAGGTGATGAACAAAATCGGGATCTCCACGCTCAACTCCTACCGGGGCTCCCAACTCTTTGAATGCATCGGGCTGAACACCCAGATGGTTGAGAAGTATTTCCCGAATACGCCCACCCGGATCCAGGGGATCGGGTTGTACGAAATGGAAAAGGAGATTGCCCTGAGGCACCACAAGGCGTTTGACCGCAAGGATCTGGCCGCCAACCTGGACCTCGAGATCGGGGGCGAATACCGCTGGAGGCGGGACGGGGAAAAGCACATGTTCAACCCGTTGTCCATCGCCAAGCTGCAGAAAGCGGTCCGGCTCAACGAGCCTTCGACCTATAAGGAATACGCCGAACTGGTCAACGAGCAAACCAAGAACCTGATGACCATCCGCGGCCTGTTCGAATTTTCAAACTACGACCCGATCCCGATTGAGGAGGTGGAACCCTGGACGGAAATCGTCAAGCGTTTCAAGACCGGGGCCATGTCCTACGGGTCCATCAGCAAAGAGGCCCACGAAAACCTGGCCATAGCCATGAACCGGATCGGGGGCAAAAGCAACTCAGGCGAAGGGGGCGAGGATGCCGAACGCTTCTATCGCAGCCAGACCGGGGATTGGCGGAACAGCGCCATCAAACAGGTGGCATCCGGCCGTTTCGGGGTCACTTCAAACTACCTGACCAATGCCCGGGAAATCCAGATCAAGATGGCCCAGGGGGCCAAGCCGGGCGAAGGCGGCCAGTTGCCAGGGCCCAAAGTGAATCCCGCCATTGCGAAGACGCGGAATTCCACCCCGTACGTCGGGTTGATTTCGCCCCCGCCCCACCACGATATCTACTCCATCGAAGACCTCTCCCAGTTGATTTACGACCTGAAATCGGCCAACCGGGAGGCCCGCATCAACGTAAAGCTCGTATCGGAAGTTGGCGTGGGGACCGTAGCCGCCGGCGTTTCTAAGGCAAAAGCCGACGTGATCCTGATCTCCGGCCACGACGGGGGTACCGGGGCCTCCCCCCTGAC
The DNA here is from genome assembly GCF_982776155.1 of Robiginitalea sp. NCBI lineage: Bacteria > Pseudomonadati > Bacteroidota > Flavobacteriia > Flavobacteriales > Flavobacteriaceae > Robiginitalea > Robiginitalea sp. Next base: position 90,036 of record NZ_CEXZKX010000008.1, read on the forward strand.
CTCCCTGAAGCACGCCGGCCTCCCCTGGGAACTCGGGATTTCCGAAGCCCAGCAAACCCTGGTGATGAACGACCTGCGGAACCGGGTGGTCCTGGAATGCGACGGTCAGCTCAAAACCGGCCGGGATGTTGCGGTTGCCTGCCTGCTCGGGGCCGAGGAATTTGGCTTTGCCACCGCCCCCCTGGTAGCCTCCGGCTGCATCATGATGCGGGTGTGCCACCTGAATACCTGCCCGGTAGGCATCGCCACCCAGAACCCGGAGTTGCGCAAAAAATTCGAAGGCAAGCCGGAGCACGTGGTCAACTACATGTACTTTGTAGCGGAAGAATTGCGGGAGATCATGGCGAAACTCGGTTTCCGGACCATGGACGAGATGGTGGGCCAGGTACAGAAACTGGACCGCCGCAAGGCGATTGACCATTACAAGGCCCGGGGCATCGACCTGAGCCCGATCCTGTACCAGGTGCCTGTACCGATTGGCACGAAATTCTACAATACGGTAAAGCAGGACCACAACATCGAAAAGTCCATTGAATTCGAGATCATCGAAAAGGCCCACCTGGCGCTTTTCCGGAAGGAGAAGACCAGCCTGGACTTTCCGATACACAATACGGACCGGGCGGTAGGCGCCATCATCAGCAACGAAATTTCCAAGATTTACGGGGCGGAAGGCCTGCCGGAGCACACGCTGCGCCTGAATTTCACCGGCTCGGCCGGCCAGAGCTTCGGGGCGTTCGCAACCCGGGGGCTCACGATGATCGTCAACGGCAATACCAACGATTACCTCGGTAAGGGACTCTCAGGCGCCCGGCTGATCATCAAAGTCCCTGGCGGTTCCACCATCCGGCCCGAGGAGAATATCATTACCGGGAATGTCTGCCTTTACGGCGCCACCTCAGGGGAAGCCTATATCAACGGGAAAGCCGGGGAGCGGTTCTGCGTACGGAATTCCGGCGCCCGCGCCGTCGTTGAGGGCATCGGCGACCACGGTTGCGAATACATGACCGGGGGCGTAGCGGTCATCCTCGGGGAAGTCGGCAGGAACTTCGGGGCCGGCATGAGTGGGGGTATCGCCTATGTGCTGGACCGGAATAAGACTTTTGAACGCAATTGCAACAAAGAAGCCCTGAACCTGCTTAAGGTAGAGGAAGACCAGGACATCGCGGAGTTGCGGGGCATGATAGAAAACCACTACAACGCCACCTTCAGCCCGCTGGCCCAGGAGGTCCTCGAAAAATGGGAGACCTACCTGCCCCAGTTTATTAAGGTATTCCCCGAGGAATACCGCCAGGCGCTGATCCGTCTGGAAAACGAAAAGCTAGAGACGATATAAAATGGGAAAGATTACAGGATTTATGGAATACGAGCGCAAGGTGGACCCCTATGCGCCCGTGGAGGAACGTCTTAAGAATTACAAGGAATTCACCAAGCCGCTGTCCGAGAAGGCGATGAAGGAACAGGGTGCCCGCTGCATGGACTGCGGGATCCCCTTCTGCCACAGCGGATGCCCGCTTGGGAACCTGATCCCAGATTTCAACGACGCCGTGTACCGGGGGAAATGGGATAAGGCTGCAGAAATATTGCACGCCACCAACAATTTCCCGGAATTCACCGGGCGGTTGTGCCCGGCACCCTGTGAAGAGGCTTGTGTCCTGGGGATCAACGAAGATCCTGTCAGTATAGAGAATATCGAAAAACACATTGCGGAAACGGCATTTGACAAGGGATGGGTGGTTGCCACACCACCAGAAACGCGGACCGGCAGGAAGGTTGCCGTAGTAGGTAGCGGACCGGCCGGGCTGGCCGCTGCGCAGCAACTCAACCGGGCAGGTCACCTGGTGACGGTTTTTGAAAGGGATGAAAAACCCGGGGGGCTCCTCCGGTACGGCATCCCGGATTTTAAGATGGAAAAACACGTCATCGACCGGCGGCTGGAAATCCTCGAAGAGGAAGGTATCGAATTCCGCTGTGGGGTACATGTCGGGAAGGACGTGGCTGCAACAGACCTGCAGAGTGAATTTGACGCCATCCTGCTTTGCGGGGGAGCCACGGTCCGCAGGCCGCTCCCGATACCGGGCGCCGACCTGGACGGGGTGGTACAGGCCATGGATTTCCTGGGGCAAAACAACAGGCGGGTGGACGGCATCCCCTTTGAGGGCGATGAGATAACCGCCAAAGGCAAAAACGTCGTCGTAATCGGCGGCGGGGATACGGGGTCTGACTGCATCGGGACATCTTTCCGCCAGGGAGCGAAGACCGTTTCCAATTTTGAAATCCTCGGGAAGCCACCAGCCGGCCGGCCGGAAGACCAGCCCTGGCCTTTCTGGCCCATGAGGCTCCGCACGAGCTCTTCCCACAAGGAAGGGGCGGAACGCTTTTTCAGTATTTCGACCAAGGAATTCAAAGGCGATGCGGATGGGAAATTGACCGGCCTGGTCACTGTGGAGGTAGAATGGGAAAAGGTCCCCGGCCAACGGCCCAGACTCGTGGAGCTCAAAGGCACGGAGAAAGAATGGCCCTGCGACCTGGCGCTGCTGGCGCTGGGCTTCACCGGCTCTGAAATGGGCATTGCCGACCAACTGGGCCTCGAACTCGACCCGCGTACAAATATCAAAGCCTCTGTTTCCGATTATAAAACCAACGTGCCTGGCGTATTTGCCGCCGGCGACCAGCGTCGCGGACAATCCCTGATCGTCTGGGCTATTTCCGAAGGCAGACAGGCTGCGCATCATGTGGATTCCTATTTGATGGGGAGTTCCGAATTGCCCCTCAAGGGCGAAGGGGACCTGCCCAGGGTTTGAGAATTAGCTATAGGTTTCTGACAGAAAGCCGCGGGGATCCCCGCGGCTTTTTTATTGGCATGGACCGTACCCCGGGGCAAACAACACAGATTATATCCTGGGGCAAACAGGTGGATTTTAGGACCAATGATACATATGTATAATCATTTGATACATCTGTGGGATCACCTGGGGCCCTTTCCTCATAGTTTTGGCATGGCTGTAAATAACGGCAGGGAGGGGATCCCACAGCCGATGGCCTTTCAGCCTGCGGCCATCGGGGCAAGCCACGCAGGTTATGGTTTTTAAATAAAAACTTTTATTTTAATAGCAATTCAACCTAAAATTCCAATCACATGAAAAAATTAGTATTACTTATCGGAGCTATTCTTGTAGCCAATCTGGGACAGGCCCAGGAGGACACCCGGATCGGGGGGTTCCTGGCCTACGGGACGGAAGTTGAAAGCCTGGGTATCGGCGCCAATGCGGAGTTTCCGATTGCCACCAACCTGGTCATTTCCCCGTCACTGATCTATTACTTCCCCAGGGAGGAAGAAGGTATCGACATCAATTGGTTTGAAGCCAATGGAAACGTCAATTACTACTTCCTCGACAGCGACGGTATCGGTTTCTATGGCCTGGCCGGACTGAATTACACCTCGGTCAAAGTATCGGGCGATTCCGGTTTTGGCGGTGATATTTCGGTTTCAGATGGCCGCCTGGGCCTGAATCTCGGGGCCGGCGCCAACTTTATCATCGGCGGTTCCGTCATCCCGTTTGCGGAACTGAAATATGTGATCATCGACGAGGGACAGCTCGTCCTGATGGGCGGCGTCAAGTTTAATATATAACGGACGCCTGTATGAACCATAAAAAATACGGAAGCTCCATGCCTTTATTCCTATTGTGCATGGGGCTTCTATTCTGGAATTGTAAATCGGATCCCAAGAAAGCGGAAGTTTCAAGTGACCCGGAACCGGAACCGGAGCCCACCATCGAGGTAGTGACCAACTCCATGGAATTCATTTCTCCGGATACCATCCCGTCGGGCTGGAACACTTTTGTGTATAAGAACAAGTCCACGGAGCCGCATTTTATCCTGCTTGATAAATACCCCGAAGGCGTCACTATTGAAAATACCATTTCGGAGGTGGCCCCGATATTCGAGGAAGGGATGCAACTGATCATGGAGGGCAAAAATGAGGCAGCCATGGGGGCCTTCGGGAAATTGCCCGAATGGTTTTCAGAGGTCGTATTCAGCGGGGGCAACGGGCTGATATCGCCTGGCCTCACAGCTACGACCACAGTAAACCTCTCCCCGGGATATTACGTCATGGAATGCTATGTCCGGATGCCGGATGGCCGGTTCCACACTTCCATGGGAATGGCCAAGGAATTGATTGTGACAGATAGCGTCAGTACCGTGAGCCCGCCATCGGACTACATGGATGTGCAGATCAGCCGACAGGCCGGTATCAGCTGGAACGGCCAGCCAAAGGTGGGGAGTAACACGTTTCGCGTAACCTTTGCTGACCAGTCGCCCCACGAACATTTTATCGGTCACGACGTAAATCTCGTATCCGTTGCGCCGGACGCTGACCTGGAGGCACTCGAGGCATGGATGAACTGGGCTACGCCCACGGGGCTTATGAGCTCTACCCTGCCGGAAGGCTTTACCTTCCTGGGGGGCGCCAATGATTCCCCGGGGGGCACCGTACAGTATTTTGAAGCGGAACTGGCCCCGGGTCAGTATGCCTTTATCTCGGAGGTCCCGGGCAGCCAGGCCAAGGGAATGTTGAAGACTTTCCTGGTTTCCGAATAACCCGGGCCTTGGATTTGCCCGCGCTTCCGATTTACCCGGGCCTGTAACCGCCTGGTAAACGAATGCCGGGGAAAGAAGTTTCGGGAATAAAAAAGCCCCTCACATTGCTGTGAGGGGCTTCTGGTATAAAGGAGGCGGCGACCTACTCTCCCACCTTGTGAGGCAGTACCATCGGCGCTGA
>NZ_CEXZKX010000009.1:0-87423 GCF_982776155.1 Robiginitalea sp.
TATACAACCCGGCCGGGGGCGGGGCGGGGGGGAGTTCATTTTCAAGGGACTTGAGGACTTCTGCAGGGTTAGGATTCATCGAGGTAGTATTTTTGATTGTTTGGATGACTATAAAATGGCATTCAGCACCAGCACGCCAAGGAGGCCCATGATACCGACGGTGGTTTCCATCACCGTCCAGGTGCGCAGCGTGTCGTTGACGGACAGGTTGAAATATTCCTTAAACAGCCAGAAACCGCTGTCGTTGACATGGGAGAGCATCAGGCTCCCCGAGCCGATGGCGAGGACCATCAGTTCCGGGGAAACACCGCTCCCCTGAAGCAGCGGCATGGCGATCCCCGCAGCTGTGAGCCCGGCTACCGTTGCCGAACCCACGCATACCCGGATGACCGTGGCGATCCCCCAGGCGAGGATCAGCGGGGAAATGGTGGTGTCCTTGAGCATCTCCGCGATGTAATCGCTTACCCCGCTGTCCACGAGGACTTCTTTCAGCGCCCCGGCCCCGGCGATGACCAGGGTCACCATCGTAATGCCCGTGACGCCTTCGGCCGCAGTCCCCATCACCTCCTTCATGCTTTTGCCCCGGGCGAGCCCCAGGGTGTATATCGCAACGAGGACGGCCAGCAACATGGCGATTACCGGGTTCCCGGCAAACTGCAGGATTTTCAATAGCACATGCCCTTCCGGAAGCACGTATTCCGCCAGGGTGGCAACCGCGATCAGGAGGACCGGCAGGAGGGCCGTGAAGATACTCACCCCCATCCCGGGCATCTGTTCCTCCTCCAGGATCTCCGGGTTGACGAATTCCTTCATCGGGGAGGCCGGGATATTCTTAAACGTACGGGAAAGCAGCGGGCCGGCCACGACGATTGCGGGGATGGCGACGATTATACCGTACAGGAGCGTCTTCCCGAAATCGGCCCCGAACATCCCGACAATGGCGGTGGGGGCGGGGTGTGGCGGCAGGTAGCCGTGGGTGACCGAAAGGGACGCCAGCATGGGAATCCCCACGTAGAGCAGGGGCAGGCGCGTGGATGCCGCCACGGTAAACACCAGGGGGACCAGGATCACGAAGCCCACCGAATAAAACATGGGGATTCCCACGATAAAACCGGTCAGGACCACGGCCCACTGGATATACCTGCGGCCGAATTTTGCAATCAGGGCCGAGGTGATTCGCTGGGCGGCACCGCTGTCTGCCACCAGCTTGCCGAGCATGGCGCCAAACCCGAGTATCAGGATCAGAAAACCCAGGGTGTTGCCAATTCCGTTCTGGATGGCGGTGATGACACCGTCCACGGACATACCCTGTCCGAATCCGACGAGCAGGCAGACGATGATAAATGCAATAAAGGCGTTGAGTTTGAGGCGGGCCACCAGCAGGAATAGCAGGAGAATGCCGCCGAATACAATGAGTAAGGGCATGTAGGAGGTTACTGGTTGTTTAGCATCGCTAAAGATAGCATTTTCCGCTAACCGTCCCCATCGGGTTTGCCCCCTCTGTCATCACTGCCATTCCCGGAATCCTGGCGGATTTCCTGGCCGATGATATCGGAGGCAGTCTGCAGGTCTTCTTCGCTGGCCGGTTCCGGGGACTGATCCCCGGCTCCCTCCGGAAAGTAGTCCAGGTGTATATATACCGGGAAATGGTCCGAGCCAATGTCCGGCATCACCTCCAAATCCCTCAGGCGGAATTCCCTGTGGGCAAAAATGTGGTCCAGGGGCCACCTAAGGATCCAATTTTGTGCGTGGTAGGTATTGAAAAATCCCCGGCCTTTCCTGGGGTCCAGGAGGCGGCCCACCCGCTGGAACAGGCCGGTGCTCTCCGACCAGGCCACGTCATTGAAATCTCCCAGCACGATTGCCGGGTAATCACTTTGACGGGTCAGGCGCGCCGTTCGCATCAGTTCGGCATCCCGGTCCGTGGACATGGGGTTGTGCTGGGGCATGGGGGGTGTGGGGTGGATGCAGTGTAGCTGCAGCGTATCCCCGGAAGGGAGTTTGATACGGGTGTGGATGGACGGGATACTGTCGTCTACCATAAAACGCACCTCCGGCTCGATCAGGGGAAATTTCGAATAAAGCAGCATCCCATATGTATTCTCCAGGGGGATTTCCTCCTTATAGGAAAATCGCTTGCCCGTTACGGGTGCCAGGGCGTCCCGCCAGCGGGCGTTTGCCTCGGTCAGCAATAGCAGGTCCGGGTTGTACGCCTTGATTTGCGCGGCCAGCAGGCTGTCTGTTTTGTTCGATTGGAGGACGTTTGCAGTGACCATGCGGATACCCGGGGCGGATTTTGTTTGGGCCGCGAGTATCTCCATATCCGCCAGGGGCGTAAACGGGTAAATTCGCGACACCTGAAATGTAAGGCACCCTGCAAGGATGGCTATAAACGCGTAATCCCTGGGCTCCCGCAACTCGAATTTCCAGAAAAAAGCGAGTATGGCCAGCAGGGTCAGGGCAGTGAGTTGGAGGTGCGGGAAATCGAACATGCGGATCCACCAGTAGTCTGCCGCGATGAGCGGCAGGAGCGAGAGGAGTACCGCGAGGCATCCGAATAATTGCAGTCCTTTTTTAAGGTCCATGGGCGGCCGTCAATGCGTTAAAACCCAAATCCAAAACCCACCTGGAAGAAATTCCCTTCCCGGGAGTTAAAATATCCGATGTTGAATGCCAGGTAATTGAAACCGCTGATCCAGAAGCCCCCGCCCCGGCTTGTGTGCCATACGCCGGATGATTCCCCGGGGTTCCAGACGCGGCCGTAATCGAATCCGCCATACAGCCCCACGGTTACGGGTGCCACCAGGGTGACATATCGCTTGATCCGCCATCGCAGGTCGGTGCTCTGGTAGAAATACGTCCTGCCCGTGAATCGTTGGTCCCGGTACCCCCTCAATCCGTTGTCCCCACCCAGGGCAGGGGCCTGGTAGAAGAAATAATCGCCCCCGAAGTTCGTGCGAACCTCCGCAGTGGTACCCAGCACCAGGTCGCCGGAGGGGATTACTTTATGGGAAAGCGACAAGCGGCTTTGCAAGTAGCCAAAATGCCTTTCGGCATCCCGGAGGTTCCATTGATACCCGGCCGATAACCCGATGTAAATGGCTTTTGTGGGGAAATCGTCCACATCGTCCGCATGGTAGCTGAGCTCGGTTTCGGCCCCCGCGTAATGCTGGCGCGTGAAGACATCCGGGTCCAGGTTTTCAGGGGTAAAGAACCGGTCTTCGAGTTCCTGGGCCTTATGGGTTTCGTACACGGCCCGGATCTTCAGCGTATGGTAGGCGAGGCCGGCACTTGCACGGGCAGACTGGACGCGGGCGCGATAATAATCGATGTCCAGGTCGTCCTCCAGGTTCACGGTTTCATTGCCGATCCCGAAAAAGTTCCGGACAAAGCGGTTGGAGGCGTAATAGGCTTCCGTCTCAAAGTTCCACCCCGGCAGGGCATTGGCATACACCCCGGAATAGGAAGCTTCGAGCGCTCCGAAATTAAAAAAGTACTTGGCGCCAAATCGGTGCTGCTGCCGGAAGTCCTCCCCGTTGAAGCCTTTATACGTATAGGTGTCTGTGGCACCGATGGCCAGGCCGTCGTCTACCCGAAACCCGAGGAAGGGGACCAGTTTGTTGAAACTCGGCTCGTAATAGCGCCAGTGATAGGTGTTTGTGGAATAGATGTTCGTATACTGGTGGCGGGGTTCCCGGTTGGAGAATTCGGTCTTCTCGTATTGCCAGTCGTAGACCTTCAGGCGCGAATCATTCCCGATTTCGAACCGGTCTTCCCCGTACCCCCCGATCAGGCGGATGAATGTCCTTCCTGTACCCGGGCCGGTGACGCGGAAGATATCGTCATCCCCCAGGCCGTAAATCCAGAGTTCCCGCGTTTCCGCAGCCTCCAGGGTACGGTCCAGCATCACCGTATTCGGCTCGTCAGTCAGGTTGCGGCGGATTACCACCCGCGTATTGCCTTCGGGCAGTCGCTCTATCTCGATAATATCGTCTTTTTCGGTGCCGCGGAGGATTACGCGTCGATCCAGGGATTCCCCATAGGCCAGAGCCGCCTGATGCAGGTTTTTCAGTCGCACTTTCAGGTCGTTGCGGATGGATGCGGCCGTGCTGTCCTGCACCTCCTGCGGCAACCTTTCAAAGGCGGCATCTATTTCCGCGTCCCCGAGGTGCTCCTGGATATACCGGGCTTCGGCCACCCAGTCTTCTTGTCGCATATCGGGGAGCAATACCTTATCCAGGCGCCCGCCGGAGGTATTCAGCCATTTCAGGTTTCCGTATTCCGGGCCAAAGGACTGGAAGCGCCGGCTTCCCGGGGCAAACCACTGGATTACCGGGAGGGCTGTCCCGTCAAACTTCGGGAACGCATTGTCGCGGTCCCTGGGGACCGGCATAAACTCCACGGAACCGTCGGGCTTTTCGTATTCCACCCAGCGCCACTGGTCCTGGTGCCGGTCCCAGTCGCCTATGAGCATGTCAAAAAGCCTGGCCCGGACATAGGCCCGTTGGTCCAGGGTGTAGGACTCATCGCTCCGCAGGAGCTCCAGCATGTCCGTCGTGCTCTCAAAGTCCTTGATCTCGCCCTTCTCGTCGATGGTGCGGCGGTACCCTTTGTAATTCAGCTGCTCGTCCGATGGGCGTTCCTCGATAAAGTAAAGTTCGTCGCCGAACTCCGCATTCAGTTCGCCCAGGGCTTCCTGTTTGGGGATGTAGTACAGGCTGGGGCTGGAGTGGTTGACCCCGATACTCCTTGCCAGCGGGCTGATAACCAGTTGCATGTAGGGATGGGCCGTGGTAAAAAAATCGCTTACCACCTCGTGTGCCAGCGTCTCCTTGTAGTCGTCCGGGACGTAAGCCACCCCGGGGACCTTAAAGGCCAGGAATTTCAGGGCGTCCTTGCGGAGGGAGCGCATGGCGTATTGTCTGCCCCGGGCATCTTCCAGGCGGATGGAATACGACTGGTGGCCGCCCCCTTTCTGGGTGACCTTCAGCCCCCCGTAAAGCGTATCGAGGGAGGCCACCGGCGCCGTGACTTTCTCCCCGAAATACTCCCGGTAGCGATCCCCCCACAGGAAGGTGTAGAAACCGTTCTTCCGGTATTGCTCCGGATCGTCCAGTACCCTGGAGGCCACTTCCGCCTCGGCGGGCATTTCATACGGTCCGCCGGATTCGGGTTCCGGCAGGGCCGGCAGCAGTTCATAGGACACTTCCTGCCCCCCTTCCGGGAAAAACCGGACCGAAACGGACCCGTCCGGATAGGTGTCCAGTCGGGAAAATCCCCGGGAACCGTTTGTATAGATACCCTCGTATTCCAGGGATCCCCCAACGGTTGCCAGGGTTTCTTTTGACCGGTGGGTTGCCGTGGCCCGGCCCAGGGAACCGCTGATAATCTGGTGGATGGACTCCGACCTCAGGTACTGCAGGCTCTCCTCATGGGCGGATACGACGACGGCCCGGTCGGATTTCTGCGCCAGGGCCGAGACGAGGATACGCAGGTAGTTGTATCGGCGGGAGATCAGGCGGTCGGGCGAAAAGGCGCCCAGGTCGGCAGTGGCGTGGATCATCGTTCCAATAACCGGGGCGGGTCGCATATGGCTCCCAAGGGTTTCTTTCCCGGCGTATTTCCCGTTGCTGAAGAGTGGGTGGTGCATGGCGATAATGAGGTTTTTTCCCTGGGCATCGTTGATATACCCGTCCAGTTCCTCGGCAAAGCGCTTCCGGGTATCCATCACGACGCACGCTTCATTGATGTGTTCCACCCGCGACCAATTCGAGATAAACCATTTGGAATCCACCAGGATGATCGCCAGGCGGTCGTTGATATCCCGGTATTCGATGGGGCATTCGCCGACGAGCTGCATCTTGAGGGCAGTATCCCGCTCTTCCATGTAATCCTCCACCCACTTGCGTTTGCGCGCCGAGAATTCCTTCCATTCGTTATTCCCTGGAATCAGCGTGGTCCGTCCCTGAAACCGGCGGAGCAAATCCAGTTGCTCGCCCAACAGGGCCGAATCCCGCTCCCGGTTTCCGGGCTCCTCCGAGATCATATCCCCCAAAAGGAGCAATTCGGAATTCGTGCCGGCAGCTGCCAGTTCGCTTTCCAGGCGGGTGAGGGATTCCGCGGGCTTCTCGGGGTCTGTGTGGCCCCAGCCGCCGGCCAGGAAAAAGGTGTATTCGGGTGAAGCGGCCGCGGGTCCGGCTGTCGGGACCGATTTTTTGACCTGTGGCTTATAGGTGGCGCACCCCTGGAACAGGAGGGCTGCGAGGATGGCTCGGGCCGCCCATTGGACCGGGCGGCAAAGGCCTTGGTGAAATGTTTTGTTCTGGGACATGCGTTGCATTGGGAGCGCGGGGTTTAATTCTCCGTTACGTGTGGCAGTCGGAAAGGGTTTGACTATTGATCCAGGAATACCCCGGATTTGTACAATGCTGCAATAATAAGTAAAACGGCTACTGCAATGATCATGATTGCCAGTTGCGTTTTGCTGTTTTTCTGAAAGATGTATCCACGGGTTTCCTTTTCCGGATCCTTGATGAATTCGGTAGATTCTTCTCCTTGCTTTTTATCTATTGATTTTTTGTTAGTCATGATCAAAAGATAGGCGAAACGGGTCGGGTGCATGTTCCGGACAGGCATTTTTTTGAGCCTGATCGAGTAGGTGCATCAAATTGTGGCAAGAGATCCGGCACGTACCGGTAACCGGGATGGGGCGTTCGTGTTTGGTGGACAACCCCTCATTACCCGTCAGTATCTGCGGGTGCGGAAATGCATTAAGCTTTCTCCCGAATGAGCACATCCGGCGGCATCATTTCAGGTATCTTACACCTAATGGCAGCACACACCTGAAGCGGGTATGGCGTTCCGTTCTGCTACTGGGGCGCCTATCCAATAAGCTTTGAAGTTTAGTTGGTTAGTTATAAAGATTCCGGTTCGCTGCCAGGCCGGAGTCTTTTTTTTTATCCGATCCCTGTTTAATCCGATCCCTATGAATATCTATGAAGCAATCCGGCAGGACCACGACCTGCAGCGCAGCCTGTTGGACCAATTACTGGAAACATCCGGAGATACCTCCACGCGCCGCACCATCTTTTCGAAATTGAAAAAGGAGCTCCAGGTTCATGCAGATGCGGAGGAACGATTTTTCTATGTTCCCCTGATCAAAAAGGACGCTACCCAGGAAATGGCCCGGCACGGGGTTGCCGAACACCATGAAATTGACGAACTTGTGGAGCGCCTGGAGGAAACCCCCTTCGATTCGCCCGGGTGGCTCACCCTGTGCAAATCGTTGCAGGAGCAGGTGGAGCACCACCTGGCAGATGAAGAAAAGCAATTTTTCCAGGTCTCCGGGAAAGTCCTGACCGAATCACAAAAGATCGGGTTGGCTGAGGAGTATTCGACCTACGTGGAAAAGAACCGCTAGGCAGTTGCTTCCGGTTGTCCGGCAGGCACGGCACACGAACCAAACCAAACGCACTTCCATATGGAAACCAAATTTAGCGAAGCCTGGGGCAAGATGCAGGAGAAGCTCCTGGGATGGGTAGACACCCTCGTCCTGAACCTGCCGAATATCCTGATCGCCCTGGTGGTCTTCACCATTGCGGTGATTTTTTCAAAATACACCAGCCGGGCCACCTTAAAACTCCTGGATCGCTCCAAACTCCAGGATTCCATGAAAAACCTGATCTCCCGCCTGGTTTCGGTGGTCGTGATCCTTCTGGGCCTGTTCCTGGTGCTGGGCATCCTGAATCTGAGCCGGGCGCTGAACACCATCCTGGCAGGTGCCGGGGTGGCCGGCCTTGCAGTGGGTCTCGCCCTGCAGGGGGCCCTGGCAAACACCTATTCCGGTATCGTCCTCTCCTATGTCAAGTATATCAAGTTCGGCGACTGGATCCACACGAATGACTACGAGGGGGAGGTGGTCAACATCGACCTGCGGTCGGTTACCCTGAGGCAACCCGACAACAACATGGTGTATATCCCCAATAAGATGGTGGTGGAAAACCCGATTAAAAATTACAGTACCACGGCCCAGTCGCGGGTAATCCTCACTTGCGGGGTCGGGTACAGTTCGGACCTGGAGCACGTAAGGCAGGTGGTTCGGGACACCCTGGTCAAAACGTTCGACGAGGTGGAGAAAGACGGGGATATCATATTCCTGTATACGGAATTCGGTTCGAGTTCCATCAATTTTGAAACGCGCTTCTGGATCGATTCCACATCGGCCCTCGAGGTCGCCCGGGCCAGGACCGAGGCGATGATCGCCATCAAGAAAGCCTTCGATTCGGAAGGGATCAACATCCCGTTCCCGATCCGGACGCTGGATTTTTCCGGGCCGCTACGGGTGGAACACCACAACGATTCCGGGCCGGCAGAAAAAGAATGACCCGCCGACGGAATACTCCGGCGACGGGTCACACATCCCTTACCGGGATTCGGTATCAGGGTCGTATCAGGCGGACACCTCGGACAGATTCACCTTGTTCAGCCTTTTGCTCTTGTATTGCTTGGGGCTGCAATTGTATTTATTCTTAAAGATCTTGCAGAAATAACTCCGGCTGGTGAGGCCAACGGAGTAAACCACTTCCGAGATATTCATGTCTGTGGTCCGCAGGAGTTCCTCGGCTTTTTCCACCCGGACGTTCCGCACATAGTCGGAAACCGTTCGCCCGTGCATGAATTTAAACCCCTCCTGCAGCTTATTCGGGGAGAGGCCGGATTTTTTGCATAGCGATTTGATGGCGTGTTGTACCTCGGGGTAGTTCACGATAAATTCACTCACCTGATGAATGAGCTGTAACTCCTGCGAGGTGAGGGAGGTCGTATTCGAACGCTGGTTTACATCCAGGTAGAACTGGGAGATCTGGTTGGCGAGGATCAGGTTGCAGATCCCTTCAAAACGAAGGAAGGAGGCAATTTCATTGTCAAATTGCTGTTCCTGCAACATCTTAATCTGTTCGCCGATCTTCAGGTTGTAGGCCCCCATATGCAAAAACTTTTTCCCGTTGCCGAATTGTTCCAGCAAATGCCGGAGTTTCCCTTCCAGGCCGTGGAAATTGTCTTTGAAATGCGATTCGTACCGCTTTTTGTCGATGCCGATGAGGTTAAAAACAAAACGCTGCCCTTTCTCTACCTTCAGGACCCCTTCGGTTTCCTGGTTGTTGTAGACCACGGCAGTCTGTAAATTGTCGAGCCTTACAAAATTGCCGGACTCCTGAAGCCGGACGGAACTGCTGCCTTCCAGGCAATATGCAAAATAGAGGATATCCATGTCCGGGGCATTCAGGGGGATATGCATGTCTTCTTTCAGCGTGATGTCGTATTCATAGGCGGTCATGCACTTGTTGAAGCAAATGCAGGTCACCGACCCGCTGCCGACCTGCTGGCCGATATCGAGCTTGAAAAGCCCTTTATTTTGGCTGATTGATCCCAGCAGGTGCTCGTTGAGCGCCCGCAGGTGTTTTTCAGCCCTTTTGATAGTTAATTCCATAGTTTCAAAGTGTTACCCGTTCATTTTAATTCTTGGGGTAGGGTAAATTTATCGCTTCCCCTTCAGTATTCTTAATGGTTTTCGGAAATTGTTTAACAGTTTTGCGGAAATTGGGTCAATCTTAACACAAAATTTAAACGCGGCGGGCGAAACGGACTAACAATCATTTTATTAGGGCAAGTTTCGCTTATAAATTATCGCGTAATTGCAGTAAAAAGTCCCCGATGTTTTACAGGTTATCGAATATGACGAGACGAGGGAAGATTGAAGAGGAATTCGGTACGCCATTCAAGTTTCCCGGAATTTACGAACCCCGGCAGGTCATCAACGGTCTCAATGAGGAGACGATTCCGTTGATTACCCAGGACAATACGGAATATATCCAGCACGGTATCTGGGGAATATTACCCGACGGATTCCGGGAAGACTGGCAACTTTTCCAGAACAGCCTGAACACCCTGAACCTGGGTCTGGAAACCGTTAACCGGCAGGACTGGCTTCGGCAAAGCCTCCTCAGGCGCCGTTGCCTGATCCTGGTGAATGGGTATTTCACAATGTACTATTACGAGGGGGAACTCTATCCGTATTACGTCTACTACCGGGACAAAAGGCCGTTTGCCCTGGCGGGCATCTACAGCGTGCTGGACGACGGTTTTCTGACAGCCTCCGTCCTGGTAGGCCCTTCCAACCAGATGCTCCGGCAAATCCAGAATCTCGATGCGGGCATGCCGCTGGTCCTGGAGCCCGGGGATCGGGAACACTGGCTGGAGGATATGGATGAGGAAAAGGTGCACGACCTGACGGAACACGCCACAAAACCGGATCTGGTAGCACACCCGATTGCCCGGGAACTTTACAACCGGAACATTTGCTACGACAGCATGCTCGAGCCCGTTTTCTACAAAAATATTCCTATCCCCTTATTCTGAAACCAATCGTCCTGCGGGCTTCTTGCCGGGCTTCCTTGCTTTGAGTCCGAAAAATGGATGGAGTACGCGTAACGGTCGGATCAGGAAGTGATAAATCAGCAGGCTTCCCCCAAAAGTTCCGAGGCTGAGAATCGCGAATTCTGCCGGTAACCCCAGGTTCGTGTCCATCAGGAAATAGGCGATGCCCACCGTAAGGGTCTGGTGCAGGATGTAAAACGGGTACACGGCCCGGTTGCAATAACGCAGCAGATTACTTGGGCGGTTCAGGTAAACGGCAGCATAGCCGAAGAGGATAAATATCCAGGTCCAAAGGTTCAGCACCTTCAGCCCCGCTTCGGTGAAGTGGCGCAGCGCGGTATCCGGGAATTGCCAGAGTACCAGCAGGGCGGCAAAGCTCAAAATGCCTATCAGCAGGTTGCGGCCGCGGTAGCGAATGGCAAAATCCCAAAAGTCTTTTCCGGCGGCAGTCAGTACAAACCCATAGAAGAACAGCGTCCCGAAGTTCGCCAGGGCAAACCAATCCCCGATAAGCGCATGGGTCACGTTGAAGAATGGCTCCATCAGGGCTTCATAGATGTAGAGCGGCAGGATGAATACCAGCCAGCCCCAGGGCGACCGGAGCCGGCGGCGGACCCAGCCGACCAACCGGCCCGGCCGGTCCCGTAACCTGCGGAATGGCCGGGCGAGGACCAGTGAAAACAATAGGAGGTAAGGGAGGAACCAGAGGTGGTGCCAGCTGATGTTTCCCTCCGGGTAGACCCCGCTGAAGGCGGGCCCCGCCAGGAATTCCCAGTAGGAGCCCTGGAAAGCGCCGGCGGCAAGGCGTTCGGTATACACCTGCGGGGGCACGATAACCAGCATGCCGAAAACCAACGGGATGCCCAGCCGCCCCAACCGTTCGAGGGCATAGCGGCCCGGGGTGCGGTAGGAATAGGCGAAGTAGGTCCCCATCCCCGAGATCACAAAGAGGATCGGCAACCGCCACTGGTTGACAAAAAGCATGGGCCACCGGAGCTCCGGGTAGATCACGTCATTTTTGACGTGCCAGCCCCAGGGTACGAAGAACATGCCCACATGGTAGAAAATCAGGAGGGCAAATACCCCTACCCGCAGCCAGTCCAGGTCGTATCGTCTCGCTGCATTCATCCGTGAGAATTTTCACCAAAGATGCATACTCTCAGGCATCCGGCCCGGGGATTTTGTCCGGAAAACGTACGGTTTTGTAATTCCGGACAAGGCGGTATGTCAGGGCTTCGCTGTGGATTTCATGAATTGGGTGGGCGAGCACCCCACCTGTTTGCGGAACGCCTCGTAGAAGGAGGATTTGGAGCGGAACCCGACGCTCCGGCCGATGGCCTCGATTGTCAGGTGGCGGAATTCAGGGGAAACCAGCCGGCGTTTTGCCAGGTCAATCCGATAGGCATTTACAAAGTCGTTGAAATTTCCGTCCGTCTCCTGGTTGATCAATCGGGACACCCGGTTGGGGTGGACCCCCAGGTGGGCGGCAAGCGCCTTGAGCGATGCCTTCGGGGACTCGAAGAAACGCTCCTTACCTGCCACCTCCCTGAGGGCTTCCAGGGTAATTTCAGGCGGCGTGGTTGCAGAGGATTCGTATTTGTCAAGGAGCCAGGTGCGTTGGAAAAACCGGCTTTCCGAAATAAAGGCAATGCAGGTGGACAGGGTTACGGCAAGGGTGAAAAGCGAAAGGTAGTGATCGCCGCCGTCATCGTCGTAGCTGATGTAGACCACCAGCATGAGGCCCAGGCTGAGCAGGAAGGTTACCAGGGCGTACCTCCCGAACCGATATTTGGATATCCGGACCCCGGTGGCCGGGTGGCCAAACGATTTGCTGGCCCGTTGCCAGAGCCGGAAGGACAACAGGCCGTATACGGCAAAGCCCAGCAGGAGGAGCCACCGCTGCATGTCCTTGACCCACTGGTACCCATAGGTGGTGCCTTCGGGTACCTCCGCAAAGGGGATTTCCGAAAAATAGGCCCCTTTGTAAGCGTTGAATTTAACGGCCAGGGGCTCCGAATAATACCCGATTTGGGAAAGGGCGTAGAGCAGGGCCGGCGCCAGGTGGAGTGCCACCACCCATGCCGGCAGCGGTTTGCGGACTACCAGGTGGCGGATGCACAGGTAGAGCAACGGGGCGAACAGCAGGGTTAGGGGTTCCGTGGAATCGTTCCAGGCCAGGGTGAATTTCATCCAGCCGGTGTAGCAGAGGAAGGTGTCCAGGTTCGTGATGGAGAGGCAGCCGATCATCAGCCCAAAAAAAAGGAGCGCCCTGTTGTCCCGGGGGGCCCGCAGCAGGACGACTCCCGATAGGAGGAACCCCAGGAATACCCCGCTGAACATCAGGTAGGAGATGGGGTTGTGGCGAATAGGGATGGCGTCGATCAGTGCTTGCAGCTCGGTCATCTCCCCGATCTTTTGGCGTAGTCTGCCAGTTTCTGGGGGCCCTCCAATAGGACGCGGACCACGCGGAGTACGCCGTCGTCGGTGGTGGCAATCTGCCATTTGATCAGCGAGATCCTGCCATTTTCGATTTCAAGCCCGGTGATACTCCTGGGGTGTACGCAGCTCCCGTCGTTGAACAGGGGGATGTCGCCGGGTTCCGGGAATCTCGGCCGGTGGGTATGCCCCACGATCACGGGAAGCATGTCCTTGCTGAGGATCCATTTCTTGATCCGCTTCTCTATCCGGATCAGCTCTTTGTAATTGCGGGCCGGGGAAGTGGGGTCTGCAATCCCCCAAACCTGAAGCGGCTTCCAGAGAATGCGAACCAGAAACCGGCTCCACCGCCAGAAGGTGTAGTTCCACCAGTCTGCCTGGTGTCCGTGGCACAGAAACAGTTCCTGACCCGTCTGCTCGTGGCGCAATACAATGCCTTCCTCGTACTGGATGCCTTCGAACAGTTCCTTGTCCCTGCCGTCGATCGGTTCAAAATAACTGCTGAGGTGGGCCTCCACATATTCGGGATCCTTATACACCATGTCGTGGTTGCCCCAGATCATGTAAAGCCGGTTCTCCAGGTGGAATTTGCGCAGGAGCGTATAGACGTTTTTATGGGCTTCGAAGATGGATTCAAAACTGAGGTTTTCCCAAAGCTCGTCCCCGTCCCCGAGTTCAAAATAGTCAAACCCCTGCTGGTAATAGTGGTTCAGGGCGTGGTAATAGATGTTCCGGTTGTTGGCAAATTCATCGGCAAAGCTGTTGTCCCCCCGGTGGCAGTCACTAAACAGGATCAGCCGGGAGCGGTCGTCAAACGGGACAACCCGTGCATTTTTGTAGGCGCGGTCGAGGCGGCGGCGGGAGGACATCCTGGAATTTTCCCTAAATATCCAAAAAATGTGCGGAATGCGTTCGTCTTAGCGCTCGATAGGGAACCGTTTTATTTTGTAATTTTACATGCTCTGCTGCGACGAAACAGGGGTAAACATAAGATTATGAACCAGGACTTCCCGGCTAAATTCCTGATCAGCTTTGACAAGTACCTCCGTTTTTACGACCGGTTGGCGGAGGAAGGTACGCCCTACCAGCAGGAAAAGGCCCGGCGGATCCTGAAAGCCCAGGCCCCCTACCCGGAACTCCGGGAGGGGTTTACGGAGGTCGAAAAACTGGAAACGCACCGGGAAATCCTCGATGTAATCCTGCAGGACGCCTTTTCGGAAGTCCTCAGCCACAATGAGATCAAAGCGCTCTCCCTGCCTTACGTGGATGTGCTTTCCCACCCTTCCAAACGGTTGCAAAAGATTCTCGAGGCGGCGGGGAAAGACTTCAGTCCCATCCTGATGAGCCGCACCGAAGGGCAGGATTATATCATGACCTGCACGGTCATCCTCAACAACTTTTACGGCTATAAACTCGATTTCAGCCGGCCTTATTTCTTTGAATTCCCGGATGCCAACGGGGTAAAGCGGCATTACCGGATCCTGTACAACGCGGATTTTATGGAAATCCTTCCCAACGGGGAGGCGCCTGAAATCTCCCAGGACGATGTGGACGAAATGCTGTCGCGTCCCGAAGACCTGGAATACTGGAAATCGATTATCCCGCCTGAGAGCTTTATCATCAAGGGGTTTGTCATCGCAAACATGTTCGACGTCACCTCGGAGTATTCCATTTCCGCGATAAAATCCGAGTTGATCGCCAGCGATAAACGGGGCAGTGATAAATTTATGGGCGAATTGCAGGATACGTTCCGATCCTTTTTCCGGCTGAACGACCTGAAGGTGGGCTTCATCACCTATAACCGCAAGGACGGGCAGTTTGAAAAAGTTTACGGCAAGGGCATGGACAGCTTTATCCTGGGCGATGCCGCAGCCAGTAAATGCAATAAATGCCTCTGCGAAAAATCCTATGACAGGTTGCTCCGGCAAAAGGCGTATTACGTCATCCCGGACGTCGAAAAATACCAGAAGCTCTCCAAGGGGCAGGGATTCTACAATAACCTGTACGAACAAGGCATCCGCAGCGCGATATTTGCCCCCATTGCCGACCAGGACGAGGTACTCGGCCTGCTGGAGGTAGTCTCCAGCGAGCCGAATGCGCTCAACGGGGTGAATGCCACCAAGCTGGACGACGTAATGCCTTTTATCGTTTCGGCCGTGGTCCGCTCCAAGATCGAGGAGGAGAACCTGATCGATGCAATCATTCAGCACGAGTGTACCACCGTCCATGAATCCGTGCTGTGGCGCTTCCAGGAAGAGGCCAAGAAATTCATCATCGACCAGCTGGAAGGCAACGACCCGGCTTTTAAGGAGATCGCCTTCCAGGACGTACACCCGTTGTACGGGCAGATCGATATCCGCGATTCCTCCCGTGCCCGGAATTCGGCCATACAACGCGACCTGATGATCCAGCTTTCCCGGATCCGGTCCGTTCTGGAAATAGCCTTTGAGAAGACCGAGTTACCCATTTACGAGGAGCTGATCTACCGGGTCAACAACCATATGGAGGATATCAAGGAGGTACTCCACACCAATAGCGAGCAGGCGATATTCAATTTTGTACAGGACGAGATCCTGCCCGTCTTTGAGCACCTCAAGGGGGTGGACAAGCAGCTGGGCGCCGAAATCCTCTCCTACGAAGCGGGGATCGATATGGGGACCCAGTCCTATTACGACCACCGCAGGAATTACGACGAGACCGTGATGCGGATCAATAAATCCCTGGCCTCGGTACTCGACCGGAGACAGGAAGATGCCCAGAAGATGTTCCCGCATTATTTTGAACGCTACAAGACCGACGGGGTGGAGCACAACATGTATATCGGGGACTCCATCGCCGCCGAACGCGATTTTGACCCGCTCTATCTGAGTAACCTCCGACTGTGGCAGCTGCAGGTGATGTGCGAGATGGAGAACGCCTACTACGACTTCAAGGCCGAGTTGCCGGTACAACTCGACGTGGCTTCCCTGATCCTGGTTTACAACACCTCCCTGAGCATCCGTTTCCGGATGGACGAGAAGCGCTTCGATGTGGACGGGACCTACAACGCCCGCTACGAGGTCATCAAAAAGCGCATCGACAAGTCCAAGATCAAGGGGTCCGACGAACGCCTGACCCGCTCCGGGAAACTGGTGATTGTCTATTCACAGAAAAAAGACGAACTGGAGTACCTGAGATATATCCGGTTCTTGAAATCCAAGGGGTATTTTACCGATGATATCGAAATTGTGGAACTCGAGGGCTTGCAGGGGGTTTCCGGCCTCAAGGCCATCCGCGCCGGCATCCTCTACCGCAAACCGTCGGGTAATGAGGAAGGCTCCAAGGAATTCTACAACTACGACGACCTGATGGAAGAGCTTCAGACCTGAGGCGTTTCCCGGCAGGCTGTGCCCCGACGCATTCGTCGAAAGGTTTCGGGTAAGCCGCCCCTATTGGGGCAATTCAATAATCCGTTCCGGCCCGTAGAATTTCAGGGCGACAAAGAAGGCGATCACCGAAAGGATCATCCCCACCATAAATATCGTGTAGGTCCATCGCAGCAACTTGTATTTGCGCTGCAAGACCACCCCGAGGAAATACAGGTCCTTGGTGAGCGTGTTGTACACGTAATATTTGTCTTTGATCAGCTCCTGCATGGCCCATTCGTAATCCGGCAGCTTCATTTTGTGGAAGTTGCCGAAAAACAAAAGGTTGACTTTTTTCTCGGCCACATCCTCCTTGGTGAACTGGCCGCTGGTAACATTCGGCCGGGTAGCCAGGATGGACAGGATCATGGATATGATACTGAATACGATAAAGATCACCGTGGGGTAGATCAGGTAGTCGTTTGTCGGGTTGTCCAGTTTGGGGATGAGGTTGGCGATTACCAGGGAGATGATGATCGCGTTCACGGACAGCAGGATATTCGCCTTGGTGTCTGCTATATCGCTTAGCTTCAGGTGGTTTCGCATGGATACGCGGTACATGGTCTGAATGCCGCGTTCCGGGCTTTCGTTTTTGTAGTAGGCCTTGAGTTTTTCCTTCTTGGCCATCTTCCGCCGCTTTTTCTTGTCTTTGACCAGCCGGCGGATATTGTCGTCTTTGCCTTCCTGCCAGTTCTCCAGGGCGTACTGCGTGTAGTACTGGTGTTCGGCGCGGAACATCTTGATGTTCGTCTCCCGCCATTCCTCGGGGGTGTATTCGGCCAGGCCCAACAGGGAAAGCTCCTCCCGCAACAACTCGGCGGTCTCCCGGTAGCTTTTCTGGCTCAGGTGGGAGGAATCCGCATCCCGGAGGATTTTTTCCGCCAGATTTTTCGGGGTGTAGAACCGCCGGGTGGCCTCGATCAGTTCGCATACCCGCTCAATTCGATCCTCATCCAGGTCCTTCCCGCCCAGGAATTTCCGGGCAATTTCGCAACTTTTTGTCTCATGGTCCTGACTGCCAGCGGTGTATCCCGTATCGTGCAGCCAGGCAGCCAGGATGACTTCCTCGGCCCGCCCCGGGTCCAGCTCATGGTGTTCAAGCAATTCTTTTGTACTTTGTACCACGCGCTGCGTATGCCTCAGGTTATGGTATAAATACCGCTCATCCAGCTCTTCGGTGAGCAATTTGGTCACATACTTGCCCGTGCTTTCCGCCAGCTTTGTCATACAGGAATTTGTTGTTGATCATCCAAAGTACAAAATTTTACATGTCTCCCAGAAGTGCCCTTGCAAAACATTTTGTCGCAATCGCCGCAGGGGTGTTCCTTTTGGGGTCCTGCGCCACCTATGCCCCGAAGTATGCAGACCCGGAACAGGCCACCGATGTCGAAAGCCAGTCGGAGGTGGCCCATACATTCTATCTGATAGGGGATGCCGGCCTCTCCCCCCTGGGAGGGATGAACCCGGTCCTGGAGCGCTTCCGGGACCGGCTGGCAGCCGCCGATACGAATAGCACTGCAATTTTCCTCGGGGACAATATTTACCCGGCCGGACTGCCTGATGCCGCGGATTCCACCCGTGCCTTCATCGAAGCATCCAGCCACCTGGAAGCCCAGTTGCGAACCCTGGAGAATTACAGGGGGCGCCCGGTTTTTATCCCCGGGAACCACGATTGGTACAACGAGGGGATCATCGGCCTGAAGCGGCAGGAGAACTACGTGGAAAACTACCTGGGCCGGAAGGATGTTTTCTTGCCGGAAGACGGCTGCCCGATCGAGACCCTGGAAATATCCGACGACCTGCTGGTAATCCTGGTGGACACGGAGTGGTACCTGACCAACTGGGACAAGCGCCCGGCCATCAACGACGACTGCGAAATCAAGAACCGGGACGTGTTCTGGGAGGAACTCGGGAGCGAGATTAAACAACACGCGGACAAGACCATCTTACTGGCCACCCACCACCCGATGTTCAGCTACGGGGTCCACGGCGGGCAGTACACCTTCCGGCAACAATTCTATCCGTATTCCGGCAAAATACCCCTCCCGATCCTCGGGACGCTGGTTAATTTGTTCCGGAAGACCGCGGGGGTATCTGTGGAGGATATGCAGAACAAACGCTACCTGGAGCTACAGAAGCGGCTGCTGACCCTGGCACGGTTTGGGGAACGGGTGGTGCTTGCCTCCGGTCACGAGCACACGCTCCAGTACATTGTATCGGACGGGTTGCCGCAGATCGTCAGCGGATCGGGAGCCAAAAAGGGGGCCACCAACCAGTTGGGCGGCAGCGTGTTCACCACGGGGCAACGGGGGTATGCCGTGCTGGAGGTGTACGAGGACGGCAGCTCCCGGGTGCGATACTATGGGGTGGACGATGCCGGGAACGAACGATTTTTGTTCACCTCCTCCGTTTACTCCCCCCCATTTGAACCGGACCCGGAGATTTTCGAGGGCGAGTTCCCGCCTCGGGTAAAAGCCTCGGTCTACGATTCGGTAGAAGTAGACAAATCCCGGTTGCATACGCGGCTCTGGGGGCCCCGTTACCGGAGGCTCTACGGGGAGCCGGTGGAGGTCCCGACCGTGCGCATCGACACCTTGTACGGGGGGCTGACCCCGGTTCGGAAAGGGGGCGGACAGCAGTCCAAGTCCCTGCGGCTTCGCCATCGAGACGGCCGGGAATTCGTGATGCGGGCCCTGCGGAAACAGGCCGAGCAAAACCTGCAGGCGATGGCTTTCCAGGACCAGTATATTATCGGGGACCTGGAGAACACGGCCCCGGCAAACCTGTTGGAAGACCTCTACACGGGGGCGCACCCCTACGCGCCTTTCGGGCTTTCCCCATTGATGGACACCCTGGATATCTACCACACGAACCCCCGGCTGTTCTATGTGCCGAGGCAACCGGCTCTGGGCAAATACAACGAGGATTTTGGAGACGAACTCTACATGATTGAGGAACACCCCTCGGAAGGGCACGAGGACCTGGCGAGTTTCGGGTATGCCGAAGACATCGAGAGCACCTTCGACCTGCTGGACAACCTGCGGGATGACGAAAAGTACCGCGTGGATACTGATGCCTATATCCGCGCCCGGCTCTTCGATATGCTTATCGGCGACTGGGATCGTCACCAGGACCAGTGGCGCTGGGCGGAGTTCGAGGACGAGGAAACCGGAAACGTGGTCTACCGGCCCATCCCCAGGGATCGCGACCAGGCGTTCTCCATCATGGGCGACGGCCTGATCGGCAGTATCCTGACCCGCCTGGTTCCCGGGGTTAAAAAGATGGAGGGCTTCAATGAGGAAATCCGCAATATTCGGACCTTCAACACGAATCCTTTTTCCCTGGATATGACGCTGCTCGGGGGGACGACGCGTTCCCAATGGCAAGAGCAGGCCCGTATCATCCGGGAACGGGTGACCCCGGAGGTAATCGAATCGTCCCTGGAAGGCATCCCTCCGGAGGTTCGCGGCACAACCAGTATCCGGATCCGGGAAACCCTCCTGGCCCGGCTGGGGAGCCTGGACCATTTTGCCAATACGTATTTTGAGGTGTTGCAGCGCTACCTGGTGGTTGCCGGGACCGACAAGGACGACTGGTTTGAAATCCATTCGCTTCCCGACGGGGGGGTATCCGTCAAAGCCTACCGGAATATCCAGGGAGCGAAGAGCAAGTTATTTTTCGAACGGACCCTGCAGCTCGGCCTGACGCGGGAAATCTGGGTGTTTGGCCTGGACGACGGGGACCGTTTTGACCTGAACCTGGCCCGGGAGTCCAAAATTAAAGTGCGGATTGTCGGGGGATTGGGGGAAGATCGCTATCTCACCACTTCAGGGGCCAAAGCGGTGGTATACGACCACGCCTCGGCAGATAACCGATTCGACGGACCGGGACGCGTCAGGAAGGTACTGACGGACAACTATCTGGTAAACACGTTTCAGCCGCTGAACCTGGCCAGCTTTACCAGCCAGCTTTTGCCAACCGCCGGGTTTAACCCGGATGACGGAATGCGGCTGGGCCTGGGCTACAGTTTTACGCGCTACGGGTTCCGGCGCAACCCCTTTACTTACCGCCACACGGTGCAAGGGGCATTCTATTTTGCCACCAGCGGTTTCGATCTGGGGTATGAGGGAGAATTTGCCAATATCGCTGGCAATTGGAACATCCAGTTGAAGGCGCGGTATACGAGCCCGAATTTTACACGGAATTTCTTTGGCCTGGGCAACGAGACAGTGAACCCGGACGACGATTTGGGCCTGGATTATAACCGGGTTCGCCTTCGAATCCTCAGTGCCCGACCAGCCCTGATCTGGCGCGGCCCCCTGGGAGGCAGCTTTCGCCTGGGCATGGACTATGAACGCTTTACGGTGGAGGAGACCGGAGACCGGTTCGTGAATACGTTTTACCAGGCCAACGGAGAAGAAAATTCCAACCAGTTCCTGGGGGCTACGGCCCGGTATTTCTATGAAAACCGCGACAACGACGCCTTCCCGACCCTGGGGATGGCCTCCAGCCTGGAAGCCGGGTTCAGGGAGGAACTCAATTCGGGGGGGGAGCGTTTTGGTTTTATTGTCCCGTCCCTGAGCCTGGACCACCGGCTGGTCCCGTCCGGCAGGCTGGTCCTGGCCACGAGGTGGAAGGCCCATTTTAACCTGGGGAACGGGTACGCGTTCTACCAGGCAGCGAGTATCGGTGCCAGCGACGGGCCAAGGAGTTACCGGAACGAGCGGTTCTCGGGCAAAACAGCCTACTACCAGATCACCGATCTGCGGTTGCAATTCGGGGAGATGTGGACGGGCCTGGTGCCATTATCCGTCGGGGTATTCGGCGGTTTTGACTACGGGCGCGTCTGGCAGCCGGGAGATCCGTCCAAACGCTGGCACACATCGTACGGAGGCGGGTTTTTCCTCAATGGGATCGACGTGATCACTTTGAACACGGCCCTGTTCCACGGCGCGGACGGCTTCCGCTTCTCCTTTGGGCTGGGCTTTACGTTTTAATCCTCGGCGTCCCGGGGGATCGGCAGGGGAAAACTGTATAAATTGCCCCCGCGCCCCACGCTCCGTTCATCCGCGAGGTAGACGAGGGTTTCCGTCACAAAACAAATGCCTTCCAGTTGGGTATTGGTCCTGAGGGAGATCTTCCGGGGGGGCTCTTCAAACCCGGTCCTGGCAAAGTTCTCGTAGACCCAGAGGTAGCCATACCCAAGCAAGACCAGCCGGTTTCCGCTGGGCGAAAGGGCGGCGTCGGTTACCTGGCACGCGCGCCGATCATCGCATATGGGGATCCGGGCAAAGATTTCCGCCTCGTATTCGCCGGGTTGGTCGGGTACCCGGTAGACGGTGGCCATCCCGTTAAACGGCACCGCCCGGTTTTTGGTCACGATGTAGAGATGCCCCCCCTGGTGGAACAGGGCTTCGGCATCAAAGAACCGCCCCTTCTTCTTGGGCGGGAATTTTTTCTGGTCGGGATAGGTAAAACGGATGGCCTCCGCGTCGATCTTGTCGCCGGGCTCCGACCGGGGGTCGGGCAGGCGGTAAATCACCAGGTCGTCCCGGTAGTTCTGGTTGTTTCCGAAGTCGCCGATATAGACCCGGTCCAACGAATCGCGGGTCATGGCCTCCCAGTCCGTATTGCGGGCATGGTCCACTTTGAACTCGCGGACCAGGTTGCCGGTGGAATCCACCTCCCGGATCTTATCCGGGTTGCTGCTATCCTCGACAATCCAGACCGTTTTTCCGTCATAGGTGATCATGCCGGAGGCCTCGTTTATAGGGCCCGGCAACCGGCAGACGTATTCCAGCTGTCCGTATTGCGTACAGCTATATCCCAGGAGGGCCGTGATTAAAATCAGGGATTGACGAAACGATTTGCTGCCGAGTTGGGCCATACGGAGTGACATTGTATTAGGGATGGGCCTGCGCGCAACGCTGGGGCGGATGCAGCGCCTCCGGCAGATCCGGAGCTAAAAATAAGGAATATACGGGAGGCCCTGAAGCTTTTGGGCGCCCGGAGGTCGGGGGAATTTGCGGGAATAACTGAAATGGGGGCTCAGTTAATGAATAATCCCCTATTTTTAAGTGCTAAACCAAACTATCCAGCTACCATGGTCGGAATACTTTCCTTTGTGGGATTCACGCTGCTTGTAGCGGTAATCTCCTATCTCGCCACGCGTAAAACCAATGAATCCACCTCGGATGGGTACTTCCTGGGGGGGCGCAGCCTGACGGCCGGCGTCATTGCGGGGTCCCTGTTGCTCACCAACCTGTCTACCGAACAAATCGTCGGGTTGAACGGCAGCGCCTACCTCGACGGGCTATCCGTTATGGCCTGGGAGACCCTCGCGGCCATTACCATGGTGATTACCGCCGTATTCCTGTTGCCGCGCTATTTGAAAGGCGGTTTGACCACAGTGCCCGGCTTCCTCGCCAAGCGATTCGACATCACAACTAAAACCATAACCTCCGGGCTCTTTCTCACCGGCTATGTGGTAGTACTCCTGCCGGTGATCCTGTATTCCGGTTCGGTGGCCATCAGCGGCATGTTTAATGTGGCCGGACTCCTGGACGTTTCAGAGCCTACAGCCCGGATTATCTGTATCTGGGGCATCGGGATTATCGGGTCCATCTATGCGGTTTTCGGAGGGTTAAAGGCAGTGGCTGTTTCCGATAGTATCAACGCCATCGGGCTGCTGATCGGCGGTGTGCTGATCCCGGTTTTCGGCCTGATGGCCATTGGGGACGGCAGCGTCATGACCGGACTGGACAACCTGATCGACAGCAGTCCGGAACGCTTCGACTCCACAGGGGAACACTACCAGGAAGTCCCGTTCAGCACCATCTTTACAGGGATGATGCTCGTGCAGCTGTTCTATTGGGGGACCAACCAGCAGATCATCCAGCGCGCCCTCGGGGCCAAAAACCTGGCCGAAGGGCAGAAGGGGCTGCTATTGGCCTCATTTATCAAAATCCTCGGGCCGATTATCCTGGTCCTTCCGGGAATGATCGCCTATTATTATTTCGAAGGCAACCTGGCCTCCAGTAACGACGCCTACCCGGAACTGGTTCGGGCCGTATTGCCCGGCCCGCTCGTCGGTTTCTTTGCGGCCGTACTCTTCGGGGCCATCCTGAGTTCCTTCAACAGTGTGCTCAACTCCTCGGTAACTCTCTTCGGCATCGACATTTACAAGCAACACATCAACAAAGAGGCTTCAGAGGCCACTACGGTGAAGTACGGGAAGATCTTCGGGATTGTGCTGGCCCTGGCCGCCATGCTGGTGGCCCCGGTTATCGAAAAGGCCGGCAGTATCTTTGATTACCTGCAGGAAGTGAACGGGATATACAACATCCCGATCCTGACCATTATCGTCGTGGGGTACCTCACCCAACGCGTACCGGCCATTGCGGCTAAAATCGCCATCTTCCTCGGGTCCGGTCTCTATATCCTGAGCCAGTTCATCATCGGCCCCGGCATGGTGGAAGCTGCCCTCGAGGCGGCCCGGGAATCCGGGATCACGGATGTGACGGCCCTTCGCAAGGTAGAGGCAGAAGCCTATCCGCATTACCTGCATATCATGGCCATCCTCTTCCTGCTGAATGTGGGGATCATGCTGCTGATCGGGAAATTGCGGCCCAAAGCCGAACCCTATGTCCTGGAATATACCAACCAGGTGGAGATTACCCCTTACCGGTATGTGAAGCAGGTCGGGCTTGCGGTGGTCGTTATCGTCATCCTGATCTATATCGCCTTTGCCAAGTAGGCGAAACGCCGTCAACCAAGCGCAGCGACGCCCGTCGGCCCCCCTGGTCATCGCAGGGGTACGGATGCCTGGGGTCTAGGGTCCGGTACCGGATTCCTCCTCGCGGATCGGCAGGTAAATTTCTGCCGTCCAGTTCAGTGCATCCCCGCCCATGTTCGGGTTGTTGAAGAAGACTTCCACCGGTTCGGGAACCACCTCAATACCGTTTTTTTCAGCGTAGTCCATCAAGGCGTACCAGGCCCGGTCCGAGGTGATGTAATTGCCGTGGTAGATGGCCTTCAGCGCCTTTTTCGGATAGAGGCGGTCATAGCTCACCAGCGGCGATTCCGGCAACTGGGTGGAGCGGATGATCGGGAAGCAGAATTCATAGGCCAGGCTGTCGGCCTCCCGGTTCCAGCGGTTTACCACAATCATCGGCGGCCCGTTCAGGGTGACGCCTGCCGTGTTCAGCACGCTGCCCAACAGTTCGTAGTTGTCCATCATCCCGGCGGCCTTCCCGTGCTGGGAAGTCTCCAGGGGGACGTAGGCGTAGAAGGTGGACGGCAGTTCCGCTTCGCCCACAACTTGCACTTCAAAGGCTTCCGTATGTGCCTTCAGGCCTTCGGCGAATTCCCCGATCAGGCGTACTCCCACCCGTTCGATGGTACTGTTTCCAAAGAGTACCTCCCATTTGTTTGCCAGGCTGTGGTCCCGGTCCCGGAGTTTGGCGCTTACCAATGAGGTAGAATCCGTCAGCGGCTGGATTTCCCACTGGCAGATTAGCACGGAATCCCCGGCGCGCAGCTGCTGCCTGAGACTCAACAAATCGTCCTGGGTCACCGGGGCGTCCTCAGCCGCTACGTCCCGGTTCCAGATCTTGATGGACTGGTTGATGGCGCCCGGAAAGGTAGGGGCCTCAAAACGCACGATGTAGTCATAAGGGTATATCAGGAAGTACCCCGCGGCCCCCAGCACGAGCAGGAGGCCTGCTGCCCATAGTATTTTTTTCATGGTTGCTACAAAAATTTCCCTGTATTACTCTTCGTTTGCTGTCGTGTTTGCTGCTGCTGTCGTGTTTGCTGTTGCTGTCGTGTTCGCTGTTGCTGTCGTGTTTGCTGCTGCTGTCGTGTTCGCCGTTCCGCCAGCGGTTGCTGCCATGGCCGTCTGTCGCTGGTTCATCTCCAGTTGGTCCACGACATAGCCGCCAAGGGAACGCCCCTGGTCCAGGCCCACTTCGATTGCCATGCGATAGTGGATTCCGCCGTACATCCTGCTGATCGCGGCTTCGGCAGAGGCCTCGTTGAAGGAATTAAACGAACGGACGGGTAACCCGTAAGGCAGTTCCGTATCGTCGTCAAAAGCAAAATTGTCCCCGAAAATACTGGTCAGGGCTGTGGCTGCCGCGCCGGAGACCACACTGTGACCGCTGGTGTATTCGGGGAAGGGAGGGGTCTGCAGGACCGGCTTCCAGCTGTCGTCGATATGCTGGTTAATGAGCGTTTCCGGGCGGATCAGGTTGCTCCGGTACTTCTCGTCCCAGCAACTGATGAATCCGTCAAACAGGGCGATGGATGTCTTCGTATAGGCGAAAACCGTTTTGTCGAAATCGCTGCCGTCCTTCCGGCAGGCAATCTTGGCAATCCCGATCCAGTGGGCCCCCGGGCTGATCTTCTTCGTGGCGAACATCAGGTGGCCGCGGGTAACGGACACGTAGGGGTTGCAATCCCAGAACCGCGCAATGGCCACCTCCTCGGATTCATCCCCTTTTTCGGTGATGGCATTGCCCACTTCGTAGACCTCCATGAGTTCCCGGTGGAAGTCGGATCCTTCCTCCATGGAGAAAGGTACGGGCGGTGCCGGTTTAAACTGGGCAGCCGAATCGATGACCAGCGTGCGGATTTTGTTCCAATGGGGTTCGATGCCTTCCATATATGCGGGCGGGGTGGGTTGCCAGCGGGACGGTTCGTCCGTGTTTACGGTGAATTTCGACATCGTCCGCGTCTGCTTGTAATTGTCCTTGTCCATCCACTCCGAGATAAAAGCGGCGACTTCCAGGCCGTAGTCCCGGGAGGCCTCAAATTCCTCCTCGTTGATTTCGGACCAACGGGAATACAGACTGTCGCGGAACTCCGTCACCCGTTCTTCCGAGAAGATGAGCTGCCGGCTCAGATCCATATGTGCCACCAGGGCAGCCAGCGGGTAGTTCACCCCGGAACCCGCTTCAGGGGAGGGGATGGGTTCCAGATCGGTGACCTGCCCGGCCAGGGACTTATACGCCGGGTTGTGCAGGGCCATGATTTCATAGGCCGCGATATTCGGGTATACATAAATCCGGCTGGCCACTGGCGGGCTGAAGATATCGTGCACCATGACTTCGGTGACCTTATCCACGGAGGCGTGGTAATCTTCCGGGCTGATGGAAATGGGCTCAGACTCCCCGGAACAGGAGAGCAGCAGGAAGCTCAGGGCCGCTACAATGGCAATATTCGTTTTCATGGGTATGCTATTTTGGTATTTGTCAATTCGTAAACTGCTGCCGGCGCATCGTTGAAGACCACCAGCAGATAGGGTTTCTGGCCCATGCGGATCACCTCCAGCCTCCGCACGGATTGGTGCATGAGGTCCAGGCCGGTCCGGTTGGCCAAAAGTATTTTATTTTCTCCGCCTATCAAGGCCCCCGGGAATGAATCGAGGCGCCCCTGGTAGGGTTTTACCCCGAAGTAGTTGCCGGCTGCCAGGATTTCTTCCCGCCCGTCTCCGTCAAAATCGTGGGGCAGCAATTCCAGGATGGGGGCCACCTGCAGCATCGGTGCAAACGGGACGAACTCAAAGCGGCCGTTTTCATTTCTGAGGAAGCCCGAACGCAATTCGGAAACTTCCAGTACCTCCGCTTCCCGGAGGGCTTCCGGACCAAAGATTTCTTCCACCGACCGGCCTGCAAAATCTCTGTAATTCGGGTATTTCTTCCGGAGCGATACCATTTGGGAAGCCAGCTCATCCAATCCGACCAGCGGGTAATAACGGCCTTCCCTGGCCGTGGCGATCACCGGGTCCGTGCTGCCGGATTGGTCAAAATCCGACAGATAGAGACGCATCGGGAAATTTTCCGGGGCACTGAATTTGGAATTGGTCCCCCAATTCCCCAGTACGTAGTCCGTATCCCCATCCTGGTCCATATCGAACGGGGCGATGGCTTGCCACAACCCCGTAACGCGGGACGCGTCTTCTTCTGTAAACCGACCCTGCCGGTTGGCGAAGAACCGCGGGGCCATCCATTCCCCAACTACGATCAGGTCTGTCTGACCGTCCCCGTTAAAATCCGTCCAAAGGGCATCCGTCACCATGCCCAGGCCTGTCCCGTCAAAATCCGGGGAGGGGTTGAAGAAGCCGTTTTCGTTCAGCAGCAGGTGGGAATCCGGCCGCTTCCCAAACGACCCGGTGACCGACTGGTTGCCGACAAACAGGTCCAGATCCCCGTCCTGATCAAAATCGAAAGGCCGGATGACCGATGAGTTGGCAAAATCCTCTGGAAGGGGTTGCGCCTTGAGGCTGTCGCCCGCTTTCGTATAATACGTGTTGGCGAGGTACTGGGAGGCGCCAAAGTAATCCGATCCCCCGTTGGCCACTACCAGGTCGTTGGCCCCGTCACCGTTGAGGTCCCGGATAACCGCGTAGATGTTTTCCTGTACGCTGTCCCGGGTGGCGGGCGGCATGGCAGAACGGACAAAGGCCGTATCCCGCTGGAGGTAGACCCGGGCGGGCTCCCGCTTGGACCCCCCGAAATAAATATCCTCCCTGCCGTCTCCGTCCAGGTCGCCGGCTGCAACGGCCGGCCCCCGGTCCGCCAGGCTGTAGGGCAGTAGTTTTTCCCGGTTGAAATCCGTATACCGGTCTTCCCGGTGGGTAAAGTCCAGCCCCAGGTTTCCGGCTACCCGCCGGAAAAGTGTCTGCTGCGGCTGCCGGTCCGGACTGGAATCGTACCGATAGGGCCGCACCTGCTCCGGGCGGACGGTTAGCGTCTGGTCCAGGCCCGGCTGCAGCAAGGTTTGAAAGGTATTGTCCGGCCAGACGATTTGGAGGGAATCCACCCGGGTGCCCGCCGGAAATCCAAAATGGATGACGGGCTCGGAGGAAGCCTGGAACCCCCGTACCGGGAAGAGCTCCCGATACCGGACCGTACCCCCGGAATAGGCCAGCGCCTTGGTCCCGATCCCGAAGGGGTTGGACGCCCCGTACTGCAGCCGCAGTTTCAGGAAGTGGTTGTCGCCTCCGCCCCGGTTGACCAGCACAGTGGCCTCCTGGTTGATGTTGCTGATTACCAGGTCCAGGTCGCCGTCGTTGTCGAGGTCGGCGGTTGCCGTGGCCCCGGAGAGCGTGGTGTCCCGGCCAATCCAGTCCCCGGACCGGTCGGTAAACCGCAGGTCGCTGCCCCCCTGGAAAATATAGTTGTGGACATTCCCGGAGGGCATCATGTCCAGCGCCTTCTGGTCTACCAGGCGCGTGTTGTCCATTTTGCTGCTGATCTGCTCGTTGGAGATAAACCGGACAAAATCCAGGTCATTCGGGCGTTTGGGGATGCCGTTGGAGATAAACAGGTCCTGGTGGCCATCCAGGTCGTAGTCGGCAAACAGGGCGCTCCAACTCCAGTCCGTGGCCGCCACCCCGCTCATCAGGGCGGTCTCCATAAACCGGCCGTCCGGCTGGTTTACATAGAGCATGTTCCGCGTAAACTGGTAGTAGTAGCCGAAGTCTTCCGTCCGCAATTGCTGGGTTTGCCACTTGTCGTCCCCTTCCGACGACTTCAGGGGGACCTCGTCTTCCGGCAGCATATCGAGGGATATCAGGTCGGGCCGCCCGTCGTTGTTGATGTCCGCCACGTCGCTCCCCATCGAAAAGCGGCTCGTGTGCCCAAAATACGCGCGCAGGCTTTCGGTAAACGTGCCATCCCCGTTGTTCAGGTAGAAGTAATCGTCCTCGTGGAAGTCGTTGCCCACGTACAGGTCCGGGTACCCGTCCAGGTTGAAATCGGAGACTGCCAGGCCCAGGCCGTAGCCGTTGATCCCCCCGTAGATGCCCGCCGCCTCGCTGACCTCGGTAAACCGGCCGTTGTCGTTTCGCATCAGTTTGTCGCCCGTGTCGTAGTTCCGCTGATATCGGAGGGAAGCCTTCCCGTAGGAGTCCTGTGTATGGACGGCGTGGTTCAGCAGGTACATGTCCAGGTCGCCGTCCCCGTCGTAATCGAAGAAGGCGGCATTGGAACTGAAGGTGTCAAAATCCAGGCCGTACTCCGATGCCCGTTCGGTAAAGGTGTTGTCCCCGTTGTTGATAAACAATTCGTTGTGGCCGGAGAACCCGTTGATCCCCACCACGGCGCAGACATAGATGTCCAGGAGGCCGTCCGCATTTACGTCGGCCATGACCACCCCGGTGTTCCAGGTGCTGTTGCCGGCTACCCCGGCCGATTCCGTGATATCCCGGAATTTCATATCCCCCTCATTCAGGTACAGGCGGTTGGGCACCTGGTTCCCGGAAAAGTAGATATCCGGCAGGTCGTCCCCGTTGATGTCGCCCACGGCCACGCCTCCCCCATTGTAAAAATAGAGGTAGTCCAGGATGTTCAGTTCGTTGGATTCCTGCAGCCGGTTCACAAAATCGATCCCGGTATCCGACGCCGGCGGGGCGGCAAACTGGTTACCCCCGTCCTGGCAGGATGCCAGAATGATGCCGATACATGCCAATATGCCCGTACGCTTAATCATTGATGGCAAATAATTTGGGTTGGTTTTCATTCAGCGCGGCCAACAGGTAGCGCCTGCCCGAGGCATCCCGGAGGGTGCGGAGGTATTTAACCTCCTCCCGCAGGACAAAGCCACTGGTTTCGTAGGGTTGCCATTCAAAGTCCAGGTCTCCGTTGCCCAGCAATACATTGCCGTACCCCGCGTCGAGACGGGAGAATTGCGGCTTGAATTCAAAATTGTTGCCGGCCATGATCAGGTCCAGGTTCCCGTCCCCGTTCACGTCTTCGCAGCTGATGCCGCAAATGCAGGAAAGTTGCACGCGGTAGGGGAGCGGTTGAATGCGGAACGACCCATTCCCCTCGTTGATTGCGATCACGGATTCCGAAACCCGCGAGGTCTTGACGATGGAACGGTTTACCAGTTCAGGCGGGAAAAGCTCCTGTATGGTCCGGCGCGCATAGACGGAAGCCTTCAAGTTTTCCTTTTTCAGAGAAACCACCTGGGCCGTCAACTCCTTTTTCTGGTGGAGCGGGTAGTCCCCGGATTCCGTAGTCAGGGTTACCACCTGTTCCAGGGTCCCGTTGTTGTCAAAGTCGTTCACCCACATCTTCATGGGTTTCCCGGGTTCCGGCTTGTAGTGCAGGTTCGCCCCCTGGTTGCCCAACACCAGGTCCAGGTCGCCGTCCCCGTCCAGGTCGGCTGCGGCCACCGATCCCCACCAGCCGTCCAGGCTGTCCAGGGAGGTTGGGATCTTGCTGATCCGGCGCCCGTTGTTCCGGTAGATAGCCGGGATGCCCCAGTCCGAAACGGTGACCAGGTCGTCCCGTCCGTCCTGGTCCATATCTGCCCAGACAGCGTCGGTTACCATGCCCGCATCCTTCAGGTCGTTGCCCACCCGTTCGGTAACGTCCCGGAACTGCCCGGTGCCGTCGTTTTCCAGGAAGAGGTGGTCCGGGTTGACCCCATAGACCCCCACCACGGAGCGGGAACCGATAAATACGTCTATATCCCCGTCCTCGTCAAAATCCCGGGGTGCCACCACGGACATATTCTTGGTCCGCGTGGGCAATTCGCCGGGGGCCCGGGTAAACCTGCCGGCCCCGTCGTTCAGGTAGAGCCTGGGGCGATAGCTGCGGTAGCGGTCTGCCTGGTTCCCGCCGGAAGCCACCAGCAGGTCCGGATCGCCGTCCCCGTCCGCGTCAAAAAAGGCTGCAGCCGTGTCTTCCTGGTCGCTGTCTGCTTCAAAGGCTGGGGTGCGCTGCGGGGCCACCCGGCCGTTTCCGCTGTGCAGGTAGAGGGCACCCGGCTGCCCGGATCCCCCGCCCAGGAAGAAATCGTCATTTCCGTCCCCGTCCACGTCGGCCACCGCCAGGGCCGGGCCTTCCTGGGAGAGCTTGCTGTAGATCAGGCCTTCGTGGTCAAAATCGTTATAAGCGTCCTCCCGGTGCGCTTCCACGCGTTCCAGGGGGATTTCGGTCAGGAGGGAAGGTTGGGGCGTCGGTTTCGGCGGTACATAGGTATCCCCCGCTTCCCCATGGTCCAACACCCATTCCCGATCGGCCTCCAGGCCTTCCAGGAGTTGCGTCCGGTCGTCGGGCCAGATGACCCGCAGGGAATCGATGGTGCGGGCATCCCCCAGGCCGAGCGCCATGACGTAATCGATACTCGACTGGAAGCCCCGGGACGGGACCAGTTCCTGCACCAGCACGTTCTTGCCGGCATACAGCCGCACGGTGGCCCCAATGCCGAATGGGTTTTTTTCCGGCCCCCTGAATCGCAGCCGCACATAGTGGTGGTCCTTTTGGTTATCCGTCTCATTCCGGTAGAGGAAGGCCTGCATGTTGACGTTGTTGATCACCAGGTCCAGGTCGCCGTCGTTGTCCAGGTCGCCGTAGGCCGCGCCGTTGGAGCGGGTGGGGATCTCAAACCCCCAGTCCGCATTCGCATTGTCAAAGGTGATGTCCCCGTTGTTCCGGAAGGCGTAGTTGGGTTGTGGCTTGATGGGCATTTTCTGGATGATCGAATCGATGGATTCCTTCTTGCCGGTCAGGGCCATTTTCTGGATGATCTCATTGGCAAAGAAATCGACAAAATCCAGGTCCGTCAGGTCGTGGTTGATGCCGTTGGTGACAAAAATATCCCGCAGCCCGTCGTTGTCCATATCGAAGAGCAGGCCCGCCCAGCTCCAGTCCGTGGCATCCACCCCGCTGAAGTAGGCCACCTCCGAGAAGGTCCCGTTGCCGTTATTCAGCTGGAGCGTATTCTGGATGTACTGCTGGTAAAAATCCTTGCCGCGTTTCAGGTCGTAGACGTTGTACCCTTCGAATTCCATTACGGACTTCACCCGCTCCTCGGGTTCGGGGAGCATGTCCGTGATAAACACGTCCTGGTAGCCGTCGTTGTTGATGTCGCCGATGTCGATCCCCATGGCCGACAGGCTCAGGTGGCCCGTCCACTCCTTGATCTGCTCGGAGAAGGTGCCGTCCCGGTTGTTGATGTACAGGTAGTCCCGCTCGTAGAAATCATTGGAGACATAGATATCCGGATACAGGTCCTGGTTGAAATCCGACACCAGCACCCCCAGGCCAAAGCCGATCAGGCTGCCGTAAATCCCGGCTTCCTCGCTGACATCCGTAAAGGTGCCCCCGTCGTTGCGCAACAACATGTCGCCTACGCCCCGGAATATATGCGGCACGCCTTCCCAGTCCTGCGCCCGCACTTCGCGCTGTTCGGCATAGCCCAGGCTGCTGACGGGTATGTTGCTGTTGTTCAGGATATAGGCGTCCAGGTCGCCGTCCTTGTCGTAGTCGAAAAAAGTTGCATGCGTGGAAAACCCGGTTTCCGCCAGGTTGAATTCCGCCGCCCGCTCGGTAAAGGTCAGGTCGCCGTTGTTGATATACAGGTCGTTGTCGTGGTTGTTGCCTTCCATGTTCCCGGCGTTGCTCACGTAGATGTCCAGCAGGCCGTCCGCATTGATGTCGGCCATGGTAACCCCCGTAGACCACGGTTTGTCGCCTCCCACGCCGGCCGTTTCCGTGATGTCCTCAAACCGGAAATCGCCCTTGTTCAGGAAAAGCCGGTTGCGGACCATGTTCCCGGTGAGGAAGATATCCGTAAGGCCGTCGTTATTGATATCCCCGAGGGCCACCCCCCCGCCGTTGTAGAAATTCCGGTACTTGAAGATATTGAAGTCTTTCTGGTTTTCTACCTGGTTCACGAAATCGATCCCCGTACTGTCCGGTGGCATCAGCGTAAACAGCGGAGTGACCGTTGCCGTATCCGCAGCCGCCTCCGGCTGCTTTTCCCCGCAAGCCGCCAGGGCCAGGGCAAACCCAATACAAATTCTGACAGGTATTTTCATAGAAGCGTTCATCTTTTTTGCATCAGGACGGGGGAGGTGTTGTTCCGTCCAATGATATAGGTTTTATCGCCGTTTATCCGAAGGGTATCCACCTTGCGGGCGGCACCGGGGAGCGGCAGGGACCCCTCCCGGGACCAGCTAAATCCACCGGCCCCGTCCCCTTTGAGCACCAGCCCCGGGAGTGCATCCAGGCGCCCCAGTTGCGTGCTGATCTCGAAAAAGTTGCCCACCAGGAGCAGGTCGGGGTGGAGGTCGCCGTCAAAATCGTCCGCGAAAATATCAAAAACCGCCGAGGCCTGGGCTATTTTCGGAAGCGCCCTGGGGGTAAAATTCGCCTCCCCGTCGTTGATAAATACCATACTCCGCAATTCCTCTACCTGCCGGATGCGGGCTTGCCCCAGGGCTTCCTCCCCGAACAGGTCTGCCAGGCTGGCCTGCGCAAACCCTTTATAGGTCCTGAATTTCTTGTTTAAAAAGGGCATTTGTTTCCCCAATTCGTCCCGGGAGGCAAAGGGGGTCTCCACCCCGTTGTGGAAATAGGTTACCAGGGGCTCCACCGAGCCGTTTTCGTCGAAATCGTTGCGATAGAGGCGCAGGGGCTCCTCCGGGGATGCCCGGAATTTGCTGTTCAGCCCCCAGTTGCCTGCTACCAGGTCCCGGTCTCCGTCCCCATCGATATCCACAGCCGTGAGGCTGTTCCACCAACCCGACGAATGGGACAGTCCCCCTGCTTCCATGCGTTCCCAGTTGCCGTCCCGGCGGGTAAATACGGTTACCGGGGCCCAGTGCCCCGCCAAAGCGAGTTCCTCCCGCCCGTCCCCGTCCAGGTCGGCTACTGCAATGCTGCTTACCGAGCCGACTTCCAGGATTTCAGGCATCCGCTCCACGGTCACGTCCGTAAACCGTCCGGTCCCGTCATTTTCCAGGAGGTAATGCCGGGGGGGCTCGCCATATGCGCCGGGGGTGGCGTCTGCCACAATGAGTACGTCCAGGTCACCGTCCCCCTCCAGGTCAAAGGCGGCCATATCCGAGGCATTCAGGGCAATTCCGGCAAATGCGCCCCGGTCCTTAACGGGCGTCCCTTTTTGGTTAAAGTACAGCCGGGGCTGCAGGGGCTCCCCGCCGGTAAATTCATTCCCCCCGCTGGCTACCAACAGGTCGGGCCAGGTGTCCCCATCGGCATCAAAAAAGAGGTGGGCCGTATCCTCGTTCAGGGCATCTTCCCCGAAAAGCGGATCGAACGCGGACTGGAATTCCCCGTTTTCCGTTTGCAGGAATAACACCGAGGCCTGTCGTTTCGCCCCCCCGATAAAAACATCGTCCCGTCCGTCCCGGTTAAAATCGACGGTGGAGACGGAAGGTCCCTGGTTGGAATAGGCAAACGGGATCAACGGTTCCCGGTCAAAATCCAGGGTGGGGTTTTCTCTGTGTACGAAAGGAATCAGGCTGTCGGCCCGTTGCCAGGTGCCGGGGTGGCTGGCAGGATCCGCCCACCCGTAATAATTCCCGGAGGCATCCTTTTGTTCCAGGCGGATGGTTTCCCCGGACGGCAGCCCGTGCAGGGTCTGGTATGCGCCGTCCGGCCAGATAACCAATAGGGAATCCGCCCTGCTTGCAACCCCGAGTCCAAAGTGGAGTTCCGGGGCAACCGTAGAAAGATAGCCCCGCGTAGGGAAGTTTTCCCCTACCTGGACCTGCCCCCCGGAATAAACGGCTACCCGTGCGCCTATCCCCAGCGCGTTGGGGTCCCTGCCGATAAAGGTGACCCGGAGGGCAGCCCCGCCCTCCCCGGTGTTTTCATAGATTGCGGCAGGCCGGTCCATGTGGTTTACCACCAGGTCCAGGTCGCCATCCCGGTCCAGGTCTGCGTAAACGGAACCGTGGCTGTAAGTGGGCTCCGAGGCCATCCACTGCCCCCCCATATCCTCGAAGCCGAGTTCCCCGGTATTCCGGAAAATATAGTTCGGCACCTTTTTGGCGGGGATTTCCCGGGTGAGGGGCATATCCGCATCCGTCATCCCTGCGTCGATACGCCGCTGGATATCCTCGTTGGCGATAAAGTTCATGTAGTCCATGTCGTTGGTCGCCCCCCGGATACCGTTGCTGATAAACAGGTCTTTGAGCCCGTCGTTGTCGAAATCGGCCAGCAGGGTCCCCCAGGACCATTCCGTGCTGGCCATCCCGCTCAGGAACCCAATTTCGGAAAACCGGCCATCCCCGGTATTTAGTTGGAGCGTATTCTGCATGTACTGGGGGGCAAATCCATTTTTCAGGTATTGCTGGTAAATCGGGTACCCGTATTCCAGGCCGGATGTCTTGTAGGTGACCAGGTCTTCGGGCAGCATATCCAGGGATACAATATCCACATGCCCGTCATTGTTGATGTCCCCGATGTCATTCCCCATGCTGAAATGGGTGGTATGTCCAATGGGCGAGGCGGCCTGCGAGATGACCTCCTGGAAACTGCCGTCGCCGCGGTTCATGTAGAGGTAGTCGTTTTCAAAGAAATCGTTGCCCACATAGATATCCGGGAACCCGTCGTTGTTCAGGTCCCCGACGCTCAGGCCCAGCCCGTAACCCGCTTTTCCCTGAAAAATGCCCGCCTCCCGGCTTACGTCCACAAAGTTCCCGTCGTCGTTGCGCAGCAGGCGGTCCCCGGCAAGGGCATCGTATCCCTCGCGCTGGGAACCCTTCCCGTACGTCCGGTTGGGGTGTACGGAATGGTTCATCAGGAAGAGGTCCAGGTCGCCGTCCCGGTCGTAATCGAAAAATGCCGACTGGGTGGCCAGCCCGGAGAAATCCAACCCGTATTCGGCGGCGCGCTCTGCGAATTGCGGTATGCCTTCCTCCGTAAGGCCCTGGTGCACATACAGGAGGTTCCTCCCCCGGAGCGCCCGGTATCCGGATGCCTGGCAGACATAGATGTCCAGCAGGCCGTCCCCGTTGATATCTACATGGGTAACACCCGTTGTCCAGCCATCTGCGTTTTCGATCCCGGCTTCCCGGGTTATCTCCCGGAATTTCAGATTCCCCATATTCAGGTATAAGGCGTCAGGCGCCTGGTTTGCGGTAAAATACAGGTCGGGGAGGTCGTCCCCGTTAAAATCCGCAACGGCTAGCCCCGCCCCATTGTAATAGTACAGGTAATTCAGGATGTTCAGGTCGGGGGATTCCTGTAGCGTGTTGGAAAAGGAAACACCGGATTCCGACGGCGGGAGTTCCCGGAACAGGTAGGCAGGGGCCTCCTGGCAACCGGCCAGTGCAATAAGTGTAAAAAATACGCCACAAATCTTTTTCATAACCTACGGGGGAACAGCTGGCTAAATTACGGATTACGTCCCGAAAGGCCCAGAAACAAAGGGGTTTACCCACAGATATTAACCTTCTTTTAGTCCTATTAATCTATCGTTAATACTTGGATGGGGGGCATAAAAAAAGGACCGCCTGTTCGGGCGGTCCTTCCTGGATATTAAATCAGTTCCCTTAGTATCCGGGATTCTGTTGCAGGTTCGGGTTTGCCAGCAATTGTGGCAGTGGGATCGGGAAAAGACGGCGTGCGGGGTTGTTGGCCTCGTCGCTGCTTTTGAATTCCCACTGGCGTCCGTATTGGCCAAAGCGGATCATGTCGTTCCGTCTCCAGCCTTCCACGTAGAGCTCGCGTCCCCTTTCGTCCAGCAGATCGCTTTCCGTAACGCTGCCCAGGGGGGTAGCGCCGCGAAGGACGCGCAAGTCATTAACCATGGCAGTAGGGTCGCCTCCTGAACGCATCATGGCCTCAGCCTTCATCAGGTAAGCATCAGCAAACCGCATAACCAGCACGTGCGGCTCAAAGCCACCGCCGAAACGCGGGTTGTACTTCATCACGCGGATACCGGTTTTCTCATCGTTGTTGATCAGGCTGGGAGAGCCGTTGCCGTCTACAAACTCACGGGAAAATACCAGCGGGCTACCCTGGCGATCTTCCAGCGCGTCCCCGTTCAGGGCGTATTGCTGACCGATCAGGAAGCCGTTACCCACATTGGAACCGTCTTCGCGACCGTTGTTATCTGAAGTTCCGGGAGCCCCCGTAAAAGGAACCCCGATAT
Source organism: Robiginitalea sp. (assembly GCF_982776155.1). Taxonomy (NCBI): domain Bacteria; kingdom Pseudomonadati; phylum Bacteroidota; class Flavobacteriia; order Flavobacteriales; family Flavobacteriaceae; genus Robiginitalea; species Robiginitalea sp. The sequence continues at coordinate 37,194 of NZ_CEXZKX010000009.1, forward strand.
TGGGAACTCCTCCGCGGCGCTCTTCCTGTCCGTCGATCTGGGCGCTCTCCAGGTCAGACTCGTAGCGGTTCTGGTTCGGGTCGCCCTCAAAGAGGTCGTAGAACTCAGCCAGTGTGCTGAACCCGTTCCATCCGCCTCCCCCGAGGCCGGTGGAGTTGTAGTGCAGGCCGTTAAAAATCCGGTTACCGGTGTTGCCGGATGTTACGTACCAGATAGTTTCCGTATCTGCTGAGGATTCAAAAATTTCAAAATAACCCGCCTGGAGTGCGAAGCCGTCGGCTTCAATGGCGTCCACCAGGTTGATTACTTCCTGCATATCCGCGGCTGCAGGCGTTCCGCCGCCGCCGGTCAGCTGGTTTTCGTAGATGTGCCGGTTAAGGAGCACCTTGGCCTTAAGGAGGCGTGCAGCTGCCTTGGAAGCCCGGTCCAGATCGTCGGACTGCGCAGGCGTCGCCGGCAGGCCGGCAATGGCTGCATCCAGGTCTGAGAGGATGAAGTTAACAGCCTCTGCCCCGGTAAGCACCGTAGGCACTTCCGAAGAAGGGAGCTGTGTATCCCGGAAAGGTACCTGGCCGTAAAGGTCCAGGATCAGGAACATGGACCAGGCCCTCAGGAATTGCGCCTGGGCGGCTACATCTGCCGGTGCGGCCGTCCGCTCATCCAGGATCTGGGAAGCGAGCAGCTGGTTGGCATTCCACTGGTCGAATGGGGTAATGATGTCGGTTTCTTCGAGGCCCCATTCGTGCTGGTGGAGTTTCCGCCAGCGTCCGTTGTCCCCCCAGTCGGCACCCCGGGTCGGGATGAGTTGTTCGTCGGTGGTGACCACGTTCAGGGCATAGGTGTTTGCCTGGTCGCCGAGTTGGCCGCCAACCTGGTTATAGAGCTGATCCAGGGCCGAGGAGGGATCTTCCAACCCCTGGAACCCCTCGCTGATGAAGGAGTCCGTTTCCTCAATCTCCAGATCCGTACAGGAACTGAGCCCTATAACAGCTAAAAGAGTGAATGTTAGATATTTAATATGATATCCTTTCATGATATACAATTTTTTTTATTTAAAACGAGGCGTTGATGCCAAAGGTTACTGTAAGCGGGTTCGGGAACGCAGCCCAGTCTATACCCCGTACGGGGATTCCGGAACCGAGCGTACCTGTACCAACGGTGACCTCCGGGTCGATTCCGCTGTAATCCGTCCAAAGAGCCAGGTTCTGGCCTGTGAGCGAGAAGCGCATCGTATCAAAGAACCCTTCACCACTCAGAGGCACATTGTACCCAATGGTTGCGTTTTGGAAGCGGACAAAATCTCCTTTTTCCAGGAAACGGGTGGATACGGCTGTTGAAGCCCCACCATTTTCACCGCTTGCAACTACATTCTGGGTCACGTTCCGGGCAGTTACCAACTGGCCGGCGTTAAAGAACGAGTTGGCCGTGTTGTTGTAGACGGAGAATCCGAATTGTCCGGCAAAGAAGGCGCTGAAGTCCCAGTTGCGGTAATTCGCATTCAGGCTCAGACCTGTAGTGATATCCGGCAGGCCGTCCTCCCCGACAAATGACTTGTCGGCATCCGGATCGCCGATGCCGTTGCCGTCGATGTCCACATATTGCGGGTTGCCATCGGAATCAAACCCTGTGAATTCCGCCATGTAGAAGGAAAAGAGGGAAACTCCGGACTCAAAGCGCTGGGCAAAGGCCCCGGACAAGCCCGGACCGTTGATTTCTCCCGTATTGATCGCCCCGGCGAAGTTCTGGATTTCATTCTCGTTGTACGCAATGTTGAACGAGCTGCTGAAATTGAAATCCTCGGACTGAGCAAAGTCGTAGGAGATGGCAAATTCAATACCCTGGTTGACGATTTCCGCATCCACGTTACCAAATTGGAAGGGCTGCGTGGAAGGAGCAGCCGGCGGTGTCTGCAGCAGCAGGTCCCGCGTGGTGCTCTGGTACACGTCGATACTACCATTCAGGCGATCGTTGTTGAAGCCGAAGTCGAGCCCGATGTTGTAGTTAACAGTGGATTCCCATTTCAGGTCGGGCACATCCGTGGCGACGATGGATAGACCGTTCTGGTTAACCGAGGCGTCGTTGTTGATGCCCAGGCCGGCGAACCGCTGGCGCGCCACGAAGTTACCGTAGCCCAGGCCGTCCTGGTTACCCGTGATACCGGCGCTGAGGCGGAGCTTCAGGGTAGAGATGCTCTCCCCGATGAAGTCCTCTTCGCCCATTTGCCAGGCAAAGGCCCCGGAAGGGAAATACCCGTACTGGTTTTCCGGTCCGAAACGGGAAGAACCGTCTGCCCGCATGGTCCCTGTAAACAGGTACTTGCCGGCAATGCTGTAGTTAACCCGTCCGAAGAAGGATTGCAGCTCGTCCGTGTTGTCGAAAATATCCGCGGTGATAGCCTGGACGCGCTTGCTAAAGCCGCCGTCCACTACCTCTCCGGCCACAACCGTCGGGAACAGGCGGTTGACCACCAGGTTCCCCGTATTGGTGCCGTAGTAGAACTGCTGGAAGGAACCGGAAATCACCGACTGGGCGGCATTCACGGTTGCCCGCAGATCTTCTCCCATCCCATTCAGGTCTGTGGTGCCAAAGCCCCTACCTGCCGAGTTCCGGCCCTGGGTGCGGAAATCCTGGTAGGCATAACCCACCAGCGCATCCAGGTTGGAATTGTCGAATTGCTTTGTATAGTTCAGCGTCGCTTCCAGGGTTTTGTTGTCCCGGTCCAGCGTATTATAGGTGCCGAATCCGATACCTTCAATCCCGGTAAAGTTCTGCAAATTCGCGTTCAGCGTAGAGGTGTTCTCACTGTCCGACGTATCGTAACCCAGGTTTACCTTACCAGAGAATTCCGGGGTAAACTTGTATTCCAGCGACCCGTTCACCAGGAGCCGGTTGGTATTCGTGATGTTCTGGGTAGAGGCCAGGTAGTTGGCCGGCTGGGTCTGTCCGCCGCCGTCGTCAAACGTCGGGCTGGACCCCCAGGTTGGGTTGGCCGAATAGGCCGAGCCCAGGATATCTCCCCGGAAACCGGCGCCGGCAGCCAGGGGCGGCTGCTCGCGGTTGACGCGGGAAATCGAGGCCTGTAGCCCCAGGATCAGTTTGTCGTCCAAAAACCGGTGGTTCAGGTTGAGCCTCCCGGTAATCCGTTCAAATTCGGATTTTTCGACCACCCCGAATTGCTTCTGGTAGCCGAACGTGGCCCGGACATTCCCCGAACCGTAGTTCTGGGAGTAGGCCAGGTTGTGGTTGGAAGAAGCGGCCGTCCGCATCACTACGTCCTGCCAGTTCGTATCGTTGCCAAAATCCACCAGGTTCCGGTTACCGCCGTAAAGCTCAACCGCGTCCAGGAATTCTTCCCGGTTCAGCAGGTCAAATTGGCGAACGGGAGTGGAAACGCTCAGGTTGGAGCTCCATTCGAATTTCCCGCCTGCCGCTGCCCGGCCGCTTTTGGTGGTGATGATAACCACCCCGTTTGCTCCCCGCGATCCGTAGATGGCAGTTGCCGAGGCATCTTTGAGGATGCTGATGCTTTCGATGTCGTTCGGGTTGAGGAAGTTGAGTGGGTTCCCCACGTCGCTGCCACCATTACCGGTGTCACCCGAGGCATCCGTATTCTGTCCGAAAAGCGGTACGCCATCCACCACGAAGAGCGGATTGTTGTTGGCGCGTACGGAATTCGCACCCCGGATATTCACCTGAATGCCGGCTCCCGGTTCCCCGCTGGTCTGGGAGATGTTCACCCCTGCGGTCTTTCCCTGGATCAATTGCTCCGGCGAGGCGATGACCCCGCTGTTAAAATCTTCCGAGGACACTGCAGTTACCGAACCGGTCGCATCCTTAACGGTGGTCTGACCGTATCCGATAATGACAACTTCGTCCAGCGCCTGCGCGTCTTCCTCCATCGTAACATTGATGGTAGACCGGCCATTGACCGGGACTTCCTGCGTGGCATAGCCAATGTAGCTAAACACGAGAACGGCATCGCCGGGGACGCCGTCCAGGGTATAATTCCCGTCAAAATCCGTTTGCGTACCAGTGGTCGTTCCCTGAACCACAACACTGGCCCCGGGCAGGGGTCCGGCGGCGTCGGAAACGGTACCTGATACTTCTTGGGCCTGAGCCGCGCCGAAGCATAGGAATGCCCCTACGAGCATCAAGCTCTTCAGTAACGTAATCTTCATAGATAGTGGATTTTTAAGTTTAGTTAATTCAATTCAGAGGGTTAAAATATGTAAAAAAATCGTTAATAGCCCTAAAACACTAGGTGCGACATCTCCGAAAACGGTTTCGTGTTAATAACTTTAACAAAATGCGAATGCAATAAAAATCGGTTGGTCTAATTCCACATCCCGCATTGTGAGGCTGTATGTTTTGGGAATGCGCAATCAAATATACAATTTTTTGATTCCGTTTACAATTCATTAATAAACCTTAAGGATTTATGGTTTTTGGGGTGGGGGGCGGTAGTTTGCTGCAGGCAAATATTTCCTTACCTTGACCTGTTGTCCGCAGTCATCGATTCCAGTGAAACCAAAACTCACCTTAAAAGATATTGCCCGGGAACTGGATGTATCCATTTCCACAGTTTCCAAAGCGCTGAAGAACAGCGAGGAAATCAGTACGGATACCAAGGAGAAAATCCAGGCTTTTGCCAGGCTGTACAATTACAAGCCGAACAATATCGCTATCAGCCTCAAAAACAAGCGTACCAAAAATATCGGGGTGATCATCCCGGACATCGTCCACCATTTCTTTACGACCGTTTTCCGGGGGATTGAAAAATACGCGAACCAGCGGGGGTACAACGTAATCGTCTGCATCTCGGACGAATCCTTTGACCGGGAGGTCATCAATATGGAATTGCTGGCCAATGGCAGCATCGACGGCTTTATCATGGCGCTTTCAGCGGAAACCCAGAAGCGGCAGGACTTCAACCACCTGCGGGAGGTCACCGAACAGGGCATCCCCCTGGTGCTCTTTGACCGGGTTACCGATCAGATTGCCTGCGATAAGGTAATTATCGACGATGAGGCGGCCGGCAGGGATGCCACCCGGAGACTCCTGGAAAGCGGCCGCAGGCGGGTTGCCCTGTTCACCACCCAAAGTTATCTGAACGTAAGCGCCAAACGGGAAGTGGGTTACAGGAAAGCCCTGGAGGCTGCCGGGCTTCAGGTAGACCCTGAACTCATCCTGCGCCTCCCGTACCAGTATGAAGAGGAACAGGCAAGCGAAGCATTTTTCAAAAGCCGGAAATTCGACGCTGTACTTTGCGTGAATGAGATTTTCGCCATCCGCGGGATGCGCCTGGCCATCAAGCTCGGGTTGCGGGTTCCGGAGGACGTGGCGTTTATCGGTTTTACGGACGGCATCCTCTCCCGCTATTCCACCCCGAGCCTGACCACTGTGGATCAGCGAGGCGAAGCCATGGGCGAGCGGGCAGCGGAAATGCTGATACAAAAGGTGGAGGACCGTTTTGACGAGGTGGACCCGACCCAGTTCCGGACGGAGGTGATCCCCGTCCAACTCATCGAACGGGAATCGGCAGTTTTGGGAAAGCCGACAAAAGCCGACGGATAGCCACCCGGTTTCCGATTCCGTATTCGTACTGCGGGAGAACGGAATTCCTTTTCTATATTTGGCACGCGACCCCGGGATTCGTCGCCAAACCTTTAAATACCGGAAGCTTCCATGAGAGGATTTATATTTGACCTGGACGGCGTTATTGTAGACACCGCAAAATACCATTACCTGGCCTGGAAGCACCTGGCCGACGAGCTCGGAATAACTTTTACAGAGGAAGACAACGAACGGTTCAAAGGGGTGAGCCGCAAGCGCTGCCTGGAGATCCTGCTCGAAATGGGCGGCATGGAGGTTTCCGGGGAACAGTTCAACCGCTGGCTGCACGAGAAAAACGAAGACTACCTTTCCCATATCAGCAAAATGGACGCCTCGGAGATTCTGCCGGATGTTCCCAGGGTGCTCGATTATCTGCGCGATCGCAACATTCCGATGGCCCTGGGGTCTGCCAGCAAGAATGCGCGTCCCATACTGGAAAAAGTCGGTTTGTTATCGTATTTTAATACCATTGTCGACGGGAATGAGGTGGTGAAGGCAAAGCCGGACCCCCAGGTTTTCCTGCTCGCGGCGGAACGCCTCGGCGTCTCCCCGAATCAGTGCGTCGTTTTTGAGGATGCACTGGCGGGAATCGAAGCTGCAAATAAAGCCGGGATGCAAAGCATCGGGATCGGGGATCCGGACATCCTTACGGAGGCGGACGCAGTTTTCAGGGATTTTACCGAGATCGACGTCGACTATTTACGCGGCCTGTTGGCCGGGAGCCAATAACCAAACAAAGGAAACACATGAATCAGGATTATATCGTACCCGACCCGTGGTCCATCATCGAAGACGGCTATGAGCCGGATCGGGTAAAATCGTCTGAGAGCCTTTTCAGCCTTGGCAATGGCGCCATGGGCCAAAGGGCGAATTTTGAAGAAACCTACAGCGGCCCCACCTTCCAGGGCAGTTACATCGGCGGGGTCTACTACCCCGATAAAACCCGTGTCGGCTGGTGGAAAAACGGGTATCCCGAATATTTTGCCAAGGTGCTGAATGCCCCGAATTGGATCGGGATCGATATCCACATTGACGGGGAGCCACTGGACCTGGCGACCTGCAGCAAAGTGGAAAATTTCCGGAGGGAACTCAACATGCAGGAAGGCGTCTACTACCGGAGCTTTGAGGCGGAACTCCCCGGCGGGACCCGGATTGCGGTAAAAGTCACCCGGTTCCTTTCAATGGAAATCGACGAGGTCGGGGCGATCCGCTATGCCATCCAACCGCTCAACCGGAATGCGGCTATTAGCTTTGAGCCCTACCTGGACGGGGGCATCACCAACGAGGATACCAACTGGGACGACCCCTTCTGGGAGGTCACCTCGGTGGAATCCGAAGGTGCGCGCGCCTACATCGGCGCCCATACGCTGAAGACCCATTTCGATACCTGCACCTTTATGCACGCCGTATTGGAACGGGACGGGAAAGCCGTGGACGGCGACCGGCAGGAAGTCCGGGGGGAAAAACGGATTGGCCACCGCTATACGGCCGATGCTGAAAAAGGCCAGGAACTGGTACTCTACAAATTCGGCGGGTATGCCGCCGACCTGAATCACCCTAAAGGTTCGCTGCGCAAAGCCGCAGACAAAGCCCTGGACCAGGCCCTGTCCCTCGGTTTCGACGGCCTGAAAAAAGCCCAGCAGGATGCCTGGGCGCGCATCTGGGAAATGAGCGATATCACCATCGAGGGGGACGTCCGGGCCCAGCAGGGAATCCGGTTCAATATCCTGCACCTGAACCAGACCTACACGGGGCGCAATTCGCGACTGAATATCGGCCCGAAAGGATTTACGGGGGAGAAGTACGGCGGCAGTACCTATTGGGATACCGAGGCGTACTGTATCCCGTTTTACATGGCCACCAAGGACCAGCAGGTGGCCCGTCAACTCCTCAAGTACCGGTACAACCACCTGGAAAAGGCCATCGAGAATGCGGAAAAACTGGGCTTCTCAAACGGGGCGGCCCTGTACCCCATGGTGACCATGAACGGGGAAGAGTGCCACAACGAATGGGAGATCACCTTTGAGGAGATCCACCGGAACAGCGCCATTGCCTTTGCCATCTTTAATTATTTCCGGTACACGGGAGATTACAGCTACATCCCGGAAATGGGCCTGGAAGTCCTGATCGGGATTGCCCGGTTCTGGCACCAGCGAGCCACGTTCTCAAAAGCGAAGAACAAATATGTGATCCTCGGCGTCACCGGCCCGAACGAATACGAGAACAACGTCAACAACAACTGGTACACGAATTACTCGGCCCGGTGGTGCATCCGCTATGCCATCGAACAACTCGGGAAGGTAAAAGACGGCTATCCGGAGGACTATGACCGGGTGGTGGGTCTGACGAAGCTGAACCCCCAGGAAGTCTCCGCCTGGAAGAAAGTAGCCGACAACCTCTATTTTCCATACAGCGAGGAGCACCGGGTGTACCTGCAGCAGGACGGATTCCTGGACAAGGAGCTGATCACGGTGGAGAACCTGGACCGGAAAGAACGTCCCATCAACCAGAAATGGAGTTGGGACCGGATCCTGAGGTCGCCCTACATCAAGCAGGCCGATACGCTCCAGGGCTTTTATTTTTTCGAATCGGATTTCAGCCTGGACCAGCTCGAGCGGCACTTTGACTTCTACGAGCCCTTCACGGTCCACGAGTCTTCCCTTTCGCCCTGCGTGCACTCCATACAGGCAGCCCGGCTCGGGCGGATGGAACAGGCGTATACATTTTACCTGAGGACTTCCCGCCTGGATCTGGACGATTACAACAAGGAAGTCCACGAAGGGTTGCACATCACTTCCATGGCGGGTACCTGGATGAGTATTGTGGAAGGCTTTGGCGGGATGCGGATTGTGGATGATAAATTGTCTTTTTCCCCGAGGATCCCCAAGGAGTGGAAATCCTACTCCTTCAAGATCAATTTCCGGCACCGGATCATCCACGTCACCGTGGCTCCCGGGCAAACCCGGTTTGAACTCGACGGCAAGGAAGAAATGTCGATTCGCGTGAACGGCAAGCGGGTGGTGCTGACCCCCGGGCAGACCACAACCGTCTGAGCCGTGAAGCGATTCGGAACGGCCGGCCGCCTTACGCTGGCCTTACTAATGCTGATGCTGATGAGCAGTCCCCGGCACGCCGCCGCCCAGATCCGCGTTGAGCCTCCCAACTGGTGGGCAGGAATGCAGTCCGATACCCTGCAACTCCTGATCCACGGCCCCGGGCTGGCCGCCGCAACCGCCCGGGTGGATTACCCGGGGCTGCAACTTGCCGGCACGCATCCGGGGGATAGTCCGAACTACCTTTTCCTGGACCTGGTCCTGGGGCCGGACCTCCTGTCGGGGCCGGCCCGCATCCGCCTGGAGGCCCCCGGCTCTTCGCCTTTGGATCTTGAATACCCCTTCCTGGCCCGGGAGCGCCCTGCCGGTACCTACAAGGGGTTTGGCCCTGAGGACGTCGTCTACCTGATCACCCCGGACCGTTTCGCCAACGGCGACCCGCTGAACGACTCGGTGGCCGGGATGCGCGAAACCCGTGTGGATCGCGCGGATGATTACGCCCGCCACGGAGGGGATATCCGGGGGATTATCGGGCACCTGGACTATCTTTCGGAGATGGGCTTTACGGCTATCTGGCCCAGCCCGCTCCTGACCAACGATATGGAGCGGACTTCCTATCACGGGTATGCGATTACGGACCTGTACGAGGTAGACCCGCGATTCGGGACCCTGGAAGACTACCGGGAACTGGCCGACGCGGCGCGACAGCGCGGCATGAAACTCATCATGGACCAGGTGGTGAACCATATCGGGGTATCCCACTGGTGGATGGATGACCTGCCCTTCGGGAACTGGATCCACGGCCAGGCGGCCTGGGAGAAGGGCGAACCGCCCCGGGTGACGAACCACCGGCGGACCGTCAACCAGGACCCCTATGCCGCAGCCGCCGACCGCCAGCTTATGGACCGCGGCTGGTTTGTGCCTTCCATGCCCGACCTGAACCAGGACAACCCGATGCTCGCCAGGTACCTGATCCAGAATAGTATCTGGTGGATCGAGACCCTGGGGCTCGGGGGCATCCGTCAGGACACCTACCCGTACCCGGAAAAGCACTTTATGGCCCGCTGGGCAGGAGCCATCATGGCGGAGTACCCGAACTTCAATATCGTTGGGGAGGAATGGAGCTACAACCCGCTGCTGGTGGGCTACTGGCAGGACGGCGCCAACAACCGGGACGGGTATCGCTCGCACCTGAGGAGCACCATGGATTTCCCGCTACAGCGCGCCCTGGTGGAAGCCCTGCGCGCGGAGGAAGGATGGGATACCGGGCTGAACCAACTCTACGAAGCCCTGGCAAACGATTTTCACTACGCCCGGCCGGCCGACCTGCTTTTCTTTGGCGACAACCACGACATGGACCGGCTCTTTACGCAGCTGGGGCGGGATATCCGGTTGACGGAAATGGCCCTGGCCTTTATCCTGACAGCGCCCCGAACCCCCCAGGTTTACTACGGGACGGAAATCCTGATGGACAATTCGGAGAAGCCCGGCGACCACGGGAGGATTCGTTCGGATTTTCCCGGGGGATGGCAGGGGGATGCGGTGAATGCATTTACGGGCGAGGGGCTTTCGCCGGCCCAGCTTGGGATGCAGGAAAGCCTGCGCAAACTGCTGAAATACCGGAAAGGCAGCCGGGCCATTCAGGCCGGAGAAACCACCCATTTTGCCCCGGAGGACGGGGTGTACCTGATGGCCCGTGTCCTGGGGGATGAAACGGTGGTACTCGTGATAAACAAAAACGAGGGCCCCGTGCTGCTGGATACCGGGCGTTTTGGCGAACTCGGCCTTGGGGGCGAACAACTGCGGAACGTCCTTACCGGGGCCGGTATACTCTGGGCCGATTCCGTATCTTTACCGCGTAGGGGCGCCTACGTGTTTACCACCCGCCAATAACAAGCGCGGGGCCTCGGGTGCCGCCAACACACTGCCATGAAATCGATCCTTTCCGTCATCCTGTCTTCGCTTCTTCTGGCCTCCTGCGGTCAGGAGCGGCACGCCGATGGCGGGCCAAAAGATATCACTGCCATGAAGAAACCACACAAAGCGGTTGTCTACCAGGTTTTCACCCGTTTGTTCGGGAATACCCAAACCACCAACAAACCCTGGGGGACGCTGGAAGAGAATGGGGTGGGCAAGTTTGCGGACTTTACCCCGGAAGCCCTCAGGGCCATCCGGGACTTGGGGGTGACCCATATCTGGTACACGGGCGTGCCCCACCACGCCCTGGTCACGGATTACTCGGACTACGGCATCTCCCCGGACGACCCGGATGTAATCAAAGGACGGGCGGGGTCCCCGTACGCAGTAAAGGATTATTACAACGTGAACCCGGACCTGGCCACCGACCCGGCCAACCGCCTGGAGGAGTTTCGTGCCCTGGTCCGCCGGACCCATAAGGCGGGCATGCAGGTCATTATCGACATCGTGCCAAACCACGTGGCCCGGAATTACGAAGGGGCCACCACGCCCGAGGGTTCGCAGCCGTTTGGGGCGGATGACGACACCTCTGTAGCCTACCGCCCGGACAACGATTTCTACTACATCCCCGGGGAAGCCTTCCGGGTACCCGAATGGCGGGATGGTTACCAGCCGCTCGGGGGGCAACCGCACCCATTGGCAGACGGCCGCTATGAGGAAGACCCGGCACGGTGGACCGGCAACGGCTCCCGCCTGGCCCAGCCCGATATGAACGACTGGTATGAAACGATCAAGGTAAATTACGGGGTATCCCCGGATGGGGCCTATGCCTTCGACACGCTGCCGGGGGAGTATGCGGAAAGGGATGTCGCCGCCCACCAGGCCTTTTGGGAAGGGCGGGAAGTACCCCCGAGCTGGCAGAAGTTCCGGGACATCGCCCTGTTCTGGATCGGGCTGGGCGTGGACGGCTTCCGCTACGACATGGCCGAGATGGTCCCGGTTGAATTCTGGAGCTATCTGAATTCCGGCATCAAGGCGGCCAACCCGGAGGCTTTTCTCATGGCAGAGGTTTACAACCCGGGGCTTTACCGCGAATACATCCATAAGGGGAAGATGGACTACCTCTACGACAAGGTGGAGCTCTACGACAGCCTGAAGCACATAATGAAGGGATACGGCTGGACGGACCACATCCCGGTGGTCCTTCGCGGACAAACGGACATTGAACACCACCTGCTGCACTTCCTGGAAAACCACGATGAGCAGCGAATCGCCTCCCCGGAATTTGCCGGGGACGCCAGGCTCGGCATGCCGGCCATGGTGGTCTCGGCCACCCTGACCACTTCGCCGACCATGGTGTATTTTGGCCAGGAGGTCGGGGAGCCGGGGGCTGAGGATGCCGGGTTTGGCAAACCCTCCCGCACTTCCATCTTTGATTATATCGGGGTGCCCCACCACCAGCGCTGGATGAATGGCGGGGCCTTTGACGGGGGCGCATCCACCGATTCGGAAAAAGCGCTCCGCGACTTCTACAGCCGCCTGCTCAATTTCACGGTCGGCAGCCGTGCCCTCATGGGGGCATATGCCGACATCCATTACTACAACAAAGAACACACCCCGGGCTACGACCACCGGGTGTATTCCTTCGTTCGCTGGGAAGGGTCCGACCGGCTGGTAATCGTCAGCAATTTTGAGAAGGACCGTTCCTACGCATTCGATCTGCGGCTCCCCGGGGAGCTGATCCGGGAGTGGGGGTTATCCGACGGGACCTATCCGCTGCAGGAAATGTTGTACGGGAACAAGAGTTCGCAGTTAAAAGTGGCAGGTGCGGCAGGGACGGTAGCCCTGGAACTCGACCCGCTGGAATCGCTGATCCTCCGGTTGCCGGAATAAAAAAACCGGCCGGGGATCCCCGGCCGGTCTGCATTTTCCGGGAGTGCAAGCCCGGGCCTCAGGCGGCTTCTTTTCCGGCAGTTGCCTTGTAAACCAGGGCGATAATGACCCCGATAATCGCGTAATAGACGATGTCCAGGACGGCTTCTACCGCGTGGCCGGTGCCGTCCATTATTTTGGACGTGCCGTACATCACCAGGCCCATTCCGACACCGACAAAAAAGCCGATCCAGGCCCCGAACTGGAACCCGCCTCCCGCGCTGTGGTGTCCCCGGGCCCACTTCCCATAGAGCGTACTCATGGCCAGCGCCCCGGCCAGGTTCCCCAGAAGGATCATCAGCATGCTCATCTCCTCTTCACTTTTCATCGCATCCGTAAGGGCGTGCTCCTCAAAAAAACTCATTGTGGCGATTCCCCAGATCAGGTATCCGAGAATAAACATGGCCACCGTTGCGGCAAGCGTTGCCAGCAGATTTTGTTTTGAAAACATGTTTGTAAGGTTAATTGGTTAATAGTGAGTACAATATAGGTATTCTTTCGATTGGCACAGCCAGGGGGTGATGATTTTGGTTGCCGGCACATAGGGCGGGTCGGCAGGAGTTCGTATTTTTATCGGGTTAAAAAATTTGAGCTATGCGATATTTTTGGGCCCTGATCCTGACCCTGATGATGAATGCATGTATATCTACCGGAAACAAGCCCCTGGTCATCGGCCACCGGGGCGCCATGGGATATGAGACGGAAAACTCCATCGCGTCCGTCCAGAAAGCGCTCGACCTGGGGGTCGACATGATCGAAATTGACGTCTTCCGGATCAAAAGCGGGGAGATTGCCGTTTTCCACGACGAAACCGTGGACGAGCTGACCAACGGCGGAGGCCGTATTGAAGAATACAATGCATTCGACCTGCGCCAGCTGATCCTCGAGGGCCGCCACCGGATACCGTTGCTGCAGGACGTCCTGAAAACGATCAAGGCACAGGTTCCCCTCAATATCGAACTCAAGGGTGCCGGCACTTCCGACCGGGTCAACTTTATTACGGACTACTACATCCGGGAAATGGGTTGGACGGCCGACCAGTTCCTGATTTCCAGTTTTAACTGGGACGAACTGCGCGAATTCCGGCGGATCGACCCGGAGGCGCGCATAGCCGTACTCACCGACGGGGACCCCCTGGAGGCGCTGGAGGTAGCCCGGGAGCTCGGGGCCGAGGCGATCAACCCGCATGCCGGGTCGCTGACCCCGGAGAATACTGCAGCCATCAAGGAGACAGGGTTCAGGGTGTACGCCTGGACGGTCAATGACCGGGCCCGTTTTGATGCCCTGGCAGAAATGGGCGTGGACGGGGTATTTACCGACTATCCGGACCGGATGCAATAATGTACGACCTGCTGGTTATAGGGGGCGGTGCCGCCGGGTTTTACGGGGCCATCCATGCAGCGCGGCGGGAGCCCGGGATGCGCATTGCCATCCTGGAACAAAACAAGGAATTCCTTTCCAAGGTACGAATCTCCGGAGGGGGGCGGTGCAATGTGACGCACCGGCCTCTGGAACCGGCTGTCCTCGCCGGCAATTACCCCCGTGGGAACAAGGAATTGATCGGACCTTTCCACACCCATGCCAGCCGGGAGGTAATGGCCTTTTTTGAATCCCTGGGAATCCCGCTCAAGACGGAAGGGGACGGCCGGGTTTTTCCGCAAAGCGATCAATCGGAAAGTGTAATTTCGGCCCTGCTGGAAGAGGCGCGGAAACTGGGAATCCGGATGGAGACGCGTTGCCGGGTCACGGGGATAGCGGAAGCGCCCGAAGGCTCCGGATGGTCGGTGGCCACCGGGAGCGGGGATTTCCAAAGTCGTTACCTGTTGGTGGCGCCTGGGGGCAGCCGGCCGGTATGGGCCCTGCTGGCAGGCCTGGGCCTGCGAATCATCCCGCCCGTACCTTCCCTGTTTACGTTCCGTATCGACGATACAAGGCTCAACGGGCTACAGGGAATTTCTGCCCCCGGTCAAGTGGCAGTCCTCCCGCCCGGCGGAGACGAGGCGCCGGTTGCACAGACTAATTACAGAAAAGCGGCGCGGAAGGGCGAGTTACAAGCCGAAGGCCCGATTTTGATAACCCACTGGGGGCTGAGCGGTCCGGCTGTCCTGAAGCTTTCGGCCTGGGGTGCCCGGTTGTTTGCCGCTACCGGCTATCGGTTCCGGATTCGGGTGAACTGGATGCCGGAATACCACAAGGGTTCCCTGCCGGATTTCCTGGAACAGGTGCGGCAGGCAGACGGACCCCGACTGGTATCCCGTAGCCGCGCTTCGGGACTTCCATCCCGGCTTTGGGCGCGGCTGGTGGAAGCGGCGGGCATCCCGGCAGACCGCCGATGGGCAGAGCTGTCCCGACCCGGGCTTCACCGGTTGGCTGCCCAGTTGACGGATTCTGAATTTGCCGTGGATGGAAAAAGCACCTTCAAGGAAGAATTTGTAACCGCAGGGGGCGTTTCCCGGAAGGAGATCGATTTCAGGACTTTTGAATGCCGCAAACTACCCGGCATGTACCTGGCTGGCGAGGTCCTGGACGTGGATGCGGTCACCGGGGGGTTTAATTTCCAGAATGCGTGGACCGGTGCCTTTCTCGCGGCATCGGCCATTGCCGGGGCAACAGCATCTCAGGCGAGGACCAAATAGGCTGCAGCCGCGAGCAGCCCGCCGAGCAAGGGTCCGAGGATGGGTACCCAGCTATACCCCCAGTGGTCCGTCCTTCGGTTGCGGATGGGCACCAGGCTGTGGATGATGCGCGGGCCCAGGTCGCGGGCCGGGTTGATGGCATATCCGGTGGTCCCGCCCAGGCTCAGGCCGATACCCCAAACCAGCAGGGCCACGGGAAGGGCCCCCAGGGAACCCAGCCCGATCACCGTTTCCGGCTCGCTTAAGGAGGCATCCGTAAAGTAGAGGACGGTAAAAACCAGGACAAAGGTCCCCACAGCTTCGCAGAGCAGGTTGATGGGTTTGTTCATGATGGCAGGTTCCGTGCTGAATACCGCGAGTTTCAGGCTGCTGTCCGCCGTTTGGGCGAAGTGGTCCTTGTGCATTACCCAGACCAGGAAGGCTCCCAGCATGGCCCCGAGCAGCTGGGCCAGCAGGTAGGGGGGGACATCTTCCCAGGGGAATTCCCCGGCGGCAGCCAACCCTACCGTTACGGCCGGGTTGATATGCGCCCCGCTGTACGGGCTGGCCACGACCACCCCTACAAAAACGGCAAAAGCCCATCCCGTGGTAATCACCATCCAGCCGCCTCCATTCCCCTTCGTGCCTTCGAGGACCACATTGGCAACTACCCCGCACCCGAGGAGGATCAAAAGGAATGTGCCGATAAATTCTGCTGTAAACGGTGTCATAGTAGGTGGTTATTGGTTGTCTTTGGACCAGAATTCAATGGCGCGAATAGCGCGTTGCCATCCGCGGATCCCGGCTTCAATGGCTGCCCGGTCTGCGGTGGGGAAAAACCGGCGGTCGGTTTGCCAGATAGACTGGATGGCCCGGGGGTTTTCCCAGTAGCCCACGGCCAGCCCGGCCAGGAACGCGGCACCCATTACGGTGGTTTCCACGATTTTGGGGCGGACCGTTTCGGCATCCAGCACGTCCGCCTGGAACTGCATCATCAGGTTGTTTACCGTGGCACCCCCGTCTACCCGTAGTTCCCGAATGGGTATCCCCGAATCCTTTTCCATGGCCTTGAGGATATCCATCGTCTGATAGGCAATCGACTCCAGGGCGGCCCGTGCCACATGCGCATCGGTACTCCCACGGGTAAGGCCAAAAATCGAACCGCGGGCCTGCTGGTTCCAGTGCGGTGCCCCCAGCCCGGCAAATGCCGGGACCAGGTAGACGCCCCCCGTATCCGGTACGCTGGTGGCAAGCGCTTCGACATCCGAAGATTTTTTAATGATATTCAACCCGTCCCGAAGCCATTGTACCACGGCCCCGCCAATGAATATGCTGCCCTCCAGCATGTAGGTGGTTTCCCCGTTCAGCGTCCAGGCCACCGAGGTCAATAAGTTGTTTTCGGAAACGATAGGTTTGTCCCCGATGTTCATCAGCATAAAACACCCGGTGCCGTACGTGTTTTTGACCATCCCCTTGCGGGTACACATCTGCCCGAAAAGCGCGGCCTGCTGGTCGCCGGCAATGCCGGAAATCGGGATGCCTGCTTTGAGGAAGAATTCGTCGGTCACCCCGTACTTTTCGCTCGATTCGCGTACTTCCGGCAGCAGGGCTTCCGGGATTCCGAGCAATTCGGTGAGTTCCGGGTCCCACGCCATGGTGTGGATGTTGAAGAGCATCGTCCGGCAGGCATTGGTGACGTCGGTAATATGCAACTCGCCCCCGGTCATGTTCCAGATCAGCCAGGAGTCGATTGTCCCCATGAGCAGCTCCCCGTTCTCCGCCCGTTTCCTGGCACCTTTTACATGGTCGAGAATCCAGCGCGCCTTGGTCCCTGAAAAGTAGGAATCGATGACCAGCCCGGTTTTCTCCCGCACCATTCGCTGGTGGCCTGCGGCTTTCAATTCGTCGCAGTAATCCGAGGTGCGCTTGTCCTGCCAGACGATAGCCGGATGGATGGGTTTGCCGCTGGCTTTCTCCCAGATCACCACCGTTTCCCGTTGGTTGGTGATGCCGATGGCCGCAATCTGTCCGGGCTTGAGCCCTTTCCGGGCCAGGGCCTCCGAAGCCATCCCGGACTGGACAGCCCAGATTTCCTCCGCGTCGTGTTCCACCCAACCCGGTTTCGGGAAATGTTGGGCGAATTCCTTCTGGGCCGTGGAAACGATCTCTCCTTTGTGGTTGAAAACGATGGCGCGGCAACTGGTGGTGCCCTGGTCCAGGGCGAGGATGTATTTCTCCATGGCAGGCGGTGGTGTTTCGCTCAGTTTGTTTGTCCTAAAATAGGGGAATTCTTCCTGACGGCATAATCAGTTCAATTGGACGATACGCAGGTTCAGGTAGGCGGCGAATAGGATCCACACCAGGTAGGGGACCAGCAACCAGGCTGCCGTTTTGCTGACCACGCGGAACCATTTGATGGTGAGGATCAGCAGGACCACCAGGGAGCTGATGATCGCGAGTGCCCATACCGGTTCGCGCAGGCCGAAAAATACGAGGCTCCAGGATCCGTTGAGCAGGAGCTGTATCCCGAAATGGTAGAGGGCCGTTTTCACCCACAGGTGGTGGAAGCCGCGAGACCATACGATCCCGGCGGAGATCCCCATCAGTATATACAAGACGGTCCAGATGGGTCCGAACCAGGCGTCGGGCGGTGTAATGGCGGGTTTGGCCAGGGTCGGGTACCAGGATTGCACGGAGGTTTGGGTGGCAAATGAAGCGAGGGCCCCAATCAGTAGGCATATCCCGAGGGATCCCAGCAGCCGCGTGTATTTCTTGTGACCGTGGTGCATTTCCCCAAGGTAGGAAATTTTGCCTTGCTGCTCCGGGCCAAATAGGGCTATATTTGCCAAAAATCCATCGATGGTTTACCAGGAATTCCAGTGTAAAGGGCCCTTAGGCCCCCTCCCTGCCGGGGAAGTTGGCTGGCAGGCGCCGAGCAACATCGCCCTGGTCAAGTATTGGGGAAAGCGGGACGGCCAGCTCCCGACAAACCCGTCGGTGAGTTTTACCCTGGAGGCGTGCCGGACCTCTACCCGGATTGCCTATTCCCCCCTGGAGCAATCGGTAAAGGGCCCCCGTTTCCGGGTGTTCCTGGACGGGTTTCCGGCCCCCGATTTTGAACCGAAAATCCGACAGTTCCTGGAAAGGGCCCTGCCCTATGCGCCTTTCCTCTCGGGGTTGCACCTCGAGATCCGAACGGAAAACAGTTTTCCCCACAGCAGTGGAATTGCCTCCTCGGCCAGCGGGATGGCGGCCCTGGCCTTGTGCCTGGTAAGCCTGGAGGAACAGTTATTGCCCGGGACAGACCCCGGGTATGCCCGGCGTAAAGCCTCCTTCCTGGCCCGGTTGGGTTCCGGTTCGGCTGCCCGGAGTACGGCCGGGGGCCTGATTTTATGGGGCGAGCAGGAGGGTATCCCCGAAAGCACTGACCTCCTTGGGGTACCTTACCCAGGGGAGGTTCACGAAGTATTCCATACGTATCACGACACGATATTGCTGGTGGACAAGGGGCAGAAAACCGTGAGCAGTTCGGTAGGACACGGCCTGATGGACGGGCACCCCTTTGCCGCTGAGCGTTTTGAGCAGGCGCGACGCCACCTCGAGAAGCTCGGTGGGATATTCGCTTCGGGCGACCTGGAAGCCTTCGCCAACCTCGTGGAATCCGAGGCGCTTTCCCTGCACGCGATGATGCTGACCAGCACGCCTTCCTTTATTCTGATGAAACCCGGGACCCTCGAGATCATCGAAAAAATCAGGGATTATCGCCGGGAAACGGGCCACCCCGTATGCTTTACCCTGGACGCAGGGGCCAATGTCCACGTCCTCTACCCGGAGGCCTCGGCCGGCCCGGTTTACAGCTTTATCCGGGAGGAATTGCTGGAGCACTGTGTATCCGGCCAGCACATCTGCGACCGGGTGGGATCCGGGCCGCAACCAATAAAAAATGCACCGGATCGTACGTCCGACAAGGGAATCGGGTAAAGTTTTGTATTTTTGTATCACGTTACCGGCAATTCATGAAAGGACCGCTTTTTTACTCCAAAATCCTGTTATTCGGCGAATACGGGATCATCAAGGACTCCAGGGGCCTTTCCATTCCCTACAATTTCTTTAAAGGAGCCCTCAAAACAGCTGACCCCCTGAAGGGTGCGGCCAGGGAATCCAATGAAAACCTCCGGCGGTTTGCAACCTACCTGGAAACCGTGAGCCGGGAATTCCCCGACACGGGTTTTGACCTGGACCGGTTGCGGGACGATCTGGATGCGGGCCTGTACTTTGACAGTTCCATCCCCCAGGGGTACGGGGTGGGGAGCAGCGGGGCGCTGGTGGCCGCCATCTACGACCGCTACGCCCGGAACAAAGTAACCATCCTGGAAAACCTGACACGGGAGAAACTCCTGGACCTCAAAGGAATTTTCGGGCGGATGGAATCCTTTTTCCACGGGAAGTCTTCCGGCCTCGACCCGCTGAACAGCTACCTGAGCCTGCCGATCCTGATCAATTCCAGGGACCATATCGAATCGACGAGCATCCCCTCCCAGAACCCGGGTGGCAAAGGAGCCGTCTTCCTGCTAGACAGCGGCAGCGTGGGCGAAACGGCCCCCATGGTCCAGATTTTCATGGAAAAAATGAAACACGAAGGTTTCCGGAGCGTAATCCGGGACGAGTTCGTCCGGTACACGGATGCCTGTGTGGAAGATTTTATCAGCGGGAATGTCAAATCGCTCTTCGGAAACATCAAGAAACTCTCCCACGTGGTCCTGGACCACTTCAAACCAATGATCCCCCAGGAATTTCACCAGTTGTGGAAGCAGGGGATTGAGACAAATGCCTACTACCTGAAACTTTGCGGTTCGGGGGGAGGCGGTTACATCCTGGGCTTTACGGAAGACCTGGATAAAGCCAAAAAAGCCCTGAAAGGACACCGCCTCGAGGTCGTCTACAACTTCTAAACCAGCCGGCATGCTCAGCCGCAAGCAACGCTATTTCCTGGTAAAGGCCCTGAGCCTTTTTTCCATCGTTCGCGGGTACAATATCCTGGTGATTGTGCTGGCGCAATACCTGGCGGCCATTTACATCATGGCGCCGGAGTTGCCGCTCCGCCAGGTGGTCCTGGACGGGAACCTGCTGGTCATTGTACTCTGTTCCGCCCTGGTCATTGCCGGAGGCTATATCATCAATAGTTTTTACGACTCGGAGAAGGACCTGATCAACAAGCCACACAAAAGCATGCTCGACCGCCTGGTCAGCCAGCGCGTCAAGATCTATGCGTATTTCACCCTGAATTTTGCAGCGGTCCTGCTCGGCAGCTACGTGTCTTTCCGGGCTGCCCTCTTTTTTGCGGCCTATATATTCGGTATCTGGCTTTATTCGCACCGCCTGAAAAAAATTGCCTTCCTCGGGAATTTTGTCTCGGCCACACTGGCCATTGCCCCTTTTTTCGCCGTTTTCGTGTATTACAAGAATTTTGAAACCGTCATCTTTGTCCACGCCCTCTTCCTCTTCCTGCTCATCCTGAGCCGGGAACTCATCAAGGATATGGAGAACCTGGCCGGCGACCTGGCGCAGAATTACCGCACCATTGCCGTGCGATACGGCACGGTGGCTTCCAAACGGTATATCAGCCTGTTGGTATTGCTCACTTTTGTGCCTTCCTACCTGCTGATCCGCTACTTTGATGTGGGGTATATGTATCTCTACTTTATAGCGAGCAGCCTGCTGCTCGTCCTCTTTTTGTTCCTGTTGTGGCGCTCCCATAGCAAAAAGCACTACGTCTGGCTGCACAACATCCTGAAATTCATCATCGTGTCCGGGGTTTTCGGCATTCTGCTCATCGATGTGGATCTCGTACTGAACCGCATTATGTAACAGCCCCCCCGCATTATGTAACACCCCCCGCGGCGGAAGGGAGGCTATTTTGTACCTTTGAAAAAAATATTCCATGGATAAATCCGACGGGAAAAAAAGCGGGAGTTCTTCGGGCCGGCAAGGCGGTAACTCAGGCCGTAAATCGTCCGGCAGGCAGGGTGGAAACGGCGATCGCCGCGCCTCGGGCAGGCAGGGCGGCAACTACCGGAAAAAGAGCTTTTCCAGGGGGAATGCCCCGATTAGAAAGGCCGCCCCGCGGCGGACCGGGACCCCGGGCCTCATACGCCTCAATAAATACATTGCCAATGCCGGGATTTGCTCCCGCAGGGAGGCGGACACCTATATTGCGGCGGGCAATGTGACGGTCAACGGGAAAACGATCACCGAGATGGGCTATAAGGTGCAGCCTACCGATGAGGTTCGGTTTGACGGCCGGTTGCTGCAGCGTGAAAGGAAGGAATACGTGCTGTTGAACAAGCCCCGGAATTTTATCACTACCACCCGGGACGAAAAAGGACGACGCACCGTCATGGAGCTGATTTCCCGCGCCTCAAACGCCCGGCTGGTCCCCGTGGGTCGGCTGGACCGGAATACCACCGGGCTGTTGCTTTTCACCAATGACGGCGAGCTCGCCAAGAAACTCACCCACCCGAAGCACGGGGTGCGGAAAATCTACCACGTGGAACTGGACAAGACCTTTAAATCGGCCGACCTGGGAAAACTTCGGGAAGGCCTCGAGATGGAGGACGGGCGCATCGAAGTGGATGAGGCGAGCTACATTGACGGGGCCTCGAAAAAGGAGGTGGGCGTGGAGCTCCACAGCGGGCGCAACCGGATTGTGCGCCGGATTTTTGAACACCTCGGCTACCAGGTGGTGAAGCTGGACCGGGTAGTCCTGGCGGGCCTCACCAAAAAGGACCTGCCGCGGGGACATTGGCGGCACCTTACCGAACAGGAGGTGATCAACCTGCGAATGATCCAATAAAAAAGCCCGGGGGATACCCGGGCTGGTTCTTTGGGAAGGAGTGCTGATCAATTGTCGTCGGTAGCGTCTTCCACGGCATCTTCGACGTCTTCTGCAGCGCCTTCCATTTCTTCGCCGACACTTTCGGCCCCCTCTTCAATTTCTTCACCGGCTTCTTCCATGGTGTCTTCGGCGTCATCCGCCATTTGTTCTATGTTGTCTTCCATGTCATCTGCCTTTTTGGTGTCCCGGCAACTCCAGGCCGAAATGGCTACCAGAAGCACCAGCATATACAGTATACGTTTCATGTTTTTCAGTTTTTAGTTGTTATAGTTTTACGTGTATGCTTCCAATATACAACCTCTCAGCCGGCCAATCGGTTGGTATTGAAAGAATTTCGCCCGGTATCGATGGGAATCAGGCCGGGTCCGCGCAGGCCTGCGCCATTTTATCGGCTATCCGGTCCAGGCAGAGGTTGCCCAGGCTGCCCGCATGCGTGTGGGCCGCCCCTTTGACTGGGGAAAAAGAACCGTCTGCAATGGCGGCTGCCATATCGCGGTAGGCATCCCGGAACGGTACGCCCTCCAGGACGCGCTGGTTCAGGGTATCCACACTGTAGAGGTAGTCGTATTTCGGGTCGTCCAGGATGTCTTCCCGCACCTGAATTTCCCCGAGGCTCGTATGGGCCATTTCCAGGCAGGATTTCAGGTTTTCCACAGCCGGCAGCAGGAGGTCCTTGGTCAGTTGCAGGTCCCGGTGGTAACCGCTGGGCAAATTGGTGGTAAGCAGGCCCAGTTGGCCGGGGACGGCCTGGAGGAGGTTGCATTTTCCGCGGATCAGTTCAAAAATATCCGGGTTCTTCTTATGCGGCATGATGCTGCTCCCGGTAGTCAATTTATCCGGGAAGGATACAAAACCGAAGTTCTGGCTCATGTACAGGCAGATGTCCATGGCCAGTTTTCCCAGGGTGGCAGCCACCGCAGCCAGGGCGGTGGCGGCTGTCCGCTCCACCTTGCCGCGGCCCATCTGTGCCGCCACGACATTGTATTTCATGGTTTCGAACCCGAGTGCTTCCGTAGTGAATTCCCGGTCGATGGGAAAGGAACTCCCGTAGCCGGCAGCACTTCCCAGCGGATTCTGGTCGGCCACCCGCCGGGCTGCCTCCAGCAGGTAGACGTCGTCTATAAGGCTTTCGGCATATGCCGAAAACCAAAGTCCGAATGAAGAAGGCATGGCCACCTGCAGGTGCGTATACCCGGGCAGGGGGACGGCCTGGTGTTTTTCGGCCAGTTCGAGGAGCCGGTCAAAGAGCATGCGGACCTGGTGTTGTACATCGGACAGGGCATCTTTCAGGTACAACTGGAGGGCGACCAACACCTGGTCGTTCCGGGAGCGGGCCGTGTGGATTTTCTTGCCGGTATCCCCCAGTTTCTCAGTTAGCAGGTATTCAATTTTGGAGTGCATGTCCTCAAATCCCGCCTCGATCGTAAATCGCCCGGCGGCTTCCTCGTCCATTAAAGCGTCGATCTCCCGCACCAGGTCGGCGGTTTCCGCCTCGGTCAGCAACCCGATTTTGCCGAGCATCCGCGCATGCGCCCGGGAAGCCTGCAGGTCGTACTTCACCAGGAGTAAATCCAGTTCGCGGTCGTTGCCCACGGTAAACAGGTCGGTCTTTTCGTCCGGGCTGCTGCCCTTATCCCATAATTTCATGGTCGTATTTTTTTAGGAATTTTCGTTCGTACCCGTCAGGAACTCGTCCAAAATGCGGATATAGAGGTCAATCCCCTGTTCGATTTCTTCGACAAATATAAATTCGTCCGCCGAGTGGGACCTCCGGCTGTCACCCGGGCCCAATTTCAGGGAGGGGCAGCTCAGGGCCGCCTGGTCCGATAGGGTGGGGGAGCCGTAGGTATTTCGCCCCAGCCCGATTCCCGCCCGGACGAGCGGGTGGTCGGCTGCGATGGAGGAAGAGTTTAGCCGCAGCGAGCGCGCCTTTAGCTTGCAGGGCGCTTCGGCCAGCAGCAAATCTTGGATTTCCCGGTTCGTGTAGCAATCGTTTACGCGGACGTCAATCACCAGGTCCACCTTGGCGGGAACCACATTGTGCTGGGTCCCGGCGTTGATTTGGGTAACGGTCAGTTTCACTTCCCCCAGTACCTCGGATACCTTCTCAAAGCGATAATTGCGGAACCAGTCCAGTACCGGGATACAGTTGTAGATGGAATTGTCGTCGTTTGGATGGGCCGCGTGCGAGGGCGTTCCATGGACCTCCGCGTCAAAGATCACCAGGCCCTTCTCGGCAATGGCCAGGTCCATCAAAGTGGGTTCCCCCACGATGGCCACGTCGATGGGCGGCAGGATTTCCAGCATGCTGTTCAGGCCGTTTGGACCCGAATTTTCCTCCTCGGCGGAAGCCACCAGAACGATATTGTGCGAAAGGCCTTTTTGCGGATACCAGTAGGCAAAGGCCGCCATCAGGGAAACCAGGCAGCCCCCGGCATCGTTACTGCCCAGGCCGAACAGCTTCCCGTTGGAAACGGTTGCCTGGTAGGGGTCGCGGGTATAGGCGCTGTTGGGTCGTACCGTGTCGTGGTGGGAATTGAGCAGTAGCAGCGGTTTTCCCTCCTGGTAGTCCTTGTTAAAGGCGTAGATATTGTTGCCCTGTCGTTTATACGGGATTTTCTCCCGGGCGAGCCATTCGGCAATCCGCATGGCGGTCTGTTCCTCCTCCCCGGAAAAGGATGGGGTGGCGATGAGTTCTTTTAACAGGCCGATGGCCCGTTCGGTCAGTTCGCTGGTCGTCTTTGTCATAATGTGATTTCTGTTTGGATGGCGTGTCCCGGCGTGAGCATTTCGGGCGCCCCGATGAATACCTGGTCTACTCCTTTTTCCAATGCCTGGAAACAATTGTGCAGCTTGGGCAGCATGCCCGCAGCCACCTTTCCTTTCGCCCGCAGGTCGGCATAAGCCGCCGCGTCGATCCTGGGGATGACACTTCCAGGGTCCGAAACATCCCGGAGCACCCCGGCTTTTTCAAAGCAATACAGGAGCCGCGTAGTGAATTTATCACTCATGGCAACAGCCAGTTCGGAGGCGATGGTGTCCGCATTTGTATTGAGCAGTTGGCCCCGGCCGTCATGGGTCAGGGCGCAAAATGCCGGGACGATGCCGGCCGCGAGCAAATTGGCAATCCCCGGGGCGTTCACCGATGCGATATCCCCGACAAACCCGTAGTCGATTTCCCCGGCGGGGCGTTTCCGCGCCCGGATCAGGCCGGCATCCGCACCGCTGACCCCCAGGGCATTGCAACCCAGAGACTGGAGCCTTGCCACCAGGGTTTTGTTTGCCCAGCCCGCATAGACCATTACAGCCACTTCCAGGCTGTCGGCATCCGTAATCCGGCGCCCGTCCACAACCCGCGGTTCCACCCCGAGCCGGCGGCTCAACGCCGTGGCTCGCTGGCCGCCCCCGTGTACGAGGATTTTATGCCCTTCCAGGGAGGCGAAGGCCGAGGTAAAGGATTCCACCAACCCGGGCTCCTCCAGGAAGGCGCCGCCAATTTTAACTACGGACAAAACAGGTTTCATCGCAGGGCAATTTAAGAATTCGACTGGATGAGGTGTGCCAGGGCCAGTTGTGCCGACAGGGTCCGGTTGGCCGCCTGCTGCAGAACCAGGCTCCGGCCCCCGTCCAGCGCGTCATCGGCTACAACCACGTTGCGCCTTACCGGGAGGCAATGCATGAGCTGCGCCTCCCCGAGCTTTTTGGCGGTCATCATCCAGGCCGGGTCCTGGCTGAGGATGGCTCCGTAATCCGAATAGCTGCTCCAGTTCTTTACATACACGAAATCGGCGCCCTCCAGCGCTTTCTCCTGGTTGTATTCGGGTGTCAGGCCCCCGGTGAATTCCGGGGCCAGTTCATACCCTTCCGGATGGGTGATGGTCAGGTCCACCGGCAGGGCCTGCATCATTTTCGCGAACGAATTCGGGACGGCCTGGGGCAGTGCCCGGGGGTGCGGAGCCCAGCTCAACACCACTTTGGGCCGGTCCTTCTCCCGGAATTGTTCTATGGTGAGGGCGTCGGCCAGGGCTTGCAGGGGGTGGGCCGTGGCGCTCTCCATATTCAGCACGGGAATCCCGGCATGTTGTACAAAGCCCTGCAGGACCATTTCCGCGTAATCCGCCTCCCGGTCTTTCAGGCCGGCAAAAGCGCGGATGCCGATCAGGTCTGCGTACTGGGCCACCACGGGGGCCGCTTCCCGGATATGTTCGGCAGTCCCCTGGTCCATGACGGTACCATCCGTATATTCCAGGCTCCAGCCTTCGCTTCCGAAATTCATGACCATCACCTCCATCCCGAGGAGCTGTGCGGCCTTTTGGGTGCTCAGCCGGGTACGCAGGCTGTTGTTGAAAAACAGCAGGCAGAGTGTTTTGCCCCGACCCAGGTGCGCGAGCAAATCCGGCTCGGCCCGCAGCCTGTTGCCCAGGTGGAGCCAGTCTGCCAGTTCCGTGATATCGTCGGTCGTACAAAAGTGCTTCATGCCAGTTCCTTTTTTAAAGCCGCGAAAAGCAGGTCCAGTTCTTCGGGCTGTACGTTCAGTGCGGGCAAAATCCGCAATAAATTTTTGTTTTTGGCGCTTCCGGTAAAAATCCGGTGCTCGAATATCAGCTTTTTCCTGAGGTCTGCTACCTCAAAATCAAAGCGCAGCCCCAGCATCAGCCCCTTCCCCTTTACCTCGCGAATGGCGGGGATTTCGCCGGCGCGTTCCCGGAAATACGCTTCCATCCCCCGGGCGTGGGCCAGCAGGTCCTCGCTTTCGATTACCTCGAGGACGGCAGTCACCGCAGCGCAAGCCAGGTGGTTTCCCCCAAAGGTAGTACCCAGCAGGCCATGGGATGCCCGGATGTCCTCCCGGATCAGAATCCCGCCTACCGGAAAGCCGTTCCCCATCCCTTTTGCCATGCTGATGATGCCGGGCCGGGCCCCGCTGTGCTGATAAGCAAAGAATTTCCCGCTCCGCCCAAAACCGCACTGCACCTCGTCGGCAATCAGGACGGCCCCGTGCGAATCACAGAGGCGCGAAGCGGCCCCGTAGAATTCCGGGCTGGCGCTGTCCAGGCCGCCAACCCCCTGTATCCCTTCGAGGATCACGGCGCAGACGCCTCCCTTTTCCAATTCGTGTTCCAGCAGGTCCGGGCGGTTCAACGGGAGGAAGACCACCTCGTGGTTTGCATTCAGCGGGGCGACGATGCCCGGGTTGTCTGTTGCTGCCACGGCCGCAGAGGTTCGGCCGTGGAAGCTGTTGTGAAATGCAATCACCCGGGAATGCCCCGTATGGAAGGACGCGAGTTTGAGGGCATTTTCATTGGCCTCCGCCCCGGAATTGCAAAGGAACAACCGATAATCGCCGCAGCCCGAAAGCGACCCGAGCCGGTCTGCCAGACGTTGCTGCAATGGGTTCTGCACCGAATTGCTGTAAAAGCCTATTTTTTGCAATTGCCTGCCGATACGCTCTACATAGCGCGGATGCGAATGGCCGATGGATATCACGGCGTGCCCCCCGTAGAGGTCCAGGTATTTTTGGCCGTTGTTATCGGTCAGCCAACTGCCCAGGGCTTCGATCGGGGTAATGTCGTAGAGCGGGTATACGTCGAATAGTTCCATGGGTCAGCCTTTGCGGATTTGCGAGATCTTGTCAAAAGAGGCGACGACCCCCCGGATCAGCGAGGAGCTCAGCCCCTGGTGTTCCATTTCGTTGAGGCCTTCAATCGTACAACCCATCGGGGTGGTGACCCGGTCGATCTCTTCTTCGGGATGGCTGCCGGATTCGATGAGGAGTTCCGCCGCCCCGTGGCAGGTATGCATGGCGAGTTCCTGGGCTTCCCGGGCGTCGAACCCGAGTTGGATGGCCCCCTGGGTGGTGGCGCGGATCAGGCGCATCCAGAAGGCGATCCCGCTGGCGCAGATCACCGTGGCTGCCTGCATGCGGTTTTCAGGGATTACCATGGTATGTCCCATCCGGTTAAAGATGGCCGAGGCGAGTTCCAGGCGCTTGCCTCCCTTCTCATTCGCGCAGAGGCAGGTCATGGACCGTCCCACTGAAATCGCTGTGTTCGGCATGGCCCGGATAATATGCCGGTCCGCGCCAAGGATGGATTCAATTCGTTCGATCCCGAAGCCGGTGATGGTTGAGATCACCACATGGTTTTCGTGCAACAGGTCTTTGATGGATTCGAGGATGGGTCCAAAGTGCCCCGGTTGTACGGCAAAAATGAGGATGTCCGCTGCCGCTACCGCCTCGCGGTTGTCGCTGGTCAGGGTGACATTCCCATAAGCTTCCAGTTCCCTGATGGCGGACAGGTTGCGCCGGGTGAGATACATGCTGGTGGCCCCTCCGCTGTGCAGGATGCCCCTGGCGATGGATACCCCCAGGTTGCCGGCGCCGATGATTGCAATTTTCATCTGTTTCTTGGTTAGGCGTGAATATTAGTTATTCGTTGGCTGAACGGTTAAAAGATGCTGCCTTTCAGGTTCAGCCCGGAATTTTCCGGTATCCCGAAGAGCAGGTTCATATTTTGAACGGCCTGTCCGGAGGCTCCCTTGAGCAGGTTGTCAATGGCGGAGCTCACCAACAGCACATCCTCGTGTTTGTGCAGGTGGAGGTGGGCAAAATTCGTGTTGACCACCTGTTTGAGCTGCAGGGGCTCATCGGAGACTACCGTGAACGGGGCTTCGTCGTAATACTCCAGGAACATCCGCTCCGCTTCGGCCAGGGATCCGTTAAAAGGCGTATAGGCGGTGGCGAATATCCCCCGGGTAAAATCTCCCCGCATGGGCAAAAAGAGCAGGTCGCCGCTGTCCGCATCCAGGGCGTGCAGGCTTTGCCGGATTTCCCCGAGGTGCTGGTGCGTAAAGGGTTTGTACCAGGAGACGTTGTTGTTCCGCCAGCTGAAATGCGTGGTGGGCGATAGCCCCACCCCGGCCCCTGTACTGCCGGTTACGGCATTGACGTGGACCGTCTCCCGGAGGACGCCGGCCCGGGCCAGGGGCAACAGGGCCAGCTGGATGGCCGTCGCAAAACAACCCGGATTGGCAATATGCCGGGCCTCCCGGATGGCCTCGCGGTTCAGTTCGGGCAGCCCGTAGACAAATTCGCGCCCGCCGAATTGGGCGTCTTCCTTCAGCCGGAAATCGTTGCTCAAATCGATGACCCGGGTGCGGTCCGAAAAGGTGTGCTGTTTCAGGAATTCACTGGAATTTCCATGTCCCAGGCAGAGGAATACCACATCCACCCCGGGGTCTGCCGTTCCGGTAAACAACAGGTCCGTTACCCCGAGCAGGTCCGGGTGGGCGCTGCTCAGCGGTTTTCCGGCCCGTGTGGTACTGTACACAAAGGCGAGTTCCGCCTCCGGGTGGTGCAACAGCAGCCTGATCAATTCCCCGCCAGTATAGCCCGAGCCGCCGATGATGCCTGCCGAAATCATTTTTCCTGGATTTTCCGGGCAATCTTCCCGGGATTCGACAGGATTTTGATAAAGCCCTTGGCTTCTGCTGCAGTCCAGCCCTTGTTCATCTCCCCGTAGCTCCCGAAGGAGGCGTTCATCAGGTCGTTATCCGACTCGATGCCGCGGAGTTCAAAACGATAGGGGTGGAGCGTCACAAAGACCTCTCCGCTCACGTGCCGCTGGGTATCTGCCAGGAAGGCTTCCAGGTTGCGCATCACCTCGTCCAGATATTGCCCTTCGTGCAGTAGCATGCCGTAGAAGTTGGCCAGTTGCTCCTTCTGGAATTGTTGCCATTTGCTCAGCGTGTGTTTTTCCAACAGGTGGTGTGCCTTGATGGTAATCAGCGCGGAGGCGGCTTCGAAACCAACGCGTCCCTTGATGCCGATAATCGTATCGCCCACGTGGATGTCCCGGCCGATGGCATAGGCGGAGGCGATGGATTCCAGCAATCGGATATTTTCAACAGGCGTACCGGGCTTCCCGTCGACAGCGGTCAGTTCCCCCTTTTCAAACGTCAGCGAAATATCCCGGGGTTGGGTTTCAGAGAGTTGGCTCGGATAGGCGGCTTCCGGCAGGGCCTCGCGCGACCCCAGGGTTTCCACGCCCCCCACCGAGGTGCCCCACAGGCCCTGGTTGATGGAGTATTTGGCCTTTTCCCAGCTATAGGTGATCCCGTTTTCCTGCAGGTAGGCAATCTCCGCTTCCCGGGAGAGCTGCTGGTCCCGGATGGGGGTGATGATTTCGATTTCGGGGGCGATCACCTGGAATATCAGGTCGAAGCGCACCTGATCGTTCCCGGCCCCCGTACTGCCGTGGGCAATATGCGTGGCCCCCACGCCCCGGGCGTATTCAACGATTTCCAGGGCCTGGACGATCCGCTCGGCACTCACGGACAACGGGTAGGTATTGTTCCGGAGCACATTGCCGAAAATGAGGTATTTCACCACGCGGTCGTAAAAGGACTGTACGGCATCGATAGCCGTGTAGGTGGAGGCGCCCAGTTCCAGGGCCCGCTCCTCGATCCCCGCCAGTTGCTCCTTATCGAACCCGCCGGTATTCACCGTTACGGCGTGGACTTCATAGCCCTCCTTATGGGAAAGCATATGGGCGCAGTAGGACGTATCCAGGCCGCCGCTGTATGCCAATACAAGTTTTTTCATCCGTTTTTCTTTTTGAGGAAGAGCGTCTCCTTGATGCTTCTGAGCCGCTCAAATGATTTCTTATCGATTTTCTTTTCCTTTTCCCGGGATTTGTCTTCCGGGTCGTAGAGCATGCCGGTACACAGGCACATCCGCCTTTCGGTCCGCGTCAGGATATCGAAGTTCTTGCAGGTCTGGCACCCTTTCCAGAACTCCGGATCGTCCGTCAGTTCCGAAAAAGTCACGGGGCGGTACCCCAGTTCGTAATTCATTTTCATGACCGCCAGGCCCGTGGTGATCCCAAAGATCTTGGCATCCGGGAATTTTTTTCGCGACAGGTCAAAAATCGCTTTTTTGATCTTTTTTGCCAGCCCCTGGTTCCGGTAGTCCGGGTGGACGATTAGCCCGGAGTTGGCCACGTATTTCTGGTGGCCCCAGACTTCGATGTAGCAGAATCCGGCAAACCGGTCCCCGTCCAGGGCAATCACCGCATTCCCGTTGAGCAGGCGCTTGATGATGTATTCGGGCGTTCGCTTGGCAATGCCGGTTCCGCGCACCCGGGCCGATTCCGCAATCGTGTCGCAGATGACCTGGGCGTATTTTACATGGGAGGCATTAGCAATCGTAATATTCATTGCCAGTTGGGTTAATTAAAAAATATGGAGAAAATGGACTGAGAAAACGGAAATGGACACACCTAATTCCAAAACTGAAGCACACCCTTACGGGCGACGGCGAAAATCGCGTCGGTACGGGACCCCGGTAAAATTGGGGAGAAAGAAGATAGTTGCGTACTGCTTCATGGTCGAAACAAATGTACAAATATTATTTACTCATCGGATTTAGTTGCCGAAAAATTGAGAAATGAAACAAAATCCTTTCGGTATTTTACAATTTCGTAAAGCAAAAAGCCGATTACCGCTATATATTCAATGAGCAGTACCGCCGTGGACTCGGAAACCGTTGGCCCGGAATAAGCCGTATAGGAGAGGATAACCAATGCGGACCAAAGGATCATATACCGCATCCGGGTAAACAGGCTGAGCAACAGCGGGAAAGTGAGGTACCAGGGGTGTACCACGGCGGAGGCCAGGTAATAGACCGTTACTACCGCCAGCGCCCCGGTAAACCAGGAACGCCCCTCGCGCATTTTCGGATGGAGGCAGACCAGCAGGGCGGTGGCTGCCGTCACCCAGGGGACATAGCTGCCATACGTTTCAATGAATTCCCAGGGCTTCGCCCCCCGGGTGACGGCCAGGTGTTCGGCCAGGTTGTAAATCCCGGCGTTGAATTCAAAGTTGGAGAACCAGAGCCGCAGTGTCTGAAGGTAGTGGTCCGGGAATTCCGGGAAGTACAACGGGTAGCAGAGGGCCGCCAGGGCGGCGGCAGTAAGTGCGTAAAACCCGGTGGCCCGGCGCAGCCCCAGCAGGGGGAGGAACAGGGGCAGCAGCATGAGCGGCATGAGTTTCACCCCGATGGACAGGGCGTAAGGCACGGCCCCCCAGGCCCAGCCGTAGCGGATCGTCAGGAAAACAGCCAGGATAAAGAAGAAGAGCATCACCCCTTCAAAGTGCAGGTTGCCGGTAAGCTCCACGATTACCAGGGGGTTCAGGAAGAACCAGAATATCAGGTGGGGCGCCTGGTTGAGGTGCCGCAGCAAGCGCCTCCCAAAATACAGGATGCCCAGGTCGGCCAGGACCACCAACAGCCGCAACCCGACTACGGCACCCGTTATCGATTCGCCTCCCAGCCAGCGCGCCAGCCCGAAAAAATACTGGTTTACCGGCGGGTAGTTGCTGAAGTTCCGGGCGCTGAGCCCACCCATCCCCTCATGGAGTTCGGCGGCTCCCGGCACGGGGACGGTAGCCTGCTCCATCCATTGGTCCGGGGTGAGCAGGTAGGGGTTGAACCCCTCGGCCATCAGACTCCCGTCCCAAAGAAACCGGTAGAAATCCTGGGAGAGGTTCGGGATGGCCAGAAGGAAAACGAGCCGGAAAAGCACGCCCGCTGCAACCAGGAAGCGGAAATTCCACTTTTCAAACTGGATGAGCTTGTAGCAAAGGAAGAACAGGGCGGCGTAAAGCGCGAGCAATTTAACCGAATCGGGTCGCTGCAGGTCATAGGCGAAAGCCGCGTAGAACCCCATGCTCAACAGGAGCATCAGGATGGGGATCCGGTGCAGATTCCAGAAGGTAACCAGGGCCCGGGTGGTCATGTTCTTTTGGTTTGGCCCCGTAAATATCTAAAAATATTCAGGATATCATAGGCCGGTTCGCCACCACATGAAGGCTGTGGAAATAAAAATGCCGCCCGGAGACGCGACTCCGGACGGCATGGTGTTTTTTATCGACGATCCCTTAGGCTTTAGACAGCAGGGAGTTGAAGAAAACAAACCCGAAGCCAAGGAACAGCATGAAGTGGAACGGGAACAGCCCAAAGTCGTTCAGGGGGATGGCGCTGTACATCCCGAACAGGAAATACAGCATGAGTGCAAACTCCAGGATCATGTTCGGAGATAGCTTTTTGGCCAGGTACTTATTCCCCTTCCAGCTATCGGTGAGGTTGTTGATGTTGAACTTCGGGGTCCGCACGAATTCGGACCGCTTGCCCATGTGTCCTTCCAGCACCGCCACGGTATTGTGGAGGGAGAAGCCCAGGGCCACGGAGAAAAAGGTAAAGAACAGCTTGATGTAGTCCACAAAGTTGTCGAAACTGCTCCCCTGTATACTCTTATAGGTAAACCAGTAGCAGACAAACAGGATAATCGTGCTGACGATAAAGAAACTCGTCACTTCAAAGATCCAGTCCAGGTGGCCGAAGGTGTTTTTGATATACAGCATCGGGATGCTCAGCAGGGCAACGATAAAGACGCAGAGGAACATGGAACTGTTCAGCAGGTGCATCACGCCGTGGAATTTGGTCTTGAAGGGGATGTTTTTGGCCTTTACGACATTCCAGACGGTCTTGCGGAAGTTTTCCGCCCCGCCTTTGTTCCAGCGGAATTGCTGGGAGCGGGCCGCGCTGATGACCACCGGCAATTCGGCCGGGGTCTCCACGTCTTCCAGGTATTTGAACTTCCAGTTCTTGAGTTGGGCCCGGTAGCTGAGGTCCAGGTCCTCGGTAAGCGTGTCGCCTTCCCAGTTCCCCGCATCCAGGATGCATTCCTTCCGCCAGATTCCGGCTGTGCCGTTGAAGTTGATAAAGTGCCCCTTGGAGTTCCGGCCTACCTGCTCCAGGGTAAAGTGGGCATCCAGGGCAAACGCCTGAATTTTCGTCAGCGTGGAATAATCCCGGTTGATATGGCCCCAGCGGGTCTGCACCACGCCGATTTCCTCGTCCTTGAAGTAGATGACGGTTTTCTTGAGCCAGTCGGCATCGGGCAGGAAATCCGCGTCGAAGATGGCAATGAAATCGCCCTTGGCGATTTTAAGCCCTTCCTTCAGCGCACCGGCCTTGAAGCCCTCCCGGTTCTCACGCCGGATGTGCTGGATGTCCAGGCCCTGCTTCTGCAGGTCTTCGATCATCGCTGCGGTCTGTTCCACCGAATCGTCCGTGGAGTCGTCCAGTACCTGGATCTCGAGTTTGCTCTTGGGGTATTCAATCCGCGCGATGTTCTCCAGAAGCCGCTCCACCACGTATTCCTCGTTGTAGATGGGCAGCTGGATGGTCACATAGGGGATTTCCTTCGGGTCGAGCAGGTTAAATTTGGGAGCTTCTTTGTTCCGGCGCTTAAAGCCCAGGTAATTGAGCAGGAGGTTCAGTTGGGACAGGCTGTAGAAAAAGATCAGCAGCAGCGCCAGGCTGTAAATGGCAATAATAAAATACGCAATTGTAATTCCCATTATCGAATACTGTATTTAAAGATCCAACCCAAAATTTTAACGCCGGCAAATATACTACCTTTTACGGTGCCGGACACCTTGGAGACCCCAATTCTTTTTTTATAACGAACTGGCACCTCGGTATATGCGAGTTTGTGCCTGATGGCTTTCAGCTGCATTTCCACGGTCCAGCCATACGTTTTATCCTCCATCTTCAACCGCTTGAGGGCCTCGTACCGGATCGCCCGGAAGGGCCCCAGGTCGGTAAACCGGGCGCCGAATAAAAGCCGCATTAGAAACGTGGCCAGCCAATTTCCAAAGACCTGTTGCGGCGTCATCGACCCGGGTTCCCGAAGCGCCTTGCTGCGGGCCCCGATCACCAGGTCGTATCGATCCTCCAGGATCGGCGCAACCACTTTCGGGAGTTCCTCCGGGTAATCGGAATAGTCGCCATCCATAAATACGACGATGTCGGGAGGTTTGGATGTTTCCCCCAGGTAATTCATTCCTTTCAGGCAGGCGTACCCATAGCCTTTTCGCGGTTCGTGCAAGACTGTGGCCCCGTGTTTGCGGGCCACGGCAGCCGTGTCGTCCGTGGAGCCGTTGTCCACGACAATTTTTTCAGAAACCCCTTCCGGGACATCATCCAGCACCTTGCCGATGGAGCCGGCTTCGTTCTGGGCGGGGATGATCAGGCTGATTTTGGGAGTCAGTGGCGTGGAGGCTGTTGCCTGGCGGGGCACGGATTGCGGATTATTTTTCATTGAGCAGTTGCATCAAATCCACATCGTTGCCCAGGAGCACTTCCCGGGAGTTGATCCGACCTTCCCGCGGACCGTTTTCGAGTTTCA
Source organism: Robiginitalea sp. (assembly GCF_982776155.1). Lineage (NCBI taxonomy): Bacteria > Pseudomonadati > Bacteroidota > Flavobacteriia > Flavobacteriales > Flavobacteriaceae > Robiginitalea > Robiginitalea sp. The sequence goes on from NZ_CEXZKX010000009.1 coordinate 72,472, forward strand.
GCACCCCGCGCGGGCAAACCGCCGAACAGATGCCGCAGCCCACGCAGCTGGCGCGGACGATATTCTCGCCCTTTTGGGCATAGGCGCGGACGTCGATCCCCATTTCGCAATAGGCCGAACAGTTCCCGCAGGAAATGCACTGCCCGCCGTTGGTAGTGATCCGAAACCGGGAGAACAACCGTTGCTGGATCCCCAGGATCGCTGCCATCGGGCAACCGAATCGGCACCAGACCCGGCTGCCGAAGATCGGGTAGAAACCGGTGCCGATCACCCCCGAAAAAATACTTCCGATCAGGAAGCTGTAGGTGGTCCGCAGGGTTTCGGATTTAAACAGGAAGACATGGCGGGAGTCGCTGAGCCAGTGGAAGGCCAGCAGCCCCAGGATAATGACAAAATAGGCGACGGCCCCGTAACGGGCGTCTTTTTTCAACTCGTTTCGACGAAAGGCCATCACCCAGGCAAAGACGGCGGTCAGCAGCACGCCCACCCCGGTGAGGAATTGCCCGCGGCTCAGCCAGTATTTGGAATTGTCCGGCCCCAGGTAGGAATAGATCACCGCCGTGGTCATCAATACCACAAATACCAAAACGCTGTGGATCACCCACCGCTCCACCTTCCAGGCAAAGAGGCTTTTGTCGCTCAGGTGGCGGAAGGGGTCGCCGGCCGTTTCCGCCAACCCCCCGCAGCCGCAGACCCAGGAGCAGTACCACCGCTTGCCGTAGAAATAAGTGAGCACCGGGGTGATCACCAGGATGGACAGCACCCCGAAGATCAGCATGGCCAGGCCGATGTTGCCGGCACTGATAAACCCGTTGACGCGGTACCTTTCGAAGTTGTAGTAGTTGAGCGGCCAGATATTCTTCAGGTCGTAATACGGCAGATCGCCGTTGAGGCGGGCCATGATCTCGGGAATCAAAAAGGCGAAAGCCAGTTGGAAGAACATGACGCTTACCGTCCGGAGGATCTCATAGCGGTTGTGCCGGTATTTCCAGATGAATTTGATGCCGAAAGCCAGGATTGCCAGGGTATAGAGGGCCCCGTAGACAAACCACTGGCTGGCCGGGTTGCCGCTCAGGGCGCGGCTCAGGGGGTCGAACAGGGCCACGAGCCCGCGGTTCGGCCCGTCGGATACCAGCCCGAGGTACTCCGGGTAAAAGTACAGCACAATATAGAACCCCGTGAGCAGGATGCCCAGGCCCCAGGCCCAGATACCGCGTCCCGAGATCGATTTAAACCAGACCCCGTCATTCTTGATGCCCGCCGATTGCCCGGCATAGGCAGACCAGCTGAACCAGACAACCCCCAAAGCGATGGCAGCCAGGGAGGCGGTTAGCCAGGCGGTGGTATGCGGGAAGGAGACCCCCAGGGTAGCCAACAACAGGATAAAGAGCCCGGAAAAACCCAGCAACACAGCCAGGCGCTGGGAAATATTCAGGGCTTTGGGCGGCCCGGCGGCCAGGGACATGGATTGCATATATCAGGCATTTACAGGTTCGTGTTCTTTGAAGGCGCGGGCGATAAGCGGGTGGTAATCCCGGTGGAATTCCGGGTCAAAACAGGCTACCCGGAGGTCCCGAACCACCGCGTCAATGCTGCGTTGTTCCGTCAGCCAGGCATCGAACACCTCGTGGCGCATCCGCATTCCGAAGGTGTTCGCCCCCAGCAATTGACGGGTTTCCGAATCATAGGCCAGGGTCAGGCAAATTTTCTTTTCGGGGTGCCTCCAGTGAAAATGCAGTTCCCGGGGACCCCGGTTCTTCCCGCTCATCACCCAGCCGTAGGTCTGGTATTCAATGTCCAGGAATTTTGCGGAATTGAACCAGTGCCCGGGCTTGTATTCCCGGCGGTTGCCGCAGATGGTCTGGGCGACTGCCTCGCCCATCATCCGCCCGGTGTACCAGACCGCCTCCACAGGCCGCCGATTGCCAATAGGTTCCCGCTGTTCCGCGCAGTCCCCGATGGCATAGATATCCGGCTGGTTTGTTTCCAGGAAGCGGTTTACCAGAACCCCTTTTCCGGTTTCGATGCCGCTCCCGTCCAGGAACCCGATATTCGGGGTTACCCCGGCGGTGAGGCCTACCAGGTCGCAGTCGATGGTTTCCCCTTTGTCCGTGGTAACAGCCCGTGCCCTCCCGGTGTCGTCGGCGAGGATTTCGACCAGGTTGGTCCCCAGGCGCAGGTCGATGTGGTGCTCCCGGATATGTTCGTTGATCATCGCAGATTCCCCCGCCGGCAGCACCCCGCTCCAAAAGCTGTTTTCCCGCACCAGGAAGGTCACCGGGATATCGCGGGTGCGCAGCATCTCGGCGAGCTCAATCCCGATCAGCCCCCCGCCCACGATAACGGCCCGTTTGCAGGTGCGGTTGTCCGGGGCATTGGCCTCCAGGTTGTCCAGGTCCTGTTTTGAATAGAGGCCCTGCACCCCGGGGAGGTCCTGGCCGGGCCAGCCGAATTTATTGGGTTTCGACCCCGTGGCCAGGATCAGTTTGTCGTAGCGGATGGACGCTCCTTCGCTGAGTCGGACCGTTTTGGCAGCGGGATCCACGGATTCCACCCAGGCATTGACCAGGTCAATCCGGTTCTTTTTCCAGAAGCTGTCCTCGTAGGGCTTGGTCTGCTCGTAGGTCAGGTGGCCCATATAGATGTACATCAGGGCCGTCCGGGAGAAGAAATGGTCGGTTTCGGCCGATATCACGGTTATTGGGTGGTCGGCAGCCTTGCGGATGAACCTGGCGGCCGTAATCCCTGAAATACCGTTGCCGATGATGACGATGTGCATGGGTACAGGTGTGGTTTGGGCAATTGGTCGGGTTGAAGTTACGAACTTAACAAATGCAGCTGAAGCAAGCGCCTGTTATTCCTTATCTTTAGCAGTCGGCAATTCGCAAATTATGAGGTGTATTGGATGGATATTAGGGGTGTTCCTGTTGTGCGCGTGCAGCGGGAAGCAGATTGAAAAAATCAATGGCGTTAGTTTTGTGGGCTCCCCGGAGCGTGCGAGCCAGGCCCATGTGGACGCCATCGTTTCCATAAACGCGGATTACGCCTCCGTCATGCCCTATGGGTTTATCCGGGAACCCGATACCCCGGAAATCATCTTCGATACGGACCGCCAGTGGTTTGGGGAAACCCGCATGGGGGCCAGGCAATATGTGGAATTGTTGCACGCCAACGGCATCCGGGTGATGATCAAGCCGCACCTCTGGATCTGGAGGGGGATGTTTACCGGCGATATGAAAATGGAAACCGAGGCAGACTGGCAGCGGCTCGAGGCATCCTACCGGGAATTCATCCTCAACTACGCCGATCTCGCCCGGGAAACGGGGGCCGATATGTTTTGTATCGGCACGGAACTCGAAGAATTTGTCAAGGCCCGACCGGCTTTTTGGGAAGGCCTGATCGCGGACATCCGGGAGCGCTACCGGGGGAAACTCACCTATGCCGCCAATTGGGACGAATACACGCGGACACCTTTTTGGGAAGACCTGGACTATATCGGGATCGACGCGTATTTCCCACTTTCCGAATCCCGGGACCCGGGGCTCGAGGAGATGCGCGCGGGCTGGCAGAAATGGAAAACGGAGATCCGGGAGCTCTCCCTGGAACTCGACCGCCCGGTGCTCTTCACGGAATACGGCTACCGGAGTATGGACTATACGGCCAAAAAACCCTGGTTGGTAGACCGGAATGACGAGCGCGTCAACCTGGGGGCCCAGGCGGAAGCCCAGCGGGCCCTGTTCGAGGAATTCTGGAGGGAGCCCTGGTTTGCAGGCGGTTTTGTCTGGAAGTGGTTCCTCCACCATCCGGTCTCAGGCGGTCCGGGGGACAACCGTTTTACCCCCCAGAACAAGCCGGCGGAAAAAGTCCTGCGCGAGTACTACGGCCGGTTCTGACAGCGGCCCGAAACGGTTAGCCGGGAGGATGGCCCCGCCAGCCGCCGGAAAATTCCCCTTGCATTTCGGCAGCATTTTTGATAATCTTTGTAAAACGCTTTTGAGGATGAGGGGTTCGTTTCTTGGTTTTATGGCAGGTATCTCATGGCTGGTCGGGCTGCCGTCCCATGCCCAAGACACGCTGCAGGTCGTGGCCGAACCCGGCGACGGCATCTTTTCCCTTTTGCGCAAGCACGGGGCCGATCCCGCCCGGCACATCGAGGATTTTATCGCGCTGAACGAACCCCGCCTCGGCGAGGGTGCCAGCCTGTACGAAGGGACTACCTACCTGATCCCCATACCATCCCCGGAAGAGGAGGCGGCTGAAGTACCCACGTTTGCGCGATACGATATTTTCGGGGAACAGTACGCCGAGGTCCCGCCGGAGAGCTCCCGCCTGGAAGGGGCCGTATTCTACCTGGTATCCGGCCACGGCGGCCCGGACCCCGGGGCGATGACCAAGTACAACGGCAAGCTGATTTCCGAGGACGAATACGCTTATGACGTAACCCTGCGCCTGGCCCGGAAGCTCCTGGCCCACGGCGCAACGGTGCATATCATCATCCGCGACCCGGACGACGGCATCCGGGACGCCCGCGTTTTGGAAATGGATACGGACGAAGTGGCCCTCCCGGACCAGGCCATCCCGCTCAACCAGCTGGCGCGGCTGAAACAGCGCGTGGAGGCGGTGAACAACCTCTATCTCGAGAACCGCGGGAAGCACCAGCGCCTGATTGTTACCCATGTGGACAGCCGGAGCAAAGGGCAGAATATCGACGTGTTCTTCTACCACCACAACAAGAGCCGTAGCGGCAAGAAACTCGCCGAGCACATCCACAAGACCTTCCAGGAAAAATACGCGTATTACCAGCCGGGCCGGACCTATACAGGCACCTTTGAAGACCGGAGTACGCTCTACCTGGTAAAAAACACCCTGCCGGCAACCGCGTTTATCGAGATTGGCAATATCCGCAACACCCGCGACCAGCGCCGGATCCTGGACCCGGACAACCGGCAGGCTTTGGCCAACTGGATATGCGAGGGGATCCTGGCCGATTACGAGGACCGCTAGGTGGCTTCCCCGGCCCTGGGGGCAAATCGGGAAAACCGGAAAATCAGGGCCGGTTCAGGGACCAGTCGTAGGCCAGGTATCCGATTTTTGCACCTTCGGGAAGCGGTTCTTCCAGATACTGGTTCAGGTAGGCCACCAGGCTGCCGTGCGATTCCGTAAAATCCTCTTTGTACCATTTGAATATTTTTGACAGCTCGGCTTTGTCCCCGCCGATCGCATTCCGGCCGGGGTCGTTGATAAATTCCCGTGCGGCCCGGTCCAGCTGGGACTCCATCTTATCCGCCGTAAAAGCAAAGGGTTGCAATACCGGGCAGGACGTAGAGGCACAATTGATGGCAAAATGGATCCGGGGCTCCCCCATCTTCCGGAGGATGTCGTGTTCGATGTTGTTGAGGTTGTAGGCCACCCCCCCGATGTTGAGGATGTTCTGCCCCCAGGGGTTCCCGATCCGCATGATGCTCTCAATGGGGAAATGATCCAGGATGAGCCGGATGGTGGCCGCATTGTAGAGGTTGATGTAGTAGGCCAGTTTTTCCTCACGACTCCAGGCGCCGGCGGGCGGGTTTTTTTCCAGGGTACTTATGTAGCTGTCGAGAACTTCCCGGTCCCGGGCAAAACCGTTGTAGTTTACCGTGCCGTTCGGATAAACATGTTGGCCGACCAGTTTGTTCCACGCTTCGTGTCCGGGCGGGTCCGGGTATCCGGGGGCCCCGGTGGCCGGGCGGCCGGAAACAAAAGTTATGGCCAGGGCCAGGATGGGCAGGAACAGGAGTACGCGTTTCATTTTATTGCGGGTTTAATTTATCTACGCAAAAGTGGCGCCAAAGGTTCAGTGGGGCCAGGTCTTCCCAGGCGGATGCGGTCCGATGGGTCAGCAACAGCCACCGCCGGTATAGTGCCAGGTGCTATCGCTCACGTGGATTTCCGCATTTTCAAGGGCCAGTGCAGCGGCGGTTTTATCGCAAACAGCCAGCGGCTGGTTTTGCACAAGCACATGGCCCTTCCCATCGTCGTATACTTTTTGGTTGCCATAATATATGGCGGTTTTTCCCGTAAATACGCAGGGGCCGTCTTCGGGCATGGGATCCTTGATGGCGGCCACTTCGATAGATTCGATCGGGATCAGCCGGTCTACCGGATAGTGGTTCGGGCTCAGGACCCGGTACAGTCGCCGTGCCCGAACCTCGATGGTGCCAAAGCCGGCATTCGTCAGTACGCGTATATAATCGTTTACAGGGATGCTCCCACTAAGGCAGAGTGCCCGGAGGCGGTCGTCGTTGCGAAGGGTTTGGCTCAGGGGTGTATCGCAAACCGGGTCGCTCATAACCAAACGGCCTCGGGGTTTCAGCACGCGGTACATCTCGGCAACAGCTAACCGCAGATCTTCCTCTTTGAAGATATTGAACAGGCAATTCTGGGCGGCCACATCAACGGATTCGTCGGCCACCGGCAGGTTCAGGGCATCCCCTTTCACCAGTTCCACAAAGCGGGGGTCAAACCAGGAATTTTCAGCCGCTGCTACCTGGAAATTGGCGCGGGAGGCCTCCAGCATTTCATCGACCACATCCACCCCGATCACCCCGCCCGGCTGTCGGGAAAAATAGGCAAACTGGAGGAGTTCCATCCCCCCGCCGACACCCACATAGAGGATTTTGGGATTGCCCGCGAGGTCTTGGGCATTGACGGTACTCCCGCAACCGTAATTCATTTCCTGCATGATTTTGGGCACAGTCAGGCCGGGGAGTTGCCAGATGGGGTTTGTTGTGCAGCACAGGCCCACATCCGGGGTCAGGGCAGCTTCACGGTACAATTCGTTGGTCGCTTTCAAATAGCTCATAGGAAGGGGGTTTGCCGACTGCGGAAAAGCAGGTGTGCATATCCGAACCGGGTTTCGTATTTCTGTCTTGGTAGCAATCCCCGGTATTTCCTTACAAGGGCTCGATGCTATTCTGTGCCTGGCGTACAAAAAAGATGCTATCCGTCCCCGCCGTTTAAATTTCCCGGATCAGTTCTTTCATGATCCGTACCAGGCCGGGTTCGGCCCGGGCGGCAACGGCCAGGATCTCCGTAACATTAACGGGCTCCAGGTGGTCCGGGTCTCCCAAATCGGTGATCACCGAAATGGCGGCAACCGGCAGTTTCAGGTGGTTGGCCACGATTACTTCCGGCACGGTGCTCATCCCCACGGCATCCGCGCCCAGGCGGCCCAGCATCCGGTATTCGGCCCGCGTCTCGAGCTGGGGCCCGAAAACGGCGGCATAGACGCCTTCCCGCAAGACGCAATCAGTACCTTTGGCAATCTCCCGGATCCGACCCTGCATCTCCCGGTCGTAGGGGCAGCTCATATCGACAAACCGCTCCCCGAAATCCGCGACGTTTTTAAAGGCCAGGGGGGAACCTCCCTGCAGGTTGATGTGGTCGGTGATCAGCATCAAGTCGCCCTTCTGGAAATCCAGGTTGACGGCCCCTGCCGCATTTGAGATCAGGAGTTTGCGGATACCCAGCCGCTCCATGACCCGGATCGGGTAGGTGATGTCGAAAAAGTCATAGCCCTCGTACAGGTGGAACCGCCCCTGCATCACCACCACCTTTTTTCCGTGGATGGTTCCGCAAAACAGTTTCCCGCTGTGAAACTCTACCGTGGCGAGCGGGAAATTCGGGATGTTGTGGTAATGGGCAACGCGGGAGTCTTCCAGTTCATCGGCCATCCGGCCAAGGCCGCTGCCGAGCACAATGCCGATTTCCGGGTTGTCGAAGCCCCGGTCCTTCAGGTAGGCTACGGATTTATCGAGTTGTTTTTCCGTCATTGGTAGCGTGATCTTTTAAAAAGGGTTCAAAGGCGGGGATGCCGGCAATGTCTTCGTAGTAATCCACATCGTTTCGGAAATCGAGCAGGTGCGGCCGGATTTTCCCAAGGGCATCCATCGTGTTGGGCAATACGGTGTCCGTCCCCCAGGCCATACCGCGGAAGAGTTGGGGCATCGGCCCGGTCAGGCCCATCAGATAGTAGCCGCCGTCCGTGGCAGGCCCGATGACCACGGGAGCATCCTGCAGCGCGTCAAAGGCGCGTGAGAGGTCGCCGGTGCCCAGGTCGTACAGGTCGCTGCCAATGAGTACCACCCGTTGGTACCCGGCGTCAAATGCGGTGCGGAAGGCGTGTTCCATACGCGCGCCCAGGTCCGGGCCCTCCTGGAGCCGGGGTTTAAAAACCGCGGGGTCCCAGAGTTTGCCGTCGCCCAGGTATTCACTGTAATAGACGAATTTATCGGTGTCCGGCAGGCCGGTGCACACGGCGGCCGTATGCCGGAGGAGGAAGGTATAGATACGCAATGCGGCGTCGTCCCCGACCGTTGCAGCCAGTCGGGTCTTACATTTGCCCCGTTCGGGGTTGCGGGTAAATACAAGCAGCGCCTGTTCGGAGTTTCGGGACACCAGCCATTCGATTTTTTACTGCTTCCCTGCGGGGGAGCAGTTATTTTAAGCGAATCAAATATACTGGTTATTCTTTGGGAAAATGAAGTCTTCCCGGTTGAATTCTTCCCGAAAAGGACCACCTTCGCCGGGGGTCCGGGTTGCCTTATTCCGGCATCCAGCGGTAGGCGTAGGCCATCATCGCAAGGATGTAGAGCCAGAAGAGGATCGGCGTGCGGTTTCGGTAGAGGAACGTCCCAAACCGGAACAATTTCCCCAGGTACAAATTGTGTTTCATAATCATATAGTGTTCCCGTAAAAGCATTATGGAAATCCCGGCAGGTGTTCAGGCTGCGGGTCCCGGTAACCTAGTCAAAGGGGAATCCCGTCCAGAGGCGGAATAAAAAGGCATATAGGACCACGAGGAACATGGCGAAACTGAACCAGGCAAAAATCCGGAAATAATTGCGCACGATCATGTTTCCGAGGTTCTTAAAAGCTTCCAGGTATATTTCTTTCAGGAGTAAAACTGTTTTCATAAAATAGGCTATTACGGATTAAAATTTGGTTGAGACAAAGCTTAAAAGTTTTCAGCGGAATTCCCGGCATTCTGGATTTTCGACGGATTTCTCTCGATTAATTGCAGGGAAGTTGTAATTCAACGGGAATTGCCGCAGTTGGCCGGTGCCCTGTCAATGCCCCCTGCTTCGGCCTTTGGAGGATTTCATCGGTGAAATGCAGGATCGCAGCCGGAAAGTGGGATTCTCCGTAAACCATCCGGGCGGACAGAAATTCGGACAAAAATTCGGATAGAATAACGGGCAGAAAAAAACCGATGCCTCCCGGCACCGGTTTAACCAAACTAACTCAATTCTGGCTTAGCAATTGAATGAGACCCAAATATCCCGGTTTTTTGATTGAGGCGTATTACGGGGGCGTGAAACTTAGGTTGTGGAATTGTAAAGGGTTGGGAGGAATTCCCGGGGAATTGCCAACGGATCAGGCGCGCTGGTTTCAAAACCTTAAAGGACCCGAAACTTTTTAATAATCCCTTATTGACATCCTGTTTATGTTAAATTGGGAATATTGAAGTTATCCAAATATGTTCTATGGCTAAAAGAGACGTCGAGCTCGTCGTCATTTCCGATGTACACCTGGGGACGTACGGGTGCCACGCAACCGAGCTGCTCGCCTACATGAAATCCATCCGCCCGTCCCGGGTGATCCTCAATGGGGATATCATCGATATCTGGCAATTCTCCAAGCGGTACTGGCCCCCGGCTCACATGAAGGTAATCCGGCAACTCGTGGACTGGGTTTCCAGGGGGGTTGAGGTGTATTACGTAACGGGTAACCACGACGAGATGCTTCGAAAATTTGCCGGGTCGTCCCTGGGGAACTTCCGGGTAGTCAATAAGGTGGTGCTGGAGTTGGACGGCAGGCGCGCCTGGTTTTTCCACGGGGATGTATTCGATATTACCATGCAACACTCCAAGTGGCTCGCTCGGTTGGGGGCCATTGGGTATGACGCCTTGATCCTGTTGAACCGCGGGGTGAATTATGTGAGCCTGAATATGGGCTACGGAAAACTCTCCATGTCCAAACGAATCAAGAACAGCGTCAAGTCGGCCATTAAATTCATCGATAATTTTGAGCTTACTGCAGCCGAAATCGCCGTAGAGAACGCGTATGACTATGTGGTATGCGGGCATATCCACCAACCGGTTATCCGGCGGATCGAGGCGTCGGAAGGTTCGGTGGTTTACCTGAATTCGGGGGATTGGGTTGAGAACCTGAGCTGCCTGGAATACGACCAGGGTGCCTGGAGGATCTACCGGTACGAAGATGACGTGCGGATGCAGGAACGCGCCCGGGAGGGTTCCGATGCCCCTGCGGCCTTTGAACACCCTCAAACCCATGCCGAACTCCTTCGGGAACTCATGGCAGAATAAGTATTGATGCGCATCCTTTACGCCATACAGGGAACCGGAAATGGCCATTTGAGCCGGGCCCGGGCCATTGTTCCGGAATTGCTGCGCCAGGGGGTATCCCTGGATTTGCTCGTGAGCGGGACCCAGGCAGACATCCCGCTTCCGTACCCGGTTAAATTCCGTTTCCGCGGCCTGAGTTTTATTTTCGGGAAACAGGGTGGAGTGGATTTTTGGCGGACCTACCTCAAGGCCAATTCCATGCGGCTTCAACGGGAAATCCGCCAGTTGCCGGTAGCGGACTACGACCTGGTCCTCAATGACTTTGAGCCGGTATCGGCCTGGGCCTGCAAGCTTCGGGGGGTTCCCTGCTGGGGGGTCAGCCACCAGGCAGCCGTCCTTTCGGCTGCCGCTCCCCAGCCGGAAAAGCCAGACCGCATTGGACGTTTCGTCCTTTCCCGGTATGCACCGGTATCCCGGCAGTTCGGTTTCCATTTCAAGGCCTATGAACCGGATATGTATACCCCGGTCATCCGCAACGGCATCCGCCATGCAACGCTTTCGGATTCCGGCCATTACACGGTTTACCTCCCTGCCTATTCAGACAGCCGGATTCTCCGCGTTCTTTCCGAGATTCCCTCGGTTAGCTGGCAGGTATTTTCCAAACACAGTCACCACGCCTACCGTTTCGGGAACGTTTCGATTCAGCCTGTGTCCAACCAGGCCTTTTTGGAGAGTATTACCTCCTGCCGGGGAGTCTTGAGCGCCGCCGGGTTCGAAACCCCGTCCGAAGCCCTTTTTATGGGAAAAAAACTCTGTGTCATCCCCATGCGGGCGCAGTTGGAACAGCAATGCAATGCCGCTGCCCTGAAAGCCATGGGTGTACCGGTACTCGCCGGCCTGTCCGCCAGGGAACTGCCCCGGTTGCAGGCCTGGGTGATGTCGGACAAACGGCTCCGGATGGATTACCCGGACCAGACCCGGGAACTGGTCCATCGCATCCTGGCTACCCGGACGGCTCCGGTTTGGGCGTAGCGGGGCGCCACCCGGCATCGAGCCCGCAGATTTCCCGCGCCATCGCCTCCAGGTCCATCCCCAGATGATCCCGGCTAAACCGCAGCACGAGTTGGCGTTCCCGCTCCGGCAGCGCTTCAAACCCCAGCTGGGCCCCGAGGATCATCCCTGCAACGGCGGCAACCGTGTCGTTATCCCTGCCGTAGTTGACAATAAACTGCATGGTTTTCATAAAGTCACCCTGGCCGAATTCCAGGCTGGCGATCAGGATCTGCCAGATTTCCCCGGCGTGGAAGGCGTGGGCCTTCTGGTCGCGTTCCAGGTTGGAATAGATAAATTCCTGCTGCCGCCAGCCCTCCGGGCCCTCCGGATACCCCGTGGGCACGAGTCTCAGGAGGGAATCCCTGGAAAAGTCTTTCGGCAGGGGCCGCAGCAACCGCGCCCGCTTGACGTAGTTCCGAGCGGAAAGAGCCAGTGTCAGGGAAATCCGCCCCACGAGCCGGCTGTCCTCAAAGCGATACGGGTCAATGAATACTGCGGTGTTTAGCAGGGAATCCGTCTGGCTGGTATTCATCGCCATCCGGGTCATGGCCGCTACCAGGGCCGAGATGTCCCGGGCGTATCCCAGATCGAACAGGGCGTGGTCATAAGCCAGACGGTAGGCAGCTTCCGGGTTTTCCGCCACCAGGCCCAGGGCCGGGGTATAGAGCATGCCGGCGCAGGTCAGGTCGCCCCCGTAAAACCGGTCGCGGGCCAGGTTGTAGGAATCCGGTCCCGCCTGGTAGGCCTGGGCAACGCGGGCCCATTCCCGGATCCAGTCCACGCGTTCCAGGGTGCTGTCGATGGCATCCGTGGACTCCAGCAGGGATTCATCCCCCAGATCCGATACCGCGGCTTCGTAATAATCCGTGAGCATGCGGGCAAATGCCCGGGGGGCCAGTTCGTTGCGGTTTTCCCCGATGTAGCCTGCCATCAGGGCTTTCCACCGGGTGTCGTCCGTGGTGGCCCCTGCCTGGAGGTTGTGGTCCCAGGTCCCTTCGGGCGACTGGGGGCGGATGGCCGGGGTTATCCCCTGTACATAGCCATAGGTCTTTTGGATATCCTTCCGGTGCCACATCTCGGTGGAGGCCCCCATGGCATCGCCAATGGCCGACCCCGCCAGGGCGCCGAGCACCTTGTCGTAATATCCCAGGGAATCCGGCAGGCCTATCGTACTCCCATAGGAAGATTTGATGGGGGACGGGATATCCGTCTCGCGGGAAGGCTCCGTTTTGCAGGCGGCCAGTGCCAGCAGGGCCGTGAGCGTGTATAAGGCCAACCGGGGAGTAGTGCAGGTTTTAGTTTCCATAGAGTACGAGTTTGCGGGCCGTCTCGAGAAGGTTGCGTTTTTCGTCCAGGGAACGTTCCAGGGGAAGCTGGGCCAGGCCGATCAGCCTGCGCAGGATTTCCGTGCCGGCTACCCGCCCCGTGAGCTGGGGGTCGGCGGGGTTCGGATACATGTCCAGCACCCGGCGCCATGCGTCCGGATCATTGGTGGCCATCACCAGATGGGCTGCCATCACTCCCAGGTCGAATTCGGGGAAGCCCGCAAAGCTGAATTCCGGGTCGATGATGTACGCCTTGCCATCAGCCTGCAGCCAACTGCCGGGGTAGTAGTCGCCGTGGAGCAGCGTGTCGCCCTCGCTGAGGTAGCGCTCGCCGAGTTCAGTAATGTTGTGAATCAGCGCCTGGTCGTTTAGGTAAGGGGCCGCCAGGGCGGCGAGGCCGGGCTGAACGTCGTCCAGGGAAAAGCCGTTATCCTCCCGGAAGGGCAGGACAAAGATATGCTGGTGGTTGAGTTGGCGGAGCTCCAGGTTGTCCGGGTAGTCCGCAGGGAGCGTACAGGCGTGGATCCGGGCCAGGGCTCCGGCCAGGGCCTGCAACGTTTCCGCGTCGGGTTGCTGGGTCCGGTAGAGGAAGGTCATGTCTTCCGCCTTGCCCAAGTCTTCCATCAACAGGAGGTGGGACGGCTCGTGAAAGCCGTATATGGCCGGCAGGTGGTCTTGGATGCCCGCCCCCTGCACTTCCCGGTAAAAGCGGTATTCCGTCCGGATCCGCCCTAAGGGGGCCGGGATGTCCGGGTATTTTTGCACATACGGACGGGACTGCTTTAATATCAGGGACCGGCCGGTGGTGGCAAGCCGCAGGACCACGTTCATATTGCCTTCCCCGGCCCGGGAAACTTCACGGACCGACTCCCCGTCTTCCAGCCAGCCCAGGCCGGACAGGAAGGCGGAGATCTCCTGGGGTTCGGAGTGGATATCGAATGCTTTCAAGGGTGTTGAATTTCCCCGAAAGATAGGAAGAATCCGGCTCCTTCCGGCAGGTGTTTCTGCAGGTTAGTCAAAGGCGAATCCGGTGGCCAGCCTGAAGATAAAGGCGTAAAGCACTACAAAGAACATCGCCAAGCTGAACCAGGCAAACAGCTTCAGGTAGTTGCGTACGATATAGTTTCCCAGATTGCGGAAGGCTTCCTGGTAGATTTCGCGGATAAGAGATACAGTTTCCATAACGATAGTATTTGAGGGTTTTGATTAGGAAACAATCCAGAGCCGGGCCAAACCTGCCGGGAGGGCGGAATTTTCGATGAAGTGTAGGGGAAATGGGGTGAGAGGGGGAGGATTTAACGATGACTTAATGATTTTGTGTTTATAACAAGTTAGATTCAGGGCTAAATATTGTTATGAAAATCATCACTTACACGCTCTGCTTTTTTGTTCTCAGCCTGGCTGCTATATGCGACCCGAACGAATATGAACGATGCGATTGTACCGTTCAATCTTTTGTGGCTGACCCTGAAGATCCGGATAATTATCTGCTCGATAGAGAGGTTCGCAAGGAGCGGATTTGCATTGAATCCCGGGATACGGTTTATCTCTCGCCTACCGAAAAGGAGGTTACTTTTGATTGCAGATAGGGGATTTGGGGTTTCTGGTTGAAGTGGGTATGGCTAATTTTGATAAATTCCTTTGAAACATCCACAAATGAAAAAGTATCTGTTACCTGCAATAGGTATACTGATCCTCTTTTACTCCTGCAATCGTGGGGCGCCTTTCATTCAAGTTAGCAATAATAGCAGCATCCACATCGACAGTATATTAATTCATATTCAAGATGTGGAGGTGGGGCGTTTGCTTGAATTGCGGTCAGGTGACGTTCAAAGGATAGCATTAGATACCGACAAGGAAATCTATCCTGGGGAAGCTTGCTACGGAATCAGGTTGTATGTTGATGGTCTTGTATTTAGGTCTACCTGCCCAGGATATATCGAAGGATGGATCCCTGCCAACGAGTCATTCAGACTGAGTGTAGAGGAAGATTCACTTAGAATTGATTTCGGGCCATTTTGAAGTGTTAAAGGTATTTGTATTAGAAGATGCCACTTTATTGCGGGTTTGTCTAGGGTCCCCGCCTGCGTTGCCGGCGACGCCCTCCAGGAGATACCTCGCTTCGCTCGGTGTTCCTTTGGTCCCCCGCCTGAAGTCGGAAGCCAGGAATAGTTTCGCTGCGCTCGCTGTTCCTTGGGTCCCCCGCCTTGCCGGGTGCCAGGAGATAC
>NZ_CEXZKX010000010.1:0-81312 GCF_982776155.1 Robiginitalea sp.
GGCGGTGGCTTCGGGGGCGGCGGTGCCTCCGGGGGATGGTAAGCCTGTTAATCATCGATTGCCGGGCGGAGGCGCAACAAGCCTGCCCGGGGTAGCCAGACAGGAGCGCACTTCACCGGCAGTTGGCAAACTACTTCTTCCTCATAAAAATGTCCATGGGCACACCTGTGAAGTCGAACTGTTCGCGCAATTTGTTTTCCAAAAATCGCTTATAGGGGTCCTTGACGTATTGCGGCAGGTTGCAGAAGAATGCAAATTGCGGGAATGGCGTGGGGAGCTGGGTGCAAAACTTGATCTTGACGTACTTCCCCTTGATTGCCGGGGGCGGGTACTTCTCGATAATGGGCAGCATCAGGTCGTTGAGCTTCCGTGTGGGAATCCGCCGGGACCGGTTCTCGTAGACGGTCACGGCCGTCTCGATGGCCTTGAAGATGCGCTGCTTGTTCAGGGCGGAAATAAATACGATGGGGATGTCCGTAAAGGGGGACGTGGCTTCCTTGATCATTCTGGTGTATTCCTTGACGGAGCCCGTTTCCTTTTCCACCAGGTCCCATTTGTTCACCAGGATGACGATCCCTTTGTGGTTGCGCTGGGCCAGCCAGAAGATATTCTGTACCTGGCCATCAAAGCCCCGCGTGGCATCTACCAGGATCAGGCAGACATCGGAATGCTCGATGGCCCTAACCGAGCGCATGACCGAATAAAATTCCAGGTCTTCCTTCACCTTGGATTTTCGCCGGATACCCGCCGTATCCACCAGGTTGAATTCAAAACCGAAGCGGTTGTATCGGGTATCGATACTATCCCGGGTGGTGCCCGCGATATCCGTAACGATATAGCGCTCTTCCCCAATCAGCGCATTGATAAAGGAGGATTTCCCGGCATTCGGGCGGCCAACCACCGCAAACCGCGGCAGGGCTTCCTCCCTGGGGGGGCGCTCCGGCAGCACGGGGACCAGGGCATCCAGCAATTCGCCGGTACCGCTCCCATTGATACTGGAGACGGGGTAGTATTCCCCAAGGCCGAGGGAGTAAAATTCCACGGCATCCTCCAGGCGGGCGGCATTATCCACCTTGTTGACCACCAGGAATATGGGTTTGTCCACCTTCCGGAGCATGCGTGCCACCTCCTCGTCCATCCCGGTAACGCCGGTGACCGCATCCACCATGAACAAGATGGCATCGGCCTCATCGACGGCCAGGAGGACCTGCTTGTCGATTTCCTTTTCAAATACATCGTCGCTGCCGACGACATATCCCCCCGTATCGATCAGGGAAAATTCCTTCCCGTTCCAATCGCTCTTGCCGTAGTGCCGGTCTCGGGTAACCCCGCTCACGGCATCCACAATGGCCTCCCGGCGCTGGATCATCCGGTTAAAAAAAGTTGACTTCCCAACATTGGGACGTCCCACAATTGCTACAATGGCAGACATAGGCGTGCTTCAGGCCACAAAGGTAGTGTTAAAGGGGTAGATATGAAACGGGTGGGTGCAGGTGGTGGCGAAGCGGCTTACAGGTCTCCGGTCACGGTACTCCGCTGCCGGTACCTGTTGCCGGTGAGGTAGCTCTCTCCGATCTCCCGGGACCGCACCACGCGGGCCGGGCTGCCAAAAGCCACCGCGTTGGAGGGGATGTCATTCATTACCAGTGAACCGGCACCAATCACCGCATGCTCAGCTACCTGGATGTTTTCAACGACGTTGGCCCCCAGGGATACAGCCGAACAATAGCCCAGTTTGAAATTGCCCCCGGTACCGACCCGCGGGGCAAGGCTCGAAAAATCGTCCATCAACCCGTCGTGTCCGAGGGATGACAGGGTATTGAGGATGCAATGCTGTCCCACGCGGGAATTTGCATTGACGATGACCCCCGGCATAATCACGGAACCCTGGCCAATCTGCACATCCTTGCCGATACTGGCAGACGGGTGTACAGCGCTTACAAAGCGGAAAGACGGAACGATGCTCAGGATACGCTTGACGATGGTCCGCCGGATCCAGTTATCCCCAATAGCCACAATGCCGCCGTGAATATTAAACGTCTCGATGAGGTAGGGAAGGTCGTAGGAGGTACCCAGTACCTCGTATCCGTTCTTTTTGGTTCCCTTGGGTTTGTAGGAATCCAGGAAGCCAACCGGCTGGTACAGCCCCTCGGACTCCAGGATGTCCAGAACGACGCTGCCATGACCGGACGCACCAAAAATGATGATGTTTTTCATGGGATCGGGGGCTTTTAGGTATTTCATCGATGAAATGCAACATTTCGTCGATAATTCAAAGATATAAAAAGCAGCTGAGCGCTCCCGGGTGTTTTTTCTTAAAACGTAGGAATTTTTGACTCAGATGCCTGTAGGAGGAACGGGATAGCTCATATCGATAAAATACGGGCTCCCGGAACCCGGGGAGTTTTCGGATTGCTGCGGGCTACTTGGAATCATACCCAAACCGGCGCAATTGCCGCGCGTCGTTACGCCAATTCTTGTTTACCTTGACAAACAACTCCAGGAAGACTTTCTTGTCGAAAAACGTTTCCAGGTCCTTGCGGGCCTCCGTTCCCACACGCTTCAGCGCGCTGCCCTTGTGCCCGATCAGGATGCCTTTTTGCGTGGCCCGCTCCACCATGATCACCGCCCCGATACGGATGATCTCGTCGGTTTCCTCAAACCGTTCCGTTTCGATTTCGACGGCATAGGGGATTTCTTTTTTGTAGTGCAGCAGGATCTTTTCCCGGATGATCTCATTGACGAAAAAGCGTTCCGGCCGGTCGGTGAGCTGGTCCTTGGGGAAATAGGGAGGTGCCTCCGGGAGCAGTGCCAGGATGCGGTCCAGCACCTCCGGCACCCCAAAACGCTCCAGGGCCGAAATCGGGATGATTTCCGCGTTGGGGAATTGCTCCGTCCAAAAAGCTACCTGCTCCTCCAGCTGCCCCTGGTCCGAGGTGTCTATTTTATTGATCAGGAGCAAAACCGGGATCTGGCTGCTCCGGATCTTTTCGGCAAATGCCTCGTCCTTCAGGCCCTTCTCCCCCACTTCCACCATGTAGAGGAGAACATCCGCATCCACTAGGGCCAGGCGAACGAAGTCCATCATGGATTCCTGCAACCCGTATGCGGGTTTGATAATTCCGGGGGTATCCGAAAATACGATCTGGAAGTCGTCCCCGTTGACGATCCCCAGGATCCGGTGGCGGGTAGTCTGGGCCTTGGAGGTGATAATCGACAGCCGCTCCCCGACCAGGGCGTTCATCAGGGTGGATTTCCCCACATTCGGGTTCCCGATAATATTGACAAATCCGGCCTTATGCTCTTTCATGGCGCAACTGCTTAAAATATTTTTTTGCCGCGGCGTTCACCCGGGGGGCGAGCCACAGTACGGCGATCATATTTGGGATAACCATCAGGGCGTACGACAGGTCGATGAGGTTTTTGACGAGCTCCAGGGAAGCCACAGCGGCAAAGACGATCATGACGACAAAATACCAGTTGTAGTACTTCCCGATCCGCGCGGTGGTCAGGAACGAAAGGCTCTTGACCCCGTAATACGAATACGTGAAGAGGGTTGAAAGCGCGAAGGCGGTTACGATCAGCATCAGCAATTCGTCCCCGTATCCGAACAGCGTGGTGCGGAAGGCACTGAGGGTCATAACAATCCCGCTCCCGTCTTCCAGATAGGCCCCGCTCAGGATAATGACCACAGCGGTAAAGGTGCAGACGAGGATGGTGTCGATAAACGGCCCGAGCATGGCGACCAACCCTTCCTTGATGGGCTCGTCGTTCCGGCTTTGGCCGTGGTACATGGGTGCACTCCCCAAACCGGCCTCGTTGGAGAACATCGCCCGGCGGATCCCGATAATGACCAATCCCCAGAAACCGCCCGTGACGGCGGTCTCAAAATTCCAGGCTTCCCGGAGGATCATGCGGAGGGCCGGCCAAACCTGATCGGAATTCAGGACCATCACCACGATAACCGCCACCAGGTAAAGCAATACCATGAAAGGGACGATGGCCGAGGCCACCTTTGCGATCTTGGTGAGCCCCCCGAAAATCACGAAGGAGGTAATTATGGCCAGTACAATACCGATCAGCAGCTTCCAGTTGAATTCCGACGTGGCCCACAGGGTTTCCGTGGGTTCCACAACGCTCATAAACGTTTCGGTGAACTGGTTGGCGGTAAATACCCCGAGGAACCCAAAGAGGCCGCAGATGCAGAAGAAGACCGCCAGGGGCTTCGCCTTTGGCCCCATTCCCTGGGTAATGTAAAACATCGGGCCTCCCTGCAATTTTCCATCGGAATCCGTACCCCGGTACATGATGGCCAGGCTGCACGAATAGTATTTGATACACATGCCGATCAGCGCTGTCATCCAGATCCAGAAGACCACGCCCGGCCCCCCGTCGTGGATGGCAATAGCCACCCCGGAAATATTCCCCAATCCCACGGTGGCCGCCACCGCAGCGGACAATGCCTGGAAGGAACTGACCTCCCCCTGGGCCTTTTTATCGTCGTATTTTCCCGCGGTTATCGCCAGGGCGTGGCGGAAATACCGGTACGGGGCGAAGCCGGAATAAAACACCAAAAACAACCCCCCGCCGATAAGCAGCAGGAACATGGGCCATTCCGTATAGGGGATCAGGCCCGCTATGAATTCATTGATAACTTCCATCCGAAATTCCTCAATGGCCGAAGTTAGGGAATTTCGCAAAAGCACCCGGCGGCAGGATAAATATTTCCCCCAGCCAACTTTTGATTAAACCAATAAATCGTCGTATATTTGCCGTCCACATCGCGGGGTAGAGCAGTAGGTAGCTCGTCGGGCTCATAACCCGAAGGTCGCTGGTTCGAGTCCAGTCCCCGCTACAAAGAAAGCCATCGACAGAGTCGGTGGCTTTTTTCTTTGGGAGCATGCCAAGCTCGCTTGAGCATGCGGACAGAGGAAAAAGGCAACGCCGCGCGCCAGCGGGGCGGATGGCTTTCTTTGTTAAGCTCCCCCATTCTGGCCGCTTTCGAACGCAGTGAGAAAGCAATCCAGTCCTGTGGGGCATGGGTGGCCGCTTTCGAACGCAGTGAGAAAGCAATCCAGTCCTGTGGGGCATGGGTGGCCGCTTTCGAGGCGCCAGCCGAGAAAGCAATCCAGTCATCCACCCGACCGGCTTTCCTTGTAAAGCCCCCCATGGCCGCTTTATGATGGCGTGAACTTCTTGATATCTTCACCCAGGTCGAATACCCGGACGCTTTCGAGTTCCCTGGAAAGAATACTGCTCCCCGCAGCGCTGCGATATCCCCCGGCACAGTGCACCACCACCGGTTTATCCGTTGGGATTTTACCGGCCGTACCGCGCAATTCATTCAGGGGGTGGGAGAGCGCATGGTCAAAGATCTTGCCTTCCTCCACCTCGCTGGCGTTCCGGACATCGATGACGGTATATCGCTCCGGATGGGCCTCAAAATCCTGCAGGTCCAGCGACCTGCTCTCAACCAAATTCCTCCCGTTCAGGGTGAATACCGATTGCAACTGTTTTTCGTACCCAATTTTCGACACCCGGTTCAATATCGCTCCCAAATCTGCAGACCGGTCAATCACCAGATGGAATTCCTCCCGGGGCTCCACAATAGACCCCAACCAGGTCTCGAACTTGTCATCCATGGAAGTGGCCTGTATGTTGATACTCCCCTCCAGGTGGCCGCTTTTAAAATCCTCTTCAGCCCGCGTATCCACAATAAGGCCTTTCTCAGACCCATGCATCCTGAACGGTACGGCAGCCAGGGCCTCCCTCAGGTTCCCGGCTCCGGTTTTATTCACATCGACATTAAAACCAAAATAGCCTGGAATAAACGGTTGGCTGTCGAGCAAAGTACTGATGAATTCCTCCTTACTCTGATCCTTAAAGGCCCAGTTGCCCATGCGTTCATTGCCGAGTGTACTGCTTTTGTCACTGCTTAAATTTTTACCGCAAAGCGATCCGGCGCCATGCGCAGGATAGACCAGAGCGTCATCCGGTAAGTCCTTGAATTTATGCTGTATCGTATGGTACATCATCTCGGCGAGTTCCTGTCTTTTTGCCCGCATGTTTCCGGCCTTCTCCCGCAGGTCCGGGCGGCCCACGTCGCCAATAAAGAGTGTATCTCCGGTAAATAGTGCTGTCTTTCCGCCTTCTTCGGCAACCAGGGTGATGCTGTCCGGCGAATGGCCCGGCGTATTGATGGCCCGCAGGGTGGCCTTACCGATTTGGAGGACATCCCCCTGATCAAATCCCTTATGCGGATAATCCGCTCCCAGTTTTTCGCTGTTGTAAATGGTTGCGCCCGTCTCCTGGTGTATCTGCAGGTGGGAACTCACAAAATCCGCATGCGGGTGGGTCTCGATTACCGCCGTGATTCGGGCACCGTGTTCCTCTGCAATTTTGTAATACTGCAGCGGGTCGCGCTCCGGGTCTACCACAGCCATTTCCCCGTCGCTGATCAGGGCGTAGGAATAATGCGCCAGCGGTTTGTACTCAAATTGTTTAATATACATGGTTTCAGTTTTAAATCTTGTCATTCGGCGAGGATAAATGCTACCGCCATCCCAATGTGCAGGTGGGTCGTTGCCAACAAGGGGATGTCAATATCGTCCTCTTTTAGCAATAATGGTAGTTCGGTACAACCTAAAATGATCCCTTCCGCGCCCCGGGCCCTGAGAAGTTCTATTTGAGTGAGGAAAAATTTCCTGGCGCGGTTCGAAAATTCGCCCTGGGTAAGCTCTTTGGACACGTAGTCATGAGCCTGCCCAATGTACCGGGCTTCCGGAATCAGGGTTTCCATACGGTATTTTGACCTGAGGTATCCGGAAATAAAATCCCCCGTCATCGTCGGTCGATTCCCCAACAGCCCCAATTTCTTCAATCCCAATCGTTCCGCCTCCCTGCCCGTGGCATCCGCAATATGCAGGAAAGGGATGCCGATTTTGGGTTGCACGTATTCAAAGGCCATATGCGGGGTATTGGCACAGATGACAATGGCGCCGGCACCAGCCTGCTCCAATTTTTGGGCTACATCCAGGTACTTGGCGTTGATTTTCCGGGGGTCCTGTTCCCGCATCAATTCAATGTTGATACTGTGCAGGATCAGGGGCGGATTGGCATGCCGGCCAATTTTCCTTCCAACCTGTTCATTGATACAGCGGTAGTATTCAATGGTTGAATGCCAGGAAGTACCACCTATAAGCCCAAGTGTCCTCATTCTAATGATTTGAAGTTGCAGTAAATAAAGGAAACGGCCCGGTGAGCGGACCGTCTCCTAAAACAAACAACCAACCTATTCCACAGATTCGCCGCTAATCCTGGCATCCATTTCAGCAAGGGTCTCAGGCCGGGATCGAATACATGACGAGCCATTTGTCATTGGCAAAATCTGAAAATTCCAATTTCAACTTTGAAATAAAGGTATGGGAAGCTGGTCGCGACCACAGTAACCTGGGTTACATGAGATGTTAAAAGTTGCGCAAAATATGGGTAATACAAGAATTGCGGGTGCCTTCGTCAGCTTCAGGCTCCGGCCTCAAATTCCGGGCAGTCCAGCCGGATATCCTGATCGAAAAGGCTTTTTTCGAGTAAATGGCAATAGTGTGCATCGGGTGTTTTCTCGTAGAACTTACAACCGTAACAGGTACGCTGGACGGTGAGTAATCCGGACCTGTTCAGACGGTAAATCAGCGTGCTCAGGGATTGAAAAAGTCCTTCGAGATCTGCATGGGTATGATCTTTCAACTCGTTTTTCAGGGGTTGGGCGAAATCCTGGGTATCCTCTACGACCTGTTTGCCCGCCACCGTGAGGCCGATGGTATAGCTCCTGTTGTCTGAAGGCGAAGAAATTTTGTGGATCAACCCTTTTTTCTCCAGGACTTTGACCGCATCGCTCACCGTGGGCTTGGTTACGTTGAACTCCTGCGATAAGTGGCTCACATTGCACAGGGCCGGTTTATGGTAAGCTACGAATATCAGGATTTGGATCTGGATGGGGCTCAGCCCGATGGATTTGGCTTTTTGCCAGAGCAGTACCTTGAAGACCTCCGATATGCGCTCCAATCCGGCAACGATTTTACTGGAAACCTGCTCGTTCTGGAAATCCGGGTTGAAAATGCTTGTATCCTTCATAATAATGCCCGCCGGATAACATCCGGCAGGCAAAGTTAGCATTCCTAATTAATCGGGGCAAATCAGCCCTTCACCTCGGCAATGGAAGCGCCATAGTTGATATGCAGGGCATGGCCGTTTGGGGTTACCAGTACGGGTACCGATTTGGCTCCGGCCTTCTCTGCCTCCGGAATCCGGGACTTATCAGTCCCGATGTTGACGACTTCGACATTCTCAGCTCCGATCAGGTTGAGGATGTCCGCTTCCGCACTTACACAGACGGGGCAACCCGCGTGATAAAAAATAGACTTTTGCATAATAGAATTTGTTAGGGTTCCTTACTCTTTGCAACAAATATAGTAAGGATTCCTAACTTTATATGTATTTCTCGAATTTCTTTGCACTTCAGTCGGCTATCCCCAACATTCAATACCGGTACAATGCACAAACAGCCGAATGATCGTCCGGCATTTCCTTTTCCGGCACAACAAAGACATCGCCGCCCTGCAGGTAGGTTTCAACGGCTGCCAGGTTGAACAGGGAAACACTTGTTTCCCGCAGCGATTCATGAATTTCCAACTCCCGGTCCTCCTGGTTGTACAGCCCCTGTACGTCTTCCCCTTCGCGTAAGAAAAGTGCGTCGATACGGCCGTCCATGGCTGCGGGCAGGATATCCCTTAAATCCGGTGACGCTTTCCCGGTGCCAAGAGCTTGCTGGTAGGCGCCGGCTTTCTCCCGCCGACCGCTTTCAAAATGCGGGGCCACCAGTTCCCAGGCTTTGCCGTGAAGGGACATCAGGTCGTCGTCCCCGGGATTGCCGGAAATATGCGATTCAAACAGGTGGTTGTAATTGTTCGCTTCCCGGTAAATGGGGGCCAGGTAATCCAGCGATGCCAGCACCAGGGGTTGCCGTTCATCGTGCAGGATTTGCATCAACCCCTCATCCACCGCCCGGAAGTAACGGAGAATCTCGTTTTTATGGTCGGCCTCCCCTTCCCCATGTCCGTGGAACATGGCGTGTCCGGCCCCTTCCTGTTGGGAGCGGAACTGGAGGAATTTTTCCTCGTAATCGTACCCCACCCGATCCTCCAGGCGGGCCGGTGTCAGGTCGTATACAATGATCCGGGCTATGGAATACTTCGTCCCCTCGTAGAACTTTACCCCTTCCAGGCCGAGTGCCAGGATGAAGAACCGGCCATCGCCCGTCAATAAAGGCATTAGCGGTACCAGGTGGAAACTGTTGCCGATGTGGTGGGCTGCTTCAAATTCGAGGGGCAAAGTAAATTTTTGAAAAAAACCCTCCGAGATAAACAGGGCGAGCCCATCGGACTGGTGGCGCCAAAATTCGGTATCCTCGAGCAGCTGGGCGGCCGGCTCCAGCATGGATTTCACCTCCTGATCCGAATAGCCCTGTCCCGCGAGATTATGTGAAACCTCCTTGAGTTGGTTCTTCAGGGCCAGCTGATCCTTTTTCTCCAGGACTTCCTGCCCGGCCCGGTGGGTCGGGATAAATATTGAAATACAGGTTGGGGCATGTACCCCGCTCAGTTGCGTAAATGCTTTTTTGGTAAGTAACGTCATTGTGCGTCGCTTTCGGGTTTACAATTAATTATTCCCGCTCATGCGGGCTATTATAATATACAAAAGCTATGGAATTCCCGTTGACCGGGAGGCCACGGGAATTGACGCAATCAGCGGCTCATCGCCATTGAATCCAGTTATGCAGGAATTCCTGGATCGCTTCAGAAGCGCCCATGGGAACCCGCAACATGCGGAAGACGATTAGCAGCAGGCCAATGGCTGTAGCCGCATGCCGGAATTTTCCAAACCTCGAGGCAAACCACAGGAACAATCCAAGATAGATCAGTTCCGTGCTGACCAACGCGAATAGTGGCTTGAAATTCTCGGGAGGCAGCATGCGACGCCAAAAGACAATCATGCCGCGCCCCAGTGCCGGGGGCATCATATAAAAAGCCCCGGCAATCAGCCACCAGGAATGCTCGTGGATTTCCTTGCGGTGCAGGATACTCTTTAAGATGGCGAAGCCGAATGCGAGCATGGATACAGCTTCGATAATGAGCGTCCCGTAATAAAACGAAATCGGCGGGCCCGGCCGTGTCGGGTCGTGGGCTTCAGCGAGTTTCAGGGGGACGTCCAGCAGGCTCATACCGGTAAAAATGACACCGCCGGCAAGGACAAACCCGATGATGCCGAGCGTCCGGTGTCTCTGGATATTTCCCCTTGAAATAAGGTAAGGCTGTATAATCAGCATCAGGTACCAGGCGGTTACCAGCCAATAATGAAAATGAATCTCCCACGTCTGGGTGGTGAAACGGGGCCAGTAATAATAGAAAATACTGACCTGTACAATTGCAAACAGGCCAATCATCCACGCGTACAACGATTGATATTTTTTCATACGATTATCCATTTGGTCCGGGGCATTCATAAATGTACTATTTCCAATCCATAGAATAACATTTTCCCGGGCGCTGAGAACTTCTTACAGCCAAGGCACCCCAAATCAATCCGGCACATCCGCCACACCGCCAAAAAGCGAATGCCAGGCATCCCTCCCGATGTAAGGAGCAAAGGCGGCACGGGCTTCCAGGGCTGCCCGATCGGAAAACCCCAGGGAGACTGCCTTGCCGAGCGCATGGAACACCTCCTGTTCGTTTTCCAGGCGGGCATGGTCTTCAGCTGCACGGATCCAGGCATAGGGCCGGTCGGGGAAAGCGATTGTCAGCAACCGACTCAACTTCAGGGATTCGTCGTAATTGCCGTCTGTCCGAAGGGCGTTGGCGCGTTCAATGCAAAAAGCAAAAACAAAGCCTTCCACACGTTTCTGCATGTCGGCAATTAGCGGGGCAGTATCCGCGTCGTACTTTTTCCGGAACCGGCCCCAGGCAGCTTCCCATTTGCCATACTCCCTGTCGCTGCCCCGTTGCAGGATGGCTTCGGCCAACCCGCGGAATCGGGTGGTCCATGCTTCTTCCTCCCCGGCAAGGCCCTCCATGCGATTTACCAATTCCCGGTAGGTGTCAGAATCCCGGATTTCATCAATAGCCCCGGGAATGGAATCCAGGGCATACAGGTTGGCATAAAGCTCCTGAATATCCCGGTATTCCCGAATGGCATCCACCAATCGGCCCGCGCGTTTGTAGGCCTGAGCAGCCTCAAGGGCGCGCTTCAACCCGGCATCAATACGGGGTTTCTCAAGAGGAAACCCCTTTTGGGTATGCCCTGCCAGCATCATCCAGTCCATGGCCCGGAGGAGCTCCCCCGGGTCCGGCCAGCGGTGCCCCCCTTCAAATGTGACCCTTTTGTTCGTAATCGCCAGTCGGTCCAGCCACTCCTCCGCATAGCCCATTTCCAGAAAATTCATGTCCTGGTAACCGACAACCCCCGCGTAGAGAAAATCGGCGCCCGGAGGGGGGATATATCCTGCCGTGCTGTCAAAGGCTGCGCCGCACCCGATAACCCCGGCAATTTGCCCGGTTAGGATAGCCACGGAGGCCGCCAGGCGCGACCCCCCGCTGAACCCGGTTAAAAAAACCCTTTCCCCGTCAATGGGGTACTTATTGAATATTTCTGAAAAAAGCCGGTTTACAATGTCAAAATTCCGCTCGTAGGGCCCGTTTCTGGCCTCGTTGGAACCCACAAGCAGCATCCCGTGGACCTCCGCAATTTCCCCGAAGGTTTCAACGGCGAGGGCACCCCGGGCTGCCGGATCGAATACGAATAATACCGGGAGCAACTGATTGGGCGCTGCCGATTCGGCCAGGTAGGCCGCGTAGCTTTCCGATTGGTCCGGGCCGTACGGGATCTTCTCCGCCAATTGACCCGGGGGAACTGACAGGCCCGTATCCGGGGTCTCCTGCGCATTGGCAACCCCGCCTCCGGAAGGCCAGATAAGCACAAGCCCGAATAAGAGCGCATAAACGGGTAATTTGGTTACCCGAAACCCAATTTCGCGTGTGCGCCTCCGCTTCAAAATCCGGGAATTATCTAAACAACATGGGCGCAAACTCCGAGAGGTAGATCCGCCAATTCGTCCAGGTATGGCCCCCGGGGCTTTCGCGGTATACATAATCAAAGTCCAGTTCGTCCAGCTTCTCCCGCATGGTCACCACGCTTTCATATAGGAAATCGTCCTTGCCGCAGGCAATCCAGTACAATTCTGGGTCGGCCGCTGCCAGCGCTTTGATTTGCTGCTCCCTTTTGGAATGGTCAATCTCGATCCCGAATCGGCTCAGGTCGGCAAACCCCATGCTCATCACCCCGATGTAATCAAACATCCCCGGGTTTTCAAATGTGGTATTCATCGTTTGCAACCCACCCATGGAAAGGCCGGTAAGCGCCCGGTTCTCCTTACCCGTCTTTACCTGGTAATTCGCTTCGATATAGGGGATCACATCGCTCACCAGGCTCTTTTCAAACAACATGCTCGCCATGCCTCCGATACCTTGGGCCTCTGTATCCAGTTTCGGACTGACGGTAAAGGCGGCCGCCTGTTCCGGATTCCCGTTGGTCATCACCACCAGCATGGGTTTGGCCTCACCCGCATTGATCAGGTTGTCCAGGATGTTCTGGGCCGCCCCCAGGGTGGGCCAGGCTTCCTCATCCCCGCCGCCGCCGTGGAGCAGGTAGAGCACCGGGAAATTTTCGTTGCTTTCCGCATACCCGGGCGGGGTATAGACAAACATTCGGCGGGTCAGGCCCAGGGTGGGCGACTCATACCAGACCTGGTGCACGCTGCCCTTGGGCCCGGTTTTTGCCCAGTAAAGGTCTGAAGCTTCTCCGGGCACGTAAAGCACGCTGGCCGTGCTGAAGCGGCCGTCCCGTACGATGTTCTTGTTGGCAGGATCCAGGGTACGCACCCCGTCCACCATAAAGGCATAGGCGTACAATTCGGGTTCCATGGCTGGGACGGTCACGGTCCAAATGCCGTCCTGTCCCTTTTCCAGGGGGGTCATTTCCTGGGCAAAGCCTCCCTCGGGGGTAGGGGCTGCGGGCATCCAGTTCCCGCTAAGTTGGACCTCAACTGCCTGGGGTGCCGCAATCCGGAAAGTCACCGAGTTGTCAGCAGCCAATTCCGGGGAGACCACCGGGGCAGCCTGTGAAATCTCCTGTCCACTCGCCAGAAAGGAAATCAGGAATGCCAGCGCAAACACGCCGTTTCGCGAAATCCCCTTTGCCAAACCCGAAAGCGATAATTTTCGTCGGGTAGATGCTACGATCATTTTCATAATTTGTTCGATTAACTTGTTCATCCTGTCAAGATACGGATTAACCGGATGCGCATCAAAGCGTATTTCTGCCGGGCCACTCCCCAAAACTTTTTTATACCTTACCCGGAGAAACATCAAAGAAAAAACATGACGCTAGACCTGGATTTTACCCGCTCCCAATTTCCGGCGTTCTCCCAACCCGGGCTGAAAGGCTGGGCCTTCTTTGAAAATGCCGGGGGCTCCTACCCTTGCCGGCAGGTGGTAGACCGGTTAACGCGGTTCTATACCGGGAATAAGGTACAGCCCTACTATCCCTATCCTGCCTCCACCCGGGCCGGCCAGTTGATGGACGAGGCCTACAGGCGGATCGCCGAATATATGGGTGCCGACCCGCTGGAAGTCCATTTCGGCCCCTCCACCACCCAGAACGTTTATGTATTGGCCAATGCGCTGCGCCCGCTGTGGGATGACGGGGATGAAATCATCGTCTCCTGCCAGGACCACGAGGCAAATGCCGGCGCCTGGCGACGGCTCGGGGAACGCGGCCTGAACATTGTGGAATGGCATGTGGACCCGGTTACCGGGGTCCTCGACCCGGAGGTGCTCAGCCGCTTGTTTACGGACAAGACCCGGATGGTAGCCTACCCGCATTGTTCCAATGTTATCGGCCATGTTAACCCGGTTCGGAAAATCTCCGAAATGGCCCGAAGCCGCGGGGTGCGCACCGTGGTGGACGGGGTTGGTTGGGCCCCCCACGAGATTCCGGATGTGAAGGGCCTTGGAGCGGACATTTACATGTTTTCCGCTTACAAAACCTTCGGGCCCCACCTGGGGGTCATGTATGTGGAACGCAACCTGCTGGAAAAAATGGAGAACCAGGCGCACTTTTTTAAGAAAGACAGCCTCCGCCATAAGATTACCCCGGCCGGACCGGACCACGCGCAGGTAGCGGCCGCAGCTGGGATGGCCGATTATTTTGACGCCCTTTACGACCATCATTTCCGCGACGAGGCGGAGCCCCCAAAACGCCGGGATCTGTTGAACCGCATGTTCCGCGACCATGAAAAGGGCCTGTTGCAACCCCTGTTGGAATTCCTGACCGGCAGGGAGGACGTCCGGATTGTCGGGCCAAACACCCTGGAAGACCGGGCGCCCATCGTCTCCATTCTGCCCCTGGAAAAGACCGTGGGCCAGGTTTATGAAGCCCTTACAAAATACCAGCTGATGACCGGGATGGGACACTTCTATGCCGTCCGGCCGCTTAAGGATATGAAACTTCCAACCGACCCGGGGGTGATACGCCTTTCCTTTGTGCACTACACGAGCCCCGAAGAGGTCGCTCAGCTTATCGACGGCTTGAAGCGGGCCTTATAGGCCGGTTCTCAAAACAACGCCGGCCGGCCGGTTTGCGAATCCCGTTACGCCGGGTTACTCCCCATGCGCAGCCGGTGGTTTAAACAACAGCGGAAAGAACCTGCCGCCCATGGGTTCCCCTTTTTTAATCGGGGGCACCCCATTGAGTAAAACCTCATCGGAATTGGAACGGGTACCGTCGGCAAAGACGTTCAGGACAAAAGCCCGCCGGGGCTTGTCCGATCGGTTTTCATAGGAGCCGTGGACCATCTTGGGGTGGTGGAACGTGGCGTATCCCGCCGGCATCTCCGCTGCCACCCGGTTTTCGTATTGTGCGATTTGCCCGGGGTTCAGCAGGTCCCGGAGGCTGTCCATGGAACCGGCCAGTTCGATCTTTTCCAGCAAGTCCCATTTATGGCTGCCGGGGATGTATTGCAGGCACCCGTTATCCGCTGTGGCATCGTCCAGGCCTACCCAACAAGTGAGGTGTTGCAGGGGAGTGGTGCGGGTCCAGTAACTGTAGTCCTGGTGCCAGGCCACCACGCCCCCGTGCCGGGCGGGTTTGCAAAACAGCTGGTCGTGCCAGAATCGGACAGCTTTGCCGCCCAGCAGCTGGCTGGCAGGGACCACAAACCGGGGGTTCCACAATACGTCGTGAAACCCGGGGGTTATGCGCCAATGCCCCAGGGAATGGAAGAGCACGGTATCCGGATCCGACGATTCATTCGAATGGAACTCATAAAACAGATGATGCCCCGGGTGGCCCGGGTCCATAAGTTGCTCAAGCTCCAGCCGGAGGGCATCCACCTGGTCGTCATCCAGGATCTTTACCCCGCTCAGAAAGCCGTTTTCCTCAAAAAAGGCAAGCTGCGCATCCGCAAGCCGGTAGCGCTCCCAGGCCTCCCCCGCGGGTAGTTCCGGGAACAGGTCTCCCACCAAACCCCGGGTTTCGGAGAGGTCCCTTGTTTGTGATGTCTTCATGCTTTACTTAATAAAATTCCATTGGAAGGCTCCTGACTGGACATACAGGTAAAGTTAAAACTACATGCTTTTTTACGAAGTTAATTGCGAAAATCCCCTCCGTCCCGGGGCAGCATTGCCCATAGCCAAATTTCCAAATTGACTCATTTCCAAATTGATTCATTGCCCAATTGGCAAATTGGCAAATTGGCAAATCGCCTACATCTCCCACCCCTCCCGGTAGGTACGGGTGACAAACTGGTTGGCCTCCTCCAGGTTGGTGATCTTCATATTCTCGCCGTCCCAAAGCAATTTCCTGCGTCCGTAGAACTCCTGCCGGGGCCGGCCGTTCTCGCCGGTCACCTCCCGCCGGAGCATGTAGCTGCGGATAGCCAGGTTCCCCATGAGCACCGTTTCCGTCATGGGGCCGGCATAGTCAAAGGACGAGGTGAGGGCCAGGTGCTCCTCGCTGCCGAAGCCCGCCTTGCAGGCATCCACCCACTTGCGCTGGTGTCCGTATTCCGGCTCTTCGTTCTCCTCCACTTCCGGGCCGAATTCCGTCGTGCCGTCGTTCAGGTACAGCTTGGGCATCAGGGGCGAACTGTCGTTGATATTCGTGGAGATGATCCCATTCTCTCCGTGGATCAGTACGCCGTTGGCACTGCCGTGGCCGCCGATGTCCTGGTCGGCCGGGATGATTTCCGGGTGGGACGGTCGGATCCCCCCGTCGCTCCAGGTCATCTCGATAGGTGAACCTGTCTTTTCGGTGGCGTCGAAATGTAACGTAATAAAGGACGAGGGCGGGCAGCCTTCCGGGTGGTAATCCGGGGTCCACATCTGGGTAAATACCGTACCCACGCTACATTCTGCATCCTTGGGGTATTTCAGGCCCAGGGTGCGGAAGGGGATGTCGATCAGGTGGCAACCCACGTCGCCCAAAGCGCCCGTGCCGTAATCCCACCAACCCCGCCAGTTAAACGGGTGGATATTCGGGATATAGGGGGTCTCGGGGGCCGGCCCCAGCCAGAGGTCCCAGTCCAAAGCCTCGGGCTTTTGAGAAGGGTCCGGGGCAGGCATGGCAAAGCCCTGGGGCCAGACCGGCCGGTTGGTCCAGACTTCTACCTTGTGGATCTTGCCAAGCCGGCCCGAATCCACCCACTCCTGGACCATCCCGAGCAGCGGGTTGGAGCCGCCCTGGTTCCCCATCTGGCTGACGATCTTATTCTCCCGCGCCATCTCGGTGAGCATCCGGGCCTCCCGGATGTTATGGGTCATCGGTTTCTGCACATACACGTGGATACCCCGCTCCATGGCCGCTTTTGCGGCCGGTCCATGTATATGGTCCGGGGTGGAGATGGTCACCGCGTCGATGTTCTTTTTCTTATCCAGCATCCGCCGGTAATCGCTGAAGAGCTTTGCCTTGGGGAAGGATTCCACCGAGGCGGCCGCCGAGCCGGAGAAATCCACGTCGCAAAGGGCAACTACCCGCTCGCGCCCCCCAACGGATGCGTTCATAATATCGCTGCGTCCCTTGCCCCCTGCACCGATGGCTGCCAGGTTCAGTTGGTCGCTCGGGGCGATAAACCCAGGGCCGCCCAGCACATGGCGGGGTACGATAAATACAGAAGATGCCAGGGCGCTTTTCTTCAGGAAATCGCGCCTTTTGTTGGTGTTCGGGCCTTTGGCGGGCCCTTTAGATGTTTTCATTGGTCTATGGTCTATGGTCTATGGTCTATGGTCCTAAAAGGTACTAATATTTTTGGGTTGCAAAACCCCGTTGGTTCAACGCCGGTTCGGCAACAGGGAATTTAGTACTTTAGACCCACATCAATGCCGCCAGACCATGGAAAACAATCTATCACTCCCATTGATTGAGCGCGCCCGGCAGCACCCGGACCGAACAGCCATTCAGTGCGCGGGAAGCAGCTATTCATACGGCCAACTGCTGTCGGAATCCCGCAAACTGGCCCTGGGCCTGCTGGGTGGGGCAGCGGATTTGGAAGAGGCGCGAATTGCCTTTTTGGCCCCGCCGGGGTTTGCCTACGTCTGTATCCAATGGGGGATCTGGCGGGCGGGCGGCATTGCGGTGCCCCTGTGCGAGAAACACCCGTTGCCATCCATGGAATACGTTGTCCGGGATACCGGGGCAGATGCAGTCATTTGCACGGAGGAATACCGGGAGTTCCTCGAACCCCTGGGAGCCATCAGCAAGTTGGTTCCCTACACCGCACTCGGGGCGGAACAGGGCCGTCTGCCAACACTCGGGCCGGAACGGCGCGCGATGATCCTCTACACCAGCGGGACCACCGGGTCGCCCAAGGGGGTGGTTACCACTCACGCCGGGTTGGAAGCGCAGATTACCGCCCTGACAGAAGCCTGGAAATGGCAGGCCGACGACCACATCCTCAATGTACTCCCGCTGCACCACGTACACGGGATTGTCAATATGCTCTGCTGCGCCCTTTGGAGCGGCGCATGTTGCGAATTCCTGCCAAAATTCAAACCCGGGAAGGTATTTGAGGCCTTTCTGAGGGGGCAGGTAAACCTGTTTATGGCCGTGCCCACCATTTATTTTAAGCTGATTGCGCACTACCAAACCCTGCCGGAAAAAGAGCGGGAAGCCATCAGCGGGCAATTGCAAAAATTCAGGTTGATGGTTTCGGGCTCTGCGGCCCTGCCGGTCAGCGTACTGGAACAGTGGCGAGAGATCAGCGGGCATACCTTGCTGGAGCGGTATGGGATGACCGAAATGGGCATGGCCATCAGCAACCCCTATGACGGGCTGCGACGGCCGGGTTATATCGGGCAGCCCTTGCCGGGGGTATCGGTCCGGCTGGTAGATGAAGAAAACCAGGAGGTACCCCACGGGAGTCCCGGGGAAATCCAGGTAAAGGGCGCCAATGTCTTTCGGGAGTACTGGGGCCGGCCGGAGGCAACTGCAGAGGCATTCACCCAGGACGGTTGGTTCCGCACGGGCGACATCGCCCAGTGGGACGACGGGAGTTACCGGATCCTCGGCCGGAATTCCGTGGACATCATCAAATCCGGGGGGTATAAAATATCCGCCCTGGAAATCGAAGAAGTACTCCGGACCCATCCTGAGGTAAAAGATTGCGGCGTGGTTGGGGTCCCCGACCTGGAGTGGGGGGAGGTTATCGGGGCCGCCATCGTCCCAGGTACCCGGCAACCGGACACCGAACAACTAACGGAATGGTTAAAAACGCGTCTGCCGGGATACAAAACCCCCCGCCTGTACCTGTTTGTGGATGAATTGCCCCGGAATGTGCTGGGGAAGGTTACCAAAAATGCCCTGAAGGATTCTTTTAAACCGTCAGATACCACCGGATGAAGATATATGGGGTTGCTTTGTTGTGCGGTTGCTTCCTGGCCGGGAAATTCCTCGGCCAGCTCCTGGGCGAGTTGATCGGTATCCCCGGGGATATAGGCGGGGTGGGCTTTGCGATGTTCCTCTTGATGCTCGTTAGCCTGTACCTGCGCAGGAGGGGCTGGTTTTCCGATACCTCCGAATCCGGAATCGCCTTCTGGAGCGCCATGTATATCCCCATCATTGTTGCCATGGCAGCTACCCTGAACGTCCACGCCGCCTTTGGGGGCGGTTGGGTGGCGGTACTCGCCGGCCTCGGCGCCACCATAGCCGGGTTCCTGCTCGTACCTCTGCTTTCGCGCATCGGCCGGCCGTCCGATCGCGGCCAAAATCCGCTGAAATAATGGACTGGGTAGAAACGCTGATTGAGAGGAACGGCCTGATCCTGGCCTTCCTGGTGGTGGGCCTGATTATGGGGGCTGCCTACGCCATTTCCCGATACCTGACCCGAGGCAGGCTGCCCGGGGCCGCCCTGGCGATACTTATTGGGTTGGGACTGGCCTTCCTGGGAGGGGAGCGCGGGATAGCAGACCACCCGTTGTTTGCCGGAATGGCCGTCCTCGGGGGTTCCATGTTCCGGGATTTTGCCGTGGTAGCCACTGCAATGGGGGCCGACCTGGAAACCATCAAGCAGGCAGGCAAGGCCGGGGTGGTTGCGCTGCTCTCCGGCGTGTTGATCGCATTTGTCGCCGGGGCGATGGTGGCCCTGGCCCTCGGGTATTCCAATCCGGTGGATATTACCACCATCGCCGCCGGCGCCTGCACGTATATTGTGGGCCCGGTAACCGGGACCGCACTGGGGGCCACGTCGGATGTCATCGCCATTTCCGTGGCAGCGGGGGTGGTCAAAACCCTGGCGGCCACTATCGGCACCCCTTTTATCGCCCGATATATCGGCCTGAACAACCCGCATTCGGCCATGGTCTTCGGAGGGCTCATCGGAACCACCAGCGGTGTGGTGGCCGGGCTGGCGGCTACGGATGCCCGCCTGGTACCCTACGGAGCGCTTACCGCTACGTTCTATACCGGGATCGGGTGCCTGCTCTGCCCCTCTGTATTGTATCTGCTGGTCCGGCTTTTCGTCTAGATAAACGACAGGAACAGGGCTGCCAGGCCAAAGAAGGCGGTCAGGACATGAAAAAGAACCAGGAGACGTTCTTCCCGGTTGTTGAGGTAGGATCCATGGTTTTGCAAAATGGCCGCCACGCCCAGTACGGGGATCCAGTAATTCCATTTGATATTCGACATAGCCATTTAGTTTTTCTGCAAAACTAAGCGGGCCTTCCTTCCCGTGAAATAGCGATTTTACCCGGTTTCTATCCTATTTTGACCTTAAAGGAACGTTAATTCCAGCCTGCTCCTCGTGCCGCTCAACAGGAAAATAGTAATTATGCAGGGCGATTATGATGCGTACATCCCAAAGCGACATTCCGGCAAGATCCTCCGGGTCCCGGTTTATCCGGTTCTGGGGTTGGCTTTTTGTACTGGCGTCATCCCTCTTCCTGTTTATCAGCATCCTGCCCAATGTGCTTCTATTCAAGCTGTATGCGGAGGGCGTTGTAGACAGCGCCACCTTTCCGGCCCACAACATGCTGGAGGTTGTTTTTTATTCGAACCTGCGGCTGTTTGCCGCCCTTTTCACCCTCCTGAACCTGCTCTGGCTTTTCGGCGCCATCGGGATGCTCAGGCGAAGGGACTGGTCCCGACCGTTGCTGACCGTCGTCCTCTGCTTCCTGGCCGTTTCCCTGTTGCTGGTCCTTTCGAATTTCCTGGCCTTCGACTACGAAATAACTGCCTGGAGGGACCCGGAGCGCAATGAACGCTTTAAAGCGTACTTCCCATGGGCCCTGGGGGGCGGTGTGGTACTGCTGGTTGGGTTGATTTACCGGTTGAATACCGGCAGGGTTGCCAGGGAATTGTCCTAACCTGTTAACTTTGAGCTGACAACCAAATCCCGTTAGCATGGCAAAAAAGAAACGATTAGACCTCAGCCGCTCGGACGACCTGGCCGTAGAACGGACCCGCCTGGCCAACGAACGGACCTTCCTGGCCTATTTCAGGACATTTATTGTATTCCTGAGTTCCGGGGTGGCCATTCTGAAACTCACAGTTCTGGAGGAAATCGCCGAGCTCGGTTACTTCCTGCTATCCCTCTCCCCCATACTCCTGGCCATCGGGATCGCCCGGTTTCTCTATGTGAAAAAACAGATTAAAAAATACTACATGGTCCGCACCTGAACCGGTGGCCCCATTGATGCATCCGGTTAGCTTCCCCCTGCAACGGATATGGATCTGCGGAACTACCTACTCCGCGTCCTTTACACAGCGAAAGCCGGTGTGGCCAAAGGCGGAATCCCGGGTGGCGCGCATCCGCCTGGAAACCCGGTAACCGCTGCAATAACTGTCATTACACAGGTAAGAGCCCCCGCGGATCACGTATTTCTCGGCGAGGGGTTCGCTGGGGTCGAAAGAAGTATCCGGCCCCCGCGGGTTCATGCGGTCCGTGGGGGTGGTCTCCAGCTGGTAGGTATCCGAACGGTATTTATCCTGGCACCATTCCCACACATTCCCGGCCATATCCACCAGGCCGTATCCGTTGGCCGGGTAAGTGCCCACCGGGGCGGTTCGCAGATAGCCATCGGCCTGCTCGTTGCTATAGGGAAATATCCCCTGCCAGAAATTGGCCTTGTCGGCAGATTCCGAAATAGGCGCATTTCCCCAGGGGTATTTGGGGTCCTCCAGGCCGCCCATCGAGGCCCATTCCCACTCCGCTTCAGTCGGCAGCCGTTTTCCTGCCCATCGGGCATAGGCCAGGGCGTCGTCCAGGGCAATATGTACCACCGGGTGGTCCATCCGCCCTTCAAGGTCGCTTTCCGGGCCCTCCGGGTGCTTCCAGTTGGCGCCCAGGGTCCAGTGCCACCACTGGCTCAGGTCGCGGAGGTCTACCGGACGGTCGGTGGCATGGAATACCAGGGAACCCGCCTGGAGCAGGGAATCGGGCGGTTTGGGGGTGCCGGGGGGCAGCTGGGTTTTCATCGCTTCCCAATCAATGGGCTTTTCCGCAACAGTTTCATAGCCGGTGGCATCTACAAATGCAGCAAATTCCCGGTTGGTCACTTCCGTGCGGTCCATAAAAAACCCGGCCACCTGTACGGAACGCCGCGGCAATTCATCCGGGCTGGCCTGGTCGGATTTTCCGCCCATCAGGAACGATCCCGACGGGATATACACCATGCCTTCGGGAACCGAATCCGGGTGTACGCTGTTTTGGTGCGCCTCCGGGGATCCGGCCCTGGCTTTTTCCGGCAGCTGTGCCCCGGCTGCCTGATCCGCCTGCTGGGCATCTCCGCGGTGGGAAGGCGGACCGTCCGCGTCGCGGCAGGCGGCAAGTATTAACGCTCCTGCCAGGACAAGCAGGCGGATATTTCGGAAAAGTCTCATCATCATACGTAGCTTTCGGGGATTAACAAGTGTCTAAAGTACGGCAAAGCAACTGTATAGAAAAAAAGGGTGATAAACTGTTTTGGGAGCAGTAGCCCCTGGCCGGTTCATTGCCCCAGCACACGGGCCTCAAAGGACCGGATGCCCGCGCCGTCGCACGCCACTGTAATCTCAATGGGATTGCAACAAACCTCACAGTCTTCAATATAGGTTTGGGAGGACACGGAGGTGTCGATGAGAAACGAAATCGTTTCCCAACAGTACGGGCATTGAAAGAAGTGCTCTTCCATGCCGCAAAGATACGGATTGTAATGGGGGCCTTACCGTATGGGGAATACCCCCGGCCTTTCCCCTGTGTTCAATATACGCGATCCCTGCGCAAAATACCCGCAGTATTTAAAACTCCAGGTTCAGCAGCTGCCCGGTAAGTTGCAACAGCTGCAATTCCGCCAGTTTTGCGTCGTACTTGGCCAGGTTCTTATTGGTCTGGGCGTTGAGCAGGTTGATCTGGGCCTGACGGAATTCGATGGAGGTGATCCGCCCGAGTTGGAATTGCTCCCGGGAACGCTCGAAATTGTTCTGGTTGGTCAATACGTTCTGTTCCTGGATATGGAAGATCTCCAGCCGGTTCTCGTAAATGGCCAGGGCGTTCTGGATATCGCGGGTTACCTCGAGTTCCACCTGTCGCTGCAACAGTTCCTGGTTCTCATAGGCGATCCGGGCATTTTTCACCCGAACCGTGGTGCCGCCCCCGTCAAAGAGGTTCCAGGTAAGGCTTGCCCCCAGGGCCAGGTTGTAGCTGATACTGTTTGTCCCGGGCGCCTGGAAGTTTCCGAAGATCCGCGGGGGGTTCTGGCTCCGGTTCCAGCCGTAGGACCCGCTGAGCCCGATGGTCGGGAGGTAACCGGACCGGTTGATTTTGATGTCGTATTCGTTGATGGCCAGGTTCCGCTCGGTTTGCAGGATGGCCACGTTGTTTTCCATGGCCGATTCGATAAACCCTTCTACCTGCGGCATGGGCGTAAACCGGATCATCGTATCCACCCGGAACACCTCATTGAGATCCCGGCTCATCACGACATTAAGGTCGCGCCTGGCGTTGGCCAGCTGCTGGCGGGCGTTCAACAGGTTGATACTGTCGTTGGTCACGTCCACCTGCGCGTTGAGGATATCCAGCTTCGTGTTCTGGCCGAATTCAAAGGCGTATTCCGCCCGGGTGATCCGGTCTCGGGATATGCGCAATGCCTCGGAAAATATGTTCACATTTTCAGTGAGCCGGGCTACTTCAAAATACACGCTGAAAAGCTGCAAAACGGTATTCTCTATAGTCTCCCGGGCCTGGAGTTCGCTGAGCCGGTACTGTTCCTTGAGGCTCTTGTAGTTGTAGAACCGGCCCATCCCGTCAAAGAGCGTGTAATTGAGGTTGAGCGAGCCGGAGTATTGCTGGGTTTCCGCATTGTTCAGTTCTACGTCCGCCAGCGGGTTTCCTTCTTCATCCACCTGCCCCGGGAATTCCGTACGCGAATCGTTCCGGCTGTAATTTGCACCGGCCTGGCCGGTCAGGGTTGGCAGGTACCCGGAGTTCAGGATGCTTGCGTTGTTCCCGGCAATCTCCACCTGGTTGCGGGCCACCTGGATCCCGAAGTTGTTTTCCAGGGCGAGGGCCACGGCGTCTTCCCGGGTCAAAAGCGAATCCTGGGCCTTAGCGGGAAGCAGCCAGCAGAGGCCAACGAGTAGAATCGTAAAACGTAGTGTCATCTATGCAAATTAATATTCGGCGACTTTTTCGGTCGATGTGCGGGAAGTACCTTTCCGGGATGCCTGTCCCTGGATGGCAGCCTGTCCGTCCCGGTGGTCTTCCTCCTGTTGTTGTTCCTTGATGGCGCGTTCCACCTCCTCCTTGGAGACAGGTTCGCCGGTCTTGAGCCATTTGGCGCTTACTTTTACCCGGTTGTTGAACGAGAGGAAAAGCGGTAGCAGCAATAGGGTCAGCACTGTTGCAAACCCGATTCCGTAGGCGATTGAAATCGCCATGGGCTTGAGGAATTGGGCCTGCCGGCTCTTTTCCAGCAAGAGGGGTGCCAGACCGGCGATGGTGGTGATCGAGGTGAGGAAAATAGCCCGGAATCGGGATTTGCCCGCCTCGAAAATGGCATCGTCGAATTTCATGCCGTTTCGCAGGTTGCCATTGAATTTACTGATCAGTACCAGGCCGTCGTTTACCATGATGCCGATCAGGGCTATAATGCCCAGGAAGGAAAGCATGTTGAGCGGAAAGCCGTGGATCCAATGGCCCCAGGCAACTGCTGTGAGGCTGAATGGCACCAGCAGGATCAGCATGATCGGCTGGCTCAGGCTGCGGAAGGTAAAGGCAATGGTGATGTATATAAGCAGGAGCACAATCAGGCCGGCGGTCTGCATGGAATCGGTAGTCTTGGCGGCTTCCCGGTTCTGTCCTTCATAAGAGACGGAAACGGTGGGATAGCGCGACAGGATGTCCGGCATGACGTCCCCCCGCACCCAGGCCAACATATCCGTTGCCGTGGTGGTCTCGTCGTCGGCGATATCCGCCGAAATTTGTATCTCGCGCCGCCCGTCCAGGTGGTTGATGGCCACATCCCCCCGGACGATTTCGTAGTCGGCAATTTCCTTGAGGGGAACCCGCTCGCCGGTCGGGGTTACGATCCGCATCTCGTCCATATCGTTGATGGAGGATCGGTTCGTCCGGTCGTATCGGACCCATACCCGCACCTCGTCCTGCCCGCGCTGAAACCGCTGTACCGGGGCGCCAAAAAATCCGGCGCGCACCTGGTTCATCACCGTCCGCAAATCCAGCCCCAGCAGATAGGCGTTCTCTTTCAGGTCGAGCCGGATTTCCTTGATCCCCGCCGGGTCGTTGTCCGAGACGTCCTTGAGCAGGGAATTGTTTTCCATGGCGCTTTTAAGCTCCGCCTTGGCACCCTTGAGCTCTTCAATGTTGTTCCCCAGGAGGGAAACCGATACGGGCGAACCCCCGAAGCGGCCGCCGGATCCGAAGATCAGGCTTTCCACCCCGGTAACCGGGCCCACGAGTTCCCGGAGCCGGTTGGATACGATATCCGACCCTACCGCATCGGGGCGTTCCTCCCCGGGCAGCAGGTTGATGGTCAGGGATGCCTGGGAGGATCCCGGGCCGACACTCTTGATGATGTTCTCGAACATCTCCTTATCCGAATTCGGCAAATACTGTTCGGTGAGTTCCCGGTTGACAATGAGCGCCTTCTCTTCGATCATGTCGATGATGGAGTCCGTGACCCGTTCATTGGTCCCGTTGGGCATAACGAGTTCCACGGAAACCCGGTCACTGGCGATGTTTGGGAAAAAGGCGGTCCGAACGATCCCGCCCCCGATGGAGCCGAGGGTCAGGACAAACGCAACGATAAAAAATGCAAAGGTCAGGATCTTCTGTCTCAGGGCAAAACTCAGGACGGGCACATAGACCGTATCCCGCATCCACATCATCAGGCGGTCGCCCATGCGGTTGATTTCACGCAACTTGGCAAAAGCTTGCCCCATGCGGCTTTTGGGCTTCTTGCTATGCGGTTGCAACGCCTTGGAATGCGCCAGGTGGGCCGGCAGGATAATCAATGCCTCTACCAGCGAAACAGCCAGGGTGAGGATTACGATAACGGATACCTCTCCGAAAAATTCGCCGAGCCGCCCGTCCAGGAAAAAGAAAATGGAAAAGGCCAGTATCGTGGTAATGATCGCAGAGACGATTGGAGGGATTACCTCCATAGTGCCGTCTATGGCTGCCTGTATCGGTTTTTTCCCTTTTTCGTAATGCTGGTAAATATTCTCGGCAATCACAATACCGTCATCCACCAAAATCCCGATCACGATGATCATCCCAAAGAGGGACAGAACGTTGATGGTTACGTCGAAAAACGGGGCGAAAATAAACATACCCAGAAAGGAGATCGGGAGGCCGAAGGCTACCCAGAATGCCAGGCGCGTGTTCAGGAAAAGGGAGAGAAAGATCAGCACGAGGATCATCCCCATAATGGCATTCTCGGTCAGCAATTGGGTGCGCTGGTTCAGCGTGGTAGACTGGTCGCTGACGACGCTGAGCTTTACGTTGTTGTGCTTTTGGTTATAGTCCGCAATATATTCCTTGACCTTCTCCGCAGAGGTGATGAGGTCTTCTGTATTCGTACTGGTGATGGAAACGTCAACCGCGAGGTTGCCATCAAAATAGGCGGCATTCGGGCTTTCGGCAAACCGGTCGCGGATGGTGGCAACGTCCCGCAGGCGGACGGTCGTTCCCGAGGCATCCCCCCGGATGATCAGGTGGGAGAGTTCATCCCCGTAATACGCCCGGTTGTTGGCCCTGATAAGGTATTCCTCCGTATCTGTTTTGATATTCCCGCCGGTAACCAGGATGTTTGCATTGGCAATGGCCTGGGAAACCTCGGTAAAGGTCAGGTTGTAAGCCAGCAGGCTCTTTTCGTCCACGGCAATCTCGATCTCCTCCTCAGGGAATCCTGAAATGCTGATTTGGGAAATGCCTTCCATCCCGCGGATATCATTCTCAATCTGCCGGCCGATTTGCTTAAGCGTGCCGAGCGGAATCTGCTCCCCACTGATGGCAAAACTGATGGTCTGGCGGACAGGCCGGAGTTTGGAGACGATCAGAGGCTCCATGCCCGATGGAAAGGTAGGCACCTGGTCCACCGCGTTTTTGACCTCCAGGAGCATAAAGTCGATGTTCCGCCCCTTTTCGATCTCGACGTTGATGGTCCCGCTGTTTTCCCGGGACGTCGAGGTCACCCGCTCCACCCCTTCCAGGCCCTTGAGGTTGTCCTCGATC
Source organism: Robiginitalea sp. (assembly GCF_982776155.1). Lineage (NCBI taxonomy): Bacteria > Pseudomonadati > Bacteroidota > Flavobacteriia > Flavobacteriales > Flavobacteriaceae > Robiginitalea > Robiginitalea sp. The sequence goes on from NZ_CEXZKX010000010.1 coordinate 27,329, forward strand.
TTCAGGACAATCCCCTCTTCCACCTCCTGGGGGGAAGCCCCCGGGTAGGCAATGTTGATGGAAATGTTCCGGGACTCCACCAGTGGAAAAAAGGAGGAGTTCAGGTTTTTTGCCCCGTAGATCCCGAAGATCACACAGGCGATGATCAGCACGTCCACGGCCACGTGGTACTTGATGAAATAAGAGATAAGGTTGCGCATCGGGTGGTGGTATACGGTTAATTGGTCTGGGTGTTCCCCTCATAAACCTTTACCAGCATCCCCGCGTAGGCTCCCACCACCGGGCGGGAGACAATGGTTGCCCCTTCGGGGACATCCTTGAGTACAACGGATTTGTCAGTAAAGTAAACCGGGTTGACGTCGATCAGGTCCAGGATAGAGTCCCTGACGATGAATATCTGGTCGTTGTCGAGCAGCAGACCCCGGTCGATCTCAATGGCATCCTGCTCCTTCTTGGCGTTCAGGTTGGCTTCCAGGTACATCCCTTCCTTAAGCGAGGGCTCCCGGACTTCAATAAATGCGGTAATGGTCTGGGAATTCTGGTCTACCCGTGCATTGATGCGGGAAACCGTGCCGGAATAGGTACGGCTCCCTTCCAGGTTGGAGAGCTCCACTTCCTCGCCGATCTCCAGCAGATCGCTGAACGTTTTGCTGATGGCCACTTCCAGCTCGTACACGCCCGTATCGATGAATTCCCCGAGCTTCTGTCCGGAACGTATCAGCGTACCTTCGGTAACCAGGGCTTCCGTGAGCACCCCGTTGAACGGGGCGCGGATGGTGTACTTGGCCAGGCGCTCCTCCATGTTTTTCACATTGTAATAGCTGGTGAGGATGCCGCGGCCGGAAATAAAATAGCGTTCCTTCTCGTCCGGCATGTCGGGCAAAGGTGGCGTGGTTTCGTTCAGGTCGAAACTCGTCAGGTAGGCCTGCCATTTCGGACTCACCTCCGGGTAGTCCAGCCGAAGGTCCGGCATGACAGAGGTTATCAGGTTATACAGGTTGCTTTTGGCGGATTGGACGCCTGCGCGGTATTCGGCCGCATCGATGGTAATGATGCGCTCACCCCGGCTGTATTTCTGCCCGGGCTTGAAGAGCTTGCTGCTGCGCTGGAAAACACCCTGCACCTCCGAATAAAGCTCCACGCGGTTCCTGGCCACAAGGGTGCCGTTGGCCGGGACGATGATCGGTACGGACGTATTGCGCACGGTATCGACAAAAACGGTCTTGACCACCTTACTGGGCCGGGGTGTCGGTGTGGTCCGGCTGCTGATAATCGCCTGCGCCGCATAGATCGAGAGCGCGATCAGCAGGATGCCGAGGACCGATAAAATAATTTTTCTTTTATCCATGAGGGTTGATTAGACAAGGGATTAGACCGCAAAACTATCCATTAGTTTAATCGTCCTCCGTTAAATATATCTTAAATGGAAGTAATAAAAAAAGGGTGCCCATGGCACCCAAACAACTGCATTTCAATGTATTAACCTTAAACTGCTACTTGTCTACGTCGTCCTCAAATTTCGTGTCGGCCATGCGGGTCCGCGAAAAGTCGAAGTTTTTGAAGTCGATCTCGGATTCCTCCTCGTCGTAGTCGAACACGAGAAGCTTATCCGTCTGCATGTTCGCCAGGTTCCGATAGGAATTGAATTCGTTGTTCTGGAGTTGAAGGACCTCCAGGCTCGCCAGCCGGCCAAACGATTCCGGGATGGCACCTCCCAGACGGTTATTGGACAGCACGAGTTCCTTGAGTTGGGCCAGGTTCCCCATACTTTCGGGAATATCGCCGTATAATTGGTTTTCAAACAAGCCCAGGGCCCGCAGGTTGTTGAGTTCCCCGATGGATTCCGGGATACGGCCAAAAAACTGGTTGCTCGACAGGTTGAGTACCTCCAGGCGCTTCAGCGAACCGATCCCATTGGGAATCCGGCCGGACAAAAAGTTATTGAAAACGGATAATTCCCGGAGCTCGGTCAAATTCCCGACGGTTTCGGGCAATTCGCCCTTCAGGCGGTTCATCTCCAGTTTCAGTACGCGGAGTTTCCGAAGCTTAAAGATAGTTGCCGGGAGCTGGCCCGTCAGGTTGTTGAAGGCCACGTTCAGGGTTTCCAGCTGTTGGAGCTGCCCGAGGCTTTCCGGCAGCGGGCCCATCAGGTTGTTGTGGAATAATTCAATCCCGACAACCCGGTTGTCGCGGACCGTAACGCCGTACCACGTGTCCACGGGTTCCTTCAGGTTCCATTTGCGAACCCAGTGCTTTCCATTGGTAGACTCATAGAGGTCCACCAGGATCTGCTTCTCGGACCCGGGCACCTCTGCGAGGGCTACCAGGCCGACTAAAAGGCATACAACTGTAAGGAGTCTTTTCATCACCTGATTAAAGAATTTACTTACAATATTACACATTCAGAGCTGTAAGAACCCCAAATATTCGACAAACGGGCGTATTTTGTTGTGAAAACCCGGATTTCTGTGGTTTAGCAATATACCGAGCTGCTTACCCGAGTGCCTCGATCTCCGCTGCCACGGCTTCCCACTGCTTCATCAGCTTTTCCAGATCCTGCTTTTTCTGCTGGTAGTCGTCAAAAAAGCCGGGATGGGCAATCGTAGCATCGTAGTCCATCAACAGCTGGTTGTCGATTTCCCCGATTTCCTTTTCGAGGGAGTGAATCCGGGATTCCAGGTTGCCCAGTTTATTGCCCAGGGATTTTTTCCGTTTCCGGTTGGCGTGTGCATCCGCCCCGCCGGCAGCACCCCCGTTGCCGTCATTTGGAGTGCCCGCCTGCTTCTTTCCCTCCGGGGATTCCGGGCTTCGCTTTTCAATGGCCCGGAAATCCTCGGCCTGCCGTTGCTCCAGATAGAAATCGATATCCCCCAGGTAGGGTTTGATGCCGCCATCGCGAAACTCATAGACCTCCCCGGTGAGCCCCTGCAGGAAGTCCCGGTCGTGGGAAACCAGGATCAGGGTGCCTTCAAAATGCTGGAGGGCCTCTTTGAGCACCCGCTTGGAAGCGATGTCCAGGTGGTTGGTGGGCTCATCCATGACCAGGACGTTAAAGGGCTGCAACAGCATGCGCGCCAGGGCAAGCCGGTTCCGCTCCCCCCCGGAAAGGACTTTTACGGGCTTCTCCACCTCCTCGCCCCGGAAGAGGAAGGATCCCAGGATGTCCCGGACCCGGGGACGGGATTTTTCGTCCGCCGCATCCACCATGGTTTCTTCAACGGTTTTTTCCCCGTCCAGGAATTCTGCCTGGTTCTGGGCAAAATAACCCAGTTGGACATTATGGCCCAACTTGCAGGTCCCCTTGTGGTCCAGTTCCCCAACCAGTATCCGCGCCAGGGTGGTCTTGCCCTGCCCGTTCTGTCCCACGAAGGCAATCTTCTTCCCCCGCTCAATCAGCAGGTCGATATCCCGGAGTACCTGGTTGTCCCCATAGGCCTTGGAGAGGCCCTCCAGCTCTGCAATGACCTTGCCGGGACGGACCGACAACGGGAAACGAAGCGACATGACCCCGGTTTCCTCCCGGTCTACCTCGATCCGTTCCATCTTGTCCAGCTTCTTGATCAGCGACTGGGCCATGGAGGCCTTGGAGGACTTGGCCCGGAACCGCTCAATAAGCCGCTCGGCCTGTTCAATCTCCCGCTGTTGGTTTTTCTGGGCGTTGAGCTGCTGCTCGCGGATTTCCTCCCGGAGCTCCAAAAATTCGGAATAGGGCTTCTGGTAATCGTAGATGCGGCCCAGGGAAATCTCGATGGTCCGGTTGGTAACCCGGTCCAGGAACATCTTGTCGTGGGACACGAGCAGTACGGCCCCCTGGAATTGCTGGAGGAATTCCTCCAGCCAGATAATGGAATCGATGTCCAGGTGGTTCGTCGGCTCGTCCAGGAGCAACAGGTCGTTTTCCTGCAACAGGAGCTTGGCCAGTTCAATCCGCATCCGCCAGCCGCCCGAAAACGTTTCGGTTGGAGCGTTGAAATCGGAGCGTTTAAAGCCGAGACCCAGCAGGATTTTTTCCGTTTCCCCTTCGTACCGGTACCCGCCGATCAGGTCGTAGCGCTGGGTGGTGTCGCTCAGGGAGACCATCAGGTCGTGATAGGCCTCGCTTTCGTAATCGTCCCGTTCCGCCAGGGCCTGGTTAACGCGCTCCAGCTCCTTCTCCAGCGCCTTGATTTCCCCAAAGGCCTGGTAGGCCTCTTCCAGGACCGTCCGTCCCTTTTCAAAATCGATATCCTGTTTCAGGTATCCGACGCGCAGGCCCTTTTCCCTGGCGATCGTACCCGAGGTGGGCTGGGTTTCCCCGCTCAGCAGGCGCAGGAGGGTGGATTTCCCGGCACCGTTCTTCCCGATCAGACCCACCCGGTCCCCCGCCCCCAGGCGGAAGGAAACCTCGGAGAAGAGGTCTTCCCCGGCAAAACTGACGGTAAGCTTGTGTACATTGATCATGGGTTCATGGCCTTGTTAGTCGGGCGCTACGCCCTGTCCGCCTTCGGGCGCTATGCCCTGTCCGCCTGCAAAAGTCCGAAAAATAAGGGAATCAGGGAGCCGTCCGGCCGTAAAATTTCGCGTACCGGGACAGGTCCATCTCCGGCGGGAGGGGGCGTCCCTCCTCCATGAAATCGGCCAGGCAGGCAGCTGCGTAAGGGGCCAGCAAGACGCCCCGCGACCCCATCCCGTTGAGTGCAAATAGCGCATCGTGTTCCGGGTGGCGGCCCACCAGGGGACGGCGGTCCGGGACTGTTGGCCGGATACCCGCGGATTGCCCCTCCACTTCAAAGTCCCGGTTGACGATTTTGCGGAGTTTGGCGGTGAGTTCCTCCCGGGCACGGGCCGTGGGTTCCGGGTCAAAATCGTTCCGGGCGTAGGTGGCGCCTACCTTGTACCGGTCTGCCCCCAGGGGGATCAGGAAGATATCCGATTTGACGATCCGGGTTTCCCCCAAACCGGGTATCCGCACCGTGAGGAGTTCGCCCTTGCTGCCCTGCAGGGGCAGGTAATCAAAAAACGGGTTGCCGCGCATCCCGAATCCCTCGCAGAAGATGATCCTTCGGGCCCGGATACCCTTGTACGCCAGGTGGTCCCGGTTTAATTCCAGGGCGCCGTGAACAAATGACTCGGCCCGGAGCCGGCCTTTTTCATGTAACTCTTCCCGGTAGGCATGGAGCAGGCGGGCCGTGTGCAACCGGCCGGTTTCCAGGACCTCCCCGAAGCCATGGGGGGCCTGCAAGCCATCATGGACATTTCGAACCAGGCGTGTGGACAGGAAGCGGGACAAGCCCGGCCGGTCTGCAGCTTCAAACCAGGCATTCTGTTCTTCCGCCGATGCCAGGCGCCTGAGGATGGGCAGCTTTTCATCGAAATGCCCCTTTAGCCGTTGCTGGAGCTTCTCGTAAAACGGCAGGGAAAAATCCATGAGCTCCTCCCCTTTCCAGGTGAGGTTCAGCCGCTTGAGCACCACGGGGTTGTACAGGCCCGCCGCCACCAGGGACGCCTTGCGGGAGGCGTCGTCGAACAGGCAAATAGTGCGGCCCCGTTCCCGGAGGGTTTCGGCCATGGCCACCCCGGCCAGGCCCGAGCCGACAATCAGGTAATCAAACATAGCTGCAAAGGTAGGGAAGGCGGATAAAAAAACAGCCCCGGCTTATCTGGCCGGGGCTGTCCTACATGTGAATTGGAAAGGGCGTTTTTAATAGGCCCACATATCTTGTTCGCGATTTCGGATCTGCTCTTTGATACGCTGCGACTCCAGGAGCTGGAACAGCGCGTTGTCGGCAATGTAATCGCGTATCTCGCGGTCTCCGTGCACGTTGTCTTCCTTATAGATCATCCCGTTGAACCTGCGGGCGTTGAGCAACATGTCAAAGGAAAGCGGTTGTGCCGAATTTCCCTGGTTGAATACCTTGGCCTCGTGCAGGATCTGCCGGGCGCTCGGGTACCAAACCCAGAACAGGGGCACCAGCGCATCCTCCGGCGCCATCGAATCGTCGTCGATGAAGTTCACGTCCGGAGCAACCGGGGCAATCCCCAGCAGGCGGTACTTGAGTTCCCCCTGCCGCTTGTCGAAGTACCACATCCCCTTGATGCGGTATTCCTCGATGTCGGCTGCCGTGATGTTCCGGCGGTTGATGTACTCGGCCGAAACCTGCTCCCCGGCGTTTACCTGCTCGTACCCCAGGTCGGTGGTATCCACCTTCTGGAGGGTCGCCTGCAGGTCGCTGAAGTTCCGCTTCTCCGTAAAATAGGAATCCACGTAAACGTCGGTGAGTTTCCCGTTTTTGATATTCTTGATCAGAACATCGTAAAGGGAGCGGCGGTCCGAGCCGATATCCACGGTGTCCGTCGGGTAGTACAGCGGGAAATTCACCCGCTCGTCCAGGTCGATGACTTCCCATACGGTCTTGGACCACAGGATATCGCGGTCGTCCACGTATCCGTAATCCAGGGGCGCATCGTTATCCATCGCCTTCTGGGCCTCGGTTCGCATGCCGATTTCTTCCGGCTTCTTGGCGTTCAGGATGTTGGCTTGCGCCCACCCGGACACCGGAAGAGCGGCAACCGCCCCGAGTACTAGTGCTTTTTTCCAATTCATTGTATTGTAGTATTTAGGTCTTTAATTACCGCGCAGCCGGCCTGGTGCCGAGCTGCGCGGATTTTCAATTAAATTCTCAATCTAGTTGGTGATCTCCACAACCACGGGAGATACCTTCTTCAACTTATAACTCCGGTTGTTGGTAATGTACGCCTCGATATCAAAGATCTGGATGGCATCACCCCGCCCGGCCCGACGCAACGCTGCCTTGGCACGCGCGTCCAGTTTGTTGCCGTTCACCTCAACGGTGGGCTGTCCGGGAACTTTCAGCTTAAAGCCGCTGATGGCCATATTCAGGTCAAAGTCAAAGTCTTCCAGCATGGCGCCGATGGTGGCGATTTCCAGGTTGTTGCGGGGCATTTTCACGCTGCCGCTCTCACCCCGGATGGTACCGGAAGGCCTCGGGATATCCTTGATGCGGAATTCGCTGTTGGTCGAGATCCGCTGGCCGTCGGGCAGCGTACCGGAAGCGGTAATGGTTACCGTACGGCCCGTACCCGGGTTCATCACGTAGTTGCTGCCGCTGCGCTTGCTCAGGCCGGGGGCCGAAGCAGACACTTTGTTGTCCGGGATCCCCGGGATGGAGATCGTCATCGGGTTGGCAACACCGCGGTATACCACGTTCATCTTGTCGGCAGAGATCACAGCCGCATTCGGCTTGGAGATTGTGGAGAAGCTGTTTTTAACAGGCACCTCGGTCTCCTCCCCGTCCTGCATATAGATCAGGGTACCGGCAATCTCGTGGTCGCCGGGGCTGCCGGCTCCGATCAGCATTTCCACGCCGCCTTCCTTGAGCTGGTAATCCTTCCCTTCGGCGAGCTTGCGCCCGTCCAGGGTCAGTTCGGCCCGTACAGGCTTGGCGGTCTTGTCGGTTTTACCCAGGACAATGCTTCCGTTAAACTTCTCCCCGGCATAAAAGGCCGATTTCTCGGACTCCAGCAGCGTGGAGAAATTCGTCAGGGACACCTGGGAAGTCAGCTCGCCTTGCAGCATCGCCTTCAGGGCCGCCTCCTCGGTGGCCTTGATGTCGGATTGCAGGGAGGTGATCTTGGTCAGGGAAGCGATCAGCGGGAAGCCTTCGTAGTGGTAGTTGATCCAGTCTACTTTGACCCCGTCGCGGCGCTCTACCTTGCCGTTTTCATCTCCGGTCTTGAAGCGCGTCTTCACCGCGTCCTGAACTTCCGGGAAGCCGTCGCCGAGGATGCCCAGCACCTGGGTGCGGTAGGCCTCGATGCGCTCCATGAACTCCTTGCCCTGGGGGGCCAGGTTATCGCCCTGGAAGAATTTCTGGTCCAGGTAATCGGACTTGTCCATTACCGTGTAATCCGTCGGGTCCTCGATGTCCTCCACCATGCTCGCCTTCAAATCCTCGAGGTAGGTGTAGTACTCCTGGGACAGCTGCTTAATCTGCTGAGCGTCCTGATAGAGCTCCGCATATTTGGCAGCGTCCTCCGACGCTTTGGTTTCCAGGCTCGCCAAAAACGCTTCGTTGTTTTCGGTGGCCTTGGAATTGGAAGTCTCCAGCTTTTCGTTCATAAGACCGAAGGCAGCCAGCACTTCCTTGCTCATATTCAATGCCAGCATCGCAATGAAGATCAAGTACATAAGGTTGATCATCTTCTGACGTGGCGTTTGTTTTCCTGATGCCATTATATCTAATTAGTTGTTAACAGTTACTTTGATTTGGGATTTAGAACGACAACCTAATTAGTTTCTGTTCATGGCAGTCAGCATGCCGCCGTAAACGCCGTTAAGCGAAGACAGGTTGCTGGCCAGGGACTCCATTTGCTCTTTGAGGGCACCGGCGTTCTGCACCACTTCCTCGTTGATGGAAGCCTGGCGGCTGGCACTCTCGAGCTGAACTTTGTACAGGCTGTTGAGCGATTCCATCTGGGAAGCGGCCTGGGAAAGTTCTTCGGAGTATTTCTTGGTGTGCTCAATAGCATCGGCCGTAGGGGCAATCCCCTTGGCAGCGCCTTCGAAGTTGCGGATGCTCTCGCCCAGGCTGCTGAACAGGCTGGCGTCGATGTTGGCTTCCTTGAGGAGCTCATCCAGTTTCCTGGAGAGGAGTCCTTCCGCCTCTTGGGCTTCTTCGGCTTGTTTCTTACGGTTGTTGCTCTGGGCTCCGGCGAGTTCCGGGTAGACCAAAGACCAATCGTATTCGTCGTCCACCGGCTCAAATGCGCTGATTGCAAAAATGAGGGCTTCCGTGATCAGACCGACTGCGAGGAGCAACCCACCGGTAAGCGGGCCGAATTCCCAGTGCAGGATCTTGAACAGCGCCCCGATGATTACCACCGAAGCACCCAGGCCGTAGGCCATGTTAAAGAGCTTTTTTGTTGATTTTGACTGTGCCATAATTAAGAATTTAAAAGAAGTTTAAAGTTAAATAAGTATTGGGTTAAGGTTTGATAAGCATGGTGTTAAAAAGCGGTTTACTGGGTGGAATCTTCCTCCCCCATGTAATCCTGGACGGTCCGGAAGCCAATGTAGCTTCGGGCGGAATCCTTGTATTCGTAATCCCGGGTACTCACCTGCAGGAAATACGCCACGTCTTTCCAGGAACCGCCCCGGATCACTTTCCGCGTATTGTTCTGGCTGTCGGCATTCGGGTTCATGGTTGAAGCGTATTCATAGGACCCCGGGTAGTAGCTGGAGTTTGTCCACTCCGATACATTACCGGCCATATTGTACAGGTTGAAATCGTTGGGTTCATAAGATTTGGCCTCCACGGTGTAAAGGGCGGCATCGGCCGCATAGTCCCCGCGCTGGGGCTTGAAATTCGCCATAAAGCAACCCGTGTCGCTGATCACGTACGGGCCACCCCAGGGATACGTACCCCCTTCGATGCCTCCGCGGGCCGCGTATTCCCATTCGGCCTCCGTCGGGAGGCGGAACTGGTTGACGAATTGCTTGCCGCGGGCACGCTGGTCGTCGTTCTTGAATTTGGTCCGCCAGTTGCAGAACGCCTTGGCCTGGCTCCAGGATACCCCTACAACCGGATAGTCGCTGTAGGCATCGTGCCAGAAGTAATCGTTGTGCATCGGTTCATTATAGGAGTATTCAAAATCGCGGATCCATACCGTGGTATCCGGGTAGATCGCGGTGATTTCCTGACGGATGAAGTCCTTCCGGCGGCCTTCCTTGGCGCGGGCGGCAGCTTCGATATCCATCCAGGTATACTTGTAGTTGAGTTTCGTCACGTCGATAGTCCGCTGCCCGTTGTAGGTTTCTTCCTCCGGGAGGTACATGGAATCCATCACCTCTGCGTAATAGACGTCCGGGTAATCCCGGGTATCCCAGATCAGGTCCTCGTCCTTGTTCAGGGCGCGGCCCTCGTAATAGTCCTCGCCAAAACCGGCGTAGTTATCGAGCATGTACTTGTCATAAACCGAGAGGTTGGCAGTATCTGCATCCTTAAAGGCGTAACGGCCGATTCCGTCATCCTCCGGACCCATCCCCAGCTCGTCGGCCAGGATGGCCAGCTTGGTCCGTACAATGGAATCCTTGACCCACTCTACAAACTGCCGGTACTCGCTATTGGTAATTTCCGTATCGTCCATATAAAAGGACCGGACAGTAACTGTTTTGGTAGGAGCGTTCATTACATTGGCCATGTCTTCTTCACTCTTTCCCATAATGAAAGCACCCCTGGGAATCAGTTCCATCCCGTAGGGTTTTTCCGGGTACCACTTTTTGCCTTTAACGCCTACCAGTTCCCCTTTGGATTTGGAACCGCAGCTGCTGAGCAAAAAAACAAACGCTATAGACGTTAACAATAGCTTCTTCATACTTTAGGTTAATTTCGGTTAAGACTGTACGGTACTATCTTCGATTATTCACTAAAACAGAAAATTGAATAATTTATTGTACGTACCGGCCTAATCTCGTGCAATTAAACGGCTTTAGTTAAAACCTTTTTTATAGGCTTTAAACCACCGGTCCGGAATATTCTGATCGCAGGCGTCCAGATAGTCCTGTTCGGTGCATGGTAATAACGCCGGCGAATCGGGTTTAGTATGCGCGCCGAGGAGGTTTGGGACCTCCACCCACCAGCGCCCCGTAAGCGTACTGTTGTAGAAGTGAAGTTGTTCGGATTGGCAGGGGACGATGAACTTGTTGAAATCCTTGCTGCCGCTGTCCGGTTGTTCGTCCACCCGGAAGTTGTGGCCTTCCATGAAATACCAGATAATCTGGGCGACCAGCTGGAAGGACTGGACGTTGTTTTCCATCTCAAAGATCCCGAAGGCGGAAATCTTGTCGCCCATACCCGCATACCGGGCAATGGCACAGATCTCCCTCCCCGTGAAACCGTTGGGCGAAAACGTGTCGGGCAGACCCATTTCGGAGGCCCGGATGGCCCGGGCGTCAATACTGACAAGGTGCGCATTGCGCAACACCGGTTCGGCCAGGCCCACGTCGGAGGTAATTTCCCCCAGGCGGTAGGCGTCGAAAAACAGCCGCTCCATCAGGTCGATCTCCTCCTGGGCATTGAAATAACTCTGGTACCCGATATTCGAAAAATTAAACAGGTTGTTGGGCTTGTCCGTGATGATCTTGCTCATATAGGAATTGGAGGAGATCAGTTCCTCCTCCGCCCCGAAGTCGAAACGGCTGTCCACGGCCACCAGGTTGACCATGTCGATAATCTTGTCAAAGGCCCGGTAGGCCGGGTATGTAATATCCTGGGTAGCGCCGATCACAATCGGGATGATCTTCTCCTCGAGCAGCTCGGCGATGATTTCCCGGACCACAAAATAGGTGTCTTTAACGGTCTCCCCCTCGTCGATGTCCCCCAAATCGATGATGGTGCCATTCCAGTTCCCCTCCATAAGCCGGTAAAACTGCATGCGGATCTCCTCGAGTTCCAGGCGGCTCGTTTTCTTGATAAAGGCATTGCGGGATTCGTACACGCCCAGGAGGGCAAAGGTGGCCCCTGCCAGGACGGGCAACCCCTCCTTTTCCGTATGCTTGTAAATGGTGCGTCCCAGTGCCTGGGCGGGCAGCAATTCACAGTGGGCCAATACGCGCTGGGGAACCGGAAGTAAGAAATCGAATGCCATAGAACCCCGGGTCTGTTTTTAGGATTTTTTACGCGTTTTCTTCTTGCTGAGCAGTTCCTGTGCTTCCTCGAGAGTCACCGCCTGCGGGTCCACGTCCTTGGACAAGTCTACCTTTTTGCGGCCCTTGATCACCGTATGGCGTCCCCAGCGGCCCTTCTCAATCCGGATGTCCTCCTCGGGCCACTCCCGGACGAGCTTCTCGGCCTCTTTCTTCTTCTTGGCTTCGATCAGTTCTTCGATATCCGCCTGGCTCAGGTTGTCGAAATCGTATTTCTTGGGAACGTTGATAAACATGCCGTCCCATTTGATGAACGGCCCAAACCGGCCCTTGCCCTTGGTCACCGGCTTATCCTCATAGGAGGCAATCGGGGCGTCCTGTTTTTTCTTGGCGCGGATCAGCTCGGCAGCCCGCTCCATGTCCACGTCAAAGACGCTTTCACCCTCGTCCAGGGAAACGAATTTTTTGCCGTAGCGCACATACGGGCCATACCGGCCCACATTGGCCTCCACCTCATCCCCTTCAAAGGTGCCCAGTTTCCGGGGCAGCTTAAATAACTCCATCGCCTCGTCATAGGTGATGGTGGCCAGGGACTGGTCCGGGAGCAAACTGGCAAACTGGGGCTTCTCCTCCTCGTCCGCTGTCCCGATCTGTACCATGGGGCCAAACCGGCCCAAACGCACGGCCACCTGCCGCCCGGTCTCCGGGTCGGTTCCCAAAACGCGTTCCCCGCTGGCGCGGTCTGCATTCTCCTCGACATCGAGCACATTCGGGTGGAAATCCTTATAGAAATCCCGAAGCACATCCTGCCAGTCTTCCTCCCCTGTGGCAATGTCGTCAAAGTCCTTTTCCACCTTGGCGGTAAAATTGTAATCCAGGATATTGGCAAAATGGCTCACCAGGAAATCGTTGACGATCATCCCGATATCCGTCGGCACGAGCTTGCCCTTGTCCGATCCCACGGTTTCGCTCAATTCCTTCCGCTTCACGCCGCCTCCTTCCAGGGTGAGTTGCAGGTACTCCCGCTCCGTGCCGTCCACTGTGCCTTTTTCGACATACCCGCGATTCTGGATCGTGGAAATGGTCGGGGCATACGTGGAGGGGCGGCCAATCCCGAGTTCCTCCAGCTTTTTGACCAGGGAAGCCTCCGTATACCGGTACGGCGGTCGGGTAAACCGCTGGGTGGCTGTGATGTAGTTGTTGGTCAGCGCCTCGTCTACCTGCATGGCCGGGAGCATGCCGTCCTGTTCTTCGGCGTCCTCTTCGTCTTTGCCTTCCAGATACACTTTCAGGAACCCGTCAAATTTAATCACCTCCCCGTTCGCGCTGAAGAGGCGGTCGTCCCGGTCGTTGCGGATCTTTACCTGGGTGCGCTCCAGCTGGGCGTCACTCATCTGCGAGGCCAGGGTCCGCATGCGGATCAGCTCGTATAACCGGGCCTGGTCGCGCTCTACGTTGGGGCGCTGCAGCCCCATATCGGTGGGACGGATGGCCTCGTGCGCCTCCTGGGCCCCTTTGGATTTTGACTGGAACTTCCGGACTTTGCTGTACTTTTCCCCGTAATTCCCTACAATTTCTTCCTTGGCAGCCGCAATGGCCTCCCCGGACAAACTCACGCTGTCCGTACGCATGTAGGTAATAAGCCCCGCTTCGTAGAGCCGCTGGGCGACCTGCATGGTACGGGAGACCGAAAAATAGAGTTTGCGGGAAGCTTCCTGCTGGAGGGTGGAAGTGGTAAACGGCGCAGCCGGGGATTTCTTAGCAGGTTTGGTGTCCAGGCTGTCCACGGCAAAGGAGGCGTTGGCCAGCCCCGCCAGGAATTCCTGAGCCTCCGCTTCGGTATCGAAGCTCTCATTGAGTTTGGCGGGCAGGGTGGCCCCGTTTTCCGTCCGGAATTCGGCGGCAACCTTGAAGCTGCTCTGCGGTTCGAATTCCTCGATGGCCCGCTCCCGTTCCACAATCAGGCGTACGGCCACCGACTGCACCCGGCCAGCGGAGAGGCCCGGCTTGATTTTCTTCCAGAGGACGGGCGACAATTCATACCCTACCAGACGGTCCAGGATCCGCCGCGCCTGCTGGGCGTTGACCAGGTCGTAGTTGATTTTCCTCGGGTTCTCAATGGCCTTCTGGATAGCCGATTTGGTAATGGAATTAAAGACAATCCTCCGGGTCTTGTCGGCGTCCAGTTTCAGGGTCTCGGCCAGGTGCCAGGAAATGGCCTCCCCTTCCCGGTCCTCATCGCTGGCCAGCCAGATGGTTTCCGCCTTCGAGGCGAGTTCCTTCAACTTCTTGACCAGTGCCTTCTTCTCCTTATCGACCACGTATTTCGGACTGAAGTCCTTGTCTACATCCACCCCGAGTTCCCGCGAGGGCAGGTCGGCAATATGCCCGAAACTGGAGGTTACCTTGAAGTCCTTCCCCAGGAATTTTTCAATGGTTTTTGCCTTTGCAGGCGACTCCACGATTACCAGGTTTTTTGCCATTCCTTATAAATTAGGATCACAAAAGTAGCCGAATTTTTTAATATCCGCACCTGCCGGCCGTATCGGGGGATGCGGAAAATGACATTCCCGGCGGCGGGTATCCTTTCCCGAAGGGCCGCAAACCAAACCCGGCCTTACAGGATATATCAATATATTATATCTTGTGAGAGTTGCCCCAGTAAAGCTGCAGCTGTTTACCCTCCCTATAGGTTCGGTTACCAGTTTGCCGAACAATTCGGGAAGCAACTCCGGGGCGAACAGGAGAGGTAAATCATTTGCGAAACGTCATCGTTTCCGGGCACAGAGCGATAGGGTACTCTCAATCAGCCAGGGACAGCGCGCTGAGGAATTCGAGGCCCGCTTCCGTGTAGCGGTATTGGCTGAGCAATCCCTCCCCCACCATCAGCAGGTGGTCCTCGAGCGGGATCACATCGTACGGATTCACATCGTCGAATACGGCCAGTTGCTGCAGGTCCGTCACGTTGGACTTGTCGTAGACTTTCAGGCCGGAGGCCCCGTCACAAATAAAAAGCTGCTCGCCCCGGATACCCAGGCCGTACGGCTCGTCCATCGGATAGCTGATGAGGAGCTCTGGGGTGTGGATATCGCTGATGTCCACAATAAACAAACCGCTTTCCGTGGCACCGCAGCCATTCCCGCCCCGCAGGGTTACAAAGGCGTAGTCCCCGTCCACCACCACCGGGTCGCAGGCCGTGCCGTGCTGGAATTCTGAGACGAAGGCCGGAGCTGCAGGGTTGGAAATATCGAAAATGTACATCCCGCGCATACTGCCCAGAAAGAGGTGATCCCCCCGGTTAAAAATGGTCTCGATATCGAACCCTGCAAATACGTCGTCCCCGGCCACCGGCGCTTCGAGGTTGGAAATATCGAATACATTAATGGTGTGGCTGTCCACGGCGTAAAGGAAGTCTTCAACGATCTTGAACCGCGCCAGGGAACCGCCCTGTCCGGTCCCGGAGGCATTGTCCGCGGCCGCTTCCAGGAAATCTACCTGCCCCCGGTTCCTGCCTTCGACCTCGGAAACCGACAGCCGCTCGGTCCGCATTTCCCAACCCACCAGGATCTCATCCTGGGCATTCCAACCGTCGTACTCCACGATGTCTGCCTCAAACGGCCAGGGCACGTGGTCCTGCAGGACGCCCTTTAACCGGGCCACCGGACGGATGTTGTCCGGGTTGGAAATGTCGAGCACCACCAGGTCCGAGAGGCTGTCGGCAAACAGGTAGTTGTCCCTGACGGCGATATCGACATTCCCGGGAATATTGATAAACCCGGTCTTCCGGGGGGCCGAGGGGTCCCGGTTGTCGATCAGGTGGACTCCCTTGAAGGGTTCGTTGACGAAGATCCGGTCGCCGAAGGCGTAGATTTTTCCGGAAACTGTCAGGGGTTGGGGCGGGAAGATGTCCACCGCCGCTTCGAACTGTTCCACGGACATCGTCAGCGGGGTGGCCACCAGGTAGTCGGCGAATTCGGAATCATTGTCTTTTTCACAGGAATTCAGCAGGAGGAAGCCTGCCAGGATCAGAAGGAGGCGGGAGGTTTTCATCGGGCAATTGGTTTAAAGGGCTGTTATCCCAAAGATACGCAGGGGCGTTTCAGGTTGCGTTTTTTTAGGAAATTTTAAACGCTGCCAAATTGTCATATTCCCAAGTTCCTAGTATCTTTGCTGCCCTTCCGGTGAGAAGGAAATTCAGATGCATGGAAAAGACAATAAATGAAGCGGAACAGGGAACGGCCCTGGAAATGCGGGGCAAGGATGGGAATGCCCGCAAACTGTATATCGAGAGTTACGGCTGCCAGATGAATTTTTCGGACAGCGAAATCGTCGCGTCCATCCTGGGCCAGGAAGGATTCAATACGACCAGCCGCCTGGAGGAAGCAGACCTGATCCTGGTCAATACCTGCTCCATCCGGGAAAAGGCCGAACAAACCGTCCGCAAGCGGCTCGTCCACTTCAACGGCCTGAAAAAGAGCAACCCCGGCGTCAAGGTGGGGGTGCTCGGCTGTATGGCCGAACGGCTGAAGAGCCAGTTCCTGGAGGAGGAAAAGATCGTGGACATGGTGGTGGGCCCGGATGCCTACAAGGACCTCCCCAACCTGGTGCGGGAAGTGGACAGCGGGCAGAACGCCGTAAATGTCATCCTCTCCAAAGAGGAAACCTATGCGGATGTATCGCCGGTCCGCCTGGGCAGCAACGGGGTTACCGCCTTTGTTTCCATCACCCGGGGGTGCGACAATATGTGCACGTTCTGCGTGGTCCCGTTTACCCGCGGCCGGGAACGCAGCCGGGATCCGCAATCCATCCTCCGGGAGGTCGGGGATTTGTGGGCCAATGGCTATAAGGAGGTGACCCTGTTGGGGCAGAACGTAGACAGTTACCTCTGGTACGGAGGGGGCCTCAAAAAGGATTTTGACAAGGCGAGCCCCATGCAGCAAGCCACAGCCGTGAATTTTGCCGGGTTGCTGGAGATGGCCGCCACGGCCTACCCGGGCATGCGGTTCCGCTTTTCGACATCGAACCCCCAGGATATGACCCTGGACGTCATTGAGACGATGGCCCGCTTCGACAATATCTGCAACTATATCCACCTGCCCGTGCAAAGCGGTAGCGACCGGATCCTGAAAGCCATGAACCGTTTGCATACCCGGGAGGAATATTTCGGGCTCATCGACAATATCCGGCGGCTCATCCCGGATTGCGGCATCAGCCAGGACATGATTGCCGGCTTCCCGACGGAAACGGAGGAAGACCACCAGCAGACCCTGTCCCTGATGGACTATGTAAAATACGACTTCGGCTTCATGTTTGCCTATTCGGAGCGGCCCGGAACGCTGGCAGCCCGGAAAATGGCGGACGACGTCCCCGATGCGGTGAAGAAACGGCGACTGCGGGAAATCATCGACAAGCAGCAGGCGCACAGCCTGGAGCGCAACCAGGCGCATATCGGCCGCGTGGAGGAAGTGCTTATCGAAGGCCCCTCCCGCAAATCGGATGCCCACTGGATGGGGCGGAATACCCAGAATACCGTGGTGGTTTTCCCGAAAGAAAACTACCGGGTGGGCGAATTCGTCAATGTGCGAATCGAGGATTGCACTTCGGCCACGCTCCTGGGTACGGCAACCGGTTATTCCAATATGAACTGAAATGGAGAACGTACAAGCCATCAAACAGCGTTTTGAGCTGATCGGCAACGATGTAAAGCTCAACCGGGCCCTGGAAAAAGCGATCCAGGTTGCCCCCACGGATATCTCCGTGCTGGTCACGGGCGAAAGCGGCGTGGGAAAGGAATCCATCCCCAAGATCATCCATTCGCTCTCCCACCGCAAGCACGCCAAGTATATTGCGGTAAACTGCGGGGCCATCCCCGAAGGCACCATAGACAGCGAACTTTTCGGGCACGAGAAAGGGGCGTTTACCGGGGCCACCCAGACCCGGAGCGGCTACTTTGAAGTGGCCGACGGGGGGACGATTTTCCTGGACGAGGTGGGCGAACTGCCGCTGACCACCCAGGTGCGGCTGCTGCGGGTGTTGGAGAACGGGGAATTCCTGAAAGTGGGGTCTTCCCGGGTCCAGTCCACGGACGTGCGGATTGTGGCCGCGACCAATATGAATATGCGGGAAGCCATCGAAAAGGAAAAGTTCCGCGAAGACCTGTTCTACCGGCTGAGCACCGTGGAAATCCATATCCCCGCCCTGCGCGACCGCCGGAACGACATCCACCTGCTGTTCCGGAAATTCGCCTCGGATTTCGGGCAGAAATACAAGATGCCGACCATCCGCCTGGAAGACGACGCCGTGCCCGTACTGGAGAATTACCGCTGGCCGGGAAACATCCGGCAGCTCCGGAATATCGCCGAGCAGATTTCCGTTTTGGAGAAAGACCGCTCCGTGTCGGCGGAGACGCTCCGGTCCTACCTGCCCGAATCCGGCGGGAGCCGGCTTCCGGCCGTGGTGGAACAACGGCGGCGCGAAGGCGACTTCTCCAACGAGCGGGAAATCCTCTACAAGGTACTCTTTGACATGAAGTCGGACCTGAACGACCTGAAGAAGCTCACCCTGGAAATGCTCAAACACGACAACAGTGAAAAAGTCCAGGAAGAACAGGAACAACTGATCCGCAAGATTTACGGGTCCGAGGACGGGGAGATCCTGGATGAGGAAACCGCCGTGGCCATCCTGCCCCCTGCCGGCCAGGAACCCGAGCGCACACCCCCTGCCGCCCCACCCCAGGACAAGTACCATTTTGCGGAGGAAATCGAAGAGGAAGAAACCCTATCTTTACAGGAAAAGGAAATCGAACTGATCGCAAAATCCCTGGAGCGGAACAAAGGCAAGCGCAAAGCCGCGGCTGCCGAGCTGGGGATTTCCGAGCGGACCCTCTACCGCAAGATCAAGCAATACGACCTCTAGCATGAAGCGGATGAAGCAATTTGGCCTGGCCCTCCTGGCCCTGGCACTTTTGGGTTGCGGGGCCTACTCCTTTACCGGGGGGGACGTCGGCGAAGCGGAGACTTTTCAGGTGAACTATTTCCAGAATTACGCCACCCAGAGCCCCGGGTCGGTTTTCCACCCGGGGCTCGACCGGGACTACACGCTTTCCCTCCAGGACCTGATCCTCAACCAGACCAACCTGGACCTGGTAGGCTCCAATGCCGATTTGGTTTACGAGGGGGAAATCGTCGAGTACCGCGTGCAGCCCATGTCTGCCACTGCGGAGCAACGCGCTGCCCAAAACCGGCTGACGATGACCGTCAACGTGCGCTTTTTCAACCGAACCAAAGACAACGTGGACTTTGAACAGCGGTTTTCCTTCTTCTACGATTACCCGGCTGCCACCCAGCTGGCCAGCATCCGGGACGCCGCCCACCAGGAGATCTTTGAGCGGATCAACCAGGACATATTCACCCGATCCCTCGCTAACTGGTAGGAGATGCAAGTACCCGATTTCACATACCTGCTGCAGCAACCCGGGAAATTAAAAACCCCCGTCCAGACCCGGCAGCTCGAAGAAGTCCTGAAAACCTACCCCTGGTTCCAGGCGGCCCGGGCCCTCCACCTCAAGGGGCTGCGGAACCTCAACAGCTACAAATACAACCAGGCCCTGAAAGTCACGGCTGCCTGTACGGCCGACCGGGAAGTACTCTTCGATTTCATCACTTCCGAAGCCTTCCTGCAAAATGAAATTGCGGATGCGATTTCGGGCAAGACTTCCCTGTCGGATCGGGAAATCGAATCCGAGGAGGTGGCCCCTGAACCCGGAAGGGATGCCGGGATGGTGGACGAGGGGGAAGACGGGGCACTACCCCGGTCCACCGCGGAAGCCGAACAAATCCTCGACCCGAAACTCTTCCGCTCCAAAGACCCGGAGGTAGACAGGGAACTGGAGGCCGATCGGGTAGCGGCCCGTGAAAAACTGGGGATGGGCCGCCCCCTGGACTTTCACAAGGGAGAGCGCTATTCCTTCTCGGAGTGGCTGCAGATCACCAGCCTGGGGCCCGGCAAGCGCAAAGAGCCAACTACCCCCGCTGCAGGGGATGAGGACGCAGCGTCCAAAGCCCCGGGGGGTGACGCCGCGTCGCCGGCGAATCCCGACCCGAAACCGGCTGAAGACGCGTCGCGGAAACAGAAATTCGACCGGATAGACCGCTTTATCCGGGACAACCCGAAAATCGTCCCGCAGGCAGCCGCCGAAGCGGAAAAAGTAAACATTTCCCAGTCCGTTAAAATCGACAAGGAAGAGCTGATGACCGAGACCCTGGCCCGGGTTTACCTGGAACAGGGAAAGCACAAAAAAGCGATACAGGCCTACCGGATCTTAAGTTTGAAATATCCGGAAAAAAGTGGTTTCTTTGCGGACCAAATTAAAGCGGTGGAAAAACTGCGGAAAGATAAACCCAAGAAATAATGAGCACATTTTCCATATTCCTGGTCCTGATCATTATCGTCTGCCTGCTGCTGATGCTGGTGATCATGGTACAGAACCCGAAAGGCGGGGGCCTCTCCTCCTCCTTTGGCGGTGGCGGGAACCAGGTGGTTGGCGGGGTCAAGAAAACCGGCGACTTCCTGGACAAGAGTACCTGGACGCTGGCGACGGTCCTGATCGTCCTGATCCTGCTCTCCAATGTGACCCTGAAAACCAATTTCCAGGAGGCCGAATCGAGACTCCTGCAGGAAGACGGCATTGAAGCTGTACCCGAGGGGGACCTGGAGTCCATCCCCGAAGCGCCGGCCGGCGAACCTGCCAGCCCGCTCGATACGCTACAGTAAAAACACACCCGAAACTATGGGAAATGCCAGTTTGTATGACAAGCTGGCATTTTTCATTTCACAAACTGTCAGTTTTTGCCGCATGGCACAATTTCTGCCCTGTGGAAGGGCGAAACTTAAAATCTAAAAAATCGATCAATATGGCTAAAGTAAACATCAAACCACTGGCGGACCGGGTCCTTGTAGCACCCATGGAAGCCGAAACCAAGACGGCCTCGGGGATCATTATCCCGGACACGGCAAAGGAAAAACCGCAGAAAGGCAAAGTCGTTGCGGTAGGCCCGGGCACCAAGGACGAAAAAATGACCGTTTCGGTGGGCGACACCGTATTGTACGGCAAGTACTCCGGCACCGAGCTGAAATTCGACGGGGCCGACTACCTCATGATGCGCGAGAGCGATATTTTAGCAATCATATAAATTAAACACCACGGCCGGCCGGCCCGCGGGGCCGACTCCGGCTGAATCCAAAAATCAACATTCGCATTATGGCAAAAGACATAACTTTTGATATTGAAGCAAGGGACGGGCTGAAGCGCGGGGTAGACGCCCTGGCCAACGCCGTTAAAGTAACCCTCGGGCCAAAAGGCCGGAACGTAATCATCAGCAAATCCTTCGGGGCCCCGGTGGTCACCAAGGACGGGGTTACCGTAGCTAAGGAAATCGAACTGGAAGATGCCCTGGAGAACATGGGTGCCCAGATGGTCAAGGAGGTTGCCTCCAAAACCAATGACCTGGCAGGCGACGGAACCACTACTGCCACTGTCCTGGCACAATCCATCGTCAAGGAAGGCCTCAAGAACGTGGCAGCCGGCGCCAACCCCATGGACCTCAAGCGCGGTATTGACAAGGCCGTAGAGGCAATCGTCGAGAACCTTGCCAAGCAAGCCAAAAAAGTAGGCGACTCCAGCGAAAAGATCAAGCAGGTAGCCGCCATTTCCTCCAACAACGACGAGACGATCGGGGAACTGATCGCCGAGGCGTTCAACAAAGTTGGCAAGGAAGGGGTGATTACCGTTGAGGAGGCCAAAGGAACCGACACGTATGTGGACGTGGTAGAGGGAATGCAATTCGACCGCGGATACCTCTCCCCGTATTTCGTAACGGACTCCGAGAAGATGATCTCCGAGCTGGACAACCCGTACATCCTGCTCTTTGACAAGAAGATTTCCACCATGAAGGACCTGCTGCCCGTGCTGGAACCGGTAGCACAGTCCGGAAAGCCCCTGCTGATCATCGCAGAGGATGTGGATGGGGAAGCCCTGGCCACCCTGGTGGTCAACAAACTGCGCGGCAGCCTGAAGATCGCCGCTGTGAAGGCTCCCGGATTCGGCGACCGCCGCAAAGCCATGCTGGAAGATATCGCCATATTGACGGGCGGAACCGTAATCTCTGAGGAGCGCGGCTTCACCCTTGAAAACGCCAGCCTGGATATGCTCGGCACCTGCGAAAAGGTCTCCATTGACAAGGACAATACGACGATTGTCAACGGTTCCGGTTCTGCCAAGGACATCAAGGCCCGTGTCAACCAGATCAAATCGCAGATCGAGACCACTACCTCGGACTACGACCGCGAGAAACTGCAGGAACGCCTGGCCAAACTGGCCGGCGGGGTGGCCGTCCTCTACGTAGGGGCCGCTTCCGAAGTGGAGATGAAAGAGAAGAAGGACCGTGTGGACGACGCGTTGCACGCCACCCGTGCCGCCGTTGAGGAAGGCATTGTCGCCGGTGGGGGCGTTGCCCTGGTACGCGCCTTTTCGGTACTGTCCAAGGTGAAAACCGAAAACGCCGACGAAGCCACCGGGCTGCAGATTGTCGCCCGGGCCATCGAGTCCCCGCTTCGCACCATCGTGGAAAACGCCGGGGGCGAAGGCTCCGTGGTAGTTGCCAAGGTACACGAGGGGAAAGGAGACTTTGGCTACGACGCCAAGAGCGAGAAATACGTGGAAATGATGAAGGCCGGGATCATCGATCCCAAGAAGGTGACGCGTATTGCCCTGGAAAATGCCGCATCGGTTGCAGGCATGATCCTGACCACCGAATGCGCCCTGACGGACATCAAGGAGGACGCCCCTGCCGGACCGCCCATGGGCGGAGGCGGCGGCATGCCCGGCATGATGTAACCCGTTTCCGACTGAAACCATTCCCCTTTGGGAATTCACAAAAACCGGCAGCCCGATCTGCCGGTTTTTTTATACCCGATTTTGTAACTTGTCGGCCTTTAATCAGCAAGCCCAATGAACGAATCCCTATTGCAAGATGCCCTGGAAATCCTCCGGGATACAAATCAACCGCCGATAGCCCGTTTGCAGGGAGTCTGCGACTTGCTGCAGGACTGCGTCCCGCACTACGACTGGGTGGGCTTCTACTTCCGGAACGGGGACCGGCCCGAACTGAAACTGGGCCCCTATGCAGGGGACCCTACGGACCATACGATCATCCCTTTTGGCAAGGGAATTTGCGGGCAGGTAGCCCTGAGCAACGAAAATTTCGTGGTGCCGGACGTCGGCGCCCAGGACAACTATATCGCCTGCAGCATCCATGTTAAGGCGGAAATCGTCGTGCCCATCTTTGTGGACGGGGAAAATATCGGGCAGATCGATATCGATTCCCACACCCCGGACCCCTTTGGCCCGGAAGACGAAAAATTCCTGGAAACGATCTGTGCGGAAGTATCCCGGATCCTGTGAGGCCTTCGCTGGCTCCGGAGGCTTGCGCATTCTTTAAAACTTTCCCGGTTTTGTTGATAAACCGGCCGGCATGTTCAAGGCAAAGAACGTACTTTTGCTCACCTAAACCCTTATAATCCAGCACAGATGAGTACTTCCCGAAAAGCGGCTTCGGCCCTGGTCTCGGTTTTTCACAAGGACGGGCTCGAACCCGTGGTCCGCAAATTGCACGAACTCGGCATCGCCCTGTATTCCACGGGCGGCACTGAGGCATTTATCCGGAAACTGGGCATCCCCGTTACGGCTGTAGAAGATGTCACAGGCTACCCCTCCATCCTCGGCGGCCGGGTTAAAACGCTCCACCCGAAAGTCTTCGGAGGCATCCTCGGCAGGCGCGAACTGGAATCCGACAGGGAGCAACTGGAACAGTATGAGATTCCCCGGATGGACATCGTGATCGTGGACCTCTATCCATTCGAAAAAACAGTTGCCGACGGGGGCTCCCGCCAGGAGATCATCGAAAAAATCGACATCGGGGGCATCTCGCTCATCCGGGCGGCCGCCAAGAACTACAAAGACGTTCTCTGCGTGTCGGCCATGTCCGATTACGCCCCCCTGCTGGAGGTGCTCGAGGAAGGCGGCGGAACCACTACCCTGGAACAACGGCAGGCCTTTGCAGCCAACGCGTTTCAGGTTTCTTCCCATTACGATACGGCCATCTTCAATTACTTCAACCGGGAGGCGGGGAAGCAATCCCTGAAAATCAGCGTCCCGGAAGGGCGCGTTTTGCGCTATGGGGAAAACCCGCACCAACAGGGCATTTTTTACGGGGATTTCGAGGCCCTCTTTGACCAGCTGCACGGCAAGGCACTCTCCTACAACAACCTCCTGGATATCGATGCAGCGGTGAACCTGATGGAGGAATTCCGGGAAGACGACCCCACCTTTGCGATCCTGAAACACAACAACGCCTGCGGCCTGGCCACCCGGGACACGCTCAGCGATGCCTACCGGGATGCCCTGGCAGGCGACCCCGTATCCGCCTTCGGGGGCATCCTGATCTGCAACCGCCCGATGGATGCCGACACGGCCACCCAGGTCCACGAACTCTTCTGCGAAGTGGTCATCGCCCCCGCGTTTGATGCGGATGCCCTGGCCATCCTGAAAGGGAAGAAAAACCGGATCCTCCTGGTTCAGAAACCCCTGCCGCTGCCTGAAGGCCAGGTCCGCACCTGCCTGAACGGCATCCTCTACCAGGACAAAGATTCCAAAACCGACCAGGCCGAAGACCTGGACTACGTAACCGGGAAACGCCCCACCTCCTCCGAGCTGGACGATTTGCTTTTTGCATCCCGCATCTGCAAGCATACGAAGTCCAATACAATTGTCCTGGCAAAAAACCGGCAACTCTGCGCCAGCGGAACCGGCCAGACTTCCCGCGTGGACGCCCTGAACCAGGCCATCCACAAGGCTGGCAGCTTTGGCTTTGACCTCCAGGGGGCCGTGATGGCCAGCGATGCCTTCTTCCCGTTCCCGGATTGTGTGGAAATTGCCGGGAAGGCCGGGGTAACTGCCGTGATCCAGCCGGGGGGCTCAATCAAGGACCAGTTGAGTATCGATTATTGCAACGAAAATGGAATTGCGATGGTAATGACCGGCACGCGTCATTTTAAGCATTAATTTTACTACTTTTATCGATAAAATTTGCCCGTTCGACGGGAAACCAAACAGCTAGCCAATGGGTTTTTTTGATTTCTTGACCGAGGAAATAGCCATTGACCTCGGTACCGCCAACACCCTGATCATACACGACGACAAGGTGGTGGTGGACAGCCCCTCCATCGTGGCCCGGGACCGGATTTCCGGGAAAATCATCGCAGTGGGCCGAGAGGCGAACATGATGCAGGGGAAAACCCATGAGAACATCAAGACCATCCGGCCGCTCAAGGACGGGGTTATCGCCGATTTTGACGCCTCGGAGAAGATGATCAATATGTTCATCAAGAACATCCCGGCCCTGAAGAAGAAATGGTTCCCGCCTGCCCTGCGCATGGTTATCTGTATCCCGTCGGGGATTACCGAAGTGGAGATGCGCGCCGTCAAAGAATCCGCCGAGCGGGTCAACGGCAAGGAGGTCTACCTGATCCATGAGCCCATGGCGGCTGCCATCGGGATCGGACTGGATATCATGCAGCCCAAGGGGAACATGATCGTCGACATCGGAGGGGGGACCACCGAAATTGCCGTGATTGCCCTCGGGGGGATCGTCTGCGACAAATCGGTTAAAATTGCCGGGGACGTCTTTACCAACGACATTATCTATTACATGCGGACGCAGCACAACCTCTATGTGGGGGAGAGCACGGCCGAGAACATTAAAATCCAAATCGGGTCGGCTACGGAAGACCTGCAGTCGCCCCCGGACGAGATGTCCGTACAGGGCCGCGACCTGCTGACCGGGAAACCCAAACAGGTATCGATTTCCTACCGGGAAATCGCCAAGGCGCTCGACAAGTCGATCCTGCGTGTGGAAGACGCCGTGATGGAAACCCTGTCGCAAACCCCGCCCGAGCTGGCGGCGGATATCTACAACACCGGGATCTACCTGGCAGGTGGCGGTTCGATGCTCCGCGGGCTCGACCGGCGGCTTTCCCAGAAAACGGACCTGCCGGTCTACATTGCCGAGGACCCGCTCCGCGCCGTGGTCCGGGGCACCGGGATCGCCCTGAAAAACCTGGAGCGCTACAAAAGCATCCTCATCAAATAAAACGGGCCGGGGCCGGGCCCCGGCAGTTCAATAAAGCAGCATGCAGCGGATAATCAATTTCATCCTCCGGAACCGATCCTCCCTGCTTTACCTGTTCCTGCTGGCTGTAGCCCTTTTGCTAACCGCTCAAAACAACGCCCTGCACCGTTCCCGATACTTCAACTCGGCCAACTGGCTCACCGGGTCGGTTTACAATGCCTCCAACTCCGTGACGGATTACTTTGGGCTGGAGCAGGAGAACGACAAGCTCCTGGAGGAGAACCGCAGGTTGCGCATGCTGTTGTTCAATACCGAAACCCGGGATTCCATGGAATTGGATACTGCCGAATTACACTATCAGGTGATGACTGCCTCCATCATCAAAAACAGCTATTCCGAGGCGAACAACTACATCACCATCGACAAGGGGCGCTCGGACAGCGTCTCCCAGGACATGGGGGTGATCACCTCCCGGGGCATCCTCGGGATTGTGGAAAAAGCCAGCAGGAACTACGCCTCGGTTCAGAGTATCCTCAATGCCAAATCGAATATCAACGCCAAGATCGCCGGGACGGATTACTTTGGCTCGCTGACCTGGGACGGCCGGGATTACCAACTCGTGCAACTCGAGGACATCCCCCGTTTGGTGCCGCTTCGCGAAGGGGATACGATTGTCACCGGGGCCATGTCGAGTATCTTCCCGGAAAACATCCCGATCGGCACCATCGAGGCATTCTCCCTGACCGAATCGCAGAGCTTTTACCAGATTGACGTCCGGCTGTTCAACGACATGACCAACCTGAAACAAGTCTACCTGATCCGCAACCGGGATCGGGATGAAATCCTCCAACTGGAATCCGACGTGGCCAATGACTTATAACTACCTGCTTACCGGTATCCGATTCATTGCGCTGGTCCTGGTCCAGGTACTGGTCTTTAACCGCATGAACCTCTTCGGGTATGTCAATCCGATGGTCTATGTCCTGTTCCTCTACTGGTACCCCGTCCGGGAAAACCGCACCACGCTCGTACTGGCCGCCTTCCTGCTGGGCTTTGCGGTAGACCTGTTCTCGGACACCATGGCCCTGCATACGATTGCCGCCCTGACAACGGCCTTCCTCCGATATCCGCTCATGCGGTTTGTTTTCGGGGTCAACATGGAATTCCAGAATTTCCGCCTTTCCAACTCCACCCGGGTACAACAATTCACGTTTTTAGCGTTATTGGTAGTGGTACACCACCTGGTATTCTTTGCGTTCGAAATTTTTAGTTTGTCGAATTTGCTGTTAATTTTGAAACGGGTGGTTCTCACGGGGCTCAGCACGTTCGTGTTCTCGGTGTTGCTGGCAACTTTGTTTGCCATCCGAAGGGAGTGATCCGAAACCTCGCTGCCACCCGCAATAGATACTAATTAATAACCGCATCCGCCGAAGATGAAGAAGCTGGTTCTGTCTTCCATCATTATCCTGATCGGGCTGACTTTTATCGGCAGGCTGTCCTATTTGCAGCTTTTCCGTTTTTCCCCGGACCAGATCCTGGAAGACCCGGCCATCAAGGTGGTATACGACTACCCGGAACGGGGCTACATCTACGACCGGAACGGCGAGCTTTTGGTGGCCAACCAGCCCGCGTATGACGTGATGGTGATCCCCCGGGAGGTGGAGCCCCTGGATACCCTGGAATTCTGCTCCCTGCTGGGAATCGACCGGGATCGGTTTGTCTCCCAGCTGGAAAAGGCCCGGGTGTACTCTCCCCGCCTGCCCTCGGTAATGGTGCCCCAGTTGTCTAAGGAGGACTATGCCGGGCTGCAGGAAAAGATGCGGAAATACAAGGGGTTCTACATCGAGAAGCGCTCCCTGAGGGACTATCGGACAAAGGCTGCGGCCAATGTACTCGGGTATATCAGCGAGGTCAACGAATGGGACCTGCAAAAGAACCCGTATTACGAACAGGGCGAACTCACGGGGCGGACCGGCATCGAGAAACAATACGAGGAAATCCTGCGCGGCCGTAAAGGCGTAAAAGTCATCCAGAAAGACCGGTTTAACAGGGAGATCGGCCCTTACAAGGACGGGGCGCTGGATACGCTGCCCCAGCCGGGTACGGAAATCCGCATTACCCTGGACAAGCAGTTGCAGGAATACGGGGAACGCCTGATGAACGGCAAGCGGGGCGGCATCGTCGCCATCGAACCCGCCACGGGCGAAGTCCTGGCCCTGATTTCCGGGCCTACCTACGACCCCGCCCTGTTGGTGGGACGGGAGCGCTCCAAGAATTACAGCGCCCTGCATTACGACACCATCTCCAAGCCTACCTGGGACCGGGCCATCCTGGCGCAACCCTCGCCCGGGTCGCCGTTTAAGACCCTCAATGCGCTGGTCGCCCTGCAGGAAGGGGTGATTTCCCCGGAAACCACCTTCCGGTGCTACAACGGCTTTTACGTGGGCAACAAGTTGCGGGGGTGCCACTGCGGGGGTGGCCTGCGGACGATGAATAGCGGCATCTACAAATCCTGCAACGCCTATTTTGCGGGGACCTTCCGGAAATTCTACGACAATTTCGAAACCACGGATGCCGCCATGGACGTCTGGGAGAAGCATATGAGGAGCTTCGGCCTCGGGGACTTTTTGGGGTACGACCTCCCCACCGGGGCGAGGGGACGGATTCCCAACAAGGAATACTACGACCGGGTGTACGGGGACGGAAGGTGGAGTTCCACCTATATCATTTCCAACTCCATCGGGCAGGGCGAGGTAGCTGCCACGCCCATCCAACTGGCCAACATGACCGCGGCCATTGCGAATCGCGGCTGGTTTTACACGCCCCATCTGATCAAGGCAGTGGGGGGGCAGTCCATCGATATCCCGAAATTCACCGAAAAACATTACACGACAATCGACCCCCAGCATTTTGAACCGGTGATCCGGGGGATGGCAGACGTCTACGAAAAAGGCACGGCCAAATGGCTGAGAATCCCGGGGGTGGACATCGCCGGGAAAACCGGGACTGTAGAGAACTACACAAAAATAGACGGGGTGCGGACCCAGCTCACCGACCACTCCATTTTCGTCGCCTTTGCCCCGGTGGACAATCCAAAAATTGCCCTGGCCGTCTACATAGAACACGGGTACTACGGGGCGCGCTATGCCGGCCACATCGCCTCCCTGCTGATCGAAAAATACCTCAAGGGCGAAATCAGCCGGACGGACCTGGAAAAACGGATGCTCGAGAAGACGCTGGAGCACGAATACGCCAAGCCGTACAGCGGGGAGGAATTTGAGATCAACGAATATGTCTGGTAGCGGGGCCCTCCGGAGGGTAGACTGGCTGACGGTGTTCCTGTTCCTGCTCCTGGTGGCCATCGGCTGGGTGAACATCTATTCCAGCACATTTAACGAAACCGAGAGCTCGATTTTCGATATGGGCCAGTTGTACGGCAAGCAAATGGTCTTTATCCTCCTCTCCCTGGGGATCATCCCCGTTATCATGGCCCTGGAGGCCAGTTTTTACGAACGGTTCTCCAGCGTATTCTATGTGGTCTCCCTGGTACTGCTCCTGGGCCTGTTCGTGTTTGGAAAAACCATTGCAGGCGCCACCTCCTGGTACAACCTGGGCTTCTTCAACCTGCAGCCTTCCGAACTCGCCAAGGCCGCCACCGCCCTGGCCCTGGCCAAATACCTGAGCGATATCCAGACGGACATCAAGCAGCGCAGGCACCAGTTGTTTGCCCTGCTGATCATCGCCATCCCGGCCCTGCTGATTATCCCGCAACCCGACCCCGGAAGCGCCCTGGTATTCTTCTCCCTCGTCTTTGTTTTGTTCCGGGAGGGCCTGCCGCTCGGCTACCTGGGCCTGGCCCTGGCAGCCATCCTCGTATTTGTCTGCACGCTCATGTTCGGCACCGTGTGGGTGGCTATCGGCCTGGCATTACTGATCATCGGGTTCTTCATGGTGAAAAAGCCGTCTCTGAAGGTACCGGTCTTCCCGCTGGTTGGCGTCTATGCAGCCGCCATCGTCCTCTCCCTCTCCGTAAACTTCGTTTTTGAGAACGTGTTCGAACAACGGCACCGCGACCGTTTCAGCCTCTGGTTGCGCCTGGAAAAAGACCCCGACAAACTCGAGGAAATCCGCAAAACCATCGGTTACAATACGTACCAGTCCGAGAAGGCCATCGAATCCGGCGGGTTTTTCGGGAAGGGGTTCCTGGAGGGCACCCGGACCAAGGGCGATTTCGTTCCTGAACAGCACACCGATTATATTTTCACCACGGTAGGCGAGGAATGGGGCTTTATCGGCACGGCCACAGTGGTGATCCTCTTCACCATCCTGCTGTTGCGGCTGGTCTACTTGTCGGAACGACAGAAAAACCCCTTTAGCCGGATGTACGGCTACGGGGTGATCTCCATCCTGCTGATCCACTATTTTATCAATATCGGCATGGTGATCGGGGTGCTGCCAACCATCGGGATCCCCCTGCCGTTTTTCAGCTACGGGGGGTCCGGGCTCATCGGATTCACCATCCTGTTGTTTATTTTCCTCCGGCTCGACGCCAATCGTCTCAAGGAGTGGTCCTGAGTGGCCCGGGTGTTTTGCGGCGTGGAAACCCCGCTGTTACCGGAATTCCCAATCTTTTGCACCCATACGCGATTCAAGGCTTTCCTGCAATTCCGGCGGGAGCCCCTGGAAGAAATCGAGTCCGGTAATCGCTTCGATGCGGTCTACCGGGACCGTAAATTTCTGCAACGGGCCCTCAAGGGGCTGATTGGGCATTAAAAAGGCGACCACAACCGGGCCGTCCGACCCCTCGCGGGCCACAATTTTATAAAAACTGCGCGGCACCGCCACCCCTTCTTCGCCAATCCGGTCCAAGCCGGGTTCCAGCACCCCGGCCGTCAGGACGTATAACCGGCCGTAGCGACGGCACCAGCGGCGTACCTGCATCTCCAGTTCATTCCATGTCCCGGCATTGAATTCCCGGTTTTGCGGACTGATATTGCTCGTATAAAAGGTTTGGTTGTACGCCGCCAGGGAATAGCGCCGGTCTCCGGCCGGGCACAGGTGGCCGCGGTCGTACCCGGAACCCCGGTAATTCCGCCAGTCGGCCGAATGGGTGGAAACCTCTGGGTCCTCTACAAAATACGGGCGGTCCCGGTCGTCGTCCGTCAGGTGGGACGGATCCAGGACATAGGCCACCCAGGCCGCCTGTTCGTAGCTTTCGGCGTATTCCAGCAGGTAATGGTCGTGGCGGATGCGCTCCCCGTTTGCCCCCGAAGGAAGCCAGGCTTCCCGGAATGCCGGGGCCGTGGCGCTCCCGGGTGGGGATGGATACGGATCTTCGGTGTAGAAATTCTCGAACCACCAGAAGCCCACCAGGCACAGGAGCATCAACCCGGAATAGATCAGCCGGTTTTTTTGCCGTTGGGTCAGGGACATGCACCAAATTTAGGGTAATTTGCAGCTTCAGGCTGTACGGGCGTAAGGGAATCCGTCCGATACCGACCAATTCGGGCACCTGCAACTATCAAATACAAAGCATACATGGCACTTACCTGGAAAGACATCATCCATTTCGCCACCAAAGGCAACCCGGAACCGGACCGCAGCGTCGTAAAATCGGATGCCGAGTGGAAAGCGCAACTGACGCCGGAACAGTACCGGATTACCCGGGCGCATGGGACCGAGGCACCCCATTCCGGAGAACTCTGCACGGCCCATGACCCGGGTATGTACCGTTGTGTTTGTTGCGGCACCCCGCTTTTCGACTCCACCATCAAGTTTGATTCCGGGACGGGCTGGCCGAGTTTTACCCAGCCGGTGCAGGAGCATGCCGTACGGTATATCCGGGACACCTCTTTTGGCATGGTCCGGGTGGAGGCGCGTTGCAACACCTGCGAGGCGCACCTTGGGCACGTGTTTCCTGACGGGCCGCCCCCCAGCGGCTTGCGGTATTGCATCAATTCCCTGGCCTTAGAGCTGGATAAATCAGCTGGTGATGCCGACTAAATCATTGCAGGAAGCCACGCTGGGTGCCGGATGTTTCTGGTGTATCGAGGCGGTATTCCAGGAATTGCGGGGGGTGGAATCGGTAGTATCCGGCTACAGCGGCGGGACGGTCCCCGGAAAACCGACGTACCGGGAAGTGTGCTCCGGCCTGACGGGGCATGCCGAAGTTGTCCGGGTCCGTTTTAACCCGGAGGAAATATCCTTCCGGGACCTGCTGGTGGTCTTCCTCAGCACCCACGACCCGACAACCCTGAACCGGCAGGGGGCCGACCGGGGAACCCAGTACCGCTCCGTGGTCTTCTTCCACGATGCCGAACAGGAGCAAGTGGCACGGGGAGTGATTGCCGAAATGCAGCAGTACTTCGACGACCCAATCGTCACGGAGGTCTCTCCCCTTTCCAATTTCTACGAAGCAGATCCGGAACACCAGGATTTCTACCGGCGGAACCCCGAGCTGGGTTATTGCCGGGTAGTCATCGACCCGAAAATGCGGAAACTGCGGGATCTTTTTGCCTCCCGGCTCAAAAACCCGGCATAAAAAAAGCCCCGGCGCGCCATGCACCGGGGCTTCTTCTTATTTATCAACTGCATCAGTCGTCCAGGCGACTGGCCAGTTTATCCTTCTTGAAGTGGTTTAACTTGAGGTCTTCCAGCACATTGATGGCCTCCTCCACGTAGACGTCCCGGGCGAGGTTCTGGTGCCAGCGGTCGCGTTTTTCGCGAAGCACGGAATCCTGGGTAAAGAGCTCCTGCTCGTATTTCAGTGAACTGAAGGTGAGCTTGGAGTCGTATTTCATATTATTGCGGAAATACTGGGAACGCTCCTTGTTTTTCTCTTCCCGCTTGCGGTAGTCCGCGATGCTGAGGGGCACCACGGTTTCTTCCTGCTGTTCCTTCAGCCAACGGGCGTTTTCCTCGATTAGGGCAATCTGCGGGTGAGCTGCCATACGCGCCGCCGAACGGGCAATGGTTTCCTCGTAATCGATATACCCCTCCCAGGGTTCGTAATTGGCCGGGCTGATCTTATCCCACTTGAGCGGATTCTGCTGGTCGCGTTCGCCCAGGTCGATGTAGCTGTAGCGGTCCGGAACCACCACGTCGCTCTTGACGCCTTCCAACTGGGTAGAGCCGCCGTTGATGCGGTAGAATTTCTGGGTGGTCAGCTTAATGGCCCCCAGGTCGCCGTGCTCGTTGCTGCGGACGATGTTTTCCAGGGGGATTACGTTCTGAACGGTCCCCTTGCCGAAGGTCTGTTTGCTGCCGATCACCACGGCCCGCTTGTAATCCTGCATGGCAGCTGCCAGGATTTCGGAGGCAGAGGCCGATAATTCGTTCACCAGGATCACCAGGGGGCCGTCCCACTGGATCCGTTCGTCCCGGTCCTCATAAATTTCTTTGTCGCGGGCAGAAGAGCGCACCTGTACAATGGGGCCATCCTTGATAAACAGGCCGGCCATTTCCACCACGGTCTTCAGGGAGCCGCCGCCGTTGTCGCGGAGGTCCAGCACGAGGCCTTCCACCCCTTCTTCCTTGAGACGCTCAATTTCGCGGGCGACATCGGTGGCCGCGTTCCGCTCGTTGTAATCCTCAAAATCCACATAGAACTTCGGCAGGTTGATCAGGCCGTACTTCCGGTTGTCTTTGATGACGGTAGAAGACTTGGCAAAGGATTCTTCCAGTTCCACCACATCCCGTACCAGGGTCACTTCTTCCACAGTGCCGTCCACTTTCCTGACGGTTAACACCACTTCGGTCCCTTTCGGGCCCTTGATGAGTTTGATGGCATCGTCCAGGCGCATGCCGACGATATTCACCGGGGGCTCGTCTTTCTGGCCTACCTTGAGGATTTCATCCCCCACTTCCAGGCGCTGGTCCCTCCAGACCGGCCCGCCGGAGATGATCTCCACAATCTTGGCCCCTTCGGGCTTTTGCTGCAACCGGGCCCCGATCCCCTCGAACTTCCCGGACATGCTGACGTCGAAACGCTCTTTGTCTTCCGGGGCGAAGTAATAGGTGTGCGGATCGAATTCGTCCACGATCGTATTGAGGTATTGTACAAACCAGTCCTTGCGTTCCAGGTCTTCAACAAAGTCGAAATATTCGTCCAGGGTCTGGCGGGTGGATTCCCGGGCTTCCTTCTCGGCCTCCTCGGGCGAAATCGCACCTTCACCGTCACCCGCCTCGGCACTCAGGCTGATTTTTGAATCGTAGGTGCCGATGGCCGCGTATTTCAGCTGCTTTCTCCAACGCTCCCGCATCTCCGCCTCCGAAGCTGCGTATTCCTGCTTGTCGTAGTCGATTTCAATGGATTCGTCCGCCGTAAAATCGAAGGGCTCGTCCAGCAGTTCCCCGTACATGTTGCGGGCATCCTGCATGCGCTCCATGAGCCGCTGGTACACCAGGTTGAAAAAGCTGATGTCCGTATTCTTTATCTGGTCGTCTATCTGGAATTTATACTGTTCGAATTCCGCGATGTCCGACTCCAGGAAGTAGCGTTTTGTAGGGTCGAGTACGTCGATAAAATCCTCGTAGACGCTCACCGAGAAGTCGTCATTGATGTCTTTGGGCTCGTAATGCCCTTTTTCGAGTACGTAGGTAATCAGGTCCAGGAGCAGTTTGTCCTTGTCGTCCGATTCAAAAGATTTACTGGTAAAACTACAGGATGCAACTGCAATCAGGGGAACCAGGAAAGCAAGCAGGAAATTCCTTTTCATCTATGTCATTTTTTTTACCGGGGAAAAGGCATGGAAAATGCACAACCCCCCGTTTTTTCGGTCATTGAACTCCCTAAGATACAGAAAAAACCATGCCAGTCAGGATGCGCGCCGCTAATTTTTTGTTAACGGGGGTGCTGGGAGTTCTATGTTTGAAAAACGTATTTTTGCCAGATAAAGTATAGTCCATGCCCAAACCGCTCATATTAGTAACCAATGACGATGGAATCACGGCCCCCGGCCTGCGCCACCTCATCCGGTATATGAGCGGCCTGGGCGAGGTAGTGGTTGTAGCCCCGGACAGCCCGCAATCCGGTATGGGGCATGCCATCACCCTGGACAATACGCTCTATTCCAAAAAAGTGGTGATCGACCGGGAAGCGGGGGCTCCCAGGGAGTTCAGCTGCAGCGGGACCCCGGCCGATTGCGTCAAGCTCGCCCTGCAGGAAATCCTGCCCCGCAGGCCCGACCTCTGCGTCAGCGGGATCAACCACGGGTCTAACAGTTCCATCAATGTCATCTATTCCGGCACGATGAGTGCGGCCATCGAGGCGGGGATCGAAGGGGTGCCGGCCATCGGCTTTTCGCTTTGCGATTACTCCTGGGAAGCCGATTTTAAGCCCTGTGCGGAAGCGGTTAAAACCATTGCAGCGGAAACCCTGAAGAACGGGCTCCCGGACGGGGTGGTGCTCAATGTGAATATCCCGGCAACCAACGGCGTCCCGCCCAGGGGCATCCGGGTTTGCCGGCAGGCCCGGGCCAACTGGAAAGAGCGCTTCGACAAACGGACGAACCCAAACGGCAAGGACTACTACTGGCTTACCGGCGAGTTTGAATTGCTCGATAAGGGGGAGGATACGGACGAATGGGCCCTGGCCCACGACCTGGTCTCCGTGGTCCCCGTTCAATTCGACCTGACCGCCCACCATGCCATCCAACCCATCAGCAACTGGAAACTCTATGAATAAACGCAAGGAAATAGCCATCGGATTTGCCGTCGGGATCATCGCCAATGTACTGGGGGTCCTGCTCTATATATTGCTCTTCTCGGACCTCGGGATTACTGAAACCTATAAGGCCGCCGTAGCACAGGGGCACGTGGGCAGCCTGCTGGCCCTGGGGGCCATCCTGAACCTGGCCGCATTTTTCGGCTTCCTGCGCCTGAGGCGCGATTACCGCGCCCGCGGCGTGCTGATGGCAACGGTAGTCACCGCCCTGGTGATCCTCTATTACAAGATATCCTAGTCGTGAAATATTACATCATCGCAGGGGAAGCTTCCGGGGACCTGCACGGTTCCAACCTCATCCGCGGCCTCCGCGCCAGGGATCCCGAAGCGGATATCCGGTGCTGGGGGGGCGACCGCATGGAACAGGCGGGCGGGACGCTGGTCCGCCATTACCGGGAGCTCTCCTTTATGGGCTTTCTGGAAGTGCTCCGGCACCTGCCGGCCATTTTCCGGAACATCGCATTCTGCAAAAAGGACATTGCCCGGTTCCGGCCCGACGCGCTGATCTTCATCGACTTCTCCGGATTCAACCTCCGGATTGCACGCTGGGCCAAGGAAAACGGCTTCCGGACGCACTACTACATCGCTCCTCAGGTATGGGCCTCCCGGGAAGGCCGGGTAAAGAAGATCCGCAGGGACATCGACCATATCTACGCGATCCTGCCTTTTGAAAAACCCTTTTACGAGGAGAAGCACGGGATCCCGGTGCATTTTGTGGGCCACCCGCTCATCGATGCGATGGAAGGGCTGCCCGACCCCGACCCGGCTGCCTTCCGAAAACGGAACAACCTGGACCCGGAACGACCGATCCTGGCGCTGCTTCCGGGCAGCCGGAAACAGGAAATAGAGAAGATCCTCCCGGTGATGATGGCCGTCATTCCCGAATTCCCGGATTACCAGTGTGTAATTGCCGGGGCGCCGAGTCTGGAGGCGGAACAATACGAGCCCTACCTGACAACCGGGGCCACCCTGATCCGCGATCAGACCTATCCGCTCCTCCAACACGCCCATGCCGCCCTGGTCACCAGCGGTACAGCCACCCTGGAGACCGCCTTGCTGGGGGTCCCCCAGGTGGTCTGCTACAAAGGCGGGTGGGTTTCCTACCAGATCGCCCGGCGGCTGATCCGACTGGAATATATCTCCCTGGTCAACCTGATCATGGACCGGGAAGTGGTCCCGGAACTCATCCAGCATGAACTGGAACCGCAAAAACTGGCCGCGGCCCTCAGGAACATCCTGAAGGGCCCGGGCAGGGAAAGCCAATTAAAGGCCTATGGGCAACTGCGCGAGAAACTCGGCGGGCCGGGGGCCAGCGTGCAGGCAGCCGAACTGATTGTAAATTTCAGCCGGGAGACCTAGATTGCCGGCGGATTCCCCCCCGCAGTGGAAGCATTCCGCGGTTTTATATAATTTAGTGGTACCAAACCCCGTTATTTCCGCATGAGGCAATTCGTTACCGCAGGCCTTTTGGCTTTTTTGCTCGGGAGCTGCGGCGTAGTCAAAAAGAAAACGACCTACGCCGAAGAACGGCCCTCCGTTTCCGTAACCGCTGCGGAAAACGCCCCGCATACAGCCCATGAGGAAGAGCCCCCGGGGGATTTCTCCGGCGAAGCGGAACCCGGCCTCCCGGCTGCGGGACCCGCCGAAGCCGTCGTTCGCACGTCGCTCTCCTATACGGGAACCCGGTACCGGTATGGCGGCACCACCCGCAAGGGCATGGACTGCTCCGGCCTGCTCTATGTGGCCTTCCAGCAACACAACGTCCCGCTCCCCCGGGTTTCCCGGGATATGGCCGACCAGGGCCGCCGCGTCCGGGTACCCCAGCTGCAAAAGGGCGACCTGCTCTTTTTTAAAACGACCCGCCGGGGTGGGAAGATCAACCACGTGGGCCTTGTTGTGGAAGTGGCAGGGGACGATGTGAAATTCATCCACTCCACCTCCTCCAGGGGGGTCATTGTATCCTCCCTCCGGGAAGGGTTCTGGAATTACGCCTTTGTAAAAGCAACCCGCGTCTTCTGAAATGAACGCCTGGCGCACCCCATCGGTCACTCTGGCCCTTGGGATGTGCGGGGGAATCGTCACTGCTAGGCTTTTTCAGCCCGATTCCCTCCCGGATTTCGCCACCCTCCTGGGCACCTCCCTGATCCTGCTATCTACCGCCTGGATATTGAAACACCGTTGGCCCCCGCCGGCTTTTCCGGGTCTGGCCGTCCTGGCCTTTTACTGCTTTGGCGGGTGGGTGGCCACCGGCCGGATGCCGGAAAAACAACCCGGGCACTATGTGCATGCCGATTGGGAAACCCCCGGCCTCTGGAAAATCCGCCTCCGGGAACCCCTGCGGCCTACGGCCTTTTACCAGCGCTGGGAAGGGTCTGTGGTAGCCCGGGACGGGAAGCCCTGTCACGGCCGGATCCTCTTGCAGGCACCTGTTTCCGACACGCTCGCGAAGTGGGAACCCGCGGCCACCCTGCTGGCCTATGGGAAACCGGAAGCTGTACCTCCGGCCCGCAACCCGCACCAATTTGACTTTGCCGCCTATTTGCGGACCCGCGGAATCCACGGGCGGTTCCGGCCGGATGCCGGGAGCCGTGTACTCCCGGCGAACCCCCGGGGCGCGGGTAGTCTTGGACGAACAGTTGCCCGCCTCCGCCACCGCCTGATCGAAAGCCTGGGAGCTGCGGGCTTCCACCCGGAGGTCGCCGGGCTGATCCGCGCCCTGATCCTCGGCGACCGATCCGGCCTGGACCAGGACCTCTACGGGGCCTACCAGCGCGCCGGCGCGGTTCACCTGCTGGCCGTCTCCGGGTTGCATGTGGGCCTGGTGGCAGCCCTGTGCAGTTGGCTGTTGTGGCCGCTGCGCCGATTGCCCGGGGGGCGCCGGCCCCATTTCCTGCTGGGCCTCGGCATGCTGTGGGGGTATGCCGCCCTCGCCGGTTTCGGGCCCTCCGTGGTTCGGGCCTCGGTCATGTGCTCCGTCGTCTCCTATGCACTTCTGATCAACCGGCAGGCAGACAGCCTGCATTTCCTGGCCCTGGCAGCCCTGGTGATG
The DNA here is from genome assembly GCF_982776155.1 of Robiginitalea sp. Taxonomy (NCBI): domain Bacteria; kingdom Pseudomonadati; phylum Bacteroidota; class Flavobacteriia; order Flavobacteriales; family Flavobacteriaceae; genus Robiginitalea; species Robiginitalea sp. The sequence continues at coordinate 65,932 of NZ_CEXZKX010000010.1, forward strand.
CTCGGGCTGATCGAGCCGCTCTGGCTGTTCCAGGCCGGGTTCCAAATGAGTTTCCTGGCCGTCTGGGCCATCCTGTCCCTCTACCCGTGGCTCTACAGGTCCTGGCCGGTGAAACGCGGGGCGGGAAGGAAGATCGGCCAGCTGCTCTGCGTCAGCGGGGCCGCCCAACTCGGCGTACTCCCCCTGAGCCTCTATTATTTCCACCAGTTCCCCGCACTTTTCTGGTTGTCCAACCTGTTGCTTATACCCGTCATGGGCGTGGTGCTCGCCAGCGGTTTCCTCCTGCTGGGGCTGGCCAGCTACTCCCCTTTGCCCGATTGGGTGGCCTGGGGTGCAGACCGCTTCTTCGGTCTCTTTAACGGGGTGGTCCGTTGGGTGGGTGGTCAGGAAGGTTTTCTGATTACGGAAATTCCCTGGGACGGGGTGCAACTGGCCCTGAGCCTGGCCGCCCTGGTTGCCCTGGGCACATGGGCCCGCAGCCGTGATCTGCGGTGGCTGAAGCGAACAGGGGCCCTGCTGCTGGCCCTGCAGGTTTACAGCGTAGGGGCCGGCTGGCACAGCGGGCGACAACAGGAATGGCTCATCCCCCACCGGTTCGGGGAAAGCGCCCTGATACTCCGGCAGGGGGCGCAAGCGCGTATCTTTTCGAACAACCTAAAGGCCTGGGAAGGGTTTCTCTCGGATTTCTCCACCGGGGAACGCCTCCGGCAGGTACTCGGGGACAGCCTCTGCCCGCAGTTTCAGATCGGCCGGCTGCGACTGCGGGTGGTAGACAGTACGGGGCGGTACCAGGGTACGGGGGCGCCACCCCATATCGTGCTGCTGACCGGTTCGCCCGCGGTCCGTCCGGGGCAGCTCCTGGACGACTTACAACCCCGCCAGGTCATTGCAGACGGCAGCAATTACCGGAGTACCATCAATCGCTGGGAAGCGAGTTGCAGGAAACGGGGAATCCCCTTCCACAACACGGCGTTGCATGGGGCGTACCGAAGCGCTATCCCGTAAGGCAGCATCCGGTAACGCGGTGTCCTGCATTCCGATACCCCGCAATCCCTGGGGTGCCCAGTGGACGTGACCCATCAACCGCAAGTAGCTAGTGGACGTTCCCCATCAACCGCTTCATCAGCGGGGCGGTTACCAGGACGATAGCTGCAGCCCCCAGGGCATACATGGCAATCAGCTCAAAGCCGCCGGTGTAAACATCCAGGGTTTCCAATCCGCGGACATCCGGGTCGTCGCTTTCGATGGCGAGTTGTTTCCCGATAAAGCCCACTACCTGGAAGGCAAACGCCGAGGAGAGGAACCAGACCCCCATCATAAAGGCCACGATGCGCTTGGGGGAGAGGTCGGTGATCTTGGATAGGCCTACGGGCGACATAAAGAGCTCCCCTACCGAGATCAGGAAGTACATGATCAGCAGGTAGGAAAAGGGCACCATCCCGTTTTCGTCCGCACTGCCCCCGCTCAGGGCCAGGATGTAAAAACTGATTCCGGCAAAGGCGAGGCCGAGACCGAATTTATAGGGCGTCCGCGGATTCAGGTTCCGTTTGGACAGCCAGGTAAACAGCATGGATATGGGGATGGACAGGATAATGATCCACATGGAATTCAGGGCGTTTGTCTGGGCCGCGTCGATAACCGATAGGTTGACATTCCGATCCGCGAATAACGTAATCACGCTACCGGAGAGCTCATGGAACCCCCAGAAGATAGTCATGAACAAGGTGATCAGCACGGCCATAAACAATTTTTTGCGCTCATCCAGGGTGGCCCGGTACATGATCAGCCCCAGGTAACCGAGGATAAAAATGGCGATGCCCTTGAAGATGATATTTACGATGTTCTGGTCTTCCAGCAGGGTCCCCGCCTCCCCAAGGGGCCGGTAAAATGCCAGCAACATGGCCACGACCGGGGCTGAGAGGGCCGCGATCAGAGGCACCATCGTTTTCTGGGGCAGGCCAATCAGGCGTTTCTCCAGCGCCGCCGGGTCCGGGGCGCGCCCCTTGTCCCCGAAGACGTTTTTCCGGATCCCGCTCCAGAAAAAGATCAGGCCCGTCAACATCCCGATCCCGGCCAGGCCGAAGCCGTAGTGCCAGCCGAACTCCCTGCCCAGCCAACCGCAAAGCAGCGGGGCAACGAAGCCGCCGATGTTGATCCCCATATAAAAAATGACAAAGCCGGAGTCCTTCCGCGGGTCCCCGTCCTTGTAGAGCGAACCGACGAAGGTGGAAATATTCGGCTTAAAAAACCCGTTCCCCACGACGATCAGGGCCAGCGCCAGGTAAAAGGCAACATTGTGTTCCACCGCGAGTACAAAATGCCCGAGGGCCATCAGGATACCCCCCAGGAATATGGAGCGTCGCATCCCGAGGATCGTATCGGAAATCCGCCCGCCGATGACCGTGGAGGCGTACACCAGCGATCCGTAGCTGGAATAAACGGCCGCCGCCGCGTAGTCCCTCTCGGCCAGCGCTTCGAAAATGACGTTGACCATATACAGGGTGAGCAGGGCGCGCATCCCGTAAAAACTGAAGCGTTCCCAAAGTTCGGCGAAGAAGAGGTAAAATAGGCCCTTGGGGTGTCCGAAGAGCTGCTTCTCTTCCATGAATTCGGCGCGTGTTTCCATATGCGGGTTGGTTATCGGTTAGTTTTTCTACAGGTTTTCCAAAACAAATCGAGTCATCTTGTTATAGAGGTGGAGGCGGGTATTCCCCCCGTAAATCCCGTGGTTCTTATCCGGATAGATGGCCCACTCAAATGGCTTGTTCGCCTGGACCAGCGCCTCGATCATACGCATCGTATTCTGCACGTGTACGTTGTCGTCGGCCGAACCGTGCACCAACAGGTAGTCCCCCTTCAGCCGGTCTGCAAAAAACAAGGGGGAATTCTCGTCATACCCGCCCGGGTTCTCCTGGGGGGTCTGCATGTAGCGCTCCGTATAGATGGTGTCGTAAAACCGCCAGCTGGTTACCGGGGCCACGGCGATGGCCAGTTCAAAGGTCTCGTTGCCCTTCAGGATACAGTTGGAAGACATAAACCCGCCGTAACTCCATCCCCAGATCCCCGTGCGGTCCGGGTCGATGTATGGCCGCTCGCTCAGCAACTTTGCGGCAGCGATCTGGTCTTCCACCTCGTACTTCCCGAGTTCCTTCTGGGTGATTTTTTTGAAGTCCCGCCCCTTGAGGCCGGTACCCCGCCCGTCCACACAAGCGATAATATACCCTTCGGACGCGAGCATCTGGTGCCAGTAGTCGTTGCTCCCGTGCCAGCGGTTGGCCACCTGCTGGGAGCCCGGGCCGCTGTACTGGAACATAAAAAGCGGGTATTTATTTTCCGGGTCAAAGTCTGCCGGCCGGATCATATACATATTGAGTTCGTAGCCGTTGACCTCGAGGGTGCCGAATTCCTTTGGCGCCATTTCAAACCCTTCCAGGCGGCCCAGGAGCTCCCGGTTGTTCTGCAGCTCGGCAAGCTGCTCCCCGTCCGAAGCGTCGTGCAGCGTATACACCGGCGGGGTATCCACATTGCTGAACGAATCGATGAAATAACTGAAGTCGGCACTGAAGGTGGCCTGGTGCGTCCCGGTGCCCTGGCTGAGCCTTTTCAGGCCCCGGCCCCGATCGGAAACGCTGTAGATATCCCGGAGGATGGACCCCTCGGCGGTGGACTGGAAGTAAATCCGCCCCTTGTCCGCGTCGTAGCCGTAGTAGGCCGTCACTTCCCAGGGGCCGCTGGTGAGCTGCCGGAGTTCCGCACCGTCCGTATCGTGCAGGTAAATATGGTTATAGCCGTCCTTTTCGCTGGTCCAGATAAAGCGGTCGTCCGGGAGGAAGGTCAGGTTGTCGGTCACGTCCACGTAGGCCGCATCGGTCTCCTCCAGCAGCAGGGTGGTTTCCAGGCTGGCGGCATCCACGCGATGCAGGCGCAACCGGTTTTGGTGGCGGTTCAGGGTCTGTACGCTCAGGTGGTCCGGGTGGTGCATCCACTGGAGCCTCGGGATGTAGTAGGCTTCTCCCAGGTCCACGTCCTGCGTCTGCCCGGAATCCAGGTCGTGGATATGCAGGCTCACCACTGCGTTGGCCTCCCCGGCTTTCGGGTATTTGAATTGATGCGGGAACGGGTACAGGTCGCTCCCGTACACGTCCATGGAAAATTCGGGGACGTCCCGTTCGTCAAACCGGAGGTAGGCGAGTTTATCGCCCCGCGCATTCCACTCAAAAGCGCGGACAAAGGCAAACTCCTCTTCGTAGACCCAGTCGGTGACCCCGTTGATGATGGCATTCGGCTGCCCGTCTTCGGTTACCTGCAGCAATTCCCCGGATTCCAGGTGCAGGACATACAGGTTGTTTTGGTCCACGTAGGCCACCTTGCTGCCGTCCGGCGAAAGGGTGGGTTCCTGGATTTTCCTCTCGGAGATTCGCGTGAGCTGTTCCTGTTGCAGGTCGTAGACGTAGTAGACCCCCAGGCGCGAGCGCCGGTAGATGGGTTCCACCTGGGTGGCAATCAGCACCTTGTTTTCGTCCTCACTGAAGGTGTAGCCGGTAAAATACGGGATTCCCCGGGCCGGGTCGGTACGCAGCAGCGTGCCCACCTGCTGGCGGGTGCGGTAATCGTATTTGTCGATGGCAGCCACCTGCCGGTCCCTGTCCTGGTTCAATACGGTATAGTGCTGCCCGTCCTTTGTGGAGCGGAGCGCTTCAAGGCCCTCTGTACGGAAGGTGCCTCCCCAAATGTCCTCAAGGGTAATTTGTTTTTTCTGCGCCTGCAATGCGGGAGTCGCCAAGAGCCAAAGCAGTAAAAACCCGGTTCGGAATCTCATAGGAACGTGAAATAGTTTATAAGCTTTCAAGTTTATGAATATTTTGCCAGAAAGCACAAGAATGGGGCCAAATTCTCAACCCGGCCGGGCGCCCCGCAACCCGCCCGTTCTTTGAGGGTGATTCCGTATATTTAGCCCCAGAACACCTGTTTCATGACCGATCCCGTACAAGGATTCTCCCGGTTTACCAAAGAAGAAAAAATCCGCTGGATTGCCCGGCGGTATACGGCCCGCCCGGAAGCCACCGAAGACCTGCTCCAATCGTACTGGCATGCCGACCCGGCGCTCCAGCAACTCCACGACGAGTTTATCGAAAATACCCTGAGTAATTTTTACCTGCCCCTGGGGGTAGCGCCGAACTTTAACATCAATGGAAAGCTGTACGCCATCCCGATGGCCATCGAGGAGAGCTCCGTGGTAGCTGCGGCCAGTAAGTCGGCGAAATTCTGGGGCAGCCGGGGCGGGTTTAAGACCCAGGTCCTGGGCACGCGGAAAGTCGGGCAGGTGCACTTTCGGTATAACGGGGACCCGAATACCCTGAAGGCTTTTATCGAGTCGGCCATGCCCGCCCTGATGCAGGAATCCGAAGGGCTGACCCGCAACATGGAACGGCGCGGGGGCGGGATACACGCCATTGCCCTCCGGGACAAACGCCAGGAACTCCCGGGCTACTATCAATTGCACTGTGAATTTGAGACCCGGGATGCCATGGGGGCCAATTTCATCAATTCCTGCCTGGAACAATTTGCAACTACCCTGGAAAAAGAGGCCCGGACGTATCCCGGCTTCAAAGGGGAGGAGGCCCCTCTGGAAATCCTGATGAGTATCCTCTCCAACTACGTCCCGGACTGCCGGGTGCGGGCAACGGTGAGCTGCCCGGTGGCCGACCTGGGTCAGGACAACGGGATGGACGGGGAGACCTTTGCCCGCCGGATGATCCAGGCCGTCAAAATCGCCGAGGCCGACCCGTTCCGGGCCGTGACCCACAACAAAGGGATTATGAACGGCATCGATGCCGTGGTAATTGCCACGGGGAACGACTTCCGCGCCGTGGAAGCCGGGGTGCATGCCTATGCGTGCCGCAGCGGCAAATACCGGAGCCTGAGCCATGCGGATATTTCGGAGGGGGAATTCCGGTTCTGGCTGGAAGTGCCCCTGGCCCTGGGAACTGTGGGCGGCCTCACCAAACTCCACCCCATGGTCCGCCTGGCCCTGGAAATCCTCGGCAACCCCACGGCGCCCGAGCTCATGGAGATCACCGCCACGGCCGGCCTGGCACAGAATTACGGGGCGCTCAGCTCCCTGGTTACGGTGGGCATCCAGCGCGGACATATGAAAATGCACCTGTTGAATATCCTGAACGAACAAGGGGCGAGCCCGGAAGAAAAAGACCTGCTGATCGATTACTTTAAAACGCATACGGTGAGCCACAGCGCGGTTACCGAACGCCTGAAAAAATTGCGCAACCCCGGATGAAAACCGACTACCTGGCCCACGGGAAATTGTTGTTGTCCGGCGAATACGCTGTCCTGGACGGCGCACTGGCCCTGGCAGTACCCACCGGGCCCGGGCAGCGGCTCAGCATACGTGACGGGGAGCGGGGCGCCCTCCAATGGATTGGCCGGGAGATGGATGGATCCGTTTGGCTGGAAGTGCGCTTTACGCGGGATGAAATCCTGAAACCCCTGGTCCCAAAGGACTTCCCTTCCGACCCCCGGGAACGCCTGTTGTATTTGCTGCAGGCAGCCGGGGCGCTGCAACCCGGTTTTTTAAACCGACTGGCGGGGTGCCGGGTGGAGACGCACCTGGAATTCCCCAGGAAGTGGGGCCTTGGCACTTCTTCTACCCTGGTTGCCAACATCGCTGCATGGTCCGGGGCCGACCCCTATGACCTGCTGGCAAAAACCTTCGGGGGCAGCGGGTATGACATAGCCTGTGCCGCTGCGGACGGACCGATTTTTTACCGGCAGATGCCCGGGGGGCGGTTGGTGGAACCCGCTGCATTTCATCCCCCCTTTGCCGGGCAATTGAAGTTTATCTACCTGAACCAGAAACAGGATAGCCGCGAAGGCATCCGCCGCTATCGGGAACAGGGAAAACCGCCCTCATCCGAATTGGAGGAGGTGTCCCGCCTGGCCGCGGCGATGGCCTCGGCCGGGGACCTGGAAGACTTCCGCCGTGCCGTGGACCGGCATGAGGAATTGGTATCCGGTTGGCTGGGGCTTCGCCCGGTGGGGGAACGCCTTTTCCCGGATTTTGACGGGAGTGTGAAGAGCCTGGGGGCCTGGGGCGGGGATTTTATCCTGGCCGCCGGGGGGTCATCGCCCGAAACTTATTTCCGGGCCAGGGGCTACGAAACCTGCCTGGGATACGCCCAATTGGTACGCACATAAAAAATCCCGCAGCCCTTTTCGGGTGCGGGATTTGTATCCTTTGTAAGTTCCGGTGCTCCCTAGTAGTAAATAGACCGGTTGTCCTCGATTTCCGCCTTATCGCGAAGGGCCTGGTAAACCTCCGCGGCTACCCGCGACCCGAGGCTGCTGCGCAGCGTGTTCGCATAGGGCGCGTAGTTGTCGAGCTCCGGGGCTTCCGTCTTTCCGGTCACCTCCAGTTTAAACACCCCGGTTTCCCCTTCGATCAAATCGGAAGTGGCGCCCTGGTCCATGACCGTAGCGATCCCCACCACCAGGGGTTCGCGGCCCGCACCCGGAATGGTGGGCGATTTCACGTTCAGTGCAGTGGCCGTGGAAATGGCAACCGCATTCGACGAGGCGATCTCCTCGATGCTTTTTCCCTGGTTCGCGGCGAGGATCTGTTGGGCTTTCGCCTTCTTGCGGAGTTTGGGGAGTACCTGAACGGAGGCATCCTCCACGCTCATCGTTCCCTCCTTGTACGTACCGGTCAGCTGAACGATGGCATAACCGCCGGCTACGTCGAAGCGGCGGATATCACCGATTTCCGTATCGCTGTTGAAGGCCCACTGCACAATCCGGCGCTGGGCGCCCAACCCGGGCAGGTTCTCATCCATGGTCCGCACTTTGTTTACCGGGCGCACCTGGTAGCCTTTTTCCTCGGCGATGTTGCGGAAGGTTTCCGGGCTATCGCTTACGGCCATTTCCAGGCTCGTCGCCTCGGTGAACAGCGAATTGATCGTTTCTTCCGACGGCTCAATAGCACGGGTAAGGGTTGCCAGGCGGACTACGTCCCGCTTGTCGTCCACTTTAACCACGTGATAGCCGAATTCGGTTTCCACCAGGCCAACAGTACCTACGGCGTTCCCGAAGGCAAAATCGTTGAAGGCGTCGGTCATGACCCCTTCCTGGAAGTACCCCAGGTCCCCGCCATTCGGTGCGGAGGGCCCATCCGAGTTGTCGCGGGCCAGCTGGGCAAACTGCGCGCCGGAACGGCGGGCTTCTGCCAGGAGCTCCTCGGCGCGTTCCCGGGCCTCCTCCTGGGTACGGGTAACCGAAGGGTTGGCGCGTTCGGCGCCCGCATAGCTAATCAGGATATGACTCGCCTTCACGGAGCCGTTTTCCTTCCGGTCCATCATCCGGGAAACCTTAAAGGCGTTCCCGTCGCGGTAGGGGCCAAAAGTTTCGCCTGTTTCCAGGGCCATCAGGGTGTCCGCCCATTGAGTAGGCAGTTCGGATTTCGCCCGATAAATAGTGTCGTATTTGGTGTCCGAATTCCGATCCAGGAAGGCCAGCATGTCATCGGTATTCAAAAAGCCCGGGTTGACCACGGTAGAATCCAGGTCCTCCCGGTATTCTTCCTCGTCTTCCAACAGGGCGCGAAGGGATTCCTCAATGGCTGTTTCGTCCGCGGCACTCGCTTTTTCCTCAAAATACACATAGCGCAAATCGCGGGCGGCTTCCTGCTTGAATTCGCTCGGGTTTTCCTTAATATAGGCCGCGATCTCCTCCTTGGATACGGAGATCGTACTGTCCGGGATGGATGTATAGGGAACGCGGACATAGCGGATATCCACCTTGTCATTGGCCAGGCGGTAATCGAGCTCCCCTTCCTTGAGGGTTGCCCCCACCCCGGCCCGGATCAGGTCAAAATAGGTCTGTTCCTTGGCTGCCTGGATAAGCGCGTCTTCGGTCTGGAGCCACATTTGGTATTGCTGGGGCTGGTTGACGCGCAGTTCGGTGATAAAATTCCGGAAGGCGTCCTCGTCAAAGTTGCCGTTTGCATCCTGGAACTGCGGGTTCTGCGTAAAATTCGGGTTATTCCGAATCAGGTCCATGATCTGGTCCTGCTGGATATCGATCCCGAGTTTTTCAAATTCCTGCCCGAGGATTGCCGTGCGAACCGTCTGGTCCCAGATAGAATTCACGATCTGGGTGGAGGTAGCCTGGGGGCCAAAACTGCCTTCGGCCGCTTCCATCCGGGCGCGAAAATCGTCTATGGATATCGGCTCCCCGTTGACTTCGCCAACGGCCGAACCTATTTTATCCGAACCGAAGCCACCCCGTGTCAGTACGTCGGATACGACAAAGGCAAACAGGGCCATCCCGATGATCAGGATGAGCACGGTGGTGCGCTTGCGGATATTCTCTAAAATCGCCATGCTATGGGTTGTTTAAATCAGTGGGCGAAATTACCATTTTCCAACCAATAATAAAAGGGAAAAACAACCGTAAACCGCAGCATGTCAATCCGCATCCAGCACCTCCAGGGTCACCAGGTCGATCTTGTTGTTGGACACCTCCAGGATTCGGAACACAAACCGGCCCAGCCGGATCTCGGAATCCTTCTTGGGAATCTCCCCGGTTTCGTTCAGGATCATCCCCCCCAGGGTCCCGTATTCGTCGCTCTCGGGGAGTTCCAGTTTGTATTGCTCATTGAGGTAGCCCACCTCGTGCCGGGCCGAAAACTTGTACTGCTTGTCGCCCAGGACTTCCTCCAGCAGGTCCGTGGAATCGTGTTCGTCCTCGATTTCCCCGAACAGTTCCTCGATAATGTCCTCCACGGTCAGGATCCCCGAGGTGCCGCCGTATTCGTCCAGGACCACCGCCATGCTCTTGCGCTTCTTGGTGAGGACGTTCAGGATATTCTGGATAAGCATCGTTTCGGGTACGAATTCCACTGGCAACAGGATGCTCTTGATGGTCTTGGGCCTTTTAAACAGCTCGTAGGAATGGATGTAGCCGATGATGTTGTCGATGGTATCCTTGAAGACCAGGATTTTGGAATACCCGGTTTCGGTAAAGAGTTTTGTGACGTTTTTGGGGCTTTCGTGCAGTTCCACGGCGGTGATTTCCGTCCGGGGCACCATCACCTCCCGCGCCTTTACCTCTGAAAATTCCAGGGCGTTCTGGAAGATCTGGATCTCGGAATCCACCTCGTCTTCTTCCTCCACGGTCTCCATCTGCTCGGTAATGTAGTCCCCGAGTTCGAGCTTCGTGAACGACATCTGCACCTCGTCCCCGTCCGACCGGAACAGCAACTTGAGGATGACATCCGATATAAACATAACCCCCTCGGACAGCAGCCAGAACAGGATATAGAAAAAATAAGCCGGGACGGCCAGCAGCTTCAGCAGGGAATTCGAGTAGATCTGAAAGAGGACCTTGGGCAGGAATTCGGCGGTCACCAGGATGATCAGCGTGGAGATCACCGTCTGGGTAATCAGGGCAAAATCGGTGAGCAGCGCCTGCAAAAATGCATTGTCCGCGGGGAGCAGCTGCCCGAACCAGCCCATGAGCAACTCCCCCATATAATAAGCGTACACCACCAGGGCGATGTTGTTCCCGATAAGCATCGTGGTGATAAACTTGGAAGGCTTGGCAGTGAGCCGCGACAAGACCCCCGCCAACAGCCCCTGCTGCTTTTTCTCTATCTCAATATGGATGCGGTTAGCCGACACAAAGGCGATCTCCATCCCCGAGAAAAAAGCCGAGCAAATAAGCGAAATGACGATGATGGCTATCATACCTGGCCGGAACCGTTAGGAGTTCTCCTCATCCCGGCGCCTCTCAAAGCGCTTCCGGTACCGCCGCCTGAAGAGGAACATCCCCAGGGATACCAGGGCAAAAAACAGGAAGAGGTAGGCGCGGTTGCGGTCCACATTCCAGAATTGCCAAAGCTCGTAAGTGGCAATTATGGCAATAATCAGGTAGATGTATTCGGTGTACTTGAGGATCTTGATCATGATGGGTCTTCTTCTTCCGGCACTTCCATCTGGCCGCCGGTCTGGTGAGCGTTAAAATAGCTAAAATCCCGGTTAAAGTCCATTCCGGTCCCGTTCAGGAGCGTCCCCTCTTCCGGGTTGGTCAGGGTAAACCGGCCCTCGGTAAATATCCAGTCGTTGTTCCGGTCCCAGAAAAGCTGGTCGGCCTCCAGGCGCTTCCCGTCGTGGGTCTCCATCACCACGTGCCCCTGCAGGTCAAAAACATTCGTCTGGGCATAGATGATGGCGTAATCCGCCTCGATGGTGCTGAGCCGGCCCTGCTCGTCGTAATGCTCCACCCGCAACCCTTCCGGGAAGGTGCGGTACTGGAATTGCAGGTTGGTGAAATCCTCGCTTAAGGGGCTTCGCAAAACAGCAATAACCCGGGTGGCACTGGTATCCTGGTTGGACATGCCTTCCGGGGCTTCCGTATAGGTAAGCGAAAAGTCGTGGGATACGCCCTGGGGGTAGACGGGCTCCGCCGCCTCGTCCCCGACGCGCTTATACCGGTCTTCGCAGGCCATAACGAACATTGCCACGGCAAAAGCCATGGCAATGTACATCAAACCGGATATGTTCGGTTTCATAGAGTCTTACAAATTGGGCACCTTCACGCTGCCACCTACCCAGCAGGAGAAAGACACGGTCTTCCCGGCCATGCCGGATTGGAAAATATCCGTTTTGGACGGCGCCTTGGCACTGTAACTGGCGGCTGCCTGGTTGGCGGTGCTGCTCAGGGACGGGTCTACCCGTGCTGCCTGGCGGGCCAGGTCGGCGGCCTTCCAGTAAATGGCGCGCTTTTCAAATGTCGTACTTCCGCAGTCATTGGCGCTCGAGGCGTACAGGTTGGCTATCAACAGATAGGCCTTCCCGTTGGCGCCGTAGGCATTGATCGCCTTCTGGGCATAGCTGCGGGCCTGTGACTTGCTGAATTTCCGGGCAATGGTAGCCGCCTTATACAGGATGTCGGACTTTTTCTTGGCATTGGTTTCCAGGCCGGCTGCCTTGTCGAAATCGGCAATCGCCCCCTGGTTGTCGCCGTCCTTGGCCTTGAGGGTACCCCCGTAGAGGTACGCACTGGCCGACGGCTCAAGGGCCAGCTGGGCTTCGAACAGTTTCCGGAAGAGCGGGTCGTCCGTACATTCCTTGGAGAACATCCGGCCCACGGCGCGTTTCACCCAGGTAATATCGTCTTTCTTCTCGGCGAAGTTCTTCTCGTAGAGCGGGATCAGGTTGTCGCAATCCGCCAGGCTTCCCAGTTTGGAATCGATACTCCCGGAAATTTTTCCGTAGTTTTCAGAGTAGCTGTTGTACGCGCGGAGTTGCTGCTTTTCCTTGGAGGTCAGTGTGCCCAGGGAATCCTTCGGCAACAGCCGGTTGATCTGCGCCAGGTATTTTTCGTTCTCTTCTTCAATTTTTTCCGTCACGTCGTCGTACACGTTGAAGACCTCCTGCAATTCCTGCTTGCCCGCATTGTGCAGGTTTACCAGGGAAGAGAAATAGAGGTAGAGCGCCTTCGGGTTGTCGAAATTCTCGCGGTCCTTTTTAAAAGCATCGGAGAGCATCGCATAGAGCTCTGTGTCCGTGGCCTTTTTGTTGTCGTACAGCAAGGAGGCCTTATCGCTGGCGATTTCCGCAGGGGAATAGTTCTTGGGGAAGTATTCGGTGCTCTTGTCGTAAAGCGCCAGAAGGTCCTGGATATAACCCTCTTTTTCAGCCCCGGTGGAATTCTCGATCTTATAGTCGAGGATGCGCTCCCCATAAGAGAAATTCGCCTTGTTGATTCCCGGACAATTTTCATAAACCATCTTCCACGGGGTATAGGCCGCCTCGTAATTCTTCACCTTGGCGTGTTCCGCATAAATGGATAAATTCGTCATACATTCAGGATTCTGGGCTTGTCCGAATACCATTCCGAAGGCCCCGAAAACCGCAATGATCATCAAGTAAAAATCCTTTTTCATTTTATATGTCATTATTAGAGGGGTGGTAAATTACTAATTTTTTATCAATTAATCTGCCTCTTCCGGAACCATCTGTCCGCGAATGAGAGGCCCAGACTCACTTTGAAATAGCTTTCCCTCACCAGGCCATTCATCGTGGTGCCCCTCCTTCCGAGTTCGAATCCCAGATTCAGATTCGAAAATTCGCTTTCGGCTCCGAGGGGTAAACCTAATCCAAATGTTATGCCAAAGTTTTCGAGCGCCTTGTCATTGATGACCATCCCGGTATTGTCCAGGCGCAGTCCCGCCCGGTAGGTAACCCGGTTTAAATACGTATCGATGGAGGTGTAATCCGGCACATAGAATCCGCCAAGCGCCAAGCTGCTGGCGTTCTCGTAGACCACATTGGCCGATTCCAGGAACCGGTTCTCAAAATCGCTGAATTGCTGGATGCCGTATTCGGCCCCCACAAACCAGTGTTTGTCTTCCCCGTATCCCAGCCCCAGGGTGTAGGTGGTGGGGATCTTGATCTCGGTAAACCGCAGGTTGTCCCGGTCCAGATTTACGTCGATTCCCTCAATTTCAATCCCGGTCAGCGGGACAAAGGAGGAAATGCGCTGCTGGTTGGAGGATACCAGGTTGGTCTGCGTATTGATCCGGACCGAGGTGAACAGCGTGTGCTTGCTGCTGACCATGGGTTCCCAGGTAAGGCCGTAGTTGAAGTCGAAACCGCTGATGTCCGAGGTCCGGCTGTCCAGGGTCCCGTAGGCGATGCCGTCGGTTACCTGCACCCGGGTCAGGTCGATGCGGCCGAAGTGGAAATTCACCGTAGCCCCGATGTTCAGCCTGGGAAGGAGGCGGAACCCCGCGGAGAGGAATGCCTGGTTGATACCCCCCTCGCCCGTAAACTGGTTGGCCGTGGTGACCCCCTGCACGGTCTGGAGTTGCTCCAGGTCGTATCCCACCGAACTATACGGCTTGATCCCCAGCGCCACCCCGGCTTTCTGGGCGATAAGCGGGAATGCCAGGCCCAGGTATTCGAAATTGGAAACGGACGGGCGCTGCTGTTCGGCAAAAGTCTCCAGGCGAACCTCCTTGTGCGAAAATCCGGCGGCATAGGCAGTAAGGCCGAGCTTCCCGAGGGAGGCCGGGTTGTTCAGCTGCAGGTGGATGCTGTCCGTGTAGACGCCGAGCCCTCCCATCATCTGGTTCTCGATGCTGTTGACAGACCGAAAATCGCCAATGCCCAGGGAAGAGTAAGGAGAAAGCGTGCCGTTTTGCGCGGACGCTGAATACATCGCAATACCGATTATTGCGAGAACCAATCGTTTTACCATCTAACTTTTGTTGTATTCCAGCAGCTGGTTTAAGCCCTCCAGTAGAAAATTAGGAAGGGCAAATATGGTATTTTTTAACCGGTTAGACAAAAATTGCGCATCGCCTCCTGTTAAAATAACTGTTAAATCTGAATAGCGCGATTTATATTGGTCAATCACCCCGTCCAGCTCCAACAACAGGCCGTTTACCACCCCGCTGTGCATGCTGCTCACCGTGGCGTTCCCCACCAGGTCCAGGGGTTCTTCCGGCTCCAGCAGCGGCAGGCGCGCCGTAAAGGCGTTCAGGGCCCGGTAGCGCATCTTCAGGCCCGGGGAAATGGCCCCGCCCAGGAATTCGCCGTAATCGTTCACAAAGTCGTAGGTAATGCAGCTGCCCGCATCGATCACCAGACAATTCTCCTTGTGGAAGCGGTAGAAGGCAGCCGTGGCCAGCGCTATGCGGTCCGCCCCCAGCGTCTGGGTGGTGGCGTAGGAATTCCGGTAGGGAAGCCGCGTGCGCGCACCCACCACATGCACCGGGCAGAACACCGTGAGCGCATCCGTATAACACTTCTCCAGGTGGCCCACCGAGGCCAGGATGGCATGGCCAATGCCCGGGTAGCTGTTGAAAAGGGATTTGATCCGGTCCGTAAAAGAATCCTCCACCGTGGTTTCCACATGCAAAAGCCGCCCCTCGCTGAAGACGCCCAGCTTGATCTGTGTATTCCCCGCATCGATGACCAGATTCATACTTCAAAGATCGGGAAATCGAAAAAAACGCCCCGCTTTTTTTCGGAATTTGTTGGTTATTCCCGGATTTGAAATTATATTTGCCCCCGCCTTTACAGGGTCCTCCGCGACCCCGCAAAAGGCCAGCTCAGATGAGGTACCTTAGCTCAGTTGGTAGAGCAACGGACTGAAAATCCGTGTGTCCCTGGTTCGATTCCTGGAGGTACCACTTAAAGCGCCAAAACCCGCTCCGAAAGGAGTGGGTTTTTTGTTTCCTGGACGCGTGAAACGCTCGCGTTTCTAAGCGGACGGGAAACAAAAAACACCCGCTGGCACGCCAGCGGAGGGTTTTGGCATTTTCAGGCGGGGGACCGGTCAGGAACACCGAGCAACAGCGAG
>NZ_CEXZKX010000010.1:81412-81574 GCF_982776155.1 Robiginitalea sp.
GTATCTCCTGGCACCCGGCAAGGCGGGGGACCCAAGGAACAGCGAGCGCAGCGAAGCTATTCCTGGCTTCCGACTTCAGGCGGGGGACCGGTCAGGAACACCGAGCGACAGCGAGGTATCTCCTGGCACCCGGCAAGGCGGGGGACCCAAGGAACAGCGAGC
>NZ_CEXZKX010000011.1:0-57832 GCF_982776155.1 Robiginitalea sp.
AGGATGGGCTTATCGGCAGCGGAAATCAGGGCATGGGATATGGCGGGTTGGGCCGTAAACGGGTAAACCGCGATGATGGCGTTGGCATTTGTATTGCGGATCAGCGCCACATCCGTACTGAAGAGGAACGATTTGAGCAACTGGCCAAAAATGCGGATACCCGATGCCTCCCGGATAATTTCCGGCACCTGTACGAGGTTTTTCCGATAGCGCGAATCGAAGGAAGGCTCCATGGCGGCACCCATTAATTACCCTTGGGAAAGCTATGGAATTTCCCGATGCGCCGTACGGCTGCCCCGCGTTAAAAATGCGATTGGCGCCCGGGTTCTTTCAATCGGTTCCATCCGGGCGCCCCATAGGCCTGTACCCTTAAAATCGCACCCGGGCCCCAGCCAGGAAATGGATTCCCGCCTGCGGGTAGTACCCTGCCCCTTCGATGGTGGTAACCACCCCGGGGTTCGAGAAATCGTCATCATAGGTATAGAAATACCCGTTGGAACTGAATTTCGCATCGAACAGATTATTCACCAGGCCTGTCAGGGTTATCTCCGGAAAGCCCCCGGAGGCGGGGATGCGGTACTGCACATTCAAATCGGTTTGCGAATAGGCTTCCAGCCGGGATCCTTCCGCTTCGATATTGCTCATGTACTGATCGCCCACATATTTGGTGAGTACCCCGAGCTGCAGGTCTTCTGCCGGTGACCAGACCAGTCGGCTGCCGGCTACGACGCCCGGCGAATAGGCAATTTCCGTGTCCCCCAGGGAGGTGAGTTCCCCGTCCCGGCGAAAGAAATAGTCCACATTCCGGTTGATGCTCAACGCGATGTTCGGTTGCCAGCGAAGCCGGGGCGAGATGCGCAGGTCGGCATCGATTTCCAGCCCGGTGCGGTAGCTGTCCCCCACGTTGGCCCGGAGCGGCGCCCCCACGTCGTTCAACTGGCCGGTAAGGACCAGTTGGTCCTTGTACCGCATATAATACAGGTTCGCGTTCAGGGTCAGCTGCTCCCCCAGGCTCCGCCAACCCAATTCCAGGTCGTGCAGGCGTTCGGGCCGCGGGTTGCCCCCTTCGTAATCGTTCCGGTTGGGCTCCCGGTTGGCCACGGCATAGGAAAAGTACAGGCTGCTGCCCGGCCGGATCTGGTAGGTAAGCCCCAGCTTCGGGTTGAAAAACCCAAAGGTGTCGTCAACCAGGCCCGTATCGGCCCCGTTGGCCTCGTAGGCCACGCTCCGGTACTGCATATCGGCAAAAAACCGCCAGTGATCCCCGGCGGTGAAGTTGGCCTTGGCAAACACGTTGAAATCATCCTTGCGGGAGTCGTCGTTGTAGTACCGGTCGCCCCGTTCCAGACTGCCCGAATACCGGGCCCAGATAAGTTCGCCGAAATGGTCGCCCCGATAGGTGTTCCACCCGCCGCCCAGGGTCAGTTCCAGGGGGCCGCTGTTGTGGATGGCCGAAAACACCGTCCCCAGGAAATCGTTGTCCAGCCAGCGGCGCCGGATGTAATCGGTGGTCGTTTGCTCCTCCCCGTCTATCACCGGGTTGTCCAGCCCCAGGAAGGCATACGAGGCATCGGGGGCAAAGAGGATATTCGTGTAATACCATTCGTCCACGTATTCCTCAAAGAATCCGCGGCCCCGGGTATAGTGGAGCGCGATGTTCGTCTGGAACGCCCGGGTCCAGCGCTCGTTCCAGTGGAGCTGGAAATGGTCCTGTTTGTAGTTGTCCACCTGGTTCTCGTAAAAGCCTTCGAAATTCCCCGAATCGTCGAATTGGATCCCGGCGATATTGAAGGTGCGGTTGCTTTCCAGGTCGTTGTCCACGCCAATCGCCCCCAGGGTAGCCGGGTCGAAACCGTACCAGGACTGGTAGGTGATCTCATGCCCCCCGAAAAGCAGTGCCTTCACCAGCGTATTTTCATCCAGGTAGGCCCCCTGCAGGAAGTAGGAATCCAGGTCGGAGGAAGCCCGGTCAATATACCCGTCGGACCTTATCCGCGACAACCGCCCGGACACCTCAAAATGTTCTTTAAGCAGGCCGGAACTGAATTTCAGGGTGGCCTTGTGGGTGTTAAAACTGCCGGCAGAACCCGCCAGGGAGGCATAGGCATCCTCCGAGACAGCTTCCGTGAGTACATTCAGGCTGGCGCCGAACGCCCCGGCCCCGTTGGTGGATGTCCCCACCCCGCGCTGCAACTGCAGGTTTTCGGTCGATGAAGCAAAGTCCGGCATATTCACCCAGAAGGTGCCATGGGACTCCGAATCGTTGTACGGGATCCCGTTGATGGTTACGTTCACCCGGGTGGCATCGCTGCCGCGAACCCGGATCCCCGTATACCCCACGCCTGCACCTGCATCCGAGGTGGTCACCACCGAGGGCAGGTAATTCATCAGGATCGGGATGTCCTGGCCCAGGTTGCGGGTCTCGATCCGTTCGGAATTCAGGTTGCTGAAGGTTACCGGGGATTCCCGCGTGGCGCGTACGGCCGCCACCAGCACCTCGTCGAGGCGGATCGAATCCATTTGGGTGGTGTCGGCGGGAATCTGCTGGGCGGAAATTTGCGTAGCCAGCCCAAGCAAGGCTACTGTTGTGAATAAAGATTTCATCCGTAAAGTGTTTTTTACGAATAAAAGGGGCTGTTATTCTATGGTTAATAGTGATTTATTGAGCGCCGCATTTCTACGCTCGGTCCCTTGGCAGCATTACCTGCCCAGGTTCAGCGGGTGTAATCTCAGCCCCGGCTTGCTGCCCGTCCGTTGCGGACTAAAGCAATTTGCGCGGAGCACCCCTTGAGAGACGGGGCAAATATAAGGTGAAGGGGAAAAATTGTAAAATCTTTTGGCCTCTTTTAATCGATATAGGCCTGCGCTCCGTATATATTTTAGAAGCGAGCGATTTATATGAAGCGGGAAGGCCGGTTTACCCTGAAATTACTGTTGAGCTACCTGAGCCTGATTGTCCTGGCGGGAATCACGGGCTATGCTATCTACAACGAAGTGGCTATCTACTTCCGGGAGGACGCCCCTGAGGCAGCCGATATGCGCCTCGTGCGGGTCGGGGGGCTGATTTCCAGGATCTACGAGGCGGAGAGCGCCATTGGCAGCCGGCTGGCACCCCGGGAGGAAGATTTTGAGGCCTATAGCAGGAACGTGGATTCCATCCGGGCCCAAATCCAGGACCTGAAGGAAGAGAGCCGCCTCCCGGAGGAATTCATGGGGCTGGACAGTATCCAGGGCCTCCTGGAACAGCAGGTTCGCAATACCCGGCAGCTGCTCAACCTCAGCAGGCAGGAAGCCCGGACCGACCTGTCCATCGGTGATGCCCTGGCCGAATTCAATAAAATACAGGAATCCCTGGGCCGCTTCCAGGCCGAAAACCTGTTCCCCGGCTTCCAGGACATGAGCCCCCAGGTACAGCAATCGCTCCGGGAATACGCCGACCTGCTCAGCCGGAACGCTCCCCAGCTAAACGACAAGAATGCGGACCCCGCCTACCTGGACTCCATCCTTTCGGTTTCCAAGGGGCTCCTGGAACAAGCCCGGGCCAGCCAGCGCCAGAATCAACAATCCCGACAGGCCCGCCTGGAGCAGGTCCGCGCAAACAACCAGGAGCTTTCCGGGCAAATCCGGAGCCTGCTGGGGTCCCTGGAGCAGGAGGTCCGCGCCCAGTCCCTACGGGAAACCCTTCGCCGGAGGGAAACGCTTCGCGATACGATCCGGCTGGCCGGAGGTGCCGCCTTACTCGGGTTGGTCGCCGTGGTCATCTTCGCTTTCTTCATCCACCGGGATATCGACAGGATCGCCACCTACCGGCGAAAACTCGAAAAAGAGAAGCAATACAGCGAATCCCTGCTCCGCAGCCGCGAAAGGCTGATCGCTTCGGTGAGCCACGACCTGCGATCGCCCCTGAATACCATCCAGGGATACGGGGAATTGCTCGGGCAGACCGAGCTGAGTGAAAAGCAGGCTGCCTATACAGCGGCCATGGATTCGGCTTCACGCTACCTGGAGCGCCTGGCCAACGACCTGCTCGATTTTTCGCGCCTGGAAGCCGGACAACTCAAAACAGAAGAACTGCCTTTTATCCCGGCCGAATTGATCCGGGAAACCTGCCACAGCATCGAGGCGGCCAACCGCACCGGGAGAGTAGCCCTGGAACTGGACCTCGAGCGCGTCCTCGATACGCCCTGCCTGGGCGATTCGTTCCGGGTCCGGCAAATCCTCAGCAACCTGCTGGGCAATGCCTATAAGTTTACCCGCGAGGGCACCATCACCGTTTCGGGACGCCTCCGCCCCTCGGGGAATGGGGGTCGGGAAGGCCTCAGGGAGCTCGAAATCCGGGTGAGCGATACGGGGATGGGAATCCGGGAGGAAAACCTCGAGTCGATCTTTCAGGAATTTACCCAGGCGGAAGCCGATGCCGGTGCCGGGCAGAAGGGATACGGCCTGGGCCTCACGATCTCGCGGAAACTCAGCGAATTGCTCGGGGGCAGCCTGACGGCGCGGAGTACATGGGGCAGGGGAAGCACCTTTACCCTGCGGGTCCCCGTGACACTGCGTATGGCGCCTGGAAAAGAGGACCCCGGCGCTGCCGGCACGCCTGGGAAAAAACGGGAAGCGGCTGCCAATGGCACAACCCCGCTCCCCGCCGGGAACCAATCCGTCCTGGTCATCGACGACGACCCCAGCCTGTGCGCCATGCTAGACTCCTATTGCGAAACCCTGGGCATCCGGTGCCTGACGGCAAATGGCTACCCCTCCCTGCCCCGGGATGCTTCCCTCTCCTACGATGTGGTCGTAACCGATATCGAATTGCCGGAAACCGATGGTTTCAGCGGCCTGAAAATGCTCCGGGATGGTGCCTTTGACCACTACCGGGGGCAACCGGTTATCGCCATGAGCGGCCGGCGCGACCTGGAGCGGGACACTGCCGTGGAAGCCGGTTTTTCGGATTTGCTTCACAAGCCTTTTTCGATGCGGGAATTTGCCGCCTGCCTGGGGCTTGGCGCGGAGGTAAAGCCGGAGGTTTCCGATTCCGGGCCGGAGCCGGACACCCCGGAGCCCAACACCCCGGAGCCCGGCACCTATCTGGACACCCGTTCCCTGGAACAATTCCTGGGCCCGGACCCCGGGGCGCTTCGGAGAGTTCTGGAGACGTTTTACCATAGTACCCGGAAAAGCATGGGTGAATTGCAGGCGGCCCGGGACCGGAAAGACCCGGTCGAAATGTCGCGAATTGCCCATCGCGTACTGCCCATGTTCCGGCAACTCGGCTTGCAGCAGGCAGCATCCCGCCTCTCGGAAATCGAAGCTGCCGGGGAATCCGACCCGCCGGATATGGCGCGGGCATCGCAGGCCCTGGATCAACTCAATCCGACGATCGGGTCCCTCCTGGAAAAACTCAGGCGGGACCTCAGGGAACCGTCAGCTTATACCGATTGATTTTATTGTACAGGGTCTTCCGGGTAATCTGAAGCAATTTGGCTGCCTGGGTCTTGTTGTAGTTGGTTTGCTCGAGTGCGCTTAGAATGCGCTTCCGCTCGTATTCCTCCCGTGTGAGTTCGAGTCCCGTCCCGGCAACTGGCGGGTCGGTATCCCCCTGCATGGAAGCCGGCAGCACCTCCATCCCTATCGGCCGGTTCTCGCTGAGGAGGACGGCGCGGGTAACGACATTCCGGAACTCTCTGAGGTTGCCTGGCCAGGCATAGGTAGAGAACCGCTGTAATACGTCCTGCTCATATCCCGGGCAGGTGCGGTCCAGGTAGTCGTTCGCTTTCTCCAGGAAATACTCGGCAAAAATGGGGATATCCGCCTGCCGGTCCCTGAGGGCGGGAATGGTAATGCTGAACTCATTGAGGCGGTGGTAGAGGTCTTCGCGGAAATCCCCTTCCCGTACGGCCCGGGCCAGGTCTTCGTTGGTCGCGGTAACGATACGGACGTCGACCGGGATTTCCCGGTTGCCGCCCACCCTTCGTACGGTTCGCTCCTGCAATGCCCGCAGGAGCTGGACCTGGTTCTCGTAGGACAGGTTACCGACTTCGTCCAGGAACAGGGTGCCCCCTTCGGCAGCCTCAAAGTATCCGGATTTGTCCTGCACCGCCCCGGTAAAACTGCCCTTGATATGACCGAAGAATTCGCTGGCCGCCAGATCGGCCGGGATGGCCCCGCAATCGACGGCGACAAATGGCCCCTTGCGCCTCTTGCTCTGGCGGTGGATGTTCCGTGCGGCCACCTCCTTGCCCGTGCCGCTTTCCCCGGTCAGGAGTACGGACATGGCCGTGGGGGCCACCAGTTCAATATGGCCCGCCAGTTTTTTGGACGCCTCGCTTACCCCGCTGATACCCGGCGATTTGTCGGAGGGCAGGGAAGGCAACGGCTGGTTGTCTTCGGCCCGGGAAGTTTCCGGGTCCCCCGCCCCTGGTTTCCGGCCGGCCGGACGCTTTTTGGCGAGGGCCTGTTGGATGACCACCTGCAACTGGTCCGGGGTAAAGGGTTTGGAAATATAGTCGGCGGCGCCTTTCTTCATCGAAGAGACGGCGGTTTCCACCTCGGCGTACCCGGTCATGATGATCACCGCAGTCTCCGGGTGCTTTTTCTTCACGGACTCCATAATTTCGATCCCGTCGGAGGCCGGGAGCCGGAGGTCGGTAAGCAGGAGATCCACGCCTCCCCGATCCAGCGATTCCATTGCCGGCTCTGCCCCGGGAAAGCACTGCACCTGGTATCCGTTGCGTTCCAGGTACCGAGAGAGCATCTGGCCAAAGGCTGCGTCGTCCTCAATAATCAGGATTTTTGGCATATCGGTTTGGGTCTGTATCCTATATACGGGAAACAGCGGCGCGGCGACGTGAGGAAAACGTTAATTCCGCACCCGATTGGAAAGTTTGGGGACTTTATACAAAAAGAAAGGAGCCGCTAACAGCGACTCCCTTCAACCAAACCAACTTGATACAAAACAAATAACTCAAGCTCGACTTTTACACGTCAGTGATTACATGTCAATCCAGTTACCCTCGGCGTCGGCATACAGGGTTCCTGTAGTTCCGTCTTCCAGGGCTACTTCGAGCTTGTACTGTTCAGATTCGTTGACGAAGGCCTTGCTGATTGTGGCCGACGGGTAATTTGTGGAAACAGCTTCCTGAACGGCTGCAGGCAATTCATCCACGGCGATTTCAGTAAAATCGTCCTGGACTTCTGCGGCTACTTCAGTAGCTTCGGTTTCGGCTTGTGCGAGGTCGGAATCCTGTGCATATACTCCGAGTCCTGCAAATACAAACAGTAGGGCAAATACTAACTTTTTCATGATATATCGTGTTTTAAATGTTTAGACTTGCCTTACTTAATGAAAATTCAGTGCCATAGCGGCAGCGCACCGGGATAATTCACATATATCACTGTTTTTCAGGTATATAGGAATTTTCTGCGTAAAGGGCGCAGTGTGTCTTTCTGTGTAAAAAACACGGGAAGTGTGTAAAATTTACCCGCCGGGAAGTATCCAACCGGGAGGATGGCGGGGTCGTTACCCGGAACTGCAACCGACTATTTCTTCCGGGAGGAGCGGTGTGCAGGCTTTAGTAAATCGTTTACGGTTTTAACCGGGTTGAATGTGCTGACCGGCACCTCGGCAAATACGGTATTCCAATAGGCCATCCCCCCGTTCCAGAGTCCGGGGAGTTCCAGGGCTTTCAGGGGCCGGCCCTCAGAAGTCTTCCCGGTGATGAACCCCTGTTTTTCGTCTACAAAATTCAACAGGTTGTATTTTTCCCCATACGCATTCCGCACGCCGCAAACGAGGTCCACCGGATTAAAATGCGTGGAATCCTCAAAAAGCGATTTTTGCCCGGGGTCCGACATGTCCACCTGGGCAGACTCGATGATCTGCAGGGAATCGTGGCCCTTGTCGTCCGTAATCCAGAAAGGTCCGCCCCCGGGCTCCCCTTCGTTTTTAACCATGCCGCAAACACGGATGGGACGGGCCAGTTTGTCCTGGAGGACCGCCACCTGCTCTTCGATGCTCAGACCCTGAAAACTCTCTCCAAACCGGGCATTGAGCTGGTCCTCCAAAAAGGTTTTGATCCGGTTGAGCAGGTCGTGATCCAGGCTGCCGTCCGAGAGCATGCGGTAGAAACTGAAAGCCTGCTCCTGCAATTCGATCAAATAGCCCCCGAGGACCTCCTTCCACCGGGTGATCGTATCGAGTTCCGGCCGCACTACCACATTGTCGATATTCTTGATAAAAATCAGGTCGGCTTCCTGGTCGTTGAGGTTTTCGATCAGCGCGCCGTGCCCGCCGGGACGGAAAAGGATCTTCCCTTCGCTATCCCGGAACGGCGTATTCTCCGGGGTTACCGCAATGGTATCCGTGGAAGGTTTCTGGAAGGAATACCCAACCGTAAAGGAACAATGGACCTGGTCGCCCACCCGGTCGCGCAAACCGTCGAATTCCCGATTGAACAAATCGCTGTGCTGGGGGGAGATCGTAAAGTGCAGGACTGCGGTTTCCCCGGTGCACGCATAGGCCGCCCCCTCGTACAAGTGTTCCTCAAACGGAGTTGCCAGGTTGCCGTCGTAATTGTGGAAGGGCAACAGGCCTTTCGGGTAAAACCCATAATTCAGGCCGTCTTCAGACAGGAGTTCCTGTACAAATGCATACAATTCGGCCGCCTTGTCGGTTGCCTTCCCCCGGATACGCGACTGTACTAATCCGTAAAACGGAAAGTCATGCAGGTTCTCGGCAAATTTTCGCATATCCCCGTGACCGGGTTCGGCCAGGTAGGCGTCCAGGTCGTCGGCAGACGGGTCAAAATCGCCCAGGAAATTGAACAGTGCCTTGAACATGCGCGAGGCGGCACCGGAGGCAGGGATGAACTTCAGCACCTCCGTATCCGCATCCCGGTTGCGGTACAGCTCCCGGAGCCGCGACTCATCCTCCTGGGAGAACCGGACGATACCCTCCCCGACGACTGCTGCCTTACTCAGTCGAACCGGGGGGATCCCCTCTTTAAATGTTTCAATTTGTGCTCTGGCCTTTTCGGGGTCGATCCCCTTTTCTGCCATATATTCCAGGTCGCTGGATGTAAATTCGCTCATAGTGTTCAGCAATTGATCGATATGTTTTACCGCTTTTTCGAAGCGGGCCTCCCGGCCACCGCTTAAGATAACAAATCTGCGGTTATTCTCCCGGAGGGCCGTTTTGAAATAATGGAACATTTCCGCCCGCTCGTGGGGCTTATCGCGCAAATCGTCCGCTTCCCACGGGATATCGATATCTGTAAGGAAGTACAGGTCGTAGTCATTGGCCAGGGCCGCCGCCTGGAGTTTCGGGTCGCACCCCCCGCCGTAGTAGGTTTCCGAGTACACCTTGGTCTCCAGCAAATCCGTATCGCATATAAGCAGCCGGCTGGCTTCCCGGGCCCCGATGTTTTCCAGGCGCATCTGGCCCCGGGCAATGGGCAGGAGGTCTTCAGGGGCACAGGTTTGCTGTACCCGGTCCCATTTTTCCTGCAGGTACTCCCGGGCGAATTCGGGTACCCAGGGCTCCCCGTAGTGGCGGGCCAGCTCCCTGGCCAGGGTGGTTTTTCCAGTCGACTCCGGGCCGAACAACACCACTTTCAGGACGTCTGCCGGTTCTTGTCTAAGTGCTTCTTCCATGCCCAATAGCCTTGGATGGCCAAGATAGTGAATATGAGGTATTGCAGGGACAGCATCCCCCAGCCGCGATAGGCGTATAGCGGCACGGTTACGATGTCCGCAAGAATCCAGAGTGTCCAGTTTTCGATCTTTTTCGTCGCCATGTACCACATGGCCGTAAAAAAGATGCCGGAGGTAACGATGTCCACATAGTTTGTCCAGCCGATTTCCGTGCCGAAAATGCGGTAAACAGCGTAAGTGAAGCCCGCCGTTAACAGGAACAGGGCCACTCCGATGACCTTATCCCTGGTATCGGTCCGGGAGATGCGCACCACCTTCCGGTCGTCCTTTCGCCGCGACCAGTTCCACCACCCGTAAATGCTCATGATGGAGTAATACGCATTGAGCATCATATCCCCCAGCAATTCGTCCCGGAGGAAAATATACATGGTGATGACCGTGGCGATGAGGCCCGTGGGATACACCCAGATGTTTTCCCTTTTTGCATAGACCACGCTGGCAATCCCGAAAAAGAATGCGATTGCCTCGAGGGCAATCAACCAGGTTTCCCGGTCCCGGTACGGGTCGAAGAAAAAATCAGAAATGGGGCTCATACCGGCTGCGGTCCGTCTTAACCACCTTGATAAAGAAAACGGCTTGCCCCACGGCGGACAAGCTGGTTCGCATTTCCCTGCCGAGGACTTCCATGACGCGGTCGTACTCGCCGTACACCTGCGTACTCATCGGATTCTCCAGGACGGTCAGGCCGGAGTCCCGGAGGGCTTTGATAAACCGGATAATTTCGGGTTCGTAGTTGTCCTGAAGCGGACTGAGCGTTAATTCCACGGAAATCTTCATGGGGTGCGTTTACCCCCCAAAGGTAGTCCCGTTTCGGTCAATAATACAACCGGTGCGGCCATTTACGCATCCTGACGGACCGCATAGGCACAGGTAAAGCCTTCAAATTCCGTGAAATCCACCCCAAAATGAGCTTTTTGGTTTTCATACACCACCCATCCGCCGGTCTTCCCGCTGTCCATGGCAAAGTCGTCGATGCAGATATGGTTCAGAAAGCTCAGCCCGTGGATGGCCATGATCTTGTACAAAGATTCCTTGGCGCACCAAACCATCGTGAGCTTCCGGATCAGCGCGTCGTCGTTGGCCAGGGACCGATATTCCCGCAGCGGGGTGAACCTGTGGGCCACCCGGAGGATCTTCTCGCGCTGTTTCTCGATGTCGATCCCCACTTCTTTGTTCCGGGAAAGCACGATCCCGGTGAATTCAAACGAATGACTGATGGAAATATGGGTGCCGTCCCGCAGGTGGGGTTTCCCGGATTCGTCGTAGAACAGGTCTGCATCCCTATAGCCTTCCCGGGCCATCAGGTGCCGGATGCTGAGGAAGGCCCGGCGGTGCAACTCGGACCGCATGCCGTCGTACCGCTGTTGGCAATGGGGGTTCAGGGTCACTTCCCGGGCGAGTTCCGGCTCGGGCTCCGTAACCTTCCAGACGTGGATGCGGATATCCGGATCGGCTTCTATCGATTTGTATAACGGCATGGAAATAAGAGTTTATCCGTACCTTTGCACAGAATTACCCCCCTTGCCGGGGGCCAATGACAAATTACTAATTTAATTCCAATGAGTACGAAAGCGGTTGAATACACCCCCTATAAGGTAAAGGACATTTCCCTGGCAGCCTGGGGACGTAAGGAAATAGAACTCGCCGAGGCCGAAATGCCCGGCCTGATGGCCCTGCGGGAGGAATACGGAAAGGAACAGCCCCTGAAAGGCGCCCGGATTGCGGGTTGCCTGCACATGACGATACAGACGGCCGTCCTTATCGAAACATTGGTGGCACTTGGGGCCGAGGTAACCTGGAGCTCCTGCAACATCTTTTCCACCCAGGACCACGCTGCCGCCGCCATCGCAGCAGCGGGCATCCCCGTGTATGCCTGGAAAGGGATGAGCGAAGAAGAATTCGACTGGTGCATTGAGCAAACACTCTTCTTCGGGGAAGACCGCCAGCCGCTGAATATGATCCTGGACGACGGGGGCGACCTCACAAATATGGTGCTGGACCGGTACCCGGAACTCACCAGTGGGATCCGCGGGCTGTCCGAGGAAACCACCACCGGCGTCCACCGGTTGTACGAGCGCTTTAAGAACGGAACCCTGCCGATGCCGGCCATCAACGTCAACGATTCAGTTACCAAATCGAAATTCGACAACAAATACGGTTGCAAGGAAAGTGCCGTGGATGCAATCCGGCGCGCGACGGACACGATGCTTGCCGGGAAGCGCGTAGTCGTTATGGGCTACGGGGACGTGGGCAAGGGCACAGCTGCCTCCTTTCGGGGGGCCGGGGCCATCGTGACCGTAGCGGAAATCGACCCGATCTGCGCCCTGCAGGCCTGTATGGACGGTTTTGAAGTCAAGAAACTCGAAACCGTGGTTTCCCAGATGGACATCCTGATCACCGCCACAGGCAACCGGGACATCATCCGCGAAGAACATTTTGCCGCTATGAAGGACAAGGCCATCGTCTGCAACATCGGGCACTTCGACAACGAAATCGACATGGCCTGGCTCAATACGCATTACGGGCATACCCGGGACGAGATCAAGCCGCAGGTAGACAAGTACACCCTGGACGGGAAAGACATCATCGTTCTGGCGGAAGGCCGCCTGGTGAACCTGGGGTGCGCCACCGGCCATCCGAGCTTTGTAATGAGCAACAGTTTCACAAACCAGACCCTGGCGCAGATTGAGCTTTGGAAACACCACGACCGCTACGAGAACAAGGTATACACGCTGCCCAAACACCTGGACGAGAAGGTGGCGGCCCTGCACCTGTCGCGGCTCGGTGCCGAACTCACGGAACTCCGCCCGGATCAGGCCAGTTATATCGGCGTTCCCGTAAAAGGGCCTTTCAAACCGGAATACTACCGCTACTAAACCCGGAAGGGCGGGCTTCGAAGGCGGGAAAGGGATTCCCGGGCAACTCTTGTTGCCTTACTGGGGAATCCACTTTTTCACATTCGCCGCCAAAACAACAGATTTGAATTCAAAAACCCCGGCTGGAATCCAGCCGGGGTTTTTTTGAATCAGGAGCGGGTATTACTTCACCTCGGCCAGCATACCGTCGAGCGTATAGCAATCCCGGTATTCCCGGATCAGCGCCAGGCCTTCTTCCCGGGTGGTTTCCCGCTTCATCCGCAGCTGCTTCCCGTCCGGCATGTAAACGATATAAAAGCCTTCCTCCATTCGGGAAAGCGGGATAATCTCGCCGCTCGGGCGGATGGCGTTCCAGGACTTTTCGTCCGGCTTGTAGAACAATTCAATTTTTCCGCCTTTCCTGGGGCCGTCAACGACTTTGACAGCCATCCTGTTCTTGGTGGCCTTAAGCTGGTAGGTGTTCCCCTGGTATTCCACCATCTGCACCTCCGATTCCCCATCGCGCATCGCTATTGGGTTGGACCCGGACCAGAATTCAATAACATTGAAAATCAACGTATCCCCCAGGAAAAACAGCCCGTATACCGGGATGATGTTCAGCCCCCAGAACACCAGGTTGTTGACAAACTTGCTGTCGGATACCTGCATGTTCCAGTCTTTGAGGTTGTTAAATGCGCTGAAGGAGCCCAGACAGCTGCTGAAAAGCAGCGATGCGGCCAGGGCAACGGCCATCATGGATTTTTTCATGTCTTGTGGTTTTAGATTTCCACAAAAACTAATCCATTACTCCCGGAAGAAAAAACCGAATCGCAGAATTTAAGGGCTGAATTAACCGGGTGCCGCGGGATATGGACATAAAAAAACCCTGGAACGGGAAGATCCCGGTCCAGGGTTCGATGTGTAATCCAAACGCAGGCCTCTAGGCCTCGCTGGGCTCGATGGAAACAAAGGATTTGCCTCCTGACTTTTTGTCGAAACGGACAATGCCGTCTACCTTGGCGTGCAGCGTATGATCCTTGCCCGCATACACGTTATCCCCCGGGTTGTGCCGGGTACCGCGCTGGCGGACAATGATGTTGCCTGCTACGGCTTTCTGGCCCCCGAATATCTTTACGCCCAGGCGTTTCGATTCCGATTCGCGTCCGTTCTTAGAACTTCCTACACCTTTCTTGTGTGCCATGATCTATAAGTTTTCTGGGAAACGCTTCCCGGTTTTCAATTATTTATTTCCCGCCCAGGGCTTCGATCAACTCGGCCTTCTTCATGGACGAGTAACCGGTGATTTCCTGTGCCTTGGCCATTTCGCGGAGTTCCGCTACGGTTTTGCTGCTCAGGTCCTCAGACGCCTTGGGGGCCGTTTTGGCCAGGGCCTCCTTCTTGGCGGATTCCGCTTTGGCATCCTTGGCCGGCTCCGATTTTTTGGCAGGTGCCGCTTCGGATTTGGCCGGTTTTTCCTTTTTCGGGGCTGCTTTTTTGGCTCCTTTGGCGACGATCTCCTCGATCATCAGTTCCGTCAGATACTGGCGGTGGCCGTTCTTCTTGCGATACCCCTTCCGGCGTTTTTTCTTGAAGACAATAACCTTGTCCCCTTTCAGGTGTTTAACGACTTTGGCCTCAACAGCGGCTCCGTCTATAGCCGGGGCGCCAATGGTTACCGAGTCACCGTCCCCGATCAAAAGGACCTGGTCAAAGGAAACCTTCTGGCCTTCCTCTTCCCGCAGGCGGTGCACGTAAACCTTCTGGTCTTTCGCAACTTTAAATTGCTGCCCTGCTATCTCTACAATTGCGTACATAGCGTGAATACGTTACTAAATAATTTAATGAATGGCCATATTCCGACGCGGAATGCCGCAACCGGTTAAGGCGGGTGCAAATATACTGCTTAATTCACAACTGGCAAGCTGTCCGGGAGGATTTTAGGAAGATTTTTTCAGGTTATTAGAGGATTTGAACAGCTGCATGAATGTGAGCGTCAGAACCACCGATGTGGCAAACCCCATAATGGCTACGGTAAAAAATACGATCCCCTCAAAATTCTGGAAATCCTTAAAGAAGACCGTTGACAGGTTCTGCAGGAAGTCCTGGCTGATTTCCGTACTGTAGAATGCAAAGAAAAACGTAAAAATCAGCGTTGCCACAAACCCCGTGACAATGCCGGCGGTAAAGCCCTTGCTGTAGTCGAAGCCCGCGCCCAGGCGCAACCGGAACACCTTGATTGCCTCGTAGATGCCAAACCCCGTGATCACCCCGTTGAACAAGCTGTAAAATACATTGGTATGCATGTCAAACAGGGAAAGGATCAGGAAATAGGCAATCAGGCAACCGCTGGTTGCCAGCCCGAACCGGACGGGTATCGCGTAATTCGTCATGGTGCGTTGCTGGTTTTAGATGTATTTAAAGATAATACTATTGTATAAATTTCCGAGCGATTTGGGCAGGGATTGACGTTGTCCGGGGATTTCCGGGGTTAACAAAGTGTAAACCAGAGACCGAAAATTCTGCTTTTCCCGGGAAACATGTTATTTTAGCTCGATCGCTTCTTTCCGGGTGGCATCCTCCGGGAGGCATCCTCCGGGAGGCATCCTCCGGGAGGCATCCTACAGATTCACATTTAATACCAGACCATCAATGAAAAAATTATTGCTGACAATCCTGTGCCTGGCCAGCGCGCTTCCCGCAGCGGCCCAGGAGGTCGCCTACGAGGAATACGACCTGGACAACGGCCTGCATGTGATCCTCCACCAGGACAATACGGCCCCCGTGGTCGTGACCTCGGTGATGTACCACGTGGGAGGAAAAGACCGGACGGAAGGCCGGACGGGCTTTGCACATCTCTTTGAGCACCTGTTGTTTGAAGGGACCGAGAACATCGAAAAGGGTAAATGGTTCGAAATCGTCTCCTCCCGGGGCGGGCAGAACAATGCAAACACCTCCCAGGACCGCACTTATTATTACGAGGTGTTCCCATCGAACAACCTGGAACTCGGGTTGTGGATGGAATCCGAACGCATGCTCCACCCGATTATCAACCAGGAAGGCCTGGATACCCAGATCGAAGTGGTGAAGGAAGAACGCAGGCTCCGGTACGACAACTCCCCCTACGGTCAGATCCTTCCGGTACTCGGGAAAAACCTCTTCGAGAAACACCCCTACAAAGACCCGAATATCGGGTATATGGAAGACCTGGACGCGGCCAGCCTCGAGGACGTCATCGCCTACAATGAAAAGTACTATGTCCCTAACAACGCCGTACTGGTGGTAGCCGGGGATATCGACATGGCGGAAACGCGCCGGCTGGTAGACAAGTATTTTTCGGAAATCCCCCGCGGGGACCAGATTGTACGGGATTACCCGGTGGAAGACCCGATTACCTCGGAGGTGCGGAGTACCGCCTACGACAAGAACATCCAGATCCCCGCATCCATTGTCGCTTACCGGACCCCGGGCTTTAAACAACGGGATGCCTATGTACTGGACATGATTTCCTCCTATCTTTCCGACGGGAAAAGTTCGAAACTTTACAAGAAACTCGTAGACGACCAGAAACAGGCTCTGCAGGTAGGCGCCTTTAATATCGGGCAGGAGGATTACGGCATGTATATCGTCTTCTCGCTCCCGGTTGGGGAGACGCCCCTGGACACCCTGGTCACGGAAATCGAAGAGGAAATTGCGGCTGTTCGGACCGATTTGATAACCGAGCGGGATTACCAGAAGCTGCAGAACAAATTCGAGAACCGCTACGTGAATTCCAATTCGAGCATCCAGGGGATTGCCGGTTCCCTCGCCACCAATTACATGCTCTACGGCGATACGGAACTCATCAACAAGGAAATCGAGATCTACCGATCCATCACCCGGGAGGAAATCCGGGAGGTGGCCCAAAAATACCTGAAACCGAATCAACGGGTGGTAATCGACTACCTGCCCGAACCCCCCAGCGAAAATTAACAGCATGAAAAAGAATCTGATATTTTGTTTTGTGTTCCTGGGCGCAATTGCGCTTCGCGGACAGACAGACCGGTCCCAGATGCCGGAGCCGGGCCCGGCACCTGAAATCAACCTGCAGGACCCCCAGCGTTTTGAGTTGCGCAACGGGTTGAAAGTCCTGGTGGTGGAAAACCACAAACTCCCCCGGGTAACCATCCAGTTGCTCCTGGACAACCCGCCGATAAAAGAAGGCGAGAAGGCCGGGGTATCCTCCCTGGTCGGCAGTCTGATGGGCAACGGGTCCGAAAACATTCCCAAGGACGAATTCAACGAGGAGGTAGACTTTCTCGGGGCAACCATCAACTTTGGGGCGCAGAGCGCTTTTGCGCAATCCCTGAGCACGTATTTCCCCCGCATACTCGAGTTGATGTCCGAGGCAGCCCTCTACCCGGATTTCACCGAGGAAGAGTTCCAGAAGGAGAAAGACAAACTGCTTACCTCCCTGAAAGCCGGCGAGAAAGACGTGGGACAGATAGCCGGTCGGGTGCAGCGCGCCCTGGCCTACGGAAAGGAGCACCCCTATGGGGAATTTACCACGGAGGAGACCGTCAATAATGTAAGCCTGTACGACGTGCAGGAATTCTACCGGAATTACTTTGTGCCGGCCAACGCCTACCTGGTGGTCATCGGGGATGTGTCCTTTGACCAGGTCCGCGAACTGGTGGATCAGTATTTCACCCCATGGACCAAGGCAGCCCCCCCGTCCTTCTCCTACACCGAGCCATCCGACGCCCAGTACACGCAAATCAACTTTGTCGATATGCCCAATGCCGTGCAGTCGGAGATCGCGGTGCAGAACCTCGTGGAGCTGCAGATGAACGACCCGGACTACCTGGCTGCCCTGGTGGCCAACCGTATCCTGGGAGGCGGGGGCGAAGCGCGTCTCTTCCTGAACCTCCGCGAAGACAAGGGGTACACTTATGGCTCCTATTCGCAGATCAACAACGACAAGTACGGCCCGGCCCGGTTCCGGGCCACCGCCAGCGTGCGGAACCAGGTAACCGACAGCTCGGTGGTGGAAATCCTCAAAGAGATCAAAAGGATCCGGGAGGAACCCGTTTCGGAGAGCGAGTTGGAAGTGGCCAAGGCCAAGTACACCGGCAGTTTCGTCCTGGCCCTGGAACAACCCGCCACCATGGCGCGGTATGCCCTCAACATCGAAACCGAAAACCTGCCCGCGGATTACTACAAGACCTACCTGGAGCGCCTGGGGAAAATCACCCGGGAAGACGTGCAGCAGGCGGCCCGGAAATATTTTGAACCGTCCAATGCCCGGGTGGTGGTGGCCGGAAAAGGAAGCGAAGTGCTCGAAAACCTCGAAAATGTCACTTTTGAAGGCCGGAAGATCCCGGTGAAATACTACAACAAGGAAGCGGAACCGGTAGACCGGCCCGATTACGAAGCTGCCGTACCGGAAGGCGTTACCGTTCAATCCGTCATCGACCGGTATTTCGAGGCAATCGGAGGCCGGGAAGCGGTGGGCCGGATTGAATCCCTGAAGCTGGTCTACCAGGGGAATGTCATGGGCTCGGCCATCCGCATCGAAGAAGTCCGCACAGCCGACCGCTTTGCGCAGACGACCTTTATGAACGACAATGCCATGATGGGCGTCGTTGCCAAGGGGGACGAACTCTATATGAAACAAGGGGGCAACAAGGTACCCCTGCCCGAACAGATGAAACAGGATATGATGCAGGTGGTGGGGGTTTTCCCGGAACAGGCTGTTTCGGCCAACCCGGATGCCAGCCTGGCGGGGACCGAGGAAGTGGACGGCAAGCCGGCCTACCGTATTGACGTCCCCGGACAGGCCGTACAAACCAGTTATTTCTACGATGTGGAAACCGGCCTGAAGGTCAAGGAGGCATCCGTCCTTTCCATGAACGGACAGACCCAGAACAAGGAAACGCTGATCTCGGATTACCAGGAGGTGGAAGGAATCCTGTTTCCCTCCATGAAATCCCAGGCGATGGGCCCCCAGCAGGTGGAGACTACCTTGCTGGAAGCTGTGGTCAATTACCAGGTCCAGGATTCGGATTTTGACTGACCCGCGGACCTGGGGCAGTTACCCCGGATTGTACCCCGGGATGGGCCTAGGAACCCGAACGATTTTTATGCGCCTGCACCTGCAGGCGCTTTTTTTTGTTTACCAGGTAGACCCCCAAAAGGATCAGGCCCGCCGCGCCTACCTGTTTCAGCCCAAAGGCCTCCCCGTCCGCCAGGCCCCAGAGGATGCCAACCACCGGGATCAGGTAGGTGACGGATACCGAGAAAACGGGGGTGGATATATGGATCAGGTGGTTGAAGAGGACTTTGGCGATACAGGTCCCGAAAGCGCATAGCAAAAACAGGTAGCCCACCGAAGGCCAGAATTCGGCCGATGCCCGTACCGGCTCGCTCAGGGCACCGGACAGGCCGGTCAGGACCAGTGCCACGGGCAGGATACAAACAAAATTACCCACCGCAATGCCCATGGGGCTTATGCCGGACAGCTTGCTTTTGATGATATTGGCGTTACAGGCGTATCCCAGCGAGGCCAGGACTACCAGGCCGGCATACCAGTAATTCCTCCCCGGATGGGCCAGGGAGCCGATCCCGATTAGCAGGAGGGCCCCTGCGAATCCCACCAAAACGCCCAGCAACTGGTTCCTGCTAAAACCAATCCCGAAGGCAAAATACCCTACGAAAAGCGTGAAGAGGGGCACCAGCGAATTCAGGACGGCCGCCACCGAACTCGATATCTCGGTTTCCGCGAAGGCGAACAGGTACATGGGCACCAGGCTGCCGACCACGCCGCTCAGGGCCACCCATTTCCATTGGTGCCGTCCGATGGTGCGCAAGGAGCGACGACCGATCAGCAGCAACATGCCGCCTGCCATTGCGATCCGGACACTCCCCAGTTGGAGCGGGCTGAACCCGGCCAACGCCTTTTTGATCAGGATATAGGAACTCCCCCAGATTACTGCCAGGATCATCAGGTACAACCACCTGCGTCGCGTTTCGCTCATTTCTCAGCCAATTGCTGCAAAGTTGCTACTTTTGAAGGTATAATCCGATAGTATGACGAATCTAATAGGCGGCCGGCCGGTCCTGGGAGCGATGTTGGCAGGTATGCTGCTGCTTGCAGGATGCAAGGGCGAAAAAAAACAGGAGGCCAAGGACGCCCCCAGCCAGATGGAAGAGGTAATCGCCGTACACGACGAGGTGATGCCGGAAATGAAAACCATCGCCAACCTCGTGGCCGAATTAAAACCCCTGGCGGACAGCACGGGTTCGGACAGCCAGTATGCAGTTGCGATGCAGGACCTCCAGGCAGCCCACCAGAGTATGATGGACTGGATGCAGGGCTTTGGCAACCGGTTTGACCACGAGGAAATCATGAAGGGAAAAGCCCTCAGCGAGGAAAAACAGGCGTGGCTCGCGGAGGAACAGGAAAAGGTGGAGGCCATGCGCAACCAGGTACTCGGCAGTATCGAACGGGCCCGGGAGGTACTTGAGGAAGCCCGGGAAGGCGCGGATCGGGAATAACACTTGTGAAAACCCGGTTAGCTTCTTATGGCACAACCCCCCTGGGCGGGGTGTCCCCATGCATCAACGGCTGAACGGCAGGTTGTCCAGATCGACGTTCCCCCCCGAAATTACAATCCCCGTCCGGGTGCCCCGGAACAGGCCGGGATCTCGCAGGACCGCCGCGAGGGCTACTGCACTCGAGGGCTCCACGACCAGCTTCATCCGCTCCCAGACCAGGCGCATCGCCCGGATGATTTCATCTTCTTCCACGCGGATAATCGTGCGTACATAGCGCTGCAATACCGGGAATGTATGGTTGCCCAGTACGGTGCGGAGCCCGTCGGCTACGGTATCGGTAGATTCATTTTGTTCGATTCGGCCGCTTTTCAGGGAGCGGTAGGCATCGTCAACTGCCAGGGGCTCGGCCCCTACCGGCTCACAATCCCGGCCGAAAAACGCACAGGCCAGGCTGGTGCCGGCCAACAGGCCTCCCCCGCCCACAGGGGCCACTACCCGGTCCAATTCGGGGTGCGTTTCCAGTAGTTCCAAGCAGGCAGTCCCCTGCCCCAGCAGAACCATCGGGTCGTTGGAAGGGTGGATAAACGCCGCGCCGGTCTCGCGTTCAATACGCGCCGCTTCGGCTTCACGCGCCTCCAGGGTTGGGGCACACAACACCACCTGCCCCCCGTAGGAGGAAACGGCTTCGCGCTTGACCTTCGGGGCATTTTCGGGCATCACAATATGCGCCTGCATCCCGAGGCTCCGGGCTGCCAGGGACAGCGCCTGGGCAAAATTCCCCGAAGAATGCGTCACCACCCCGCCTGCGTCCCGCGACTGCCTCAGCCGGATCAGGGCATGGGTTGCCCCGCGGATTTTGTAGGACCCCCCGCGCTGGAAATTTTCCGCCTTAAAAAACAATTCCGCGCCGGCGAGTTCATTGAGCTGCCGGGATTGCATTACCGGGGTCCTGTGAATATACGGCACAATCAGCTCATGTGCCTCCTTCAGGCTTTCCGGGGTATAGTGGTCCTCTGGGGTATGCGGGGTTTCAGTCATGGATCCGGAAGATTACTTCCACCGCAGGCTCTCCATAATCCGGCGGATATCGTTCTGCAGGTAGACAGCGGCCGGCAAGATGGAGTCGTAGTTCGGTTTGGCGTAAAAATACAGGGACCCCGTTACAAAGTGGTCCGTGCTGTCCGTAACGTAAAACTGGGACTGGGACGCGGCATCCCCGCGCACTTCGTAAAACATCCCGTATACCGCTTCCTCCTGGTTGATATAGGGCTGTTCCACGATGTTGTCCGCCTTGACCACGTGTTCGTAGGACAGTTTCTGCGCATCGGAAAGCAGCGACCTGAGGTTTCCGTCCACGGCCTTGTAGGAGATAAACACCGACCCTTTCATCTCGGGGTAGTCCAGGACGAGGTCGCAGTCTCCCCGGAATTCCCGGGAGGCCATCTGGTTGTATTCAAACCGGAACGGGCAGTCGGACTCCAGTACCCGGTAGGCTTTCCGGGGGTATTCCAGGCGCAGCATTGCCCGGGGTTTCGGCAGGGGGTCTTCCCCGCATCCCCAAATCAACGGCATCAGCCCGGCAAGCAAAAAAATCCTACGCATCATCCGGCAAAGTTATTTTAATTTGTTTCAGTCGCTTTTTATCCACGCTTTCTACCAGGAACCGGTATTCGTTGAACAAGACCGTTTCGCCCCGTTTCGGGAAGTTCCCTGAAATTTCCAGGACAAACCCGGCAATGGTTTCGGACTCCCCTTTCCGCTGTTCAAAAGGTTCCGTATCGGGAATCCGCGCGACGCGGTAAAAATCCTTCAGGTTGGTCTTCCCTTCAAAGACGATGTTTTTATCGTCGAGTTTGGAATAAATCAGGTCTTCGTCGTCGAATTCGTCGCTGATATCCCCGACGATTTCCTCGATAACATCCTCCAGGGTCACGATCCCGGAAGTCCCCCCGAATTCATCCACCACCACGGCCAGGTGGTTCTTTTTGTTTTGGAATTCCAGGAGCAGGTCGTCGAGCTTCTTGTTTTCGGGCACAAAGAAAGGTTCCCGGATCAGGGTGATCCAGTTAAACGTTTTCCGGTCCAGGTACGGCAGGAGGTCCTTTACGTACAACACCCCCAGGACGTTGTCCATGTTTTCGGAAAACACCGGGATGCGGGAATAGCCGTTCTTCCGGATTTCCTCGAGTACCTCCGGGAATTTCATCCCCTCGTCGAGCGCGAAAATATCGATGCGCGGGCGCATTACCTGCTTGGTATCCGTGTTCCCGAAGGAGACGATGCCCTGCAAAATCTTTTGTTCTTCCCGGGTGGTATCCCCCTCGGAGGTGAGTTCCAGGGCCTGTGAGAGGTGGTCCACGCTCAGGTTGGACTTTTGCTTGCCCAAACGGCGGTACAACAGGATGGTTCCTGCCCGCATGGGGGCAGTGAGCGGGGTAAAGAGGAAATCGAGTGCCTTGAGGGGATAGGCCATGCGGAGGGCAAACACCTCCCGGTTCCGGTTCGCATAGATCTTGGGCAGGATTTCCCCGAAGAGCAAAATCAGGAAGGTGGCCAGGACGATTTCCAGGACGAAACGCAGGGATATCACCCCCAGGTAGACCTGGTCTACCGTGGCAAAAAGGGTTTCCCCCACATCGGTAAGCAGCAGCACAATCCCGATATTGATGGCGTTGTTGGCAATCAGGATGGTTGCGAGCAGTTTCTTGGGCTTCTGCAACAGCCGGTAGACAATCCCCCCCGGGGTACTCCCGGAATCCCGGAAGGCGTTCAGTTCGGTCTGGCTAAGCCCGAAAAAGGCCACCTCCGCCCCCGACACCAGTGCCGAGCAGCCAAGCAGGACCACCAGCAGGGCAAGTTTGGAGATCAGCAGTACATCCGCGCCGATCTGGAAGATTGCCAAGGGTAAGGGTTCGGGGTCCAATAGCCGAAGATTATTTATTTAAAAGGGAAGGTCGTCCTCCTCGTCCGGGGTATCCACCGGGGCGGGGCGTTCGTTCCCCTTGGGTTCCGGGGTCCTCCCGGGCGAAGATTCCCGGGCCTGCGGGTTGCCCTGCGGGTTCCCCGACGGGTCGTTACGGTTTGACAGAAAGGTGAAGTCCGTCGCCTGGATTTCGGTGGTATACCGCGTATTGCCGTCTTCCCCCTGCCACTGGCGGGTCTTCAGCCGGCCTTCCACATAAATCAGGTCGCCTTTGCCCAGGTACTTCTCGCATACCTCGGCAGCCTTGTTGCGAACCACGATGTTATGCCATTCCGTATTGGTGACTTTCTCCCCGGTCTGCCGGTTCGTATAGGATTCGTTCGTGGCGATGGGAAACCGGCCAATGCAGTTCCCTCCTTCAAAATAGTGCAACTTCACCTCATCGCCCAGATGCCCGATCAGCATCACTTTATTCAGTGTTCCGCTCATAGACTTGTTATTGGGTCAAAAGTACGAATTTTTAACGGTATCCATAAATTCGGCAATCAGGACCGGGACCGGCAGTTCTTCCGCCTCGGAAAGCGGCAGGGCGCCCTCCGGAAGGCCCTCTGCACGGGCGAGCCAAAAAGTGGTGTACAGGTGCTGGTGGGAGAGTTTATGGACCCGCGGCGCATCGTTGAACCGGGTAATTGTACCGATGGTGGTACGGGTCCCGCAGTGGGTGGTGATCAGGGCCCCGATCTCCGCCGGTGTCGGGTCTGCCTCCTGTTCCAGAAGCGGGAATTCGTAGAGCCCCTGCCAGATACCCGGGCCGCCCCGCCTGATAAGGAGCGTCTGCAAGTCGGGGCCTATGGGCATCACATAGTGGAAATACCGTTTGCGGATCCGGGTTTTCCCCTGCTTTACAGGACGTTCGCCAATGGTACCCGCCGCGTGGGCCCCGCAGCTCTGCACGAGCGGACAGCTCGCGCAATCCGGGTTGGCCGGGACGCATTGCAGCGCCCCGAATTCCATCAGCGCCTGGTTGTACCGGCCAATTTGCCCCGGATCCATGACTTCCCTGGCGAGCTGGTCGAAATGCCTTCGGCCGGGGCCTGTATCCACTGGGATATCGACATCAAAATACCTGCTGAGGACCCGAAAGACATTCCCGTCCACCACCGGGTGGGGCAGATCAAAACAGATGGATGCGATGGCCGCCGCAGTGTAGGGGCCCACCCCCGGCAACTCCAGCAGGCCCTTATAGGATACGGGGAACTTCCCGCCCCATTCAAAAGCCACCTTCCGGGCGGCTGCATGCAGGTTCCGGGCACGGGAATAATACCCGAGGCCCTGCCAGAGCTTGAGCACCTCCTCTTCCGAGGCTGTGGCCAGGTCGGAAACCTCCGGGAACCGCTCCAGGAAACGGCGGTAATACGGGGTTCCCTGAGCCACCCGGGTCTGCTGCATGATGATTTCCGAAAGCCAGACGGCATACGGGTCGCGGCTTCCCCTCCAGGGCAGGTCCCGTTGGTGAATCCGGTACCACTCCAAAATGGCAGATGTGAAATTCGGGTGCTTCAGGCTGGCTTGCAAGCGTATCTGAATTAAGTACTTAAAAAATATTCCTTGGCCGAAAGATTCAATAATATTTATATATTTGCAACCCTGAAAACCTACAGTTAATTATTTCAAAATGACCAAAGCGGATATCGTATCAATAATCTCAGAGGAACTGGGAATGGAAAAAGGAGATGTACAAGCAACCGTTGAAAAATTCATGGAGGCGGTAAAATCTTCTCTGGAGAATGGAGACAATGTATATCTGAGAGGATTCGGAAGTTTCATCATCAAGACCCGGGCCGAAAAAACCGGACGGAATATCTCCAAAAATACAACCATCAAGATTCCTGCGCACAACATTCCGGCGTTCAAACCGGCAAAAGTATTTGTCGAAGGCGTTAAGAGCAACGTGCAGGTTAAATAAAAATCGTTAAGAAGTAGCTATGCCGAGTGGTAAAAAAAGAAAAAGACATAAGGTAGCAACCCACAAGCGTAAAAAGCGCAGGAGAGCTAACCGCCATAAGAAAAAGTAGTCTCAGTACTACTTTTTCAGTTTTGATACGTTCTTTGACATAGAAATTCCTATCGGGATTTCGACGGGTTTACGATATAACCTGCAATTAGTATTGTTTAATCTTTCCTGTTCCCTAGAAGGAACGGGGAAAAAAAATGAATCAGGTGAACAGAGAATTAATCGTAAGATCCAATTCCAATTCCGTCGATTTTGCCTTGCTTAAGAATGGGAAACTCATCGAGCTTCACAAAGACGAAGACGATCATAAATTCAACGTGGGCGACATCATGCTCGCCAAAATCCGGAAACCGGTTACCGGGCTCAATGCAGCCTTTGTAAACGTAGGGTATGAGAAGGATGCATTCCTTCACTACCACGACCTGGGGCCTCAGCTAAAGAGTATGCTGAAATTCCTGAAGTTGGCCCGATCCGGCAGGTTGAAAGACTTTTCCCTTAAGAACTTTTCATTCGAAAAAGATATCGACAAGAACGGCAGCATCAAAGATGTAGTCAAGCCGAATCAGACCATGCTGGTCCAAATCGTCAAGGAGCCTATCTCTACCAAGGGTCCCCGTATCAGCTCTGAACTTTCCATAGCTGGACGGTACCTGATTTTGGTTCCCTTTTCGGACCGGGTTTCCGTGTCCCAGAAGATTGGCAGCAAGGAGGAAAAAGACCGCCTAAAAAGGCTCGTGAAGAGCATCAAGCCCAAGGGGTTTGGCGTCATCATCCGGACCGTTGCGGAAGGCAAAAAAGTCGCGGAGCTGGACAAGGATCTCGAGAATCTGATGTCCAAATGGATATCGATGTGCAAGAAAATCAATCGGGCGTCTACACCGTCCAAGGTGCTGGTGGAACTCAACCGGGCCTCATCGATCCTGCGGGATGTCTTTAACGACAGCTTCAGCGGGATCCATGTAGATGATGAAACGCTTTTCAATCAGATCAAGGATTACGTGCACGAAATCGCCCCTGACAAAGAATCCATCGTAAAGTTGTACTCTTCCAACGTGCCTATATTCGAGAAGTTCGGAATAGAACGCCAGATAAAGACCTCTTTCGGACGCACCGCGTCCATGAGCAAGGGGGCCTACCTGGTCATCGAGCATACGGAAGCCCTGCACGTCATTGACGTGAACAGCGGCAACCGCTCCACCAAAGCGAAAAATCAGGAAGATACTGCCCTTGAAGTCAACCTCATCGCGGCCGCGGAAGTGGCCCGCCAGCTCCGGCTGCGCGATATGGGGGGGATCATTGTGATCGACTTCATCGACATGGTCCGCCCGGACCACCGCAAAAAACTGTACAACCACCTGCGGGATGAAATGAAGGACGACCGTGCCAAGCACAAGATTCTGCCACCCAGCAAATTTGGGTTGGTCCAGATTACCCGCCAACGAGTCCGGCCGGAGGTCAACATCAAGACCACCGAGGTGGACCCCAGCGGCAACGGACAGGAAGTGGAGGCGCCCATTGTGCTGATCGAGAAGATCAGCGACGAACTGGAGCGCATCATGAAAGGCGAAGGCAGGGAAAAGGCAATCACGCTGAATGCCCACCCCTTTATAGCAGCCTATCTGACCAAAGGATTTCCTTCCATCCGGTCCAAGTGGTTTCTGGAATTTAAAAAGTGGATCAAGATCCAGCCAAGGGATGCCTATTCCTACCTGGAGTACCGATTTACCGACAAAGACGGGGCTCCCCTGCAGGAAGCCCAGGAAGCATAGACAAACAGCCGCCCAACAGCGGCTGTTTTTTTTTGTCCGGGCGGGAACCCCGGGAAAAAACCGGGGCCTCGATAAATGGGTAACCTCCCTGCAGGCAGAAGTTGCCGGGACTGCAATTCCCATTCGGCCTGCCCGGCGAATTTTGCGAATTGCCTATTTTTATTAGATAAAACCCACCGCCGTGAACACACTGAAATTTGCATTTATTCCGCTCACCAGCCTGGCGCTCCTGCTGGGCTGCTCCCCGGAGGTTCCGGGCCACGCCGGGTCCTTCAGTGAACTCCTTCGGGAGAGCCCCTCAATCAGCGGCAAACCAGCCTATTTGGCCAGTCCGTACGTTACCCCGGGCGACCGCGCCTATATGGTGGGGCACCAGGACGGGAGCTTCCCGGAAATCGGCTGGCATATCCCGGGGGAAATGGGGGGTATCTGGGCGCACCCCATCAAACTGATGGACGGTTTCCAAACCTCCATCGAGGTTGGGGGCAACCCCCTGCCGCCTGCCGACAGCACCCGCTTTGTCAATTACCCGATGGCCAACAGCCACCATTGGTCCTGGGACGGGCAGCCGCTCCGAATGAGCCGCTGGCAGTTTGTCCCCGACCACCTGCCCGGAGTGGCCCTGGAATATGAATTTGAGAACACCGGGGAGGAGGCCCTTACAGTGGAATTCAGCTTCCTGGGGCAAACCGACCTGCGCCCTACCTGGCTCGGGGAACGAACCGGGATGGCCGATGGGCGGGATTCCGCCTATTACGACTCCGGCATCAACGCGTGGACGGCACGGGATGGCCAATCGCCCTGGTATGTCGCCTTCGGGCCCAACCGGGCCCCTGACGGCATCCTGCCTGCAAACCGCGATTCGATTCAACGCGGGGAAGGAATTGCAGCAGGGTATCGGTTTTCCCTGAAAAT
This sequence comes from Robiginitalea sp., assembly GCF_982776155.1. Lineage (NCBI taxonomy): Bacteria > Pseudomonadati > Bacteroidota > Flavobacteriia > Flavobacteriales > Flavobacteriaceae > Robiginitalea > Robiginitalea sp. The sequence goes on from NZ_CEXZKX010000011.1 coordinate 27,718, forward strand.
CCGGCCGGGTGAAACGGAGCGCATCCGAATGGCCGTAGGGGGTTCTACATCGACGGAGGCCGCGGCCAGGCAGGTACAGCAAAGCATTCTCGAAGAGGCGTCCTCCCTGCTGAAAAGCAAAAGGGACCGGTATGCGGAACTGGCCGGGCGCAGCAAACTAACCGTCCCGGATACCGCCCTCCAACAGGCTTTTGAATGGTTGAAGTACAACTCGGACTGGATGATCCAGGAGGTACCGGGGATCGGTACGGGGGTTACGGCCGGGATCCCCGATTACCCCTGGTGGTTCGGGGTGGACAGCGAATACGCCCTGAGGGGGTATATGGCAGTCGGCCAGCAAGAAGTGGTCTTCCAGACCATCCGCCTGATCGACAGCGTATCCCGGGCCGTGAACGGCAACGGCCGCATCATCCACGAGATGTCCACCAACGGGGCTGTTTTCAACCCGGGAAACATCAATGAAACGCCCCAGTTCGCCTCCCTGATCTGGCATATTTACCGATGGAGCGGCGACCGGGATTTCCTCAGGCGGTATTTCCAGACTATCCGGGACGGCCTGGACTGGCTGATGCGGGAAAACGACGGGGATGGCAATGGTTTCCCCGACGGTTTCGGGATGATGGAAATCCATGGGCTGGATAGCGAAATGATCGATGTGGCCTCCTATACGCAGGCCGGGTTTGACCATGCTTCCCGGATTGCAGCCGAACTCGGAGAAGAAGATCTTTCCCGCCAGTACGCTGCCCTGGCCAGCGAACTGAAAGCCCGGATCAATTCGGAATTTTGGTCGGAGCGCTACGGCTCTTTTGCCGACTTCCGCGGGACGGACCAGCAGGCATTACGGCTCATCGAGGATGCCATTGTCCGGGCAGACACCCTGGACAAGCCCTGGGCTGTTGCGGAGTTGGAAACGACCCGCAACGCGCTCCTGCGCAACCCGCAACCGGGGGTCCGACCCTTTGTACTCCACCATAACTGGGTGGTGAATACGCCCATGGAAATGGGGATTGCGGATTCGGCCAAGGCCTACACCGCGCTCGAAACCGCCCGCAAATTCACAAATCCCTTCGGCGTTTTTGTCACGGGGATCGACCGGGATGAATCTGCAGGGAGCGATAGCGGCTCGTTCAAGGGCAGTTCGGCCTTTTCCTATACCGGGGCGGTCATGACGCTCCCTACGGGGGTTCAGGCCGTAGCCGAGAACAATTATGGCCGCCCGGACCAGGCGCTCGATTACCTCAGGAGGATGACGCGCAGTTTCAGCTATGCTCTGCCAGGCAGTATGTATGAAGTATCTCCGGATTACGGGATGATTGCACAGGCGTGGAATATCTATGCCTTTGCCGTGCCCATCGTGGAGCAGTTTTTCGGTATCTCCCCCCGGGCGTCGGACCGGTTGATCCGGATCGACCCCCTGATGCCTGAGGACTGGGATGTTGCCTCCCTGGAAAATGTATCCATCGGCGGGAACACGCTTTCGGTCTACTACGGAGAAGACGAAAGGCAGACGATAACCCTCCGGGTGGTTCAGAAGGGCGATTGGGACCTGGAAATCCCTCTGGATGTGCAACAAGCCCGGCGGGCCCGGACCGAAGGGGGGCAACTTCTCCCCAACCCGGACGGCACGGCCGTTGTACGGGGTTCGGACAGGGAATTAACCATCACCTATCCCCGGAACTGAACATGGCACCATTCGGAAGGAAAAACTACACGGTCGAAGATGCCACCCGGCGTATGGAACGCTATTGTGCCTACCAGGAGCGGTGCCACCAGGAGGTGGTCCGAAAACTGCAGGGCATGCGGATGATCCCCGAGGCGATCGACCAGATCGTCGTCCACCTGATCGAGGGGAATTTTCTGAACGAGGAGCGCTTTGCCCTGGAATTCGCCCGCGGGAAATTCCGGCAGAAGTCCTGGGGGCGCAACCGGATCGGGCGGGAACTCAGGATGCGGGGCATCTCCGATTACCTGGTGCGCAAGGCCCTCGGGTCTATCCCCGAAGAGGCGTACCGGGAGCAGTTCGAAAAACTCGCGGATAAACGGCGTGAATCCCTTCGCGGAAAGCCGGCCGCGGAAATCAGGCAGAAGCTGCACAGTTACCTGTATTACCGGGGCTGGGAAAACGAAAGAATCTACGAATACCTCGGGGGCCTGGAGTTCCCGGATTGATTCTCAGACCCGGGTCCCGATACGGTGGCAACCGGGTTGTTCGACCTTCCCCGTACCGGTATGGGGAGCGGCTGCCTGCAGGCTATCGCCCCTCCAGGTGCTTGTGGGTGCGGGTGATGGCCTTTTCGTTTTTCAGGTCGATCCACTGCTGACCCCGGATCCGCCGCATGACGTTGTCGTAATGCCGCATGATAAAGATGTTGTACAGGGCTTTGCTCAGGTTCTTCGGGTTCCGGGCAATGGCCCGCAGGCTCATCGAAAACCCGGGGGTGATATAGCGCATATAGTGCCAGAATCCCTCGGGGATGTACAGGACTTCCCCATGGGCGAGCTCGGCCCGGAAGCCGCTGACATACCTCAAAGCCGGCCATTGGGTTAAATCCGGGGCCGAGAAATCGATGCGTTCGTGCGTGATGAGCGAATGGGGTACCTTGTAGAGGTATTTATTCTCGGTCTGTGAAAACAGGATGCATTCCTTCCGTCCTTCGAAATGGAAGTGGAAGATATTCGCCAGGTCGATGTCGTAGTGCATAAACGTATAGGAATCCCGCCCCCCGAAAAACAACATGGGCAAACTTTTCATCAGCCGCAGGCCAAAGTCCGGGTAATCGAAATCCTCCTGCAATTGGGGGACTTCCTTGAGGATATTCCATAGAAAGATGCGGTATCGGGTGGGTTCGCTCCGGAGCAGGTCGATGTAATCGGCCATCCGCATACTGGCGTGGGGCTCATTGAAGCCGTCCCGGTAGTCTACCGGCCGATCGTCGTAAAGGGGTACGATGCAGTCCCCGGCGACTTCCCGGATATAGTCGAGGTTCCATTTCTTATAGGCGGGCCAACCTTCAATGGCTTTCTCAATCACCACCGGGGTCTGGGTTTTGAAAAAATCACTGAGGAATGCTTCCCTGGAAATGGAAGCAACACGCTGTACGTCCTTCAGGTACACCTTTCTCGCATTTTAACCAATAAAGTTACAAATCCTCAGGATTTCCCGGCCGATCGGGCCGCTTCATTCCGCGGGATGGCATGGCCCGGCCGACTCCACCGGGGTTTCTCGCCTAAAGGGGTGAGCTGGGATTCGGCTGCCTCAACGGTTTGGGGCTGCGCTTTTTTGACAAAGGGCTTCTGGGGCTGCAGTCCCAGCTGCCGGAAGAGTTCCATATCCTCGGCCACATCCGGGTTCGGGGTGGTCAGCAATTTGTCGCCGGCAAAGATACTGTTGGCCCCGGCGAAAAAACACAGCGCCTGGCCTTCCTGGCTCATCTGGGTGCGGCCGGCCGACAGGCGGACCTGGGTCTCCGGCATGACGATGCGCGTGGTAGCCACCATTCGCACCATTTCCCAGATGGACACCGGCTCCATATCCTCCATAGGCGTTCCGGGTACGGCTACCAGGGCATTGATGGGCACGGATTCCGGCTGGGGGCTCAGGGTAGAGAGGGCTACAAGCATCCCGGCCCGGTCTTCCGGGCTTTCCCCCATGCCGATAATCCCCCCGCTGCAAACGGTCACATTGGTCTTCCGCACATTTCCGATGGTTTCCAGGCGGTCCTCGAAGGCACGCGTGGAAATCACGTCCTTGTAGTAGTCCTCGGAAGTATCCAGGTTGTGGTTATAGGCGTACAGGCCGGCCTCGGCCAGCCGCTGCGCCTGGTTTTCGGTTATCATGCCCAGCGTACAGCAAACCTCCATGTCCAGTTTGTTGATGGTACGCACCATTTCCAGGACGCTTTCGAATTCCGGGCCGTCCTTCACGTTCCTCCAGGCCGCCCCCATGCAAACCCGGGAGCTCCCGGATGCCTTGGCCCGAAGCGCCTGCGCCTTCACCTGGCTTACGGTCATCAGGTCGTTCCCCTCGATATCCGTGTGGTAGCGGGCCGCCTGCGGACAGTATCCGCAATCTTCCGGGCACCCGCCCGTTTTGATGGATAGGAGGGTGGAAACCTGGACGGTGTTTGGGTCGTGGTGTTGCCGGTGTACCCCGGCTGCCTGGTAGAGCAACTCCATGACGGGTCGGTTATAGATTTCCAGGACTTCCTCGCGGGTCCAGTCGTGTCGTATGGCGCTCATAGGTCTTTTGCTTGGTGATTCAAAAATAGGGTATTCCATCAAATTCAAAAAAAAACCCCAACCAGAGGGTTGGGGCTCTTGGATTCCTGGTAAAAATTAATTGGCACTTCCAAGGCGGATGGAACTAACATCGTCATCCCATGTGTTCAGGAATGCCATGTCCCAATCCTTTAATCGACCGACAACCATCCAGTTTGTGTTATTGTCTATGTAAAAACTACCCCTCCGTAAGATCCGGCCTGACTCCTGTAAAAAATCTTACTTCTTCCGCCATAATTGCTGTGCTCATATATTTGCACGTATGAAATGTTCACATTAGCCTGGAAACTGGAAGGCTTGTCATTGGGATTGTTGATTCCCGTTGGAAAGCAGTTACCGGACACGCCCAAACAATTACGTGCAGCAATTTTAGATTTTTCATACTGGTTGATTATTTTGTGTTTCAACCAATAGAATAAATATTTTCTTACTTTTTTTCGTTTTTTCTTACTTCGTAAGCAGTAAACTAACTGCGTTTCCGCCAAAGCCAACGGAATTTACCAGGATTTGCCGATAGGCCGGTCTGGTATCGTCGGAAAGGTATCCCGGGGGTGTATAGCTCTTTCCTTCAAGTAAAAGTAACGCCAGCTCCATACTTAGCATTCCGGATACCCCCAGGGTGTGCCCAATTTTCCATTTGTTACTGATCAATTGCGGATCGGCTTCCCCGAATATATCTTTTACCGCCTGGACCTCCGCGTGATCGCCTTTGAGCGTACCCGGAGCATGCAGGATAACAGCGTCTACTTTCCTGGGATCATTTCCTTTAAGCGCCATTTTCATCGAGCTTTTCAAACAGTCCGCCCGAGCAGAAAGTGATGCGCCGTGTTTCATAGGTTCGGTAGCAAAACCGACACCGGCAATCGAAGCGCGCGCCCTGGGATGGGGCCCCTTGACAAGACATGCCATGGCCGCTCCTTCTCCCAAAGCCAACGTATTGTTGGTTTTCTTCGTGTCCAACGGCCTTGATGGGTAGGGCAGTGATTCCCGGGTGTAGAGTTTCAGCGCCTGCATCTGCGCAAAAGTGAACGGTGTCAGAGGAGCTTCGCTTCCCCCCGCCACAAATCGTTTCACCATGCCCGATTCCAGCCAGGCACAGGCGTTTAATACTGCGTGCATGACCGTGGAACACGTAATGGAATGCGACAGTGCCGGTCCGCGGCATCCCAGGTCGTGCGCCGTCCAGGAAGCGATGTTTCCCAAGGTAGTCGACGGGGACGCCAGGGTGCCCACGCTTCCGCTTTCAAGAAATTGCCGATGATAGGTCTCCGTAAGCCCCGTGGCCCCCCGGGAGGAGCCCAGGTTGAGCCCGAAATCGCCGGTTGATTCCCAACCGGCAGCGGCTACCGCTTCACGAGCACACCAAATCGCGAAGTAAACCGTTTCATCCAGGCCGGGGTATTCTTCTCCGATAGACGAAAGGACCTTTTCACGCATCTCTGCAGGAATCCGACCGGCCCAAACGGAATCAGCATGCGTCTGAACCTCCGTAAGATACGCATGTCCATTGGCGTAATTTTCCGCAGCCTTCCGATGACTCCCCAAAGCAGATAACGAGGATAGGGAAACAAGAGATATGTCCATATTTTTTAACCGATCACTGCGCAAAGCTAATATTTTTTGATGTGCGAGTGGATTCCTGCCGTCCTACAGTTAATTTGTACATTTATCGCCCCGTGACAATTTATGCGTCTATGCAAAAATTCCCGCTGATTATCGTCATTCCCTGCTACAACGAGTTCGACAGGTTGCCCCTGGAATCGTACCGGGAATTCCTTGCTGGTGGCTCCCAAACGGGCATCTGTTTTGTAAATGACGGATCCACGGACGACACGCTGTCTTTGCTTCTTAAGCTGCAGTCCGAATTTGAAGAAAAGGTTGTGGTAATCGACCAACCCGAAAATCGGGGGAAAGCATCTTCCGTAAGAACCGGTGTCTTGCGTTCCCATGCGGACGGGAATTCGGACGCCCTTGCCTACCTGGATGCTGACCTCGCTTGTTCTTTGGAGGAATGCAGCGACATGGTGCACCGGCTCAATCAAAAGGAATTTGTTTTTGCATCCCGAATCCTGCGGGTAGGATCCCACATCGAACGCCGTTTCAGCCGATTTCTTATCGGCAGGGTAATCGCCACGATCATTTCAGAGATACTCGGGATCAAGGTATACGATACCCAGTGCGGCTGCAAGGTATTCCGCTCCAGCCTGGTGCCGATCCTCTTCTCAGAACCACTGAGCTCTCGATGGTTGTTCGACGTGGAATTGATCAGCCGATTTCTCGCGCATCACGGGCCGGACAAAGGCGTAGCATCCATGGAAGAAATTCCCATCCGTCGCTGGATCGACCGCGGGGAATCCAAGGTCAGGTTCACCTATTTTTTCCAATTGTGGGCCGATTTATGGCGTATTCGGAAAAAACATAAACATCGTATGCAATCAGGGGGATACCCGACTTAAGACTGCTTATCCAATTCATCCAATAGGGATTCCGCCGCCCTATAGACCCTTTCCAGTTGTTCCGGTTCAATGATATACGGAGGCAGAAAATAGATGGTGTTGCCAAGGGGCCGAAGATAGACGCCCTTTTCTAAAAAGTGGTGATACAACTTATCTCGCATAGCGCCATAGCGCGGTAGCTGCCGGGAAAGGTCCATAGCGAATACCACCCCTTTGCACCGAACGTCCGCCACCGAGGGGCGCTGCGCAATCTGAGACGCGAATTCCAAATGACTTTTTGAAATAAAATCGATGCCCTCCTGAATACCGGGTTGGCGATAGAGTTCCAGGGCGGCCAGGGCCGCCGTACAACTCAACGGGTTTGCCGTGTAGGTATGTCCATGGAAAAACCCTTTAGCTATGTCATCGCTGTAGAAGGCGTCGTAAATTTCCTGGGTGCATGAGGTGATTCCCATTGGCAGGAGACCGGCAGTGAGGGCCTTTGAAAGGCATATGATATCCGGTTTTTCATCAACCTGTTCGCTGGCAAAACAAGATCCAGTCTTCCCGAACCCGGTCATCACTTCGTCGGCTATTAACAAAACCCCCGCCTCCCTGAGCCGGCGTAATAGGATGCTCAGTCCTTCGGCATGGTGCATCTTCATTGCAGCCGCACCTTGAATGAGGGGTTCGTAAATAAATGCGGCTAAGCGCTTTTTTTCAATCAACTGATCGAGTTCTGCGAGAATGGTCGAAGGATTGGCGGTTGAGGGGGTTGGTATTCGCTGTACCTCCAGGGTAAAATCCCGAAAGGGTCCATTGTACACGCTCAGCCCGGAAACGGACATGGCACCGAAAGTGTCGCCGTGGAATCCGTCTTCAAAGGCGAGGATTACATTCCGCGGCGAATCCCGGTTGAAGTGGTATTGCAAGGCCATTTTCACAGCTACTTCCACGGTCGTGGAACCATTATCCGAGAAAAAAAGTTTCTTCTGATTCCCGGGGAGCATCTTAATGAGCTCCTCTGAGAGGCGCACCGCCGGTTCATGGGTCAAACCGGAGAAAACCACTTGGTCCAAATGCCGCATCTGATCGGATACCTTCTGCAGTATATAGGGATGGCAATGGCCGTAAACACACGTATACCAGGAAGAGATGGCATCCACATACCCTTTCCCGGCTTCGTCGTAGATCATAGCGCCTTCAGCCCGGGTTATTCCGAGAAGGTCGCTCTGTAGCTTGTGTTGGGTGAGCGGGTGCCACAGATGTTTCCTGTCCCGTTCCACAAGACTTTTTTCAGGTGCGATACGATTCTGCCCGTTCGATTTCATATCTTGCAAAGATCACAAATAATGCGGAATAGTCTATGACTTCCATGAAGGCCTTGCCTCCAAAACTGCTCCGTATGCCTCCTGGCCACCTGGTGTACGCGGTGCTGTTCCTGATTGCCTTCCTTCTTCGGTTTCCCTTTTTTTTCAGAGATTACATCGATCGGGATGAGAGCACGTTCATTCTGGTTGGCCAGGCGTGGGTTGACGGCTATCTGCCCTATACGCTGCTTTGGGATGTAAAACCGCCCCTCACTTTTTTCTTTTTTGCAGGGGTCATTTATTGCTTTGGAAAAAGCCTGATCGCAATCCGCCTGGCCGGCACATTCCTGGTTGCCTCGATTGGTTTTTCAAGTTACCTGCTGGCAAAAAGGTTTACGGATAGGCGTTTGGCATATGCGGCAGCAATTAGCATAATTTACCTGTGCAGCCTCTTCGGGAGTATCCAGGGAGTCATGTCTGAACACATCCTGATGGCGGCCTTTATGTCGGCACTTGTCATTCTCACCGGTGCGGATCGGTTGATGAATTGGATGCTGGGGGGTACGCTGTTGGGTATTTCGCTTATGATCAAGATCAATTTTAGCATGGTGGTCTTTCTCCTGGGGATTTGGTGGATGGTTGACTCATTTAAGCGGTATGAATTCCCAAGGGCTGTAGGAAGGATTGTTGCCTTGGGGCTGCCGGGTCTGGCCGTTATACTGACTACGTTTTATCCCTATTATCGAAGCGACCAAACGGACATTTGGTGGAACTCTGTAATCCTGGCCCCGTTGGGCTATACACAGGGTTCCGGAAGCTCCCCAATAGCGGCAATCCTCGTTACATTATCCGTAGTGTCTTTTTTGGCCTGGGCAGCACGCAGTAGACGTATAAGCATGCGGAGAAAGGAAACTATTTGCCTGGTTTTGACCACCCTGGGTGTCCTGTGGTCCTTCCTTCAAAGCGGGCGTATTAACACCCACTATCTGATTCAACTCTATCCGCCCTTGGTAATCCTGCTTAGTGCTGCGCTATCACTCAAGGTGCTGCATCATGCTTCCGGAAAAAAGGGCCTCGTGATTTTGATTTTGTTGCTCATCCCCATGGAAAGCACCCTGGAGTATGTGCATGTGGCCCGATATCGCTATGAACGTGGCCAATATTACAACGGTGAGGGCTTCTCGGTCCCCGACTACTTGCGCAGGAATAAGCTAGAGACCGAAAATGTCCTGTTTCTGGGCTACCACATCGGCTATTGGATGCTGGACCGATATCCCCCGGTCCGAACAGCCACGCATCCAAGCAACCTGTGTAAGGACGAAATGTTTCCTTACTACAATGCGCAGCGGCCAACTGCCATGCTGGAGTTGCAATATTTAATGGATTCCATCAGGCCGCCAACGGTAATTACGCGCCTGAACAAACGAATATTTGACAAACAACACCGGGAGGAAAACGCGTACATGCAGGCTTCTCTTAAATCTCATTACCGGGTATTGGATACGGTGGAACAGGCGGTCATTTACGAGCGGGAAAAAATTCGTTTAGAGTAATTTGAATTCCCGCAACACAGGTCTAAGATTTGCCGCGAGCCGGGCAACTTCCTCCCGGGTTATCCGGGGCAGCTCCTCGATCCTGCCGATGGCGGGCACCCCGGTCTTCCTTTCGATAATGGCTTCCGTGGTCGGGTGCGGGTTGCCGCTATAGAGGAGGTAGGGTTTGTGCCCCTTGTTTTTCAGGGCTTCCAGGGTGAGAAGCGTGTGGTTGATGCTGCCCAGGTAGTGGCGGGAAACAACCACTACCGCGTAACCTGGCCGGATCAGGTCGGCGATGGTGTCCGTATCATTCAGGGGGACGAGCAGCCCGCCCGCCCCTTCGATGACCAGGTGGTTGCTGGTTTCCGGTTCCCGGATCTGGTCCAGATCAATCCGTACCCCGTCGATTTCAGCGGCTGCATGCGGACTCATGGGGGTGTTCAGGGCGTAGGCGTTGGGGTGAATCACCGTTTTTGGGTGGCTTACGAGGTTTTTGATGGCATGGCTGTCCGAGGCGTCGAGGTCCCCGGCCTGTACGGGCTTCCAGTAATCCGCCCCAAGGGCCTCCACCAGCACCGCCGATGCCAGGGTCTTGCCCACCTCCGTGGAAATGCCGGTTACGAAGATCCGCCTCATGAATCCGCCGCGGTTATCATCCCGCATTGCGTACACCGGTAACGCGCCGGCTCCAAAAACGGGAAAAGCCGGTAACGCAGCTTGTCCCGCTTAAAGTAGCGTTCGCTCCGGGTGGCTTTGCAATTCGGGCAGGTAATGGGGTTGCCGTCTTTGTCCAGGGCATATCGGCGCAGGGCGTCGTAGACCGCATTGGCGCGTAAAAAATCCTCCTTTTCCACCATCACTTTGACGCCCCCGGTTGCCGTGGCGATAAACGGTTCGGCCTGCATGATATTCGCATCCTTTAAGAATACCGGGATGCCTTCGGATTCCAGCTTCAACTTCAGTATTTCCGCATCTGCCACCAACTCAAAGGACTCCAATACCACGAATCGGCTATCCATTACGTTTCCATTTTCAATTCCTCGGACAAGATACTTAAAACTGACAGGATATCGTCCTTGGAATTGTAGCTGTGGAGGCAAAAACGGAGGCATTCGCTGCCCCTGGGTACGGTTGGATAGCGGATGGCCTTTACCAGGAAGCCCTTTTCCACAAGCCGCCCGGCAAGACGGCCTGCTTTCCGGGAGTCGCCCACCCGGTAGGTTTGGATGGGGCCCCCGGCCGTATAAAACCCCTTGTCGAGGCCCAATGCCTCTGCCTGCTGCCTGAAAAATGCGATATTTTCCCAAAGCCCGTCGCGCCTGCGGTTGCCTGTTTCGCCCGACATGAGCGCATAGGCCTCCAGGAGGGATTCCAGGGTTTTGGGGGGGAGGGCTGTGGTATAAATCAGGCTCCTTGAGAAGTTGACCAGGTATTCCCGGAGTTCCGAATCGCACAATACAGCCGCCCCGTGACGCCCGATGGCCTTCCCGAAGGTGACTACCCGGGCAAAAACCAGGTCTTCCAGGCCCGCAGCTGCCACGGCCCCCTCCCCGCGCTTACCAAAGACCCCGACGGCGTGGGCCTCGTCCAGGATAAGCCGGAAACCGTTGGCCCGGCAATACGCGGTAATCCCCGCCAGGTCCGGGCCGTCCCCCTCCATGGAAAATACGGTCTCGGTTACCACATACGCCTCAGAGCCGGAGGGGATGCCATCGGGCAGTACGGTGGCCACCCGGCGGGACAGGCTCTCCAGGGAGTTGTGGGCAAAGCTGTACGCCCTGGCCCTGCACAGCCCCAGGCCGTCCCGGATACTCGCATGGACGCTTTCGTCGTAGAACACGTAGTCCGTCCGCTGGGGTACTGCGGAAAGCAAGCCGATATTTGCATCGTATCCGGAAGTATACACCAGGGCGGCGTCCGCGCGGTGTGCCCGGCACAAGGTGTTTTCCAGTTCCGCATACAGGGGGTGGTTCCCGCTGACCAAACGCGAACCGCCGCTTCCGTGGGCCGGGGATTCCGCATCAGGCCCCGAGGGCGCATCGCCCCGGATTTGACCCGGGGCATGCCCTGCAAAGTGCGCCCCGGATTCCGTAGAACTGGCAACCGCTTCCCCGGGATGCCCCGTTGGATGCGACCCGGGCGCTTCGGGCGCTTTGGGAACCGCCAGGGGTTCACCGGAGAGGCCCAGGTAATCGTTCGAATAGAAGTCTACGCCGTACGGGGGTGCTGAGAGTGTCCTCAAGTTCCCTTCCCGCGCACGGGCCGCCATCTTTTCCCGCAATTTTTCCGGCAGATCCGACATATGCCAAAGATACCACTTCGGCAGGTTTCGAAACCAACCGGAATAAACCGATACTCTCTGCGGCAGGCCAATCGGAGATTCTGCCTTCAGACACCTGTGGCAAAACAAAAAAACCCTGCCTCCGTCGGGATGCAGGGTTTGCAAAATGTATAGTACTTGAATTAGTCAGCTAATACGATCACCCGGTTGTTTTTCAGCTCGACGGTGCCGCTCCGGATGGGCAGGATGGTTTTGCCATCCGCGCCTTTGCGAAAGCGATCCTCGAACTCCTCGTCCAACCCGGTGTTTCCCGCAAACCGGACCTCCCCGCTTTGCAGGAGGGATACGATCGGGGCGTGGTTTTCCAGCATCTGGAATTCCCCGTTGATGCCCGGGACGGTTACGGAAGTAACTTCTCCGGAAAATAAGGTTGCCTCAGGGCTGACGATTTCTAGGTGCATAACAAATACAGGTTCAGTTAATCTGCAGATCAGGCCTCGGCCAGCATTTTCTCACCGGCTTCGATGGCTTCCTCAATAGTCCCTTTCAGGTTGAAAGCCGCTTCGGGCAGGTGGTCGAGCTCCCCGTCCATGATCATGTTGAATCCTTTGATGGCATCCTTGATGTCCACGAATGTACCGGGGATACCGGTAAATTGTTCGGCAACGTGGAAGGGCTGCGAGAGGAAACGCTGCACCCGGCGGGCACGTGCTACCGCCTGCTTGTCTTCCTCAGAGAGTTCTTCCATACCGAGGATGGCGATGATGTCCTGCAGTTCCTTGTAGCGCTGCAGCAACTCCTTGACGCGCTGTGCGCAATCGTAGTGCTCCTTGCCGAGGATCTCCGGTGTAAGGATCCGGGAAGTGGAATCCAGCGGGTCTACCGCCGGGTAGATACCGAGCTCGGCAATTTTCCGGGACAGTACCGTGTTGGCGTCCAGGTGGGCAAACGTGGTTGCGGGTGCCGGGTCGGTAAGGTCATCCGCCGGTACGTATACCGCCTGTACGGAGGTAATCGAGCCGCGCTTGGTGGAAGTAATCCGCTCCTGCATGGCCCCCATCTCGGTGGCCAGCGTGGGCTGGTATCCCACCGCGGAAGGCATCCGTCCCAGCAGGGCGGAAACCTCGGAGCCGGCCTGGGTAAAACGGAAGATGTTGTCGACAAAGAAGAGGACGTCCTTCCCCTGGCCTTCCCCTGCCCCATCGCGGAAATACTCGGCGATGGTCAGCCCGGAAAGGGCTACCCGGGCACGGGCTCCCGGAGGTTCGTTCATCTGTCCGAATACGAAGGTGGCCTTGGATTCCTTCATGGCTTTCTTATCGACCTTTTTCAGGTCCCAGCCGCCTTCTTCCATGGAATGCAAAAAGTCGTCCCCGTATTTGATAATACCGGACTCGAGCATTTCCCGCAACAGGTCGTTCCCTTCCCGCGTGCGCTCCCCTACTCCGGCAAAAACGGAGAGGCCCCCGTGGCCTTTGGCGATGTTGTTGATAAGCTCCTGGATCAATACGGTCTTTCCAACCCCGGCTCCGCCGAACAATCCGATCTTACCCCCTTTGGCATAAGGCTCAATGAGGTCGATGACCTTGATCCCGGTAAACAGGACTTCTGTAGAAGTGGAGAGGTCTTCGAATTTCGGGGCTTCCCGGTGGATCGGCAGGCCGTCCTTGCCGGCTTTGGGCAGGTTGCCCAGGCCGTCGATGGCATCTCCGATGACGTTGAAGAGCCGGCCGTAAACCGCATCGCCGATGGGCATCTGGATAGCTGCTCCGGTAGCGACGGCTTCGGTACCCCGGCCCAAACCATCCGTCGAGTCCATGGAAATGGTGCGGACGGAATTCTCGCCGATGTGCGACTGAACCTCCAGTACAAGGACCGAACCGTCCTCGCGTTTGATTTCAAGGGAGTCGTAAATCTTGGGGAGTTCAGCCCCCGAAGGGAATTCCACATCGATTACCGGGCCGATAATCTGGGATACTTTACCTGATTGCTTTGCCATTGCGTGTTATTTATCTACCTGTTAATGTAAGGCGCTGTTTTTTCGGCTGCAAAGATAGGGTATTCCTTTAAAAAAAGGAACGCCGGGGACCGCTTTTTACCATAAAAAAAACGCCGGCGTGCCGGCGTTTTCTTCTCGTATGTGACTCCTTACGGGTTCACCGTCCAGGACACGTAGAAAATCGAGCCGACTGCACCCGTCCCTACAGCCGAAAAATACTCTTCGCCCAGGATGTTGGATCCGCCTACTTTGATGATGGAATCCAGGGAGGGGATGGTGTAATTCACCTGTGCATCCAAAACGGTATAGGCGTCAATGATCCCGTCTGCAAAGGTATTCTGCCACAGATAGCTGTCGCTCCAGCGGTAATTCACATTAAAGCCGAAATTCTTAAAGAGTTCCCTGTGGCCGAAACTGGCTTTCACCTTGTGGTTGGGCGAGTTGAAATTTGTGCGGAAGTCCGGGAAGGCCGCCTGGTCGAACTCCTGTTCGATATAACTGTAGCTGGCCCCGAGGTCGAAACCGCCCGGCAGTTTTGCGTCGAATCCGGCATTGACCCCGTATGCCTCGATGTCCACGGGGGAATTCGTATAGGTCTGGTACGGGAAGAAATCCCCGTTCTGCAGCGCGAGCAGCGAGAGGCCGCCGTCCCCGGCCTGCCCGTAAAACGGCACGACCACTGTGGTATTCGAGATAAAATTCTGGTATTTGTTGTAGAAACCGCTGATATCGATGGCCACCTTGCCGACTTTACCCCGGTAGCCCGCTTCGTACGCAGTTATTTCCTCGGGCTGGACCAGGGGCGTCTCTACCGCTGCGGGTGCCCCGGCATTTACGGAGGCCAGGGAAAAAGCGTTTTCGTAGGCGGCCCGGCCCACGATCCGCGCCTGGCTGCTGCCGGTAAGGGCAGCCCCGGAAGTACTCAGGTCAAAATTCCGCACATCCCGGTCCAGGTTGTCCGGGGCGGCCCCCACGAGGATGGCCCGGCCGGCATTCAGGCCGATAAACAGGTCCTGGGTAGTCGGGTTCCGGAAGCCCTGCTGGACGGATACGCGGAGGTTGTGGTTCTTCTCCGGCCCGAGGACGGTCAGGATGGAGAGCCTCGGCGAAAAGAACCCGTCAAAAAATTGGTTCTTGTCGTAGCGGACAGAGCCCGTGAGCTTGATCCGCTCGTCCAGGAGTTTCTTCTGTACTTGCAGGTAAGCCCCGTATTCGTTATAGGAAATCGGGCCGTCCGTATCCGTGAAAATCGTCCCGCTGGAGTTCAGCACATATTCCCGGAAGGAACCCCCAATCTGGATTTCGGCAATTTCCGAAGTCAGATGGGTGAAATTATAGTTCGCGTCTACATGGCGGAATTTGGTGTTGTCGATAAACTTCGCGCCGGTGGTCAGGTCCCCGTCGGCAGTGACCTGTGCCAGGGCCCGGTCAAATTCCCGGGTTCCCGGGACAAACCGCCCCTGGTCGGCTGCCTGGCGGGCAACGGCATGTGCCGTTTCTTCGTCCAGCTGAACCCCCGTGCCTACGCCGAGGCGCGCCCCGATATAGGTCTGGGCGTAATCGGTAAACCATTGCGTATCGGACTTCCAGCGCCGGTTTACGTTGATGGCGGCAAACCGCGTATCATAGGAATTCCCGGCATTCTCAGAGGTGATATATCCCCTCAGGAAGAAATTGTCGTTGCGGAACTCCAGGCGATGCTGCTGCAGGATGAAATCGCGGATGGCGTACCGGTTGGCACCCTGGTAAATCGTATTGCCGCGACCCACCCGGCCATTGTAAATAATCTCAAAATCGTTTGCCCAGGGCCGGTAGTATACCGAGAAATCCGTCTTGACACTCTGGGCGTTGTAATTGAGCAGGTCGGCCTCCTGGTAACCGGTACGGGATACCAAGGCTGTTCCGACAGTCCCCGAGGGCAATCCGGCAGCTGCGTCAAAATTCAGCAGCGTGCTCACCTCGTCCCCGTAGACATTCAGGCCGTCGTAGGCCGGATCTGTCCGGTCCGCCCCGGGGCGCGCCAGGTCCACGGTGCTGTTGGCGTGCCAGTCTTCCCCTTGCAAGTAGGAGAAATTGGCTTTTACGGCCAGCTTATCGTTAAAGGCGTGGGCTGCCCGGATCCCGAAATCGTAATAGGGGTTCGTGCCGGCGGCATCCTGCTGGGTGAATCCGGTTTTAAAGTAGGCGCTGATCCCCTGGTAGTCGAAGGGGTTTTTACTGGTCATAAACAAGATCCCGTTGAAGGCGCCCGCCCCGTAGAGGGCCGATGACGCACCCGGGAGAATTTCCACGCTTTGCACCTCGAGCTCCGACATCCCCACCAGGTTCCCGAGAACAAAGTTCAGGCCGGGTGCCGTGTTGTCCATCCCGTCTACCAGCTGCATAAAGCGGTTGTTGGCAAACGTGGCAAACCCGCGCGTATTCACCGATTGGAAGGTAAGGCTGTTTGTGTTGATGTCCACCCCTTTAAGGTTTTGCAGCCCGTCGTAAAAGGAAGGGGCCGTAGTGGCGGCGATGTCCTGCAGGCCAAACCGCTCCACGGAAACCGGGGATTCAAATATCCGCTCCGGGGTCCGGGAGGCCGAGATGACTACTTCGTCCAGGAAGGTCTGGGCTTCGGAAAGCGTGATGGCCAGCGTTTGGCCGCTGGATTCCACCCGGGCGCTGCCTTCGGTGTACCCGATACTGGTTATCCGCAAGTCGAAGGGCGGCATTTCAGAGGTTTCCAGGGAGAAGTTCCCGTCAAAATCCGTAGTGGTGCCAATGGCCTTTCCCACGATCACGATGTTTGCGCCTGGCACGGGTTCTCCATTGGTATCCGTAACAGTTCCTGAAACAACAGTCTGCGCATAGGTCCCCATACCCAATAGGAGCATGGAAAACAGGAAAAATGTTCTCATTCGTTTAGTTTGTGTTAAGAGGGTTTTAAGCCAAGATACCAATTTTTCGAGACCCCCAATGCATATTTCGTAAAATTATGCATGCATAATAACAATATGGCAATTGACCGGCAGGCCTATTCAGATTTTGACAAAAAGACGGGAAGGGGTAGCGACGTGGTTTTTAGCATCCCCCGGGTATCCGCAGCACACTAAATCCGGTACGGGAACAGCAGTTGGACGGTTGACGGCCAAAAGTCCGGCAGGCGGATGTTACTCCACGGTTACGGACTTGGCGAGGTTCCTGGGCTGGTCCACGTTGCAGCCGCGCATCACGGCAATATGGTAGGAAAGGAGCTGAAGCGGGATGGTGGTCAGCAGGGGGGACAGGCTTTCGGAGGACTCGGGCACCTCGATGACGTGGTCCGCCAGGTCGCGGACCTGCTCGTCCCCTTCGGTGACTATCGCGATAATCTTCCCCTTGCGCGACTTGATTTCCTGGATGTTGCTCACCACTTTCTCGTAGTGGCCCCTCCGGGTGGCGATGACAATCACCGGCATCTGTTCGTCGATAAGGGCAATCGGCCCGTGTTTCATTTCGGCAGCCGGGTAGCCCTCTGCGTGTATGTAACTGATCTCCTTGAGTTTCAGGGCGCCTTCCAGGGCAACCGGGAAGTTGTACCCCCTTCCCAGGTAGAGGCAGTTGGTGGAATCCTTGTAGACATCCGAGATGATCTCGATGAGCGCGTTGGACTCCAGGGCTTTTTCCACCTTGGCGGGAATCCCTTCGAGTTCCGACAACATCTCGTGCAGCCGCGATTCGGAAAGCGTGCCGCTGGCCTTGGCGAGTTTCAGCGCCATGAGCGTCAGGACGGTGATCTGGGTGGTAAATGCCTTGGTGGAGGCCACCCCGATTTCGGGTCCGGCGTGCGTATAGGCCCCCGCATGGGTTTCCCGGGCGATGGAGGATCCCACCACATTGCAAACGCCAAACACGAATGCGCCGCGCTCCTTGGCCAGTTTGATGGCGGCCAGGGTGTCTGCCGTCTCCCCGGATTGTGAGATGGCTATCAATACGTCCTTATCGGAAATAACCGGGTTCCGATACCGGAATTCAGAGGCGTATTCCACCTCAACGGGTATCCGGGCGAGGTCTTCGAAGATGTATTCCGCCACCAGGCCGGCATGCCAGGAGGTACCGCAGGCCACAATGATAATCCGGTTGGCATTCAGGAACCGCTCCAGGTTCTGGTCAATCCCGGCCATGCGGATCAGCCCCTGGTCTGCCCGGAGCCTGCCGCGGAATGTGTCTTTGATGGCATGGGGCTGTTCGTAGATCTCCTTGAGCATAAAGTGCTCGTACCCGCCTTTTTCTATAGCCTCCAGGTTGAGCTGCAGTTCCTGTACGAGCGGATAGGCGATGGAATCGTCCTTGATCTTCCGGAGTTTGATCTCCTTGCCGAGGCGTACCACGGCCATCTCCTCATCTTCCAGGTACACCGCGTTGTTCGTGTATTCGATAAAAGGCGAGGCGTCCGAGGCGATAAAAAATTCGTCATCCCCCACCCCGATGGCCAGCGGGCTGCCGAGCTTGGCAACCACGATCTCGTCCGGCTTGGATCGGTCGAAGACCGCAATGGCGTATGCGCCAACCACCTGGTTCAGGGCAATCTGCACGGCCTTCCCGAGTTTTACATTTTCTTTGGACTTGACTTCCTCGATCAGGTTGACGAGCACCTCGGTGTCCGTGTCCGACTCAAAGGAATAGCCCCTTTTGACGAGCTCCTTTTTGATCGCCTCATAATTCTCGATAATCCCGTTGTGGATGATCACCAGGTTGCCCGAGTTGGAGGTGTGCGGGTGGGCATTGCAGTCGTTGGGTACCCCGTGGGTGGCCCAGCGCGTGTGGCCGATTCCCAGGTGGCCGGCCAGGGATATTTCCTTTTCGCTCCGGGCTTTGAGGTCGTCTACCTTCCCCTTGGTTTTGGACAGGTTGATCTGCTCCCCGTCAAACAGGGCGATCCCGGCACTGTCGTAGCCCCGGTATTCCAGGCGTTGCAATCCTTTGATGATGACCGGGTAAGCGTCCCGGTGACCGATGTATCCGACTATTCCGCACATAGTGACTCCAATAGGGTTTTACGTATACCAAAAATAGGGGAATCGGGGTATTCCCCCTGTAAATTCTAGTTGTAAAACGGGTTTTATCCGCAATTGGTATATCCTCAGGGGTCGATTTCCGTGTAATGGATTTCCAGGCGGAGCCGGTTGGCTTCCCCAATGCCGGAGTCCCCGCCGTAAAGCACGGTCCCCAGGGGGCTGATCGTGCCGCTCACGGGAAGTTCCTTCAGGCCGCCGTCTTCAGCAGGCACCATCAGCTCGTCCGTACCGGTAATCCGCAGGTCCGGGGTGTTGGCAACCCCCAGGCGGGCATTGGCCGAGTCGCGGATGATGAGGTTGTTGATGTGTTCGGTGATGTTTACGCGGTAGCGGATGCCCTTCCCCCCTTCTTCCTCGAGGAAACCGTCGTAATTCAGGAAAACCCCTGAAGGGCTTTCTGCAACGCTGTTTTCGGTCAGTCGGTTGTAGAGGGGCCTGTTTGTTTCGGCATTGTAGACGTAGAGCCGCGGCGGCTCGTAGGTGTTGCCGGCGGCATCCAGGGTTTCCCGGTCCACGTGGAAAACAAGGTAAGCCGAATTGATCAGCCAGTCGTTCTGCTTGATCTGGTTGATGATGTTCTCCTGCCCGTCCCGTTCAAACAGGTCGAGTTCGGCATACGTGCCGGCCCCGCCCTTGATGTAAATGCGCGAAGCCGGGTCCGCTGCCCCGAGCGCATCGGCAATCTCTGCCGGGTACGCCTCGCTCAGCTGGGTATTGATCGCATTGCCGTTAATGGCCTGGGTTCCCCCGCCGGTCAGCAGGCGCAGCGTATAGGTGCTTTCGGCAGGCTCCGTCTCGTCCGCCTGGTCGTACTCATAGGAAATTCTAAGGCGCGCATCGGTGAGGTCCAGCAACATCATCAGTTCTTCGTTCCCGGCCGGGGTCAGGCTCAGGTGGAGCCCCCGGATGAATTCCCGGAAGTTGATATTGCTGAGGAGTTCCGGGCCGCCTTCTTTGTCCAGGATGTTTTCCTGAAAAAATTGCGTATCCAGGTAAACGACGATCCCTGGGGGAAGGCGCTCGCTCAGGGTGAGCGATTCATCCTCCTCGGTCTCCGGGTCATCCTCGTTGAATATCAAGATTTCTTCGTTGGAAATGGTAAGCTGGCCTTCGAACAACAGGTCGGAAACAAAGTCCGGGCTGATCTGCTGGTCGGAGAAATAGGGCCGGGATTCCTGAAACCCGCTATCCGGGTCCAGGTCGCTGAGGAAAAACGTATTCCGCTCTACCCGGAAGGTGAAGGGCTGGTCCCGGTTCCCGTATATGCTGTCCAACTCCCGCACATTCGGGTAGGTGTTCCCCACGGTTTCCGTATCGGCGCCGTCCGGGGTCCCGTCCCCGTCCGTATCCGGGTTCAGCGGATCCGTTCCGGCAGCGGTTTCCTGGGCATTGGAAATGCCGTCCCCGTCGCTGTCGTTGGTGGAGTCGTTGGGCTCCTCGTCCAGCTCGTCGATCACCCCGTCCGAATCGGAATCCGCGGTGCCATCGATAAAGTAAGGAAGGTACAGGCGAACCTCGGTAACCGTTTCGTTCTCCTGCGGGATATCCGGGTCGCTGTCCTCGGCAGCCTGGGAGTAAATGCCAAAGGTCGGGTTCCCCGTATTGTTGGGAAGGTTCAACTGGGCAGTGATCCGGGATTCCGTCCGGCCATAGACCGGGTCGTTGAACACCCCCAGCTGGTAGATGGGCAACCGGTTGGTGGGCACGGCCGTGATATTGTGGTTATAGGCAAAGACGTCGTAGTAAGCGGTACCCGTTCCAAATGGCTCGCCCCCGATAACGCCCTCCCCGATGGTAAGCGTTTCCTCTTCACAGGATGCAGCCGTTATAACAAGGCATACGCCCGCCAAAACGGAAATTGCGAATCGCTTCATGTAGGCTTAGTTTAAAACTTCGGTATTATAAAAATTTGCATACGCCTCTTCGAACTCCTGCAGGGGGACGTAAGGCAATACCGGTTTCTTCAGGTTGGCTACATATTCCGTCAGGTCATCGGGAATATCTTCGGCGGCTAAGATAACCGCGTCGGAGTGATCTACGGCTACTTTTAACAAATTATTGTAGGTGGGGTTATCCAGGCCACTCAGGTTGTCATCCCCCACCTTGTCGAAGGCGATTTTCTTCCCGAGGTCCTTATTCAGGTGCCCGTCAAATCCAACCCCATAGATGGACGTGACGATTTTACTGTCCGCAAAAAGCGGCTCGTCGGCGTATACCTTGCGGAGGTACATGGGCAAGAGGGAAGCCATCCATCCGTGAACGTGGATGATATCCGGGGCCCAATTCAGTTTCTTGACCGTTTCCACCACGCCTTTGGCAAAAAAGATGGCCCGCTCGTCGTTGTCCGGGAAAAGTTCCCCGTTTTCGTCCGTAAAGGTCGCTTTCCGCTTAAAATACTCCTCGTTATCGATAAAATAGACCTGGATGCGCTCCTTGGGTATGGAGGCCACCTTGATGATCAGCGGCATATCCATATCGTTGATCACGAGGTTCATCCCGGAAAGGCGGATAACTTCGTGCAGCTGGTGCCTGCGCTCGTTGATATTTCCGTATCTGGGCATGAAGATCCGTATCTGTCCGCCATTGCTGTTCACCATCCGGGGCGCTTCATAGGACATCAGGGATACTTCGTTCTCGGGTAGGTAGGGTACTAATTCAGAAGATACGAACAATATCTTTTTTCCATTCATAGAGGCGGAATTTTGTTTCGAGTGAAAACGTAGCTGCAAAATTACAAAATTTATGCAGAATACCCGTAATTATAGTAAGTTTGCACGCTGTTTTCCACGCCAATGAAGCCCTTGAAAACCAAATCGGAGATCCGGGAATTCGCTCTGTCCGTCCGGGAATCGGGAAAGACCCTCGGCCTGGTGCCCACCATGGGTGCCCTGCACCGGGGCCACCTCGAAATCGTCCGCCGCGCACTGGACGAAAACGACGTGGTGATCGTGAGTATTTTCGTCAACCCCACCCAGTTCAACAACCCGGAAGACCTGGACAAGTATCCCCGCACCCTGGAAAGCGACCTGGACAAGCTACGGGACATTTCCGGGGATTTGCACGTTTTTGCCCCTGCGGTATCCGAAATGTACGGGGATTCGGTGGTTTCCAGGAAATACAACTTCCGGGGGCTCGACCAGGTGATGGAAGGCGCCTTCCGGGACGGTCATTTTGACGGCGTGGGGACCATAGTGGAAGCTTTGTTGCGGCTCATCTCCCCGCACCGGGCCTATTTTGGGGAAAAAGACTACCAGCAGTTGCAGGTTATCCGGAAACTGGTGGAATCCACCCGGCTCCCGGTAGAAATCATCGGGTGCTCGATCATCCGCGAAGCGGACGGCCTGGCGATGAGTTCCCGGAACGGGAGACTGACAAAACGACTCAGGGAAGAGGCCGCATTTATCCACAAAACCCTGCAGGAAGCCAAAAAGCGTTTTGGCACGAAAAGTGCACTGAAAGTCAAGCAGTACGTGGAGGAGGCATTTGCAGCCCATCCCGATTTTGAACTGGAATATATTGAAATTGCCGATGCCCGGAGCCTGAAGCCCGTGCAGCGGAAAAACAGGAATAAAAAGTACCGGGCGTTTTTGGCGGCCTACCTCGGAGGAGTGCGGCTCATCGACAACCTCGCCCTGAATTAAGTATCTTTGCCCCATGCAAATAGAAGTAGTCAAGTCTAAGATTCACCGGGTCCGCGTCACGGGCGCCGACCTGAATTATATCGGGTCGATCACCATCGACGAGGATCTTATGGACGCGGCAAACATTATCCAGGGCGAAAAAGTCCAGATTGTAAACAACAACAATGGCGAACGCCTGGAAACCTACGCCATCCCCGGCCCGAGGGGCAGCGGCGAACTGACCCTGAACGGCGCGGCTGCGCGCAAGGTGGCGGTCGGGGACATCCTCATCCTGATCACCTACGCCTGGATGGATGTGGAGTCCGCAAAGGCCTTCAATCCCGCCCTGGTATTCCCCAACGAGGAGACGAACCTGCTCAACTGACCTTGGACGCTTCGGTAAAAAAAGCGCTCAAGGTTATCCTGCCCATCGCACTGGGCGTATTCCTTATTTGGTATTCCTACAACATGACTTCCCCGGCGGACCGGCGGGAAATTGTCCGGTATATCCGCGAGGCCGACCTGTTCTGGGTGGGGATGTCCATCCTGATCGGCATTCTAAGCCACATCTCGCGGGCCATCCGCTGGAATTACCTCCTGGAGCCCATCGGGTATTCCCCCCGGTTGCGGAACAACATCCTGATTATCCTGATGGCCTACCTGGCCAACCTGGGCATCCCGCGTTCCGGGGAATTCCTGCGGGCAACCGCCCTGGCAACCTATGAAGGGGTCCCCTTCCAGAAAGGCTTCGGCACCATTGTCACCGAACGGGTCATCGACCTGCTCATGCTCCTGCTGATTATCCTGCTGGCCCTCGCTTCCCAAACAGACATCATCATGGGCTACCTGAGCGAAAACGGCCTCGGGCTCACCGCCAGCGCCCTGCTTTTGGGCGGAGGCATCGTCGGGTTGTTTGTTTTCCGCGCCTTCCTCAGGAAATCCAAATGGGCTTTTGCACAGAAAATGCGGGGCTTCGTCCGCGGTTTGCTGGAAGGGGTGATGAGCATCTTCCGAATGAAGCGAAAGTGGGCCTTCCTGGGGCATACGTTGTTTATCTGGGCGGCTTATATCGGCATGTTCTGGATCATCAAATACACTGTTCCGGAAACGCTTTCCCTGAATTTCTGGGAGCTGTTGGTGGCTTTTATAGCCGGGGCCTTTGCGATGACCGCCACCCCAGGCGGCCTCGGGCTCTACCCGATTGCCGTGGCACAGGCCCTGATGCTTTTCGGCATCAGCGCCAATTCCGCCGATGCCTTTGGCTGGATCATCTGGATTGCACAGACCCTCATGGTGGTGCTATTCGGTGCAATATCTTTCCTGCTGCTGCCGTTATGGAACAGGGGTAAATAATCCCCCCAGCCAAAAACCGAACTTCATGAAACGCCTGCTCCTGACCCTGCTGGCCATCGCCACGCTGGCGCCATGTGCCGCCCAGGTCAAAAAAGAAATCTTCGAATCCTTTAAACTCCAGGAACGCCGGGGGGTATCCTATTACATCCCGGAGGACTATACGCCGGAAAAGTCCTATCCGCTGGTCATCGTCCTCGACGCGGAACGCCTGTTCGACCAGGTAGTGGCAACCGCCCGCTACTACAGCAAGTACCAGGGGATGCCCGAAGCGCTTATCGTGGGCATCGACCAGGAGGACGACGACCTGCGCTGGTACGACTGCGCCTTTGAGGAAACCTCCGGGTTGCCCTCCGAAAAAGGCAAGCTGTTTTACGAATTCCTCGGGCTGGAGATTATACCGTATATGAACAGCGCCTATAACCTGGCCCCGTTCAAGATGTTTGTGGGGTACGATATCACGGCCAACTTCGGGAATTTCTACCTCTTTAAAGAAGCGTCCCTGTTCGACGCGTACATCAGCATCTCCCCCCTGCTGGCCCCGGAAATGGAATCGCGGGTACCCGCCCGGCTAAGCGAGATCGAACAACCCATTTTCTACCACCTGATCTCCGAGGGGATCTCCGAGGGCGACAATTCGGCGGTGGACCTGCTCAACAGCAACATGCAGCAGGTACAGCGCGACGGACTCTCCTATTACTACGACAAATACGACACTGCCGACGAGGTTTCCATCGCCACCTACGGTATTGGCAAGGCCTGGGACCGGACATTCAGCATCTTCCGCCCCATCAGCCCAAAGGAATACCGGGAGCAGATCCTCGCTTCGACCGACCCGGTCATCGACTACCTGAACAACAAGTACCAGACCATCGAGGACCTCTTCGGCTTCCGGCAGCCAGTTGCCCTGAACGACGTCCTGGCCGTGTACGCCGGCATCCGCAAAAAACAGGATTACGAATCCCTCAAGCCGCTGTCGGATATCTGCAAGGAGCAGTTCCCGCAGACGATGCTCGGCTTCTACTTTGAAGGGGAATACTACGAACAGATGGGGGAACCGAAAAAAGCCCTGCGCACCTTTGAAAAATCCTTTGGGATGGAGGAAATAGATTTCCTCACCAAGGAGATGGCCCTGGAAAAAATGGACGCGCTCAAGGCCGATTTCGGCTTCTGAACCGCCTGGTCGCCTACCTTGGAAATTCCGTCGGGGGGGTCTATCTTTAGCCCCATACCCAACCCGGATGGCCAAGACCAAAACAGCCTATTTCTGCCAGAATTGCGGCGCCCAGTTCCCCAAGTGGTCCGGGCAGTGCAATTCGTGCAAAGAGTGGAATACCCTCGCGGAAGAATTGCTCCAGAAGCCCGACACCCGGGACTGGAAATCGTCCGAGGCCCCGGCGCGTAGTTCAAAACCCGTACGCCTTGGCGAAATCCCCACCGACCGGGAAATGCGGCTTTCCAGCGGCGACCCGGAACTCGACCGGGTACTCGGGGGCGGCCTGGTGCCCGGCTCCCTCACGCTGATTGGGGGAGAACCCGGGATCGGCAAGAGCACGCTGATGCTGCAAATGGCCCTGAAGGTCGCCCTGCGCACCCTGTATGTCTCCGGGGAGGAAAGCCAGCGGCAAATAGCCATGCGCGCACAACGCATCCGGCCCGATGCGGATTCCTGCTATATCCTCACCGAGACGAATACCAACCGGATCTTCAAACAAATTACCGCCCTGGAGCCCGAGCTGGTGATTGTCGATTCCATACAGACCCTGCATTCCGAT
This sequence comes from Robiginitalea sp., assembly GCF_982776155.1. Taxonomy (NCBI): domain Bacteria; kingdom Pseudomonadati; phylum Bacteroidota; class Flavobacteriia; order Flavobacteriales; family Flavobacteriaceae; genus Robiginitalea; species Robiginitalea sp. The sequence continues at coordinate 53,340 of NZ_CEXZKX010000011.1, forward strand.
TACCTGGAGGCCGGAGCGGGCAGTGTCTCCCAGATCCGAGAGTGCACAGCCGAACTGATCAAATTTGCCAAGGAATCCCATACGCCTGTGATCCTGATTGGCCACATCACCAAAGAAGGCAGCATCGCGGGGCCGAAGATCCTCGAGCACATGGTGGACACCGTATTGCAATTCGAAGGGGACCGAAACCACCTGTTCCGCATTGTGCGCGCCCTGAAAAACCGGTTTGGAAACACTTCCGAACTGGGAATCTATGAAATGAAGGGCGACGGACTGCACGGGGTGGTGAACCCGTCGGAAATCCTGATTTCCCGATCCGGCGAATCCCTGAGCGGCACGGCCGTGGCTGCTACCGTCGAAGGGCTCCGGCCGCTGCTGATCGAAATCCAGGCCCTGGTCAGTACGGCGGTCTACGGCACACCCCAGCGTTCGGCCACCGGGTTCCCGGCCAAGAGGCTGAACATGCTCCTGGCGGTCCTGGAAAAACGAGCCGGCTTCAAGCTGGCAGCCAAGGATGTCTTTCTGAATATCACCGGGGGGATACAGGTAGACGACCCGGCCATCGACCTGGCCGTGCTGGCGGCTATCCTATCGAGCAACGCAGACATCCCGGTGCCCAAAGGGGTGTGTTTTGCGGGGGAAATCGGCCTGGCCGGCGAGATCCGGCCGGTGCCCCGGATTGACCAGCGCGTGGGGGAGGCTTCCAAGCTCGGTTTCGAGACCATCTATGTGTCCGCCAACGCCAAGATCTCCCTGAAAACACCGGGGATCGACGTGCGGAAAGTGGCCAAGGTAGAAGAACTCGTCCGGGCGCTTTTCGATTAACCCTCTAAAATGCGGGGGCCTGACGCCCCTTCCGGCCTTGCACGCCCGGCCGCACAGCCATTGGCTCCCGGGCCGCCCGTCCCTAGGGCGCCGGGTTCGGGAACCGCTGGTGCACCTCCTCGATGGCCTCCAAAATTTCTTCCGACAGGCGGATATCGATGCTGTCGATGTTCTCCTTTAACTGTTCCAGGGATGTAGCTCCAATGATGTTGCTGGTCAGGAAGGGTCGGCTGTTGACGAATGCCAATGCCATCTGGGCGAGGCTGAGGCCGAAAGAGGAGGCAATATCCCTGTAGGCCCGGGTGGCTTCTACCGCCGTTTCCCCGCTGTACCGGTCGTAATTCGGGAACAGGGCAATCCGTGAGTTTTCGGGCGGTTCCCCATCCAGGTATTTCCCGCTCAGCGTCCCGAACCCGAGGGGCGAATACGCCAGCAGGCCGATGTCCGAACGGTGGGAGATTTCAGCCAGCCCCACTTCGAACAGCCGGTTGAGCAGGCTGTACGGATTCTGGATGCTAATCATCCGCGGCAGGTTGTGGTGGACCTTGGCCTCCTCCAGGTAACGCATGACCCCCCAGGGCGTTTCATTCGACAACCCAACATGGCGGATCTTCCCTTGCCGCACCAAATCGGCCAGTGTAACGAGGACCAGGTGAATATTGTCTTCCCAGTGATCCTTGTAGTCCGGGAAGTAACCGCGTTTTCCAAAGTAGTTCGTGCTGCGCTCCGGCCAGTGCAACTGGTAAAGGTCAATATAATCCGTCTTCAGGCGCTTCAGGCTCCCGTCTACGGCCTCCCGGATGGATTCCGGGCTGAACCCGGTGGTCCGGATAAATTTTGTGAAAGCCGCAGGCCCCGCAATCTTGGTAGCCAGGACCACCTGGTCCCGGTTGCCGGTTTTTGAAAACCAGTTGCCAATGATCATCTCCGTATGGGAATGGTAGTCCTTATGGGCTGGAACGGGATACAATTCGGCAGTATCAAAGAAATTAACGCCCCGATCCAGCGCATAATCCATCTGGGCATGGCCCTCCGATTCCGTATTCTGCCGGCCCCATGTCATGGTGCCGAGGCAAATTTTACTTACTTCGATGTCGGTATGCGGCAGGTGGGTGTATTCCATAGGATTCAGGTATTTCAGTATGATTCGCTGAGTTCAAGCATAATGGGGCAATGGTCGCTGTGGCGGGCTTCCGGCAGGATCACCGAGCGGGCGAGCCGGTCTTCCAGCGGCCGGCTGACCATCCCGTAATCCAGGCGCCAACCTTTGTTTTTGGCCCGCGCCCCGGCCCGGTAGGTCCACCAGGTATAATGGTGGGGATCCGGATTGAAATGCCGGAAGCTGTCGATAAACCCGCTGTCGATAAAATTCCCGATCCATTCCCGTTCCACAGGCAGGAACCCGGACACGTTCTTGTTGCGTACCGGGTCGTGGATATCGATGGGCCGATGGCAAATGTTGTAATCGCCGCAAATAACCAGTTCCGGGATTTCACGCTTCAGGCTGTCCACGTACGCCTGGAAATCCGCCATGTATTGCAGCTTGTGGTCCAGGCGGGCGATATTCGTGCCGGAAGGCAGGTAGAGGCTCATAATGGAAACCCCGCCGAAGTCTGCACGGATATTCCTCCCCTCAGCGTCCATATAGCCGATCCCCGTGCCGTAGGCCACATGGTCGGGTCGTTGGCGGGAGAGGATGGCCACCCCGCTATACCCTTTCTTTTCGGCGCTAAACCAGTAGTGATACGGATACCCGGCCTTCTCAAAGGCTTCCAGGTCCAGTTGTTCCTTCATCGCCTTGGTTTCCTGCAGGCAGATGACATCCGGCCCGGCCAGTACGAGCCAATCCAGAAACCCCTTCCGGATGGCCGCCCGGATACCGTTCACATTATAAGATGCAATTTTCAACCGGTTGATTTTCGTGCAAAAATAGGCATTGGCGGCCAAGGGCGGAAACCTTCCTCCGTTCCATTGGAAATATGTAGTTTTAATGGTCTCGCACCGAAATTTCGCTTTCGCCCTGAAAAATGGAATACTCTTTGATCTGTACCCCCGAAAAAGGATGAAACAACCGCTGTTACTCCTCATGTTGCTGCTGGGTGCCGGCAGCCTGGCCGCCCAGGCCTACCCGCCCTTCGGTCCGGACCACGAACTGAAGTTGAACGCCGGCCTGTTCCTGGCCACCGGGGCCGCCGAGCTATCCTATGAACGCTTCCTGGGCGACGATGTGAGCCTGGGGGGCACCGTTTACTGGGACAACGACCGGTACGACTACAACGGGAACTTCGGGATCGGCCCGAACCTGCGGGCCTATTTCGGTTACGCCCCGAGATCCGGTTTCTTTGCGGAAGCTTTTGGCCTCTATTACAAAGGGGAGGAAGAAATTGCCTCCGCCCCCGGGACCCGGGTTGCCGAACGCTATAACGGGTTTGCCCTGGGCCTTGGGGCCGGCAGCAAGTGGACCACGCGTTCCCAGCGGTTTACCCTGGAATTGTACGGCGGGGTGGGACGGAGCCTGAACCCGGAACCTTACCAGGAAGACTTTATCTTCCGGGCAGGGCTCAATATCGGGGTGCGCTTTTAGCCCGGAATGCCAAGGACCCGGTGAATTTAATTTTTCCGGGAAGCCTGCCGGTTTCCGCCGGGAAGCCTGCCGCTTTCGGCCAGGAGGCCTGCCCCCGCGAATTTTGCCGAAAGTAGCCGCAGGCGTATCTTTGGGACTTAACCCCGAAGATGAAAACCCGCGCCACCCTCCTGCTCCTCCTTTCCTTTTATTCCCTTTGCAGCCAGGACCAGCCCCGGGATTCGGTTATCGGCCTGAACGAGGTGATCCTGCAGGTAGAGCGAACCGCCGCCTCCCCCCTGGGGCTGGTTCCTTCCGAAATTGTCACCTCCCGCGCCATCCGGCAGCAGAACCCGGTGGACTTTGCGGGAACCCTCAACCAGGTTCCGGGCCTGTATTTCCTCTCCGGGGCACTCAACACAAACCGGATCACCATCCGGGGGGTCGGGGCACGCACCCCGTTCGGCACGGATAAACTCCGGATGTATTTCAACGAGATCCCCGTCACCAACGGCACGGGTGTATCGGCCCTGGAAGCCTTCGACCTGGAAAACCTCAGCAGTATCCGGGTAGTCAAAGGGCCCAAATCGGCTGCCTACGGGGGAGCCCTCGGGGGGGCCATCCTGTTGCAGTCCGACCCGGCCGGCCAACCGGGTACCCACCTCAGAAGCCGGACAAGTGCGGGGTCCTACGGGCTCTTTAAGACCAACCTGGCCCTGACCCATGCCGACAGTACGCTGCGGGCCGAGGTCCGCTACAACCGGCTGACCACCCAGGGCTATCGGGAAAATAACGCTTTTGAGCGGGACGGCCTGCTGCTCAACCTGGGATTCGACGCCGGGGAACGGCACCGGTTGAACCTGCTGGCCAATTACATCGATTACACCGCTGAAATCCCCAGTTCCCTGAATCGGTCGGATTACGAGACGAATCCCACCAGGGCCGCATTTACCTGGGCCCAGGCCAAAGGTTACGAAGCCAATAAATACACGCTTTTGGGGCTGTCCGACCGGATCGGCCTGGGCTCCGGGACTTCGCTGACCACCAGCGTATTCTTCAGCTACCTGGACCACTACGAGCCCCGGCCATTCAACATCCTGGACGA
>NZ_CEXZKX010000012.1:0-52251 GCF_982776155.1 Robiginitalea sp.
CCCCGGCCGGGTTGTATAAGCCCGTCCTTGAACTGGACGGCTTCCTCTACGTATCCGGGCAGGGGCCCATGCAGAAAGACGGCTCGCTGATGCGCGGCCGGGCGGGAGACGACCTGGACCTCAGCCAGGCTAAGGCCGCCGCCCGGCAGGTGGGCCTGACCATGCTCTCCACCATCCGGACCCATTTTGGGTCGGTAGACCGTATCGACCGGTTGGTGAAGACCCTCGGGATGGTCAATGCCACGCCCGAATTCCCGGACCACCCCCTGGTAATCAACGGGTTCAGCGAACTGATGCAGGAGGTCTTCGGGCCGGACAAAGGTGTGGGGGTCCGAAGCGCCGTGGGGATGATGCTCCCGGGAAACATCCCGGTGGAAGTGGAAGCTGTGTTTAAACTCCGCTGATTTGGCAGCAAACTCCGCAGATATGGCAGCAAACTCCGCAGGCTCAGCAGCTCCCGCCTGGTACGAAATCCAAAACGCCCGGGAAGTCCCCTCCCCGGCCCTGTTGGTGTATCCCGAGCGTATCCGCAGGAACATCGACGCGATGATCCGAATCGCGGGGAGCCCCGACCGCCTCAGGCCCCATATTAAAACGCACAAGACGGCCGAAATCATCCAAATGCAAAGGGAGCGGGGTATCGACCGGTTTAAATGCGCAACCATTGCCGAAGCGGAATTGCTCGGCAGCCTCGGGGCCGGGGATATCCTGCTGGCTTATCAACCCGTCGGCCCGGACCAGGAACGATTATTACGCTTGCAGGCGGCCTACCCCGGGGTGCGGTTTGCAGCCCTCGTGGACCACGAGGAGACCTTGAAAGCATTGGGGGAACTGGCCACCTCCCACAATGCGCAAATCCGCCTTTACCTGGACCTGAATACGGGAATGGACCGCACGGGGATTGTTCCGGGAGCGGCGGCTGCGGCCCTGTACCGGAAAATCGCCGCCCACCCCCACCTGGAAGCCTGCGGGTTGCACGCCTACGACGGCCACAACCGCCAGACCGATACCAGCGAGCGACAGGCGGCCGCGGACAAGGCATTTGAAGGGGTCGCCAAACTGCGGGACCAGTTGGTTTCCGAAGGGTTGGACGTGCCGGCAATCATTGCGGGAGGCTCGCCGAGCTTCCCAATGCACGCCTACCGGGAAGGCGTGGAACTCAGCCCGGGCACTACATTGCTCTGGGACGCCCGTTACCAAAGCCTCTTTCCGGACATGCCCTTTGAGATAGCGGCCGTATTGCTCACCCGGGTGGTGAGCCACCCCCGGCCGGGTATAGCCTGCCTGGACCTGGGCCACAAAGCCATCGCCCCGGAGATGGACTTTCCCCGTGTCGCATTGCCCGAACTGCCCGGATGCCGACAGGTGGGCCAGAGCGAGGAACACCTGGTCCTGGATTGCGGGGAAGGCGCTGTGCCGGAGATCGGACAGGTCCTTTACGGGTTTCCGATGCACATCTGCCCGACTGTAGCCAAATACCCGGAACTGCTGGTGGTGGAAGACCGGCAGGTGCGGAAGGCCTGGAAAGTTGCTGCCCGGGACTACAAAATTAAAATATAACCATGCTGCTATTCGATATCCACCTGGACCTGGCGATGAATGCCATGGAATGGAACCGGGACCTGACGCGGCCCATTTCGGAAATCCGCCGGCGCGAAGCCGGTTGGGACGATAAACCGGATCGCGGGAAAGGAACCGTCTGCTTCCCGGAAATGATTCGCGGATCCGTGGGCCTTTGCGTGGCTACGCTGATTGCGCGCCATGTAAAACCGGGAAACCCGCTGCCGGGGTGGCATTCCCCGGCCCAGGCCTGGGCCCAGACCCAGGGGCAACTCGCCTGGTACCGCGAAATGGAGCGGCAGGGCCACTTGCGATGTATCACCTCGGCGCAGCTCCTGGACGAACACGTACGCCTCTGGCAAGAGGATTCCGGCGGGCCCATCGGGTACGTACTCAGCCTGGAAGGTGCCGACTCCATCGTGGAGCCCCGGCTCCTGCAACGATCCTACGACATGGGACTCCGGATTGTGGGGCCGGCCCATTACGGCCCCGGCACCTATGCCCGGGGAACGCACGCCGAAGGGGGGCTCGGGCCTGCCGGGCGGGAGTTACTGGCAGAGATGGATCGCCTCGGGATGATCCTGGACGTTACCCACCTGAGCGATGACGGGTTCTGGGAGGCCCTTGAGATGTTTCAGGGGCCCGTTTGGGCGAGCCATTCGAATTCCAGGAAACTCGTCCCGGACCAGCGCCAGTTTGCGGACGACCAGTTTCGCGCCCTGCTCGAACGGGGGGCTGTTATCGGCACGGCCCTGGATGCCTGGATGCTCGTGCCCGGTTGGGTGAAGGGCCAATCGAACCCCCAGAACACCGATGTGGGCCTCCGGCATGTTGCAGATCACCTGGAATACCTGTGCAACCTGGCGGGAAATACCCGACACGCCGCCCTGGGCACGGACCTGGACGGGGGTTTCGGAAAGGAACAGGGGCCTGCAGACCTGGATACGATTGCGGGGCTGCAACAACTGGTCCCCATGCTCACGGAACGAGGGTTTACCCGGGACGATGTGGCGAACATCTTCCACGGCAATGCCATCCGCTTCCTCAAAGAGGCCTGGAAGTAAGCCCCGGCTGGTCGCCTGTCGAATTTAACAGCAATTTATACCGGTCCGGCAAGGTATTTGCTACTTTTACGTTATGCAGTTATAGCTATGCGGAGCCTCTTGATCTTCTTCGTACTCGCGGTATGTTTCGCCACCGGGGCCCTGGCCCAGACGGATGTCCCGCAAACCCGGCGGCTGGATATTTCGGCCGAACCGGACAAGGACGTCAATGCGAGCCCCGAAGGCCTCCCGGCCCCGAACCTCCTCGATAAAAAACCGGAAATCGACCTGGGCCTCTCCGATCGGAAGAACCCGGTCCGGATGCTGCCCGACAGGGACCTGAAGCAAGCCGGCCACGACCTGGTACTGAAACCCAAAATCGGGGAAGCTGAAAAAGGCAGCTCCGGGAAACACTTCGGCGACATGTACCTGGGGGATGTGAAAACCTCGTCAAAATTCGTCGGCATCGTTTGCCGGGACCACGAATTCGTAGACGGCGACCGCGTCCGCATCCTGGTGGACGGGGAGGTGGCCGAGCCGAATATCCTGCTAACCGGGACATTCAAGGGGATCAACCTGGAGCTGGATAAGGGCTTTAACCGGATCGACTTCGAGGCGCTCAACCAGGGGTCTACCGGCCCGAACACCGCACAGGTAGACGTATACGACGACAAGGGCCAGCTGATCTATTCCAACAAGTGGCTGTTGTCTACGGGCTCCAAGGCAAGCCTGATCCTCGTAAAAGACGAATAAGCCTAATCGCCCCGTTGCCCGGGATGATACGTCTCCGCAGCCCGCTCAATCACATCCTCCGGATAATAGGGAACTTCCTTGAATTCCGCCCGCCGGTACATCCCGGCCTGGTCGTCGAAATGCGGGGAGGCCGGATCGCCGCTCTGTCCGCCGGCCAATATGGATTTTGCCCGGACTTTCTCCCCGAATTCCACCACCGCGACAAAACTGTTCCCGCGGGTACCGTAGATTTTTTTGGTATCGTTGTGGTACCGGGCCCCGTAAGCGGCCAGGGCGCCCCACCGCCCGGAGGCAAACCCGATGGGGATACTCGGCAGGCTGTCGTTGAAAGGCTGCCGGACGTCCCCGTTAATGCGCTGGTACCGGTTGACCGTTCCCCAGGGGAGTTCCCAGGTGCCAAAATCCCCCTCCAGCTTTTCGATCACCTCCCGAAAAACTTCCAGGCGTTCCGCAGGCGGGGAGTCCGCCCCGAGGTACTTCACGAATTCCATCCCGCTCATATCCTGCCAGTCACCCTCCGAAATGTGCGCCGGGCGCCGGGCCTTCCAGCTGTACAAATCCCCGTAGAAATGCCCCAGGGTCATAGCCACAGACGCTTCAGAAGTCCGGTAATCCCATTGCCGTAAGGTCCCGATGGGACCCGCGAGATCCGGGTAATCGGAGGCGTGTTCCTCATAAGCGGCCACCAACCCGGGGATGAGGTCTTCAAAGGCGGGCAGGTACGGGTCGTAGGCCAGGGATATCAGGCTGTCCAGCGTATACCCCCTGCGCCCCCTCAATAATTGGATGGCGTGAATGCCCCGGTAATTTTCCTCGTCCCGGGACATATAGCCCGGATAGTCTTCCCGTTTCGGGCTGTACTCCAGGGCCGCTGTAAAGGGCGTGGAATTACAATTCTGGATCCAGCCATTGGCGGGATTGCGGATCAGGATGTTCTCATCCACCGTATGCAACCCCTGCCAGTCCGTAGCCGGATCGCTGCCGTCCACGGGTTCCCGGTAGTTGAACCGGGGGTCGCGCCTTGGGATAAAATTCCCGTGGAAATAAGCGATGTTGCCGTCTGCGTCCGCATACACCGTATTGTTCGACGAGTTTGTCCGGATGTCCATCATCTTGCGAAACCCTTGATACCCGTCCTGTTTTGTTCGGATGAAGGACTGTTGCAGGGCATTCACGGGATCCCACATCATGGCCGTGGCCACGGGCCGGCCGTCGGCAACGTGCGTCAGGGGGCCATGATGCGTCCGGTAGACCGGGAAGTTCCGTACGGCCAGGCTGTCCCCGGAACGATAGGCCAGGGTCACCTCCCGCTCCTCCACCGGGCGCAGTTCTTCCCCGTACTGGTAATACAGGCTGTCCCCCACCCGGGTCACGACTTCCAGAAACTCGTCGAGCACATCCGTATAGGTGGAAGTATGCATCCATCCCGTCTTTTCATTAAATCCCTGGTAGATGAAAAATTGCCCCCAGGTAACCGCCCCGTAGGCGTTGAGGCCTTCCTCGCTGACCATGTGTACCTCGCCCCGGAAGTAAAAGGAGGTGTGCGGATTAATCAGCAACATGGCATCGCCGGATTCGGTGAGTTCCCCGGAAATGGCAATCCCGTTGGACCCCTGCGGTTCCGGTTCGGGTTCCCGTTCCCGGATCTCCTGTTCCCCGGCTTCCTGCCCCCCGGCCTCCCGGAAAGCGGCTTCCGGGAATTCCACCCCTTCCTCGTACCAATTGCGGATCCGGTCGGTCCGTACCCGTTCGATATCGCCCCCAATGGAGCCCTCGCTGAAATACATGGGCATCCAGGGTTCGAACCGGGTGAGGAGTTTCGGGGTTACCTCCGGGTGCGTATGCAGGTAATAATTGACCCCGTCGGCAAAGGCGTCACAGAGGTCACGAAGCCAGGACGGGCTGTTCTCATAGGCGGCGATCGCCTCTTCCCGGCTCATAAACATCCGGGCGCGCAGGTCGCTGTAGAGCGCTTCCTCCCCTTCTATTTCGGCCAGCCTTCCAATGGCCCAGATATAGTTCCGTTCCACCCGGTTAAAGTCGTCTTCGCATTGGGCGTATAGCATCCCGAAGACGGCATCCGCATCCGTTTTCCCGTATACATGGGGCACGCCGAAATCATCCCGGTGGATGGTTATACGGGATGCCTGTTCTTCCCATGCGGCCACTTCCGGGTTGGCCGGTTCCTGGCTGCAGGATACCAGCAACAGGGTCAGCAACCCGATACATGCTGTTCTCATGTCAGTAAAATTTTGATGGAAGATACGGAAAATCGACAGGGCTCTGGCTTCCCTGGGGAGCCGGGTCCGACGCCAACTCCGGAAGAGTCTGCCACAGCTCGCTCCGGCCTCAGCTCTCAGGGGCCAGCTCCACTTCCAGGCCGTCCAGGCCTTCGCTGAGGTGGATTTGGCAGCCCAGCCGGCTGTTCTCCTCCACATAGAAAGCTTCGGAGAGCATCGCTTCCTCCTCGTCGGATTTTGGCGGCAGGGGATGGTCGCTTTTTACGTAGCACTGGCAGGATGCGCACATGGCCATGCCCCCGCATACCCCGATGGTCCCTTCCGGTGCCAGTTCATAGGCCCGGACCAGTTCCATCAGGTTCATGTTCATATCCGTCGGGGCGGTCACCTCGTGTACCTGTCCGTCCCGGTCCGTAATCGTTACATTGATATCGCTCATGCTATTGGGTGGGGGTTAGTCTATGGATCGTATCACGGCTTTCGGGGCCTCTTTCTTGCTACCGTCAAAGCCCTGGACACCCCCGACGGTCGTGTACTTCATGACATATCGTTTATCGGGGTGGATCCGCTGGTAGGCGCTCTGGCACATCAGGGTGGCTTCGTGGAAGCCGCAGAGTATGAGTTTGAGTTTGCCCGGGTAGGTATTCACATCCCCAATGGCATAGATGCCGGGGATATTTGTCTGATAGTCCAGCGTATTATCCACCCGGATGGCATTTTTCTCGATCTCCAGGCCCCAGTTGGCAATGGGTCCCAATTTGGGAGAAAGGCCGAACAACGGGATAAAGGCATCCGTCTCAATCCGCGTGTCTCCAGCCGGTTCGGCGGAGCGTCGCACCACGACGGCCTCCAACTTCCCGGAGCCTTCCAGGCGTACCACTTCGGCAGGCGTGATTAACCGGATCCTGCCCTTGTTTTTCAGTTCCCGCACCTTTTCCACGGAATCCAGGGCGCCCCGGAATTCATTCCGCCGGTGCACCAGGGTCACGCTGCTCGCAATATCCGCCAGGAAGATGCTCCAGTCCAGGGCCGAATCGCCGCCCCCGGCGATGACCACCTGCTTTCCCCGGTAAATTTCCGGGTCCCGGATCATGTAGGTAAGGCCCTTGCCTTCGTATTCATCCAGGTTTTTCAACAGGGGTTTCCGCGGTTCAAAACTGCCGAGGCCCCCGGCGATGGCCACTACGGGCGCCTGGTGCCGGGTCCCCTCACTGGTGGTCACAATAAAGCTGCCGTCTTCCTGTTTTTCGATGGTTTCGGCCCGCTCCCCCAGGGTAAATCCCGGTTGGAACGGTTCGATTTGTTCCATCAGGTTGTCGACGAGGTCACCTGCGAGCACCTCCGGGAAGCCCGGGATATCGTATATGGGTTTCTTTGGGTAGATTTCGGCCAGCTGCCCCCCGGGTTGCGGCAGGGCATCGATAATATGGCATTTAAGCTGCAGCAGGCCGGCCTCGAATACCGCAAATAGCCCGGTGGGGCCAGCACCGATAATGAGGATATCCGTTTGGATCATGAGATATTGATGACTTGTTCGATTTGAGGGGCGTGTTTTTTAATGGTCATTTCCACACCGCTCTTTAAAGTCATCTGGTTCACGGTACACCCTACACAGGCCCCTTCGAGTCGCACCTTTACCCGGGTGCCGTCCTCTATGCCGACCAGTGAAATATCGCCCCCGTCGCTCTGGAGAAACGGACGGATCTCCTCCAGGGCGGCTTCGATCTTTGAGGTTAATTCTTCTGAAGTCATGTTTAGCTCTTTTTAACGGCTTCGCAGCCGGCCATGGTTGTAATCTCAATCGCCCGGGTAGGGGGCAGGGACTCGTTGCGAGCGACGAGTTCCCGAACGGTACGCCGGGTGAGTTCCTCGAAGGCTTCCCGCGTAGGGGTCCCCTCCTGCAAGGCTGCCGGCCGGCCGACATCCGAGGCTTCCCGGATACCCTGTACCAGCGGGATATCCCCCAGGAATGGGATATCCAGGTCTTCGGCCAGGTTGCGGGCACCGTGGCGGCCAAATATATAATACTGGTTATCCGGAAGTTCTGCCGGTGTAAAATACGCCATATTTTCCACCAGTCCCAGTACGGGGACCCGGATGGCTTCCTGCCGGAACATGGCCACCCCCTTGCGGGCATCGGCCAGTGCGATCTGCTGGGGGGTACTCACTACCACCGCGCCTGTAATCGGGAGGGATTGCATGATGCTCAGGTGGATATCCCCCGTTCCGGGCGGCAGGTCTACCAGGAGGAAGTCCAGTTCGCCCCAATGGGCGTCGAATATCATTTGGTTCAGCGCCTTGGCGGCCATGGGGCCCCGCCAGATCACCGCCTGGTCGGGTTCGGTAAAGAAGCCGATGGAGAGCACCTTGACGCCGTAATTCTCAACCGGGCGCATCCGGGACTTCCCGGCTACCTCAACGGCCAGGGGCTTCTCGCCCGCCACGTCGAACATAATCGGGATGGAAGGGCCGTAGATATCTGCATCCAGCAGGCCTACCCGGAACCCCATCTGGGCCAGGGTTACCGCCAGGTTGGCCGTTACGGTAGATTTTCCCACGCCCCCTTTGCCGCTGGCCACGGCGATGATATTGTCGATCCCGGGAATCGCTTTGCCCCGAATCGTATTGCCGGCCGGCTTTTTGGCCGGGGCATCCACGGTTACGTTTACTTTGATCTTCGCCTTCTCGTAGACCTCCCGGTGGATGGTTTGCAGAATACTCACTTCTGTCTTTTTCCTGGCCTGGAGGCTCGGGTTTTTTATCGTGATATCCACGACCACTTCATCCCCGAACACCTGGATATTCCGGACGGCCCCGCTTGCCACCATATTCTCGCCTTCCCCGGGGACGGTGATGCCTTCCAGTGCTTTTCGGATTTCTTGTTTGTCGAGTGAAACAGCCATAGATTTATTCAAATTCATTCTAAACAACAAAGATACGGCTTGGAATCCAAACCGAAAAAGGCAAACCCCTTATAAATAAGGCAATGAAAAAGCCCGGGCCTACAGTTCTTCCCCGGGGCCTCCAGTTCTTCCCCCGGGCCTACAGTTCTTCTCCCGGGTCCCAGTAGTGGCGCCGGAAATCCACCACCTGGTTCTCCACTACGCGGACGCCCTCGTTTTCCAGGAGCTGCTGCATAAGGCGGGTCCCCCCGAAATGGTGTTTCCCCGTAAGCAACCCGTTGCGGTTGACCACCCGATGGGCAGGCACGTCTTCCATCCCATGCGACTGGTTCATGGCCCAGCCGACGACCCGGGCGCTGCGGGCGGTTCCGAGATAACGGGCAATGGCCCCGTAGGAAGTCACCCGCCCGTAGGGCACCTGGCGGACTACTTCGTAAACGCGCTGAAAAAAATGGGGGTCGCGGTCGCTCATGGGTTCAGGTGTAAAAGACGCGGATCAGGGTGATGACCAGCAGAACTACCATCAATACGGCCAGCACATAGTTGGAGTTCTTCGAAAATGCATTGGTGCGCGAGTCCAGTTTGGTAAAATACACGGTATAGAGGTAGAGGACCGAAAACGTCCCGCATCCCGCCGAAAGGATAAAAACCGCGATGTCCCAGAATTTGAAGTCGATCCAGCCGGAAGCGTTCCACATGGCGTTCAGGGCACTGTAATAGGGGATGGTGAGAAAATTCAGGGAGGCCAGGACCATGCCCTTCAGGTAACTGTTCCGCCGGCGCACCTCCACCATTTGACGGGGGAGGTCTTTTTCCTTTCGCGCCTTGACGAAAAAGTAGATGGCAAAAAAAGCAAAGACCACCAGGGCGGCCTTTTGCAGCCAGACGATGACCTCGGGGTTCCGGTACAGGAACTTGGAAATGAGCACGGCGATATACGCCTGGATCACTACCATGGTGGACACCCCCAGGCTGAAGATGATTCCGTTGGACTTGCCTTTTTCCACACTGATCTTTGCGGCGTTCAGGTTGAGCAACCCGGGGGGCACGGTAGCCATGAAGGCCGCCGAGAATGTGGCAAAAAACAAGGTCAGCATGTGTGTCATAAGGCATCCAGGCTGAAAGCGAGATAGGTGATGGCTTTTCCCCTTTCAAGATACTGTTTTTCGTAAAAAGTCTGGATCCCGGTCGCTTCGGCCGGTGCGCCGGAGTTTTTGTAAATATCGTGGTTGGCATAAAGAACCGGGATCCCCAGCCCCTGCAGCAAGCCCAGGGTATACCCGTGCATGAACTCGCTGTCTGTCTTCAGGTGCACCCGGCCGCCCGGCTCCAACACATCCCGGTAGCGACGCAGGAAATCCGGGTTGGTCATCCGGTGCTTCGTCCGTTTGAATTTGATCTGCGGGTCCGGAAACGTAATCCAGATTTCAGCCACTTCCCCGGGGGCAAATACCCGGTCGATCAGTTCGATATGCGTCCGGAGGAAGCCCGCGTTGGGCAGGGGTTCTTCCAGGGCGGTTTTGGCCCCCCGCCAGATCCTGGCTCCCTTGATGTCCACCCCCAGGTAATTGGTTCCCGGGTTGCGGCGGGCCAATTCCAGGGTATACTCCCCTTTGCCGCAGCCGAGTTCCAGCACAATTGGGTTTTCGTTGCCGAAAAACGCGGACCAGCGGCCCCGGTATTCAAAATCCCCTTTCAGCAGGTTTTCCCGTTCGGGTTGGATGACGTTGGAGAATCGTTCGTTGTCGCGGAAGCGCTTCAGTTTATTCTTACTGCCCACTCAATTGGTCGTTTGGTAGCGCAAAGCTACGAAAACGGGGCCAGAACACTGCCTCAATCCGGGCCCGGGCTGCCCTTGGCCTTTTCAAGGGTAAAGGAGAATTCGGACCCCACGTCCACGTCGCTCTCCACGTAGATTTTTTCGTTGTGGGCTTCTATAATGTGTTTTACAATGGCCAGGCCCAGGCCGCTGCCCCCCTCTTTCCGGCTGCCGCTTTTGTCTACCCGGTAGAAGCGCTCGAAAAGGCGGGTCAGGTGCTGCTCGGCAATCCCCTCCCCGTTGTCGGTTACGCGGATAATGACCTTGTTCTTGATCAGGTTCTCCACGCTTACCTCCGTGGTCCCCTTGGGATACCCGTATTTGATGGAATTGACCACCAGGTTGGTGAGTACCTGCTGGATTTTCTCCTTGTCTGCCCGGACGTAGATGGGAGTGGTGTATTCCATGTCAAAAACGAGGCTGATCTCTTTTTTGGCCGCCTTCATTTCGAGCAGGTCGAACACGCTCTGTATCAGCTCGACAATGTCAAAGGTCTCCCATTCCAGGTGCAGGTCGCCAACCTCCAGCTTGGTAATCAGGTCCAGGTCCTTGATGATATAGATAAGCCGCTCAACCCCCTTGGCCGCCCGGTTCAAATACTTGCGCCTAACCTTTTTGTCGTCCAGGGCGCCGTCCAGCAGCGTATGGATGTAGCCCTGCACGGTGAAGAGGGGGGTTTTCAGCTCGTGGGACACATTGCCCAGGAATTCCTTCCGGTATTCTTCCCGGATCCGCAACGTGTCGATCTCAATTTTCTTGGCACGGGCAAAATTTTCAATCTCTTCGTTCAGGGTGCGCAGGTCCGTGGTGATGGGCCCGGAGGTCAGGGAGGTGGATTCCAAAAGGGATACGTCCTCGTAGATCTGCTCGATGCGACGGTAGATAAAGCGTTCGGCCCGGATCTGGACCACCAGGAACGCAATGCTAAAGACCAGGACAGCCAGCACGGGTAACGCCATCCAATAGGCGTCGATCAAATCCGTCAGGTAGAGGAGGATCCCGGCTGACAGGATCAGAAACAACGTAATATAGAAGGCGGAACGAAGGGAAAAACGATAGGACCTGCGGAGCTTGGTGGCCATTATTCGACGAACTTATACCCCACGCCTTTGACGGTCTTGAAATGCGATTCCCCGATTTTCTCGCGGAGCTTCCGGATGTGCACGTCGATGGTTCGCCCGCCCACGACCACTTCCTGGCCCCAGA
Organism: Robiginitalea sp.; assembly: GCF_982776155.1. NCBI lineage: Bacteria > Pseudomonadati > Bacteroidota > Flavobacteriia > Flavobacteriales > Flavobacteriaceae > Robiginitalea > Robiginitalea sp. The sequence goes on from NZ_CEXZKX010000012.1 coordinate 11,525, forward strand.
CCTTGTCCAGGATTACCTCCCGCTTAAATACCTTGTCCGGCTTGGAGGCCAGCAGCGCCAGCAATTCAAATTCCTTCCGGGGCAATGTGAGTTCCTCTCCCTTATTGACCACCTTGTACTCTTCCCGGTTGATGACCAGTTTGCCCACCTTGAGGATGTCCTCCCCGGAGCCTTCCTGATTTTTGAGCCGGCGCAGCAGCGCCTTGACCTTGCTGATAAACACCTTGGGCTTGATGGGCTTGGTGATGTAGTCGTCCGCCCCGGCATCGAATCCGGCAACCTGGGAATAATCTTCATTCCGGGCCGTGAGGAAAGCGATGATACTGTCCTGCAGGCCTTTGGTCTTGCGGATGATCTCGCAGGCCTCGATGCCGTCCATTTCGGGCATCATCACATCGAGTATGATCAGGTGGGGATTCTTTTTCCGCGCCTTTTCGACGCCTTCTGCCCCGTTCCTGGCCGTATACACCTGATAGCCCTCGGAAGTGAGGTTGTAGCTGAGGATTTCCAGAATATCGGGTTCGTCGTCGACGAGTAGAATTTTGATATCCTGATTTTTCATGGTGCCGCGGTTTGGTTGAACGAGTTCCAAAAATATAACAAAAGCGCTAGTTTAAAGGTAGCTTAACGCCAATTTAATACAGCTAACAATTCGATAACATACCGCCGGCCTTTCGTGTTAAAGTGTACAGGGATAGCGCATTTCGTCGAAAAATTTCGATCTTTAGGGAAGCTGCAGGGCAATCGCAGGGCAAAACTGCTATCTTTGTGGCATGTGGTTTGCGAGCCTCTGAGTATGAAGCACTTTTACACCTTTATTTTACTGCTTTTTGTTACTGCCGGATTCTCCCAGGAGGTGAATAACCGGGGGGATATTGAGGGGTTCAAACTGTACCCGAACCCCGTTACACAGGGTAAAGTACAGATCGTAACCGCTTCGAATGCCCCCAAGACCGTGCATATCTACAATGTCCTGGGCACCCCGGTCCTGAAGACGACCATCCTGGGCTCGGAACTGAACCTCACCGGCCTCGATGCAGGGGTATACCTCATCCAGGTATATGAGCGCGACAAAGTCGCCACCCGCAAACTGATCGTTAAATAAGACGGATTCCCCTCCCTCCACCGGTAGCTTACCCCCTGAAAGCCAGTCGTTAAAATTGCTGTTTTTATCGACGAACGGCATGGCCCCTTTTCTTTACCTACAAAAATGCCCCCTTCACAACAAATTATCCCCGATAGGCCCCTGAGCCCTTATATTTAAACTGTTGATCCCAAATCAATACCATCCTGATGAAGCAAATCTACCTACTGCTGTTCTTCATGGGAACATTCGGCCTCGCCGCCCAACAGACCGATGCGGTCGCGGGATCGGGAGAGGCGCGCATCCGGCTGCACCCCAACCCGGCTACCGCCAATGTGGTGTATATCGACTCGGACTCCGCGGCACCTAAAACCGTCCGCGTTTACGACCTCTTTGGAAAAGTAGTACTGGAAAGGCGGCTCAGCGGAGATGCACTGGCCATCGACCTGTTGGTTCCGGGGGTGTATATGGTCCGGGTTGAGCAAAAAGGCCGGTACGCCACCAAAAAACTGGTGGTACGCTAGCGTATCCCTTCCCGGGTACCGGAATCCCGTCATCCCCGCATGCCGCAGCGGCAATTGTATTATTTTTGCCGCAAGCCGGCAACCCATGGAAGCATATGATTTCTTTGAGATAACCTCCAGAGAGGCGTTTGAGCAGGCCGCCCTGGAAGTGTTCCGCGCACAGTTCCGCACCGTGCCGGTATACGGGGAATTCTGCCGCCATCTCGGCCGGACGCCCGGGGAAGTAACGCAGGCAGAAGACATCCCCTTCCTCCCGATCGAATTTTTCAAAAGCCATAAAGTCCTGCGCCGCGGGGCAACCGAAACTGTCGTTTTCCAAAGCAGCGGCACCACCGACAGCGGGCTCAGCCGGCATTTTGTGCCCGATTTGTCGCTCTACGCATCCTCCTATACCCGGGGATTTGAATATTTTTTCGGCCCTGTCTCCGATTGGTGTATCCTCGCCCTGTTGCCCTCGTATCAGGAACGTCCCGGTTCGTCCCTGATATACATGGTAGAGGGTTTGATCCGGGCCGGTGCCCGGGAAGGCAGCGGTTTCCTCAATGGGGACGCAGACGGGATTGCCGCCCGGATTCGGGAGGCAGACCGGGCGCACGACCGGGTGCTGCTGATCGGGGTTTCCTTTGCCCTGCTCGACCTGGCCGAATCCCATCCGATGGAGCTCTCCGGAACCACGGTCATGGAGACCGGGGGTATGAAGGGCCGGCGGAAGGAATTGATCCGGCAGGAATTGCACGGGCGCCTGTGCAGGGGCCTGGGGCTTGAGCGGGTCCATTCGGAATACGGGATGACCGAATTGCTGTCCCAGGCCTATTCTTCCGGCCGGGGCGTCTTCCAGTGTCCGCCCTGGATGCAGGTGCGAATCCGGGATACGGAAGATCCGCTGAGCCCGGTAACCCCCGGGAGAACCGGGGGGATCAATGTCATCGACCTCGCCAACTGGCATTCCTGTTCGTTCATCGCCACCCAGGATCTGGGCAGGCATCTCCCCGATGACCAGGGTTTTGAAGTGCTCGGCCGGTTCGACCATTCGGATATCCGGGGTTGTAACCTGCTCGCCATCGGCCGGTAAGCAGGGAAAAAGAAGCAAATCCTGCCAATTTCGCGGCAGGTGGGGGCGCCCGGGATGCTGCTTTGGCTCAGTCCGTATCGGCTACGAGTACAAAATAATTCTTCTTGCCCCGCTGAAGTAAAACAAATTTCCCGCTGATCAGGTCTTTTTCGGTAATCGTGTAAGAGTCGTCTACCTTGGCCTTATTGACGGAGATGGCATTTTGTTTGAGTTCCCGCAGCGCCTCCCCGTTCGATTTGAGGAACCCGGTGCGGGCCGACAGGGCCGCCACCATGTCGAGTCCCGATTCGATATCGCCGATTGGCAGGTGGCATTGCGGTACGCCCTCAAACACCTCCATAAATGTTTCCTCCCCCAGGGATCGGAGCGACTCAGCAGTCGATTTCCCGAAGAGGATGGAACTGGCCGTCACGGCGTTCTCCAGGTCTTGCCGGGAATGGACCATGGTAGTGAGTTCCTCGGCCAGGCGTCGTTGCAGCTCCCTTTTATGCGGGGCCTCCCGGTGTTCCGCCACCAGCCCTTCGATCTCCTCCCGGCTGAGGAAGGTGAAAATCTTGATGTATTTCTCGGCATCCTCATCCGAGGTGTTCAACCAGTACTGGTAGAATTTATACGGGCTTGTCTTATGGGCGTCCAGCCAGACGTTCCCGGATTCGGTCTTCCCGAATTTCGTGCCGTCCGCCTTGGTGATCAGCGGACAGGTCAGGGCATACCCCTTCCCCCCGTCGATCCGGCGGATCAGCTCGGTCCCTGTGGTAATATTCCCCCACTGGTCGCTGCCCCCCATCTGGAGCGTGCAATTGTATTTCCGGTACAGGTGCAGAAAATCGTACCCCTGGACGAGTTGGTAGGTAAATTCCGTAAAAGACATGCCCTCGCCGGATTCGTCCGAGACGCGTTTCTTGACGGAGTCCTTGGCCATCATGTAGTTTACCGTGATGTGCTTGCCAACGTCCCGGATAAAATCCAGGAACGTGATATCCTTCATCCAGTCGTAGTTGTTCACCAGGACCGCGGCGTTTTCGGCATCGCTTTCAAAGTCCAGGAACCGGGAAAGCTGCATCTTGATGGCTTCCTGGTTCATCCTAAGGGTCGTTTCGTCCAGCAGGTTTCGTTCGGCGGATTTCCCCGAGGGGTCCCCGATCATCCCGGTAGCTCCCCCTACCAGGCCAATGGGCTTGTGCCCGGCCATCTGGAAATGCCGGAGCATCATCACCCCTACCAGGTGCCCGATATGGAGCGAGTCCGCCGTCGGGTCGATTCCCACATAGGCCGCCTGCATGCCGGAGAGCAAATGTTCTTCCGTACCCGGCATGACGTCGTGGAGCATCCCGCGCCATTCCAATTCCTTTACAAAGTTAGTCGCCATGTACCTGAATTTTCGGAGCAAATATAGTTAAAACAGGGCGCTCCCGTTGTGAATCAAAGGATATATCGGGGCAGATTCCCTAATTTAGGCGCATGGATTTAGTGACTGGCGGAACGGGTCTGGTGGGGAGTCATTTGCTGATGGAATTGGCCCGGGCCGGGCGCCCGGTCCGGGCCATCCACCGGGCTGGCAGCGACCTGCAGCGGGTACGCAGGCTCTTTGCCTGGTACGGCCCGGAACTGGCCATGGCCTGGGACGCCATCCAATGGGTGGAAGCGGAACTCTCGGACCTGCCGGCCCTGGAAGCCGCCCTGGCCGGGGCCAGCCGCGTCTACCACTGTGCCGGGCTGATCTCCTTCGACCCGTCGGACCGGAACCATCTCCTGAAAACAAACTTCGAGGGGACCCGCAATGTGGTAAACTGCTGCCTGGGGCTCGGGATCAAACAGCTCTGCCACGTCAGCTCAATTGCCACCATTGGGAGCAAGTTGGGATCCGGCAAGGAGGAAGACCCCTGGGACCCGCAGCGCACGAACGTCTATGCCACCAGTAAATACCTGGCGGAGATGGAGGCCTGGCGGGGCGGGCAGGAAGGCCTAGAGGTTGCCATCGTCAACCCCGGGGTGGTCCTGGGTCCCGGATCCTACGACTCGGGCAGCGGGCGCCTGATTGCTGCAGCAGGGAATGGCCTGCGCTACTATCCCCCCGGAGGTACGGGCTTTGTCGGGGTCGGCGATGTAGTCCGCGCCATGATATTGCTCATGGACGGCGGGCATTTCAACAACCGATACCTGTTGGTGGGCAACAACCTCTCCTATCGGGAGATCCTTGGTCAAATCGCCGGGGTGCTGGAGGTCCGGGCACCTGAGAAACCCCTGAAATACTGGCAGATGAACTTCCTGAGGCCACTGGATTGGCTGGCGTCGCATATTTTCGGGCGTAAGCGCAGGCTCACCGGGGCGCAAATCCGATCATTCAGGAACCCGAAGCAATTCGACAACGGGAAAATCCTGAAAACCCTCGGGGACTTTCAGTTCACTGACATCCGGGATATCCTGGAAATTTGCGGCAGGCATTACCGCGAAACGGCCAATAGTTAAAGGGAATCCTTCGCAGACTTCCCGGAAACGGCTTCCCTGCCCGCCTCATTGCCCTTCCGGATTACCTCCCCGATACTGTCGCGTTCCCGCGACAGGCGGTCGGCCACTTCCTGGTAGATGCGTTCATAGGCTGCGGGCCGGGAGGCATAGTAGAAATCGCTTTTGGCAAATTGCAGGCTGTCCACCCCGTGTTTTTCATAGACCCAGGTAACGGGCTCGATCCCGTTTCGATCCAGGGTTCCCCGGTAGGTCCCGTCAATGGCTTCCATGATGGCCAGGTCGTAGAGGATGGCACTCATGCGCTCCGGAGGTATCAGGTTATCGGGTTTCTCGACAAGTTCCTGCCTGCAGCCGGGCAACAAGATCAACAATAAGATGGGAAAGAGGTAGCGCATCATCGGTTGAATGTAAGTCTTCTGGCGTTTCGCTTTTCAGAAACCCTGCCCAATTCATAGGCCGGGTGCCCATTCACGAACGTATACATTACCCGGGTCCGGAATGGCTGACCCTCAAAGGGCGACCAGCCGCATTTGTACAGGATATTGGCCGGGCCTACCCGCCAGGGGTCGTCTTCTGCAACGGCCACCAGGTCGGCGTAATACCCTTCGCGCAGGTAGCCCCTGCGGTCGATATCGAACAGGATGGCCGGGTTGTGGCACATTTTTTCCACCACCTTCCCGATCGAAATACTGCCGTCCAGGACTTTCTCCATCAGGGCCGGCAGAGCGTGCTGTACGAGCGGCCCCCCGGATGGGGCGGAGGTATACGGGTTTTTCTTTTCTTCCAGCGTATGGGGCGCGTGGTCGGTGGCAATGATATCGATGCGGTCGTCCAGCAGGGCTTCCCATAACCGGGAGCGGTCCTGGGTCGATTTGACTGCGGGGTTCCATTTGATCAGCGTGCCCTTGTCCCGGTAATCGTCGGAGGAAAACCAGAGGTGGTGGATGCACACCTCGGCCGTGATCTGCTTCTCCGAGAGCGGGATGTCGTTGCGGAACAGGTCGGTTTCGCGCCCGGTGGACAGGTGGAAGACATGCAGGCGGGCCCCGGTTTTCCTGGCGAGCTCAATCGCCCGCGAGGATGAGAGGTAGCAGGCCTCTTCGCTGCGGATGATCGGGTGGAGTTCCACAGGGATGTCGTCCCCGTATTGCTCCTTGTAATACGCAAGGTTTTTGCGGATCGTCTCTTCGTCCTCGCAATGGGCGGAAATGACCATGTCCGTATTGCGGAAGATCTGTTCCAGCACTTTTTCGTCGTCCACGAGCATATTCCCGGTAGAAGACCCCAGGAATAACTTGACGCCCGAACAGCTTTTCGGGTCGAGCCGCTTGAGTTCCTCCAGGTTGTCGTTCGTACCCCCGAATAGGAAGCTGTAATTGGCATGGGAGGAGGCCCGGGCAAGGGCAAACTTTTCCTCGAGTTTTTCCAGGGTGGTGGTCTGGGGCACCGTATTGGGCTGTTCCATAAAAGAAGTGATCCCCCCGGCTACCGCGGCGCGGCTCTCCGTGGCGATGTCCCCCTTATGGGTCAGGCCGGGTTCGCGAAAATGCACCTGGTCGTCGATCAGGCCGGGCAGCAGCCACGCACCCCGCATGTCGATAATCGTAGCTCCCCCGGCAGTGATCTGCGGGCCGATGCGTTCGATATAGGGTCCGTGGATCAGCAGGTCACCCTCGGTGATCCGGCCTTCGTTGACCATGCGGACGTTGGTAAGGAGGTATTTCTTCATCTATAATCCGTTCTTTCTAAACAGGCTCCGGACCTTCATGCTGATCACGCCGAACACGGCTTCCCAGACGATGGTCTTGCTCATTTTGGACTGTCCGCGCTCCCGGTCCGTAAACACGATAGACACTTCCTGAATTTGGAATTTCCGCAGGTATGCGCGGAACTTCATCTCTATCTGGAAGGCGTATCCGACAAAACGCACCTGGTCCAGGTCGATGGCTTCGAGTACCCGGCGGTGGTAACAGATAAACCCTGCCGTGGGGTCGTCCACTTTCATCCCGGTGATCAATTTGACGTAGAAGGAAGCCCCGTAAGACAGCAGTACCCGGTGGAGCGGCCAGTTCACCACATTCACCCCCTTTTTATACCGGGAGCCAATGGCCATATCCGCACCGTCCAGGCAGGCCCGATGCAGGCGGGGCAGGTCCCCGGGACGGTGGGAAAAATCCGCATCCATCTCAAAGATATAGGCGTAGTCCCTTTTGAGGGCCCATTTAAATCCGTGGATATAGGCTGTTCCCAGGCCCGCTTTTCCCTGCCGCTCTTCCAGGTGCAGACGCCCCGGGAACTCGGCTTGCATTTCGCGGACTTTACCGGCCGTACCGTCCGGGGAAGCATCGTCCACGATCAGCACATCGTAAGGCTTCGGCAGACCGAATACAGCCCGGACGATCGCTTCGACATTCTCTATTTCGTTGTAGGTGGGGATAATCACCAGCCCGTCAGTCATGGAATCCCGGGTTTTGGGCAAAAATACCAATTTTAGAGGCGCGGGGACAACACGGCCGGAATTTTGTGGGTTCGGCCCGCCGGGGCCGTTGCCCATATTTTGTAACTTTGGCCGAACCTCCATGCCGATGAACCAAACGACTCCCAGGCTAGTGCCGGCTTTTCTAGGGTGCCTGCTCCTCCTCAATCTGGTACAGGCCGCTTTTACCGAATTGCTTTACGACGAGGCCTATTACTGGTACTATGCCCAAAATATCTCCTGGGGGTATTTCGACCACCCGCCCATGGTGGCCTGGATGATTGCCTTGGGAAGCAACCTGATCCCCGGGGAACTCGGCGTACGGGTGGTCAGCGTGTTGATGGGTATCGGGACCCTGTTCCTCCTCTGGTTGCTCATCGATGCCCCCGGGAAACGCGAAAACCCCGCCCGGGTGCTGCTTTGGTTTCTCTCCATTACGCTGTTGCACGCCTACGGCTTTCTGAGCCTGCCGGATACCCCCCTGCTGTTCTTTACGGCCCTCTTCCTGCTGGCCTACCGGTATTTCCTGAGAAGTCCGGGAATGGTCCCTGCAGTGGGCCTGGGGCTCGTGATGGCCGCCCTGATGTACAGTAAGTACCACGCGGCCCTGGTGATACTCTTTGTGCTTCTATCCAACCTGAAGCTCCTGAGGTCCGGGTATGCCTGGCTCGCCCTGGCGGTTTCCCTGCTGGCCTACTTTCCGCACCTCTACTGGCTCTACGAGCAGGAATTCGTCTCCGTGCGCTACCACCTCTTTGAGCGGCCCAACCAACCGTACAGCTTTTCGAAATTTACCGCCGGGTATTTTTTAAACCTCATCGCCCTGTTCGGCCTGACCTTTCCATGGGCCTACCTGAGCCTTTGGAAATACCGACCCACCGATACGTTTCGCCGCTCCCTGAAATTCGTGGCCTGGGGAATCTTCCTGTTCTTCCTCTTCTCCAGTTTCCAGCGGCGCATACAGACCCAGTGGCTCATCGCCGCCTGCATCCCGATGGCCGTTCTGGTAGGGGAAACCCTGTTGACACACCCGGCCACAGGCAAATGGGTCGCCCGGGCCTCCATCGCCAACATCGCCGTACTGCTTTTCCTCCGTATCGGCCTGGCCTATGAACCCCTGTTCCCGGTGCCTTTTGAAGCCCACGGGAACAAAGCCTGGGTGGCCAGCCTGCAGGAAGTGGCCGACGGGAACCCGGTGGTGTTCGAAAACTCCTACCGCCAGGCTTCCATGTACCGTTTTTACTCCGGGGAGACGGCCTTTAGCCTGAACAACGCCTATTACCGGAAGAACCAGTACTCCATCGACGATTCCGAAGCCCGGGTACAGGGCCGGCGGGTATTTTTTGTCCGGGTAATCGACCGGGAGACGCCCTATTACTACATCGACCAGGCAGGCGAAAAAAAATACGGCACCTTCCTGGACCCGTTTAACTCTTACCGCAAACTCGAGGCGGGGACGCGGCCGGAAAACGCCTATCGCCCCGGGGACACCGGGACTTTCTGGTTATACAACCCATACGCCCGGCCGGTTCCCCTGGCCGGGCTCAAATTCGGGATCGCCCTGATGGATCCCTATAAGGAAACCCAGTCCATCGTCGGTGTCCGGCCGGATGACACCAACAGCCTCCCCGAGATGCTGGCGCCGGCCGACAGCGTATCGTTCCGGTTCCGGTATCAGGACCACAAGGGGGAAGCACCTACATATATCCGCGCGGTTGCCGGGGTGCCGGGCCTGGTATTCGGCCTCAATGGGAACAGCCAAAAAGTCGATCGCTGATGGAACCTGTCGAACGGTATATCGCGTCGAATGACTGGATCACGGCCCTGCTCCTCCTCGGGCTGATTGCCCTGGTATTCGCCCGCAGTATGTTCTACAGCCGCTTCGAGAATTTTATCATCCTGCCCTTTAACAATAAATACGTGGTGCTCTACAACAAAAAGGGGCGCCTGCTGAGCGGTTTCCACATCGCCATGTGTGTGTTCCAACTCCTGAACCTGGCCCTGTTTGCCTACCTGGCCGGGTTGGCCTTCGATGGGGAAATGCGGTGGGGTACCCGCTTCATCTTCCCGGTGATCCTCGGGGGCCTCCTGGTTTTTACGCTGCTGAAAGTCGGGGCGCAACTCCTTGCTGGCTACCTGTTTGAGTCGGAGCAACTGGCGGCATCCATGGTCTTCAGCAAGCTGAGTTATCTGAATTACAGCGCCCTGATACTATTTGCCGCCAACCTGCTGCTCACCTACCTGACCCCCCAGTCCCAGGTGGTTGCAGGCATCGGATTATTCCTGTTAATAACCATTAATGCCATCGGTTGGATCTCCGTGCTGAAAATCCATCAAAAGGTAATAGCATCGCAGTTTTTCTATTTTATTTTGTACCTTTGCGCACTTGAAATTTCCCCCTTTCTAATCATCTCAGGATTGCTAAAAGCTTGATTCTATGAAGGTAAAGACGATTCTGGTTTCACAACCGGAACCAAAAATGGAGAATAGCCCGTATTCCAGGCTCATTGAAAAGGAAAAAGTTAAAGTAGATTTCAGACCGTTTATCCATGTGGAAGGGGTAGATGCCAAAGCCGTCCGACAGCAAAAGATCGATATTTCCAAGTACACGGCCATCATCCTGACAAGCCGGAATTCCGTAGACCATTTTTTCCGGATTGCAGAGGAAATGCGCTTTAAGGTGCCGGATACTATGAAGTACTTCTGCCAGTCCGAGGCGGTGGCTTATTACCTCCAGAAATACGTGGTTTACCGCAAGCGGAAAATCTATGTCGGGAAGCGCAATTTCGTAGACCTGCTCCCGCTTTTCAAGAAATACAAGGACGAGGTGTACCTGCTGCCCTCTTCGGATGTGCTTAAGCCCCAGGTGCCGGAAACCCTGGACCAGGCCGGCATCAACTGGACCCGCGGCATCTTTTACCGCACCGTAATCAGCGACCTGTCGGACCTGAGGAATGTCTACTACGACATCCTGGTGTTCTTCAGCCCGTCGGGCATTGAATCCCTGCTGAAGAACTTCCCGGACTTTGAACAGAACAACACCCGGATCGCTGTCTTCGGCAACTCCACCATCAATGCCGCCACGGACGCAGGGCTCCGCATCGACATCAAGGCCCCGACGCCCGAAACCCCGTCCATGACGATGGCCCTCCAGAAGTATATCAACGACGTCAACAAGAAATAAGCCGGGCTGTATTCAGCAATACCCCGAAACAATAAAGGCTGCCGGTTTTGGCAGCCTTTTTTTATTGCAGTGATTTCTCATTGGGAAGCGGCAGGCACCGCCTTCCTGCCTCCCGGGCGGAGGAAGGGTCAAAATGCGTATCGCTGCGGCCCGCCCCGGCGGATTTCCTCTGTGGCGTACTGCTCAAATTTCTTGAAGTTTTCCCGGAAGGCATTTGTGAGCTTGAAGGCCATCGTGTAATAGGCTTTATCGTCGTTCCAGGTAGCCCGCGGACTCAGGACCTCCGTGGGCACCCCCGGGCACTTACGCGGCTGGGCTACCCCAAATACGGAGTGAATGTGGTAGGTATCATAGGTGTACAGCCCCAACTGGCCACTCAGGGCCGCGTGGATCATCGCCCGGGTATACTTGAGCTTCATCCGGCTACCAACCCCGTATGGCCCACCTGTCCAGCCGGTATTCACCAACCAGACATTTGTGCCGGCCTCCTGCATCTTCCGGCTGAGCATCTCGGCATACACCGTTGGGTGCAGCGGCATAAAAGGTGCCCCGAAACAGGCGGAAAACGAAGGGACCGGTTCGTCCACACCCGCTTCGGTACCCGCCACCTTGGCCGTATAACCCGATATAAAATGGTAGGCAGCCTGGGCCGGTGTGAGCCGGGAGATGGGCGGGATGACCCCAAAGGCATCGGCGGTCAGGAAAAAGATGTGCCGGGGATTCTTTCCCACAGAGGGTTCCTGCCGGTTCTCAATGTGGTGAATCGGATAGCTCACGCGGGTGTTCTGGGTAATGCTCGTATCCGAGTAATCGACCTCACCGTCCGGGTTGAGCCGGACGTTCTCCAGGATGGCCCCTTTCCGGATGGCCTGGTAGATTTCGGGCTCGCTTTCCGAAGAGAGGTTGATGACCTTGGCATAACAACCCCCTTCAAAATTAAAGATCTTGTTGTCCGGGGTCCATCCGTGCTCGTCATCCCCGATGAGCTTCCGCGTGGGATCCGTTGACAGGGTGGTCTTTCCCGTGCCGGACAGGCCAAAAAAGATGGCAGTTTCCCCGGATTCCCCCACGTTTGCCGAGCAGTGCATGGGCAGCGTATCCCGGAAAACCGGGAGGATAAAATTCAATGCCGAAAAAATTCCCTTCTTGATTTCCCCGGTATACCCTGTTCCGCCGATCAACGCCACCTTGCGGCTGAAATTCAGGATGGCAAAATTGTGCTGCCGCGTCCCGTCCACCGCCGGGTCGGCCTTAAAACCAGGGGCATTGATTACCGTCCACTCCGGGTCGAACCCCTTGAGTTCCCCGGCCTCCGGTCGGATAAACATGTTGTATACAAAAAGGTTGGACCACGGGTACTCGTTGACCACGCGGATTCCCATCCGGTATTCCGGGTCCGCGCATGCAAAACAATCCCGCACATACACCTCCCGGTCGCTCAGGTAACTGACTACTTTGTCGTAGAGCCGGTCAAAGGCCGCAGGTTCAAACGGAATATTGATATCCCCCCACCATACCCGGTCCGCGGTGATGTCGTCTTTTACGATAAAGCGGTCCTTGGGGGAGCGGCCCGTAAACTCGCCTGTTTCCACTGCAAGCGCTCCGGAATCCGCTTCCCGTCCCATGCCTTTTTCAATGGTGATTCGGTGCAATTCGTCTGCCGGCAATTGATAGTGTACCGTGTCTGAGGTAATTCCGTACGCTTTCAACGAAATCGATTTCGTCTGCGAGGTGGATGTACTCATAGAAATTGAATTTATGTTAGTTTAATTCATTGCAAATGTAAGGTGCCCGGCTAAGGGCAGAAAACTTATCTGCCGGTTAACCGGAAAACTCGGTAAAGCAGTAATCCCCAGCCTGTAAGGAGGAGGAGCCCCCCTACCGGGGTTACCCAGCCGATGGAACTGAAATCCCAGCCGGTGATCCCCGAAGTGCTCAGCAGGTAGATCGAAAATGAAAAGCAGAGGGTGCCGCCCAGGATAAACCGGAAAGTCCATTTTCGCGTTCCTTCCCCCAGGGTGCGCTCCACCCCGAGAAACAAGAGAAAGAGGGCGTGGTACATTTGGTACCGGACACCCGTCTGAAAACTCTCCAGGGCGACGGGTTCCAACTGCTCCCGGAGTGCGTGCGCGCCCAGGGCGCCCAGGGCTACACCAGTGAGTCCCAGGGCCGCCCCGGCAATAACAATTGTTTTGTTCACAACTATACCTCGCTATTTTTTTACAAATGTAACAATTTGATACCTTCGTATTTCTCAAACACCAAACAGATTCTCATGTCAAAACAAATCCTGGTGGTTGGGGCTGGCAAATCCTCATCCTACCTGCTGCATTACCTCCTCGGCAAGTCTGGCGAAAAAGACCTCCGGCTGGTGATTGCCGATAAACACCCCGATCAGCTCCCCAAAGCGGTAAGCGATCATCCCAGAACCGAAATAGTCTCCCTGGACATCGCCCGGGCGGAAGCGCGCCGCAAAGCGGTCGGCGCGTCTGATATCGTTATTTCCATGCTTCCGGCCGCCCTGCATATCGACATTGCCCGGGATTGCCTGGAATTCGGGAAGCACCTGGTCACCGCCTCGTATATCAGCCCGCAAATGCGGGAACTGGATTCCGAAGTTCGCAAAAAAGGCCTCGTTTTTATGAACGAGATTGGCCTGGACCCCGGCATCGACCACATGAGCGCCATGCAAGTCATCGACCGGATCAAATCCCGGGGGGGCAAAATCCTCCTGTTCGAATCTTTTACCGGCGGGTTGGTCTCCCCCCAGAGCGATACAAACCTCTGGAACTACAAATTTACCTGGAATCCCCGAAATGTGGTAGTGGCAGGCCAGGGGGGTGCGGCCAAATTCAAGCAGGAAGGCACCTACAAGTACATCCCGTACCACAAACTTTTCCGGCGGACCGAATTTCTTGAAATCGAAGGGTACGGCACATTCGAGGCCTACGCAAACCGGGACTCCCTCAGCTACCGGGAAGATTACGGCCTGCAGGATGCCCTCACGCTCTACCGGGGGACCATGCGGCGGGTGGGGTTCTCCCGCGCGTGGAACATCTTTGTGCAGCTCGGCATGACCGACGACAGCTACCGGATTGAAAATTCCCGGGGGATGTCCTACCGGGATTTTACGAACCTGTTCCTTCCCTATTCCCCTACGGATTCGGTGGAACTCAAACTCCGGCACTACCTGAAAATCGATCAGGACGATATCATCTGGGGCAAGCTGCTGGAGATCCACCTCTTTGACCGGGACCGAACCATCACCCTGGAGAATGCAACGCCGGCCCAGATCCTGCAGGAAATCCTGGAGGCCAGCTGGACGCTGGGGCCCGACGACCGGGATATGATCGTCATGTACCATAAATTTGGCTACCAGCTGGATGGCAGGAATCACCAACTCGACTCGAATATGGTGGTGCTCGGGGAAAACAAACGCCTGACAGCCATGTCCAAGACCGTCGGGCTGCCCGTGGCGATGGCCACCCTGCTGATCCTGGAGGGCACCTATGATACCCCCGGGGTGCAGATCCCGAAAGACCCCGGTATTTACGAGCCCGTACTGGCAGAACTGGCGGCAAACGGCATCGCCTTCCGGGAGTACGATGTCCCCTATTTGGGATACAATCCGGATTCGGTGGCGAGTTGAGGCCGGGTGCCCCACCCGCGATTGGACACATGCACTCTGTATAATTATGGTATCTTTAAGGTTCCAACACCTGTAGGCGCATGAAATCTACCAATGGGAACCTGCATATCGACGGGATCGACAAGAAAATCCTCAGATACCTGATGGAGGATGCCCGGAAACCCATACTCGAAATTGCACGGAATATCGGGATTTCGGGTGCCGCCATCCACCAGCGCCTTCGCAAACTCGAAAAATCCGGCCTGCTCACCGGTTCCAAGTTCGTTATCAACCCCCGGGTGCTGGGCTATACCACCATGGCGTACATCGGCATTTTCCTGGACAAGGCCATGAGCAACCCCTATGCGGTACGGGAACTCGAAAAAATCCCGGAAGTGCTCGAATGCCATTACACCACCGGCAACTGGTCCATCCTCATCAAGGTACTCTGCCGCGACAACGAACACCTCATGCACCTGCTGAATAAAAAAATCCAGCAAATTGAAGGGGTGTCCCGAACGGAGACCTTCATTTCGCTGGATCAGCAAATCGACCGTCAGATCAGTATCTGACCGTAATACCTCAATCCCTTCCGCCAAATACCTGCAGCCCCCAATAGACCAGGGTGGCCAGGGAACCGATGGCTGCGACCAGGTAGGTTCGCGCCGCCCATTTTAGGGCATCTTCGGATCCTTTGTACTCGTCCGGGGTAACCATGTTTTTTTGTTTCAGCCAGGCGAGTGCGCGGTTACTGGCATCGTATTCCACAGGGAGGGTGATAAAGCTGAACAGCGTAGCCAGGCCCATCATAATCAGGCCCGCCACGGCGATGTAAAAGCCCATCCCGGCACCCGAAGCGGCCCCCAGGATCAACCCGCCAAACACCACCCACATGGACAGCCCGGAAGTGATACTCACCACGGGGACCAGGCGGGAACGCAACGTCAGCCACTCATAGGCCTGGGCATGCTGGACGGCGTGTCCGCATTCGTGGGCGGCTACTGCGGCAGCGGCAGCATTTCGCTGGCTATAGACGCCCTCGCTCAGGTTCACCGTCTTATTCCTCGGGTTGTAGTGGTCGGTGAGCATCCCGGAAGCGCTCACCACCTTAACATCCCGGATACCGTGGTCCGCCAGCATCTTTTCCGCAATTTCGGCCCCGCTCATCCCATTGCGCAATTGCACCTTGGAATAATGGCGGAATTTTGATTTCAATTTATTGCTGACCAGCCAGCTCACCAGGGCAATGGCGCCGATCAGTATATAATATCCCATCATGGTCTTGTAACTTTAATGTTCTAAATGTATTACTTCTACAGCAAAAATCCGGCCATACCGGCCGGATCCGCGCATTGCAGTTCCAAATGGGTTAAAACTGACAGAATGTACTGTCAGACCAGGACACGGGCACTCAGGTCGAAGGCCTCGCTGATTTCCGAATAAACTACCTGCCCGTCCACGATATTCAGACCCTTTTTCAGGGATGGATCGGCGGCACAGGCGGCCTCCCAGCCTTTGTTGGCCAGGTTCAGCACATAGGGGAGGGTAACGTTGGTCAACGCCAGGGTGGACGTATAGGGCACCGCTCCCGGCATGTTCGCGACGCAGTAATGCACCACGTCGTCGACAATATATTCCGGGTTCTCGTGGGTAGTGGGCCGGGTAGTCTCCACACAGCCTCCCTGGTCTACGGCCACGTCCACAATGACCGTCCCCGGCCGCATGCAGCGAAGCATGTCCCGGGTGATGAGCTTCGGGGCCCGGGCCCCCTTGAGGAGGACGCCGCCCACGATGAGGTCGTGCGTCCGGATATGCTTGCGGATGTTGTATTCATTGGAATATTCGGTGACCACATGGCTGGGCATTACGTCGTTGACGTACCGCAGCCGTTTCATGTTGATATCGAGCATGGTTACGTGGGCCCCGAGGCCTGCTGCCATTTTGGCCGCCTGGATCCCCACGGTACCGGCGCCGAGCACGAGAACCCGCCCCGGGGGCACCCCGGGCACCCCGCCCAGAAGCACGCCGCGTCCCTTCTTGGGCTTCTCCAGGTATTTGGCCCCCTGCTGGATGGCCATCCGCCCGGCCACCTCGGACATGGGCGTGAGCAGCGGCAGCGTCCCGTCCGAATCCTCGACGGTCTCATAGGCAATACAAACGGCCCGGCTGTCGATCATCGCCTGGGTGAGCCGCTGGCTGGAGGCGAAGTGGAAATAGGTGAAAACCACCTGGCCCTTCTGCACCATGTCGTATTCCTCCCGGATAGGCTCCTTGACCTTGACGATCATCTCGCTCAGGGTATACACCTGACCGATGGTATCCAGGATATGCGCCCCGACTTTTTTGTAATCATCGTCCGAGAAACCGCTTCCCGCCCCGGCACCCGATTGCACGTGTACCGTATGCCCGTTGTGGACCAGTTCCATGACGCCGGCCGGCGTCATCCCGACCCGGCTCTCGTTGTTTTTAATCTCTTTTGGGATCCCGATAATCATTTGTCGCTTGATTGGTTGCTATACAACAAAGATGTAGTAAAAAATTGAATGCAAACCAATTTTTCGACAAAACAAGGGGGTTGGCCTGTCAAAAAGCAAGTGTTTTTCATGTTGACCCCCTATTTTTTTGGGGGTAACAACTATTTATTAAATATTATTAACGACACACCCCTATCCGACGATGTTGACAATTTTGCCGGGCACGACGATGACCTTTTTGGGGGTCCGGCCCGCGAGTTGCTGCCGGGTTTTTTCGTTGGCCAGCACGGTCTTTTCGATTTCCTCCTTGCTCATATCCAGGGGGAGTTCCAGGGTGAAGCGCATTTTACCGTTGAAGGAAATGGGGTATTCCTTGCTGCTCTCTATCAGGTACTTCTCGTCGTAAACCGGATAGGGTTCCCGCGCCACGGATTCCGAGTGCCCCAATTGATGCCAGAGTTCCTCGGCCATGTGGGGCGCGTAGGGCTCAATGAGCACCACCAGCGGTTCCAGCACGGCGCGAGACCGGCAGTTGCTCGCGGTTAGTTCGTTGGCGCAAATCATAAACGTGGAGACGGACGTGTTGAAGGAGAAGGCCTCGATGTCCTCGGTTACCTTTTTGATGGTCTTGTGCAGCGTTTTCAGGTCTGCCGCGGAGGGCGTGTCATCCAATACCTCAAAGGTGCGGTCCGGCCCCTGGTGGAAAAGGCGCCAGAATTTTTTCAGAAAACCATACACCCCGCTAAGGCCGGCCGTGTTCCAGGGTTTGGACTGTTCCAGGGGCCCGAGGAACATCTCGTACATCCGCAGCGCATCCGCCCCGTACTCCTCGCAGATCTCGTCCGGGTTGACGACATTGTACTTGGACTTGGACATTTTCTCAACTTCTCGATCCACGTAGAATTCCCCGTCTTCCCCAACAAATTCCGCGTCTTCATATTGGGGCTGCCACTCTTTCAGGCCAGCCAGGTCCAGCGCATCGGATGCATTCACCAGACCGACGTCCACGCGTATGGCATCTGTCGCTTCACGATCCGCCAGTCCTTTGCTGAGATATGTCTGCGTGCCGCTTTTGCGGTACATCAGCGCACTCGTGCCGAGGATCATCCCCTGGTTGATCAGCTTTTGGGCATATTCGTCTTTGGGCACCCAGCCGCGATCGAACATAAATTTTTGCCAGAACCGCGAGTACAGCAGGTGGCCCGTGGCGTGTTCGCTTCCGCCTATGTACAGGTCCACGTCCTCCCAATAGCCGATAGCTTCTTCAGAGACCAGGGCCTGGTCGTTGCCCGGGTCCATGTACCGGTTGAAGTACTGGGAACTTCCCGCCCAACCCGGCATGGTGTTTAATTCCAGCGGGAACACGGTTTTGCGGTCTATCCGGGAATTCTCCACCACGGCTTCCTTTTCGGTATCCCAGGCCCATCGGGTGGCGTTCCCCAGTGGGGGTTCCCCGGTTTCCGTGGGCAGGTATTTTTCCACTTCGGGCAGTTCCAGAGGGAGGCAGTGCTCCGGCAACAGGCGGGGCAACCCGTCTGCGTCGTAGTATACGGGGAATGGTTCCCCCCAGTATCGCTGCCGGCTGAATACCGCGTCGCGCAGGCGGTAGTTGATGGTCCCTCTGCCCAGGCCTTTTTCCTCCAGGGCGTCGACCACCTTCCGGGTGGCGGCTTCCCGCCCCAGGCCGCTGATAAAACCGGATTGGGCAATCACCACCCCGTCCTTCTCTTCATAAGCCCCCTCTTCCAGGGACACCCCCTCAAAGATATTCGGGATGGGCAGCTCGAAATGTTTCGCAAAATCGTAGTCCCGCTGGTCCCCGCAAGGCACCGACATCACCGCCCCGGTACCGTATCCTGCCAGCACGTAATCCCCGATCCAGACCGGCACGGGCTCCCCGGTGAGGGGATGGGCCGCATAGGCCCCGGTAAAGGCCCCGGATACGGTTTTCACATCCGCCATGCGGTCGCGTTCCGAACGGCGGGAAGTGGCTTCGATATACGCCTGCACTTCCTCCTGCTGCTCCGGGGTGGTGATCCGTCCCACCAGCTCGTGCTCGGGCGCCAGCGTCATAAAGCTCACCCCGAAGATCGTATCGGGCCGGGTGGTGAATACCTCAATGTCGAAGGATTCGGCCTGATGGGCGTTTGGCACGGTTTTAAAAATCACCGAAGCCCCGACCGAGCGGCCGATCCAGTTTGTCTGGGCATCCTTCAGGGGCTGGGGCCAGTCAATTTCGTCCAACCCGTCCAGCAGCCGCTGGGCATAGGCGGTAATCCGCATCATCCACTGGGTCATCTTTTTGCGCACCACCGGGAAGCCCCCCCGTTCGGATACCCCGTTGACCACTTCGTCATTGGCGAGTACCGTCCCCAATTCCGGGCACCAGTTTACCTCTGCCTCGGCCAGGTAGGTAAGCCGGTACTTCAACAGCATGCGCTGTTGGTCCGCCCGGTCAAAACCCTGCCAGTCGGACGCGGAAAAATCCGGTGTGTCCGCATCGCATACCGCATCCACGGCGGCGTTCCCCCCGGATTCAAAGCGATCGACAAGCTCCCGGATGGGCCGTGCCTTATCGGTCTCCCGGTCGTACCAGGAATCGAAAAGCTGCATAAAGACCCACTGGGTCCACCGGTAGTACCCCGGGTTCGAAGTCCGCACCTCGCGGCTCCAGTCGTAGGAGAATCCCAGGGCATCCAACTGCTCCCTGTAACGGGCGATATTCGCCTCCGTGGTGATGGCCGGGTGCTGGCCGGTCTGGATGGCGTATTGTTCGGCCGGCAACCCAAAGGAATCATACCCCATGGGCTGTAGTACGTTGTAACCCTGGTGCCTTTTGAAACGCGAATAGATGTCGCAGGCGATGTAGCCCAGCGGGTGGCCGACATGCAATCCCGCGCCCGAGGGATACGGGAACATCGTCAGCGCATAGAACTTGGGATTATCGGAAGGGAACTCCGCTTGAAACGTCTGGTTATCGGCCCAATATTGCTGCCACCGGGACTCGATTTCCTTAAAATTGTACTGCATGTCTCAGGGGTAAACCAACCGGGGCGGAACCCCCGGTCATTAATTTGCGCAAAAATAAGGGGAATCCGTTTACTTTCCTATTTTTACGGTGAATTGGGCCAGGGCCTGGCGCCGGGTCCGGACCTGCCGGAACCCGTCCGATACAACTGCCCGCCGGTTCCGGTATTCATTGAGCAAGCGCTATGAGCAAGTCTTTTGAACGCTACCAGAAACGGAAGCTGATATCCTCTTATTTTTCGGTGACTCTGAGCATCGGTCTCGTGCTCTTCCTCCTGGGAATACTCGGGCTGCTGGTGCTCAACACCCAGAAACTCGGCGACCATTTCAAGGAACAGATCACGATTTCCGTGTTTTTCCGGGATTCCGCCAAACAGGTGGAAATTGACCAGCTCCAAAAAAGCCTGGTGATGGCGGACTACACCAAATCGGCCGTATACGTATCCAAGGAGGAAGCCGCCGAATTGCACAGCGAGGAGATCGGCGAGAATTTTATGGAATTCCTCGGGTACAACCCCTTAAAAAACTCCATTGACGTCCAGCTGAACGCCGCGTTTGTCTCCCCGGTACAGGTCGATTCCATCGCCGGGGTCATCGGGGAAAAATCTTTTGTGGAAGAAGTGAGCTACGACCGGCCCACCATCGAATTGCTGAGTGAAAACGTCCAGCGGATCGGGCTGGGCATCCTGGTGGCCTCGGCGGTTTTCACGCTGATCGCCGTGCTGCTCATCAACTCCTCCATCCGGCTTTCGATCTATTCCCGCCGGTTTATCATCAAGACGATGCAAATGGTGGGAGCCACCAAGGCTTTTATCCGCCGGCCGTTTATCGCCACCAGTGTCAAACTCGGGATGATCGGAGCCTGCCTGGCACTTTTGGCACTCTACGGCCTGCTGGTTTACCTGGACGGCAACTTCCCGGAACTGGGACTGCTGGACGACCTCCCGCAAATCGGGTTGCTCTTTGGGGTCGTTTTCCTGCTCGGCATATTCATTGCCGGAATCAGCACCTTTTTTGCCACGCAGCGCTTCCTGAACCTGCGGACGGACGATTTATATTATTAGGTTCATTACCTTTGTCGCATGAGTAAAAAACACAAATCCCCGGAAAGCCAGAAGCCCAAGCGGGAGTTTATATTCCAGAAGCGAAACTACATACTCATGGCTGTCGGCCTCGGCTTTATCGCCCTCGGCTATATCCTGATGGCGGGCGGGGGCAGCGACGACCCGAACGTCTTTAACCCGGAAATCTTCAGTTTCCGGCGTATCCGCCTGGCGCCTACCCTGGTCCTGATCGGGTTGGGGATTCAGGTCTATGCGATTCTCGCGAACCCCCACAAGAAAAAATCCAGCTAGGATCCTTGGAGCTCATCGATGCCATCCTGCTCGGGATTATCCAGGGACTCACCGAATTCCTCCCCGTATCATCCAGCGGCCACCTGGAACTCGGCAAGGCCCTCCTGGGCGACGACTCCCTGCCTGAAGAAAGCCTGCTTTTTACGGTGGTACTGCATTTTGCCACGGCCCTCAGCACCCTGGTGGTCTATCGCCGGGACGTAGCTGAAATCCTGGGCGGGCTCTTCCAGTTCCGCGACAACGAGGCCACGCGGTTTTCGGCGAAAATTGTGCTGTCCATGGTCCCGGCTGCACTGATCGGTTTCTTTCTGGAGGAACAACTCGAAATGTTTTTCGGGGGCAGCATCGTCTTTGTCGGCTGTATGCTGCTGATTACGGCCTTGCTCCTCTTCCTGGCAGACAGGGCCCGGCAGACCCAGCGGCCCGTTTCATACGTCAATTCCTTTGTAATCGGCATCGCGCAGGCCGTGGCACTGCTCCCCGGCATCTCGCGGAGCGGGGCCACGATCGCCACCAGCGTCCTGCTGGGGGTCGATAAATCGAAGGCTGCCCGTTTTTCCTTCCTGATGGTGGTCCCCCTGATCCTGGGCAAAATCGCCAAGGACCTCCTGGACGGCGGCCTTGTGTTCGAAAGCGGGAATACCGTGCCCGTTGCGGCCGGTTTTGCGGCAGCGTTCCTCTCGGGCCTGCTGGCATGCACCTGGATGATCCGCCTGGTCCGCAACAGCAAACTAACCTATTTTGCCGTATATTGCCTGCTGGCAGGTCTCCTGGCCATCGGGTTGGGAACCTGGCTCGCCGGTTAACCCGGCACCCCCAAAGAACTACAATTGGAATTTAGCAAAGAATCCTACCTAAGCGGTCAGGTCCTGCTGATCGACAAACCGTACGAATGGTCGTCATTCCAGGCGCTGAACGCTGTTAAATGGACGCTCCGGCGCGCTTTTTCCCTCAAGAAAATCAAGGTGGGGCACGCCGGGACCCTGGACCCGCTCGCCACAGGCCTGCTGTTGATCTGCACGGGGAAGGCCACGAAACAAATTGCCGGCCTGCAGGGCCTGCCCAAGGAGTATACCGGGACCATCCGATTGGGCGCAGTCACGGCGTCCTACGACCTGGAGACCCCCCCGGAAGGCACCTACCCCACCGAACATATTACCCCGGAGGCCCTTTTGGAGGCAACCCGGGCCTTTACCGGTGAAATCCGGCAACAACCCCCTGTTTTTTCAGCGATTAAAAAAGACGGCAAGCGGCTCTATGAGTACGCCAGGCAAGGCCAGCAAGTGGATATCCCTACCCGCGTGGTCCGGATCGATGCCTTTGAGCTGACCCGGATTGCGCTGCCCGAAGTGGATTTCCGCGTCACCTGCAGCAAAGGCACCTATATCCGCTCCCTGGCCCATGATTTCGGGCAATTTCTGGGTTCCGGGGCGTATCTTTCTGCATTGAAAAGAACCAAAACGGGTCCGTATTCCGTAAATAAAGCCCATACCCCGGACGCATTCCGGGAAGCATTTCGGGAAAAGGGCTTCGATGTCTGACCCGTTACACGGCACATGGACAACATCGGCGGCCGCAGTATCCGGCGCCGGCATGAAATAAAATACAGAAATAAGGGTTATTAGGATTATGCAGTTGAACCGCAGTCAATTATCGCTTCTCATTACCGGCTTTACGCTGGGAATCGTGGTATTGACCCTGTTCAACATACATCTGGGCAGCGTACAGGCCGAGGAGTACGTAATCGAGATGAGCCTTTCCGAGGAAGACCTGGAGACCCTGGTGGAGGAAGAGCAGGAGGTGGAGGAGACCCAGCAGGCCGACGTCGAAAGCCACATGGCCTTTAACGAGACGGCGAAACCCAGTTTCGGCAATCCCGAACCCCTGAAAACCCTTCAGGAAATCCTCGAGGAGCGCCAGGAACTCTCCGACTCAGACCCCGGTTCCGACCTTTCGGAAGACAACGCAGCATTTTCGGATCACCTCAGGGAACTCGCACAAAAACGGGAAGCTTCCCGGGAGTTGCTGGGGGAAAAGGAGGCTGTAAAAAAAGAGTACACGAATTACCTGAAGGACAAGCGGACTTCCATCTCCTATTCCCTGGTAGACCGCAATGCCTATGAGTTGCCGCCCCCCATCTACACCTGTATCGAAGGGGGTAAAGTGGTGGTCAACATCGAAGTGGACCGCCAGGGGTATGTCACCGATGCACACTTCAACGCGAACAGTTCCTCCACATCGAATGGCTGCCTGGTGGAGAATGCGATCGCCTATGCGCAACGGGCGCGTTTCAGCCCGGCCACCCGGGACGGGCAGAAGGGCTCGATTACCTATCTCTTTATCAGCAAATAAGTTCGCTTGCAGGCCCGGATCGGCCCCGCCGCAGACCCTCCGGCAACAAGCTAGAGCCGGCGTTTCTTGATCATCCCGCCCCGCGTATCGCTAATACGGTGCATCACCACAAAGGCCCCGGGGTCAATTTCATCCAGTTCACGATACAACCTGCTGATTTCCAATCGCGTGATCACCGAAAACACCGCCTCGTAGCTCCGGTGGCCTCCGCTAACCCGGTAACCGCCCCGGGCGGGTAACAGGGTCACCCCGCGCCCGAGTTTCTCGATAAGCATTTCGCGGATTGCGTCGCTTTTCTCCGAAATGATCGTCACCCCGTGATATTCCTCCACCCCGTCTACCACAAAATCGAGCGTTTTGGATGCCGCCAGGTAGGTGAGCATCGAATAGAGGGCCGCTTCCAGGGAGAGCAGGTAGGCGGCCGCGACAAAAATCACGATATTGATCATCACGATTACATCCCCGATTTTCACCCGCAGTTTCTTACTCAGGTAGATGGCCAGGACTTCGGTGCCGTCCAGCACGCCGCCTCCCCGGATGGACAGGCCGATCCCCGCCCCGAGGAAAAAACCGCCAAACACGGAAACGAGCAACGGGTCGTCCGTCACTTCCGGGTACTCGAACAGGGTCAGGGAGACGGCCAGGCCCAGGATGGCCAGGGCGGCCCGCAGCACAAAACCCCGTCCCACCACCCGGTATCCGAAGACCAGGAATGGGATATTTACCAAAACGATGAGCAGGGCCAGGGGTGCGTCCGCCACGCTGGAGATCAACAGGGAGATCCCCGTGGCGCCCCCGTCGATAAACCGGTTGGGCAACAGGAAACTTTCCAGGCCAAAGGCGGCCGAGGCAATCCCCAGCACGATGTAAAAGGTGTCTATCAGGATATTCCGGGCGGTGCGGCTGCGTTGTTTCATGGCGGTTGCGGGTTTGGACTGCGTCGCGAATTTACACTGGCTGGCCGTTATATGGATACACGGCGGGTCTTTTCTGCAACCCGGAGTATCCGCTGGCGCGCTGCTCGATGCCTTCTCAGGGTTGTTCCCCAACCTCCTCCTGCCCCAGCGCCAGTGCCTGGAAGAGCTTCGCCTTGGCAGAAAGGAACTTGTTGCCCACTTCATTCGATTTCAGGCGGGCGTCGATCAGGGCCCGTTCCCGGGAGTTGATCAGGAACACGGAACTCTCTCCGAATTCAAACTTCCGCTCCTCGGCGCGAAGCAGCTGATCGTAGTCCCTGACAATATCCCGGATCAGGCTGTTCTGGGTCTCAAAGGACTCCAACTCGGTAAAGATACCCAAAACCTTGTTCCGAATCCCCACCTGGGTGCTGAGCCTTTCGAGTTCCGTATCCCGAAACCGGATTTTGGCCAGTTTGAGTTCCCCCCGTTCCTTCCGGAGGAACAGCGGCATCCGGAAACTGAGGCCCCCTTTGTACTGACCCGTATCGAAGGAGTTCAGCAATTCGGGCGTCTCGGTCAGGAAGTTGTATTCCAGGTCAATCTCGGGGAGCAACCGGCTGGCCTTCAATTGGCGCTCCACATCGAGGGCCTCCAATTTATACTGGAGGGAGCGCAGCTTCGGGTGTTCGGCGGAAATCCAGTCTTCGCCCAATTCCAGGTCCAGTCCCAGGGCCCGGTCTACGGACAGTGCCGGATTGACCTCGGGAACCACCCAGGGTTGGAGTTCCACGGGCAGGTCGTCTTCCAGCCACAAATAGGTAGACACCTCCAGGGCGGCCTGTGTCGTGCGAACCCGGGCCTGTTCCAGGCTGAGGCGCCGGTTGGCAAAGGCGATGCGCGCCTCCACCGTGTCGATGGTAGGCCGGTCCCCGGCCAGGGCACTTTGGCGGATGCCTTCCAGCCGCACCCGGGCATTCCGCACAAACCCTTCAAAAACGGCGAGATCCTGATAGGCCTGCAACCAGTCAAAATACGCCAGGGAGGCCTCAAAAAGCAGGGCGTTTACCAGGAGCTCCAGATCTGCCTGGCTCTGTTGGCGGTAGAGCCGGGCCTTCTTCAGCACCGCCATCCTTTTATCCATCCAGATACCCCGGCCAACCGATACGGAAACCCCGGCGCTGTACAACCCCGCGTCCGGCAGGGCCTCGTCCGGGTTCAGGAAGGCCCCGTCATTCTCGGAAAACTGCCCCTTGAATTCCACGCCGTACCAGGTGGGAATCTTAAAAGTGGCGTTCAGGCGGTCGTAGTATTCGGTGCCCTTGAACTCTTTCCGCTCGAGGTCTACCTCGAGTTTCGGATCGAAGCCACCGCGGGCCTGCAACAAACCGGCTTCCCCCGCGTCCAGTACGAGCCGCGCCTGACGGGCCAGCGGGTGGAACTGTTTGACCTGCGCAATGAATTCCCGGAACCCCAAAACCAGGGTGTCCGATTGGCCTTCCGGGTTGCCGGCCCGTTCGGGGAGGTTGCCTGGTTGGGCCTGAAGCCCCGCCAGGCAGCAGATGCACGCGATGAGAATCACCGGTATCTTCATGGCTGGTTTTTTCCGCTTAATCCCGCCGCCGACCGCTCCGGGGTGTAGTAGTTTGGCGGGAATCCGTTGAGTTGCCGCCAGACTTCAAACCAGATGGGTACATCTTCGAGCAATGCCAGACTGTTCGCCCCGGACCCGACGCGGATCTTGTCCGGCCAGGGGTGGTCGTCCGGGTCCGGGGCTATCAATACGCGGTACTTGCCATTTGGGCTGATATAGGTTTCGATGGCCACAACAACCCCCCCGTAGGTCCCGAAGGAGATATTGGGCCACCCGCTGAACACGATGGCCGGCCAGCCGTCAAACTGGATCCGGAACTTCTCGCCCACGTGGATGAGCGGCAGGTCGATGGGGGAAATGTAGGCTTCCACCGCCAGGTCTACGGACGCCGGCATGATGCTCACCAACTGTTCGCCCTCCTTGAAGGTCTGGCCGATCCCGGCCTGCAGCGCTTTGTTGACGTACCCTGCCTGGGGCGCGCGGATCACGTTCAATTCGCGCCGCCGCTCGTAATTCGTGAACTGATTCTCCAATTTGGTCACCTGGGCCTCCGTATCGAATTGTGCCGACTGGGCCGTAAATAGCTCGCTTTGCGCTTTGGCGACCTTGTCCTGATACTCGGCCTGAATGCGCCCCACCTCCATCCGGGCGTTCAACACCTCATTCTTGCTCGCCAGCAACTTGTTTTCCGCCGATATGAGCTTCGCCTGCGCCTCCTGGAGCTTGAGCCGTTTCTCTTCCACATCCGTGACTGCCTTGAGACCTTCCTCCTCGAGGGTACTGGTCCGGTCGTACTGCCGCTGGGCAATGGAAATCCCTGTACGGGCAGCCTCCAGGTCAATACTGTCGCTCTTGACTTTTAACCGGGCCTGCATGAGCTTATTCCGCGTCTGTTCGAGTTTCAGGGCCTGCTCCTGGCCCAGGGCGGCTACCTGGTTCTCCAGTGCCCGTACCTTCTCCTGATAGGAGCCCACCGACCGGCTTTTCGCATCGATCTGCTGACGCGTGCGGTCTACGAGCTGCGGGTCGAAGTATTCGTCTTTGACTTCCGACATGACCAGGATCGTATCGCCTGCAAGGACAAAGTCCCCTTCCCGGACATGCCATTTCTCGATCCGTCCGGGGATGGGAGATTGCACCGTCTGGGGCCGCTGGTCGGGCCGCAGCGTGGTGAGGTACCCCGTCCCGCTGACGGTCTGTGTCCAGGGCAAAAACAGGATGATCACCGCAATACCTGCAAAGGCCAGCAGGAAGCGATTAAAATGTTTGTAGTACCGCTGGTGGATCACCAGTCGCCCCGACTCGAATTGCCGCAGGTCCACGTCCCGGTTCAGTCTGTTCTTCGTGATATTCAACATGGGCCGGAGTCTTTGATTAATCTGCCGGAGTCCATCTCCAGAACACGGGCGCACTGCTCTTCCCAACGGTCGTTGGAACTAACCACTACCAGGGACCAGGGATTGTCATTATCGGTCAGGAAATCCATGATTTCACTGGCTTCCCCGGGTTCAAACTGATCCAGGGGGTCCTTGAGCGCAAGGAGTTTTGGCCGGTTCAGGATACTCCTTGCCAGCACGATTTTCCGGGCAACCACATAGGGGAATTGCCGTCCTTCCGGATAGATGACCGTTTTGAGGCCCTGGGGAAGCGCCTTGACAAACGAGAGCAACCGGATTTGTTCCAGGGCCCGGTACACCTCCTCCATGGGGATGTTCGGGTTGCCAAAGGTCAGGTTTTCGAGCAAAGTGCCTTCAAAGGGCGTTTCCTCGGGCAGGCACTGCCCGAGCTGCGAGCGGTAATGGTTCAGCAGCATGCTGTCCAGGGAAATCCCGTTGGCAAAAATCTGCCCCGAATCCGGCCGCAATATCCCGGTTATGAGCCGAAGCAACGTGGTCTTGCCCGAGCCGGACGGGCCCTTGATCACGATGCGACTCCCGGGGGGTATTTGAACGGAAAAGTGATCGATGATCGTTTTCTGCTCGTCCGCAGAGTGGTAGGTAATCTCCCGGAGTTCTACATCCAGGGTTTCAGATTCATCCAGCGGGGTCTCCCCTTCCAGGGGCTCGAGTTCCTTGTCCACCACCTGCCCGAGTTTTTCCAGGGACGTGAGCAGGTCGTATGCGGATTCCAGGCCGAGAATGAGCTTTTCAACCGAGGTGATGACCAGCAGGATGATAATCTCCGCAGCGACAAACTGGCCGATATTCATCTGCTGGTTCAGGACGAGCAAACCGCCGATAATGAGTAACCCCGCCGTGACCAGGACTTTAAAGCCGATCATCTGGATAAACTGCAATACCAGCACCCGGAAATGGCTCTCCCGGGCCTTCAGGTAACGGGTTACCAAATGGTCGTTCTTATCGACGGCCAGGGAGGTTTTCCCGGATAGTTTAAAGCTTACGATGCTCCGGGCCACTTCCTGGATCCAGTGGGCCACCCGGTACTTGTGCTTGGATTCCTCCAAACTGGTCTCCAGCCCCTTTTTTGCCGTTAACTTAAATACCGCATAGATCAGCAGGAGCAGTAAAATGCCGTAGGCGATGAAAAACGGGTGGTAGAAGGAAAGCAGCAGCAGGCCCAGGAGAATCTGGAGCAGGGCCGCCGGGAAATCGATCAAGATCTTGGAAAGCGATTTCTGAACGGTTAGCGTATCAAAAAAACGATTGGCCAGTTCCGGCGGGTAAAAATGGGTCAGCTCGCTCATCAGGATCTTCGGGAACCGAAAGGCAAATTCAAACGAGGAACGGGTAAATATCTTTTGCTGCAAATTCTCGATGATTCGGATCTGCATCAGCTGGAGGACGCCGACAAAGACCACCCCCAGGGTAACGAGAATTACCAGTACAATCCAGGAAGTGCTCACCTGGGCCCCCTGTATCAGGTTGATGATTGCCTGGATTCCAAGCGGCAGGGACAAATTGACAAGGCCCGCGAAGATTGCGTAGTAGAATACCTGCAGGATGTCTTTCTTCTCAAGGTTCAGGAGCCCCATCAGGCGCTGCCAGGTAGTCATAATCGCTTTTGCCATGGTTGGGGGTAGGTTATTTTCGGATTGTGTTGGTTACCAGGTGAATGAAAAATCGCGTATGGTTGCGCACCCCCTCGAGTTCGGTGAGGGAGGGGAAGTGCTGCTCGAGGAAAAATTGATGCAGCGATCCCTCAATAACCGAACTGGACAGGGAAACCGAATAGGGATACTCTGGGTTAACTGCCCGGATCATATCGGCCAGCCTGTGCACAAGGCGTTTGTAAATCTCAAAGTACCCGTCCCGGTTCTGCTGGTCCACCTCCCGGGTCAGGAAGGGTTTCGAATACTCATTGACCACAATCTGGTGGAGGGCCACCTCATCGATATGTTCATAGGAGGCATCGGTAACCACCGGGCGGGTGAGCGTATCGATGGCGTGCTCCAGCCGGCTGGACGGATCCGAAATGGCATGTGTTTCCTGAACGAGTCGGAGTTCCAGCCAACCCCAGTACCAGGAGCAGAGGTAGATTAAAAATTTATGTTTGTTCTCAAAATACCGGTAGACAGAGCTTTCATTCGACCCGATTTCCTGCCCGAGTTTCCGGAAATTGAACTTTTCCACTCCCATCTCGGAGATCATCGCGATTCCGTAGCTCACCATACGCTTTCCCAAACGGGTAGTCTGCGGGTCTTTCAAATACAGTCCCGGGTTGATCGACACTTCCATATTCCGGATTAACGCATCCATATTGCGATTCTTATATCAAAGATAACCATCCGCTACTATCCAAATTTTGTTCAAATATAATAGTAAAACTCTCAACAAATATGGGTTTAACTATTATTTAACGATAGTATTACTATCATTTTAATATATTCGCAATAATTAACTTTGATAATCCTAAATGTCCATTTTATGAGAGCTAAAAATTTCATATTGACAATTGCGGCGCTGCTTTTTGCTGGGTTTTCGGCCCAGGCACAACAATCAGACGTCCGGGAAGGCAGTACACTGGTCCTCGGCCAGGCCGATGCCCACGGCTATGACCACATTGACTTTCCCCGTAAAAATTTCATTATCAAACGTGGGGCGATTGCCGATTTCAACCGGCTCCAGGGCATGGAAGTCGTCGTGGTTGGGCAGACCAGCCGCAACGGCGAAACCTGGGTGACCCTTGAGCGGGCAGACGGAGGGAAGTTCTTCCGCTTCATGCCCCGGGTGGAAGCCCGACTGGACCAGGCCATGGAAGCCGGGGAGCTATCCCGTTCATGACCCCGTTGACCGGTACCCGTTTTTTCCGTTTCTTGCACATATGGAGAAACACCGATGTGGTTGGTGCCTGGGCGATCCGCTCTACGTTACCTACCACGATGAAGAATGGGGCGTACCGGTAAGGGACGACCGAAAACTGTTTGAATTCCTGACCCTGGAGACCTTCCAGGCAGGGCTCAGCTGGATTACGGTCCTGAAAAAAAGAGCGCATTTCCGCCGGGTGTTCGACGCGTTCGACTACCGGCGGATTGCTTTTTACGGTGAAGACAAAATCGCCGAATTGCTGGCCGACCCGGGTATTATCCGGAACCGCCTGAAGGTCCGCGCAGCCGTTTCCAACGCCCGGGCCTTTATGGAGGTCCAGGAAGAATTCGGGAGTTTCAGCGAGTATATCTGGGGCTTTACGGATGGCAAGACCATTCGCAACGCGGTAAAAAACTACAAGGAAGCCCCGGCTACCACCCCCCTTTCCGACAAGTTGAGCAAGGACCTCAAAAGCAGGGGGTTTAAATTCGTGGGCTCCACGGTGGTGTACGCGCACATGCAGGCTACCGGCATGGTTAACGACCACGAAGTAACATGTTTCCGATATGACCAGGTTTAATTCATCCGGAAGGCTTCAGGCTTTCGTTTTCATCCTGCTGCTAGCTCTTGCCCCCGCCAGCGCCCAACAAAAACAGGAGCGCGAATTCCGTATCCGAAAAGCCCAGTTCCCGGAGTCGGCCCGAGAGGTGATGGAACCTTACCTGGAAGGTGTCAGGCGCCTGAGGTACTACAAGGAAATCGACTCGGCCCGCAGCAGTTTTGAAATGAAATTCAAACACCGGCGACTTCACTACAGCATTGAGTTTACCCCGGAAGGTGAGCTGGAGGATGCAGAAGTCCGTATCAGGTCGGTTGATATCCCTAATGAAACCCTGGAAGCCATTCAGGCCCACCTCAAAGGAACCTACGGCCGGTACCGGGTACGAAAAATACAGCAGCAGTATCCCCGGGCTTCCTTCGAATCGGATTCCCAAACCCTGAAAAACGCCTTCCAAAACCTGCTCTTGCCGGAAATCCGGTACGAACTCGTTATCCAGACCCGCCAGGATTCCGGACTGGCCCACTATGAACTCCTGTACGACAGCGAAGGCCGGCTATTGCGCATCCGGGAATCTTTGCCGCCGAATTACAATCACGTCCTCTATTGACGGTTGCGGCTTTGGATCTCATATAACATACCTGATAAACGGATATCGCCAGCATGAGCAAACCACCACTTCGTTTTACCCCCCGGATACTTTGTCGGTTGGCGATCCGTCTCGGTTTCCTGGCAGTTGGCCCGCTGGTATGGGGACAGGGAGAATTTACCGGCTATCTGGAGCCTGCCATCAACCTGAATTACTCCCTCGGCAAGGGATTCTCCCAAAACGTTTCGGCAGGCCACCGCATGTATTATTCACGGAACGGGGCCGCCGAGCTCCAGGGCCGCCAAGTAGATCTGGCCCTGTTCACTTCGGTCGCTTTTTTAGGGAACCAAAGCGTTGGCCTCGGGATACAATACCGGTTCAGAAAACCTTTTGAACCGGACCGTACCAACGAAATTAGGCTCACCCAGCAATACAACCGCACTTTTCGGCCCCGCGTCATCCGGATCGGCCACCGCCTGCGATCCGAACAGCGTATCTTCCCGGATCAGACCGTCCACAGGTTCCGGTATCGGCTGGCGTTCGACGGCCCGTTGCAAGGGGAGCGAACCGATGTAGGCGAGTGGTATTGGGTAGGCACCCTGGAGCAGTTGCTGAGCGTCTCGAGGTCGCAGTCTGCCGAATGGGATGTCCGGGCCGGGGCGGAGCTGGGTTACCTGGCAGCGGATGGCGTCCGTACAGAACTCGGGACGGAATACCGGCGGGAGGACTTTACGCATACCGGCGGGCATGAATTATTCTTTACCATGACCCTGGTCCTCTCCCTTTAGGAGGTCCAGGAATTGCGCCCGCGAGACGAGTCGGGCGCCCAGGCTTTCCAGGTGGGGCGTATGCACCTGGCAGTCTATCAGACGGTAATTCTTCTCCTCCAGCTCCCTTACCATATGGATAAATGCGACCTTGGAGGCGTTGGATACGCGCGTAAACATGCTTTCCCCGCAGAATACTTCCCCCAGGTCCACCCCGTAGAGGCCGCCAACGAGTTCGCTTCCCTGCCAGGCTTCATAGGAGACGGCATTCCCGGCCTCGTGAAGGCGGATGTAGGCCGCCTCCATCCCCGGGGTAATCCACGTACCGTCCTGGCCCTTTCTGGAAGTTTCTGCACAGGCGGATATCACCTCCGCGAAGCATTGGTTTTTGGTTATCCGAAAGGTTTTCTTCCCTATAATTCGACGCATGCTCCTGGTTATTCGGAGCTCATCCGGAAACAGGACCATCCGGGGGTCCGGGCTCCACCACAGGATCAGGGAATCATCGCTAAACCAGGGGAAAATCCCCGAACGGTATGCCAGCATGAGCCGCTCCGGTTTCAGGTCGCCCCCCATGGCCAGAAGCCCGTCCGGGCCGGCGCTGCGGGCCGGGGGAAATACCAGGGCATTACCCAGATACGGGACAGGTGCGTGGGATGGGGGCATTTTTACCAGGGAGTTTGGGTTTAAATAAATGGGGTTTTTGAGCCCGCCCATGCAACAAGCAAGAACCGGTACAAAAGGGCCCTTTATTACTCCTTGCAAAGGTACAATCCCTCACCAAATCAACAGCCCGGCCAGGTAGATGCCACCGGCAGCACACATAAACAGGAGGGTAAAAGGCAGGATTTCCCGGGCCTTCAACCGGGTGATCCCGAGTAAGGGCAGGGCCCAGAATGGCTGGAGCATATTCGTCAGCTGGTCCCCGTATGCCAGGGCCATCAAAGCCTTTTCCAGCGGCACTTTCAATTCCAGGGCCGCCTGAAGGATGATGGGCCCCTGTACTGCCCATTGTCCGCCCCCGCTGGGGACAAACAGATTCACCAGTCCGGCGCTGAAAAACGTGAACAACGGGAAACTCCGCTGGGTGCTGACAGCGATAAAAAAGTCCGAAACACGATGGATAAGCCCGGACTCCGTCATGATGCCCATGATCCCGAAATAGAGCGGGAACTGGATGAGGATCCCAGCCGTATCACCGATGGCCGTTTCAACTGCCCTCAGGAAATTCCGAAAGTTGCCGTGCAGGAGCAGGGCAAGCCCGAACATAAAGAAATTCAGCATGTCCGGGGTCAGGTTTAGTTGCCTGAGCTGCGGCAGGTATTGCAGCAGGAATGCAGCCAAAACGAGTGCCGCAAATAAACGACTCAGCCACGGGGATCGGTCTGCCCGGTCCCCGTCCTGTTGTGGGTCCGACTCGGTTTCCGCTTCGGGTACGCTCTGAGGCAGTTCCACAGGGCCTGTCCGGGTGGTGCGTCCCAGCCAGTATGCCAGACCGCTGACAACCAGCCAGACCACCAGGAAAATACCGAGGTTCCAGGGGCCGAAAACCGTCTCCGAGGTTGGGATGCTGCCGGGAAGGGCCGCCAGGGATGCGTCGGGCAGGATGCCCTCCAGCAGGTTGTGGATATGTCCGGGTTCACTGGCTTTGATGGGGGCAGAACCGCTGATACCCCCGTGCCAGACCATCAGCCCGAGATACCCGCAGGCACCAATAAGCGGATAATTGATCGGGATGCCCCTGTCCCGGGCGTGTTCCCCCACCTTTCGGGCGAGCAGGGCCCCGAAGATCAGGCCAAGGCCCCAGTTGAAGAAGGAAACGAGCATCGTGGTGGAGGCCACCAGCAGGGCGGCCCCGGCCGCATTGCCTGCCCGGGCGGTCAGGGCGGATAGCAACTTTTCGGCAGGCGCGCTGAGTACCAGGACATGGCCCAATACCAGGATGAGCATCATCTGGTAGGCAAATACGAGCAGGTTGCGGTTCCATAGCCCGGATTCCCAGGCCCTGAGCGTTCCCGCCCAGTTGTTGGTCCCGTCCGGGTAAACCCCAAACACTCCTCCCAAAAAAAGCGCCAGCAGGCTGAGGATAACAGCAATGGCGAAGGGGGACGGTAAAAACCGCCTGAAAAGAGCCTCTATTGTCCGGGTAACTGACATGGTTGTGCCGGGTGGGCCCGGCGCCGATATCCCTTAAAACGGCAGGTCGTCGTAATCCTCTTCCTTGAGGTTGTCCGCCGGCTCAAAGGCATCGGCCGGGGGTACCGGGGGAATGTCATCGCCCGGGGTCGCTTCCTGAAGGTTCTCGATGCGCCAGCCCTGGATGGAATTGAAATACTTGGTATCGCCCTGCGGGCTTACCCATTCCCGACCGCGCAGGTCGATGCTTACCTTGACTTGCTGGCCTACCTGGAACTTGTCCAGCAGGTTGGTCTTGTCCTGTACAAATTCCACCAGCAGGTGCTGCGGGTACTGTTCGTCCGTGGTTACTACCATTTCCCGCTTGCGGAAGCCATTGCTTCCGTATGTTTTGGTTTCCTCGATTACTTTGATGGTTCCTTGAATCTCCATGCGTCTCGCTTGTATTAATTGTAAATTTCTATTCGATTTAATGGGCCGGGTACCAAACCCGGTATTCTTCCGCTTTATGTCCCTGCTTACACCTGTTATAACCTAGTCCGTCCCTGTGGCAGCTTTGCCTGTTGCAGCTTTGCCTGAACCTATTCCAGCCCTGCCTGCGTCTATTCCAGCCCTGCCTGCTTCATTCCAGTCCAGCCAACAACAACTTCCACGCGGTATGCACGTCCCCGCCTTCCAGGTATTGCTGTGCCCTGCGGTGCAGCGCCTCGGTATCCCGGGCGCTGATTACTTTCCGGGCGTTGACGTCCGCGGAAACAAAGGCGCTGACCTCGGCGGTATCCGGCAGTTTTTCCACGTTGCCAAGCCTTCCGAGGTCGTTGCCGGTCAGCACCTTGCTGAGCCGTATGGGTTCCGGGATGGCGTCTACCCCTATGCCGAGGCTCGACAGCGGCTTCGGGACTTCAAAAAGCCCGGCAGCTGCCCGGCTGTACCAGTTTCCCCCCAAACGGGCCACCAGGTCCATTTTCTTGGGATCGGGCAATCCCGGAGGGGACAATATATTTTTTTTCAGGTGGATTTTGACCACCTCGCAGAATATCAGGTTCCCGGAGCCTCCCCCTTCACCCAACGGCATGATCCGGGTTACCCGGCACTCAAACTGGGCCGGGGCTTCGGCCACCCGGTAGGGTTTCACCAAATCGGAAGGCACCATGCCAAACCCCGCCTTTTCAAATTCGTTCACCCCTTCCGGGTATTCCGTGCTCGCCAGGGACATCTGCTGTACCATTTCATAGGACACCATATTGACGACCACCTCCCGGGTCTTTTCGGCATTCAGCAACGTGTGTTTTACCGTATTGTCCCGGACGCGCCTGGCCGGCGAAAAGATGAGCACCGGCGGGTTGGTCCCGAAAACATTGAAATAACTGAACGGCGCCAGGTTGGGGGTTCCCCCGGCATCCACCGTGCTTGCAAAGGCGATGGGACGCGGGGCTACCGCACCGAGTAAAAACGCGTGTAACTCCCGTGTTTCCAAGTCTTCCGGCAAGAGTGACAGGGTGCCTGAGGTCATGGGGCAAAGGTAGGTAAAATTACATCGAATGTGCAATCCCGCTCCGGGATCCCGCCACAACATTTCCGCCCAAATTGAGTTATATTTAACCGAATGGTCCGCGTGGAGTTGCCAACCGGCAGACTGCCCGGAAAACCAAAAAAAATCCGCCAAGGGGGCATGCGATTCAATCCGCCAAAGAAAATCCTGAACGCCATCCTGCTGATCACGTCCTTTGTGATCGTCAGCCTGATCCTTTGGAACACAAATAGCTTTTTCAGGAAATTCAAAGAAGAAGAGCGCAACAAGATGGAGATATGGGCCACGGCCCAATCCGAACTCCTGCGGCTTTCGGAAGAGCAAGAACTCGGAAACCTGCACCTGCGGGTGTTCCAGAACAATACGAGTACGCCGATGATCCTCGTCAATTCGGACGGTTCCTACCGGATCAACAACATGCCGGACGTCTCCCCGGAAGACGAGGAGGAAATCGCGGGCCGGATTGCGACATTCCGGTCGGAAAACACGCCCATCCGCATCGAGTACGAAGGCGAGTTGCTCGCCACGCTTTACTACGGGAATTCCGAGGTACTCAACAAGCTGAAATATTACCCGGTGGCCCTGCTCCTGATCATCTTCCTGTTCGGCGCGGTTATTTTCTTCTTTTTCAAGACCAATAAGGCATCGGAACAGAATAAACTCTGGGCGGGCATGGCCAAGGAAACTGCCCATCAGATAGGGACCCCCCTGACCTCCCTGCTGGGTTGGAACGAGTTGCTGAAGTCCGAGGAACTCAACCCGAAGATTACCGCGGAGATCGAGAAGGACATCGGCCGGCTTCAAACCATTACCGAGCGGTTTTCCCAGATCGGCTCGACCCCCCGCCTGGAGACGCTCGACATTGTGGAAGAAACGCGCAACGCGTTTGATTACCTGCGGGTGCGGAGTTCCAAACTGGTCCGGTTCAGCTTCCACTCCCGGGCGGAATCCCTGCCGGTGCTGTTGAATCGCTCGCTGTATCACTGGACCATTGAGAATATTGTAAAAAACGGTATCGATGCCATGAAGGGCAAGGGGGACATCTCCCTGGAGATCGCCCCGGACCCGCCCCTGGTGCATGTACTCATCACCGATTCAGGCCACGGCATCCCGAAAACCCGCTGGAATACAATCTTCGACCCGGGGGTTACCAGTAAAAAACGCGGTTGGGGCCTCGGACTTTCCCTGGTGCGCAGGATTGTAGAGGAGTACCACCAGGGGAAAGTGAAAGTGCTGTCTTCCGGCAAGGAAGGCACCGTAATGCAAATCTCGCTGCGCATAAAGAATTAGCTATGGGAAAACAAGAGCAAGTAGTTATCAAGGAAGCGCCTCTGAGCAACAACTGCCCGGAGTGTTTTAACCAGGATATGACCCTGCGGTTTTACCAAAAACACCGATTTGGGTGGCTGTATCACCGCATCAGCCCGGAAGTCACGCGGGAACTGGAATGTAACACCTGTAAAAATGTGATTTACCCGGTAAAATGGACGGAGGATATTGACAGGAGCGTGGAATACTACGAAAAAGCGGTCCGCCCGGAGCGGGCCCGTATCCATTTCAAATCGTCGTTCTACGTCTTTGTATTGCTGGGGATTTGCCTGGTAGGCGCCCTGGTGTATATGTATGTGGAAGGCCTGTTCTGATCCTTTGGCAGGGCCTGGCTATTCCCTGGAAGGGCTTTTCCTGATGCCTGGGGAATCTGTTTTAAAGCCCGGGGGGCCAGACCTGAAGCCGGGCGGGCGGTTTCCAAGCCCGGGGAGCCTTCTTTCAACTAACCGATCTGGCGGCGAATGGCTGCTGCCGTTTCCTCAAATTCCGATTCGGTTAGCTTATCCTTTTTTCCAAAGGTCGCATCCGCCATGCTGTTGAGGGGGATCAAGTGGACGTGTACGTGCGGGACCTCCAGGCCGATGACGGTGAGCCCCACGCGTTTACAGGGGATGGCCGCTTCGATCCCCAGGGCTACTTTGCGGGAAAACCGCATCAACGCTTCATAGGCCTCGGCGTCCAGGTCGGTAAGCTTGTCCACTTCCTGTTTGGGGACGCAAAGCGTATGTCCCCGGCTGTTCGGGTTGACATCGAGAAAGGCCAGGTGGGCCTCATCCTCGGCTACC
Organism: Robiginitalea sp.; assembly: GCF_982776155.1. Lineage (NCBI taxonomy): Bacteria > Pseudomonadati > Bacteroidota > Flavobacteriia > Flavobacteriales > Flavobacteriaceae > Robiginitalea > Robiginitalea sp. The sequence continues at coordinate 49,621 of NZ_CEXZKX010000012.1, forward strand.
TGGTAGCTGGGTAATTCGCCCCGGATGATCCGCGTAAATATACTGGGCATGTGATGTTGGTTTTGTCCCGCCAAGATACGAAAAATCCGGGCGTATAAGGGTGGGCGTTCCAGCGCCGGCACCCTGAAGGGCAGGCCATGGCGTTGCCTCCAGGCCCTTTCAGCCCAGGTCCAGTTTCCGGTAAAGCAGGTAGGAATAGACCAGGGGCACCAGGACGATAACGGATGTCACCCCAAAGAACAGGTACATGAGCCAGGGTCCGTTTGCCAGGGCGGCCACAAGCACTATCAGCAGGCCGCCGATTAACCAAAGCACCCCGCCCAGGCGGTGTGTCTTGTTCCAGATTTCGGGGTGTTCCAGGGTCCACGGGGTCCGGATCCCGATAAAGTAATTCGGCCGGACGGTTTTGAAATAGTTGCCCAGGAACGCAAAAAGCAGTCCGATTACCGCCAGGAGCGGGGCGGGCGATAGGGTGCCTTCCGTCCGGGTCATATGGATGATGACCACCGCCAGAGCCGCCATACAGACCGTGACGATATATTTCAGTTGGGTGTACTTCACGCCCATCTCCCGGATTTTATTCTTGGGGTCGATGGCCGGTACGGCCAGGAATATCAGATAGACCAGCCCGGTAGTCAGAATCGGTATCAGCCACAACTCGGATTTATCTCCCCACCGGTCGATTTCCCCGCGGATATTCCAGTGCAGGGGCACCCGCTCGGGCAGCTGATTCCATTGCAGGGCGAGGTAAATAAAAGGTGCGGCCACAATCAGAAGTATGGGCCATTCGGTTCGCAGGGAAGTTTTCATCGTTTATTTTTTTAGGTCCAGGACCCACTGCAACAGGTCCTCGACAATGGTGGTATTCAGTGAGTATAGCATAAACTGCCCCTGGCGCCTGCTGGAAACCAGGCCCGCCCGCTTGAGGAGGTCCAGGTGGTGGGAAATGCTGGGTTTCGAGATATTGAACTGGTCCGCAATTTCCCCTGCACTCAGGTCGCGCTCCTTGAGCAGTTGCAGGATTTCCCGCCGGGTGGGGTCGTTCAGCGATTTAAAAAGGGTATTCAATAATTATATATTTAGATAAATATCTAATTATTATTTCAATTGTGCAAATGGGTCAGGTTTCGGTGGTTCGGACCCGGGAGTGCCCGGGCCGAAGGCGCGTTATAAATTAACGGGTAATCTCGAGCACATCGAACTTCAAGGTGCCGTTCGGGACCTGGATCTCAGCGGTATCCCCCACTTTCTTTCCCAACAGGCCCTTGCCAATCGGAGAGGTAACGGAGATTTTTCCCGCCTTCAGGTCGGCTTCGCTTTCGGCCACCAGCGTATAGCTGAGTTCCTGGCCGTTTTGCTGGTTCCGCAGTTTCACGGTGGAGAGGACCAGGACTTTGGAGGTGTCCAACTGGGATTCATCAATCAGTCGGGCATTTGCCACCACCTCTTCCAATTTGGCTATTTTCATCTCCAGCAGGCCCTGGGCCTCCTTGGCTGCATCGTATTCGGCATTCTCGGACAGGTCGCCCTTGTCGCGGGCTTCGGCTATGGCCTGGGAGGCTTTCGGCCGCTCCACGTCGCGCAGATGATTCAACTCGTCCTTCAGCTTCTTCATCCCTTCGGGCGTATAATAGGATACCTTACTCATATCATCCGGATTTTATAAAGAGAAAATCCCCTGCAAAACCTGTGCTGCGTACAGGTTATTTAGAGAGGATTTAACGCAAATATAGGGATTTTTTACTGATTTTTGTGCCAGAAGCCCGAACCCGATGCGCCCTAGCCGCTTAATTTACAAGCTATTCCTGTCCGTTTTGCTCCTGGCATGCAGCAACGACGCAGGCAACCGGAACCCGAACCTGCAGGAGCTGGGGTTCCGCTTTGAGATGAACCTCAACCTCCCGCTCTACAGCCCGCTTACCAGTACGGGAAACCCGGTATATATCGGAAATGCGGGCGCGGGTATCCGCGGCTTTTTTGTGATGAATACGGGCTTTGACCAAATGCGCGCCTTTGAAGCCAGCTGCCCGAACCATCCGCCCAACGGGTGTTCCACCATGCAAATCGACGGGCAGAACGCCGTCTGCCCCTGTGAAGACTACACCTACAGCCTCTTCACCGGGCAGATGTTTGACCCCCCCGACGACGGGGCACGCTACTACAACCTGCTCGAATACCGGGCAACCCGAAGCGGGGATGTCGTCACCGTCAGCAACTGACCGGCTAATCGACTTTACTACCCTCCGGTTTACTACCCTCCGGCGCGATACCGCTGCATCACCTCCTTAAATAACTCGGCCGTGGAGGGGGGCGTATAGGAGATGGCATTCGCCCCGGCCTCCAGGGTCTCCCGGATGGTTTGTTCCGTTTTGCCCCCGGTGCCGATAATGGCGATATCCGGATCGAACCGGCGGATTTTCCGAATGATCGCCGGGGTGTTCTCCGCCCCCGACACGTTGAGGATATCCACGCCGGCACGGATCCTTGCGGGAAAGTCCTCATCCGCAGAAACCACTGTTACTACCACGGGAATGTCCACCTTGCGCTTCACCTGCGCCACGACGCGGTCCGGCACGGGTTTGTTGAGCACCACCCCAATGGCCCCCTGGAATTCGGCGTGCAGGGCGAGTT
>NZ_CEXZKX010000013.1:0-48620 GCF_982776155.1 Robiginitalea sp.
CACGAATCCAAAGCAGCCGATTTACTCTTCTTGGTAATTGTGGCCCTTCCTTTTCGTACTAATTGTGAAATTGTTGGCATAAAATCGCTTGATAAAAAAATATACCCCTGTTTAAGGGCTGGCAAATGTAGCAATTATTTCCTGTAATTCAAATCCCTGACATTTAATTTTAAGGCATTTTTATCCCCGCAACCCTTCATCCCCGGACCGACCCCTCCGCACACCTGAAACCGCACGCACCCGGATGCCGGTTTTGCCGTTCGGTTATACCTTAATATATATAGGGGCCCGGTTGTGTCTCCCCAACACTTCCACATGAGTTGCGGGGAAGCAATCGCGTGTCACTGGCCGGGAACAGGCCGCCTGCTCCAGCTGCCGCCCCCGGTCTTGTGAAGGCGCGACGAAAAGCCGGGGTCGAAAATGACGCTCGTTACCGGAAAGACTTAAAGTGAACGTTCGGCAGCAGGCAGCAGTCATTTTATCTTTTTCGCAACCAGGCGGGGTCAAAAATACGCATCTGACAAATGGGAAAGGCCTAAAATTTTGACTACGAATTATCCCGGCAGCGCTTAAAGTTTTATTAAAATAAGTTTGGATTATTAACACAGAATTAAGATTTTCGCACTTAGCTAATTCAAATAATTAAAAAATGAGAACAAAATTAAATGGAATCCTGACGCTATTTTTAGCGTTGGTTGTGCAGATTTCCTTTGCACAAGAAAAGACGATTTCAGGTACGGTTGCCGACGCAGACGGTCTGCCGCTACCTGGGGTTAACATCCTTGTTCAGGGCAGTACCACGGGTACGCAGACCGACTTCGACGGAAACTACGCCATCCAGGCGAGTGAAGGCGATGTGCTGGTCTTCACCTATCTCGGCATGCGTGCAGAGAACCGTACCGTGGGCGCCGGGAACACCATTAACGTTCAGATGGCAGAGGACGCCCAGGCCCTGGAAGAGGTGGTTGTAACCGCCCAGGGTATCAAGCGGGAAAAGAAAGCGCTTGGTTATGCGGTCTCCTCGGTAGACGAGGACCAACTGGAAAACCGGACGGAAGGTGATGTGGGCCGTATCCTCAGGGGTAAGGCTTCCGGTGTGAATATTACCCAGCAAAGTGGTATTTCAGGTTCTGCGACCAATATCGTTATCCGGGGGTATCAATCCTTCAGCCAGGACAACCAGCCGCTCTTTATCGTGGACGGGGTGCCTTTCAGTAGCGACACCAACGCCCAGGGTAGCTTTGTGGACGGGAACAACGGTTCCTCCCGTTTCCTGGACCTGGACCCGAACAACATCGAAAGCGTCAACGTACTGAAGGGGCTCTCTGCAGCTACCCTGTACGGGGAGCAAGGTAAGAACGGGGTTATCCTGATCACCACCAAGAACGGTGCTGTGGGCGGGCAACCCAAGAAGTCGGAAATCACGGTTTCCTCTTCGATCTTCTTTAACAAGATCGCCTCCACCCCGGACTACACCATGAAGTACGGGAATGGGTTTGACCAGGCATTCGGCTGGTTCTTCTCCAACTGGGGTCCTTCCTTTGAGCGCGAAGGCCGCGCCGGATGGGGGAACTTTTCAAACTTCCCGTCAGTTTACGACATTCGTAACGACGGGACCATCCTCCACCCCTTCTCCACTGCGGGTGCCTCTACGGGCATCCCTGCAGCCTTCCCGGAATTCCAGGGACGCCGCTACGAGTGGAAGCCCTACGCCAGTGTGCCGAACTTCTTCCGCACGGGAACAGTTTCCAATCTCTCGGTAAACGCCAACGGCTCATCCGACGACGGAACACTGAGCTACAACGCGAGCTTCGGTCACCTGGAAGACGAAGGATTTACCCGCGGCAACACGCTGAACCGGAATACTCTCGGTCTCGGTGGGCGCGCGGTGCTCAGCAATAAATTCACCATCAACGGGACGATGAACTATTCCCGTACCGATTTCAAATCGCCTCCTGTAGCTCTCGGAGACGGTAACCAGGTAATCGGTAGCGGTGCTTCTGTATTTAGTAACGTATTCTTTACGCCGCGTTCGGTAGACCTGATGAACATCCCGTTCCAGAACCCGATCACCGGAGGAAGCGTTTACTACCGTCAGAACAACAGTATCCAACACCCGCTTTGGACAGTGAACAACGCCTTTACGCGTCAGCTGACCAACCGGGCCTTTGGTAACATCTCAGCCCAATACGATATCAACGACAACCTGAACCTGCTCTACCGCTTTGGTTACGACGTGTACAACGAGCGTAACCTGAACGCTCAGAACAAAGGAGGTATCGGGGTGTCTACCCAATATATCAGCGGGGTTTACCAGACCTGGGACAACAACAACACCATCTGGAACCACGATGTGATCCTGAACGGATCCTATGACCTCTCCGAAAAACTGGACCTGACGTTTAACGTCGGTGGGCAGTCGCGACTGACGCATTTCGACCAACAGGGGGTTGCCAGTAGCGGCCAGAACGTCTTCGGCGTCCTCCGTCACTTCAACTTCGACCTGCAGGATGAAATCCAATTTACGCAGCAGCGGAACATCGTCGGTCTGTACGGCCAGGTAGACTTTGGCTACGACAGCTGGCTCTACCTGACGCTGAATGCGCGGAACGACTGGGTTTCCAACCAGTCGGTGGACAACCGCTCCCTCCTCTACAAAGGTGGTAGCTTCTCCTTTATCCCGACTTCGGCCTTTGACGGCCTGTCGAGCCCGGGAGGGATCAACTACCTGAAGATCCGGGGTGGTTACGGGGAATCTGCCGGTTTTGCAACCGGGTATCCGACTTCTGTCGACCTGTTCCTGAACACGCAGAACTTCGTTGACCAGGATGGTGCCTTTGTGGTTTCCAACACGGTATCCAACACCCTGGCCAACCCGAATATCAAGCCCGAGCGTTACGCCGAGTACGAATTAGGTTTGGAAGGGCGTTTCTTTAACTTCCTGACGCTGGATGTTTCCGCCTACAAGCGATTCACCAACGACCTGATCGTCAACCGTCCCCTGGGGCCGGCTACCGGTGGTACCACCATCCAGACGAACGTCGGGGAAATCGAAGGTGAAGGACTTGAGATTGACCTGGGAGCAGCCCTGGTTCAAACTGAGGATTTCAGCTGGAACGTAAATGCCAATTTCAACACGAACCAGTCTACAGTTACTGATCTGGGAGAAGACACCGATATCATCGTGTACGCCGGTTTCACCAACCTGGGGAACGCCGCCATTGAAGGCGAGCAACTCGGGGTGATTGTCGGTAGCCGCATCCAGCGGAACGAGAACGGCGAGTTTGTTGTGGATAGTAACGGAAACTACATTTCGGAAGAAGTAGATGAAAACGGTCGTCTGCCCGTCATCGGGAACCCGACTCCGGATTTCATCCTCAACGTAGGCAGTGACCTGAATTACAAAGGCTTCAACCTGAGCTTCCTGTTCAACCACCAGCAAGGTGGGGACATCTACTCCCAAACCGTAGCCACGCTACTCGGACGGGGGCTGATTGCCGATACGGACAACCGGGAAGCCACGTTCATCCTGCCGGGTGTAAGCACCGACGGCAGCCCGAACACCGTAGCCATCAACAACTCTGCTTATTACTTTAGCAACGTGCTTTTCGGACCTTCCGAGCTGCAGATTTACGATGCTACCACGCTCCGTCTCCAGGAGGTATCCCTCGGATACAGTGTGCCGAGCAAATACCTGGACAAAACGCCGTTTGGAAGCCTTTCCTTTACCGTTTCAGGATTTAACCTGTGGTATAAGGCCTTCAATGTGCCGGAAAGCTCCAATTTCGATCCCAACGTAGCGGGTATCGGAGTAGGAAATGGCCAGGGATTCGATTACCTGAACGGACCGAGCTCCAAGCGTTACGGATTCAGCATCAAAGCCAGTTTCTAAAAAAAAATATAGCAATAGATTATGAAAAAAGTATTAAAAATAGCGAGTTTCATCCTGGCTGCCGGAGCGTTGACGTTCCAGTCATGTGAAACCACGGAATTGGATCTTCGGAACAATCCGAATGCACTCTCCCCGGAAAGTGCCTCTCCAGATTTCCTATTGAACAGCATCCAGCGGGAATTTATCCGTACGGTACAGACCGTAGGGACCCGGAACGCTGAGTTTGCACGAATCGAATATATGTTTGGCCGCCAGTACCGGACCGTTTACGACCCGGGCGACTTCAACGTCCAGTGGACCGACGTATATACCGAACAATTGACAGATACCTATGCCCTGTACGGCATTGCCGATACGGACGACCTGCCCTTCCATAAAGGAATGGGGCAGTTCATGGAGGCTTTCTCCATGACCATGCTGGTCGACAACTTCGGGGATGTTCCCTATTCCGAGGCTAACCAGGGCGCGGATAATTTCAACCCTAGCGCCGATTCAGGCGCGGCCATTTACGCGGCCATGCTGGACCTGTTGGATGAGGCGATTGCCAATTTCAACGCAGGTGGAGTTGCCCCCGGCACGGATTACTTCTTTAACGGGGATGCCGATGCCTGGGTAAAGGCCTGTAACACCTTAAAGCTGAAGTTACTGGTCAACACCCGCCTGGTAGATGCCAGCGCAGTGAGCCAGTTTAACAGCATCATCAGCAGCGGCAACTACATTTCCTCTATCGAAGACGACATGCAGTTCCAGTGGGGCACGCAGGAGGTACAGCCGGATACACGGCACCCGCAGTACGCCGGGGACTATACGCCTTCCGGGGCCAATGATTATCGTTCCAACCACCTCATGCAGTACATGATGGATATGGACGACCCGCGGATGCGTTACTACTTTTACCGCCAGAATGCTGAAACCCCGGGTGCTCCCGGTGTTCCACCGAACCTTGAGACCATTGAGTGTTCCCTGCAATCACCTCCCGTACACTACAACGGCTTTCCGTTCTGTAGCCTGGAGAACGGCTACTGGGGCCGCGACCACGGTAGCGACGAAGGGATTCCGCCGGATGGTTTCCTGCGGTCTATCATCGGAGTGTATCCTGCCGGAGGGAAGTTTGACGACGACACCTTCGAAGGCCAGGTACTCGGAGATGGTGGCGGCGGAGCCGGTATTACTCCTGTACTCCTCGCGTCTACTGTAGATTTCTGGGAAGCCGAAATCGCCCTGGTTAGCGGCAACACGCCCGCAGCCCGCCAGCATCTGCTGGACGGCCTTGCCAAGAGCGTAGAGAAAGTGAGCAGCTTCGGATCTGTCGATCCGACCGCCGACCTTTCATTCGAGCCCAGCGATGCGGATATCGCCTCCCACGCAACAGCGGTTGGGGACGCTTTTGACGCTGACAGCGAAGGCGGGTGGAATGTCCTGGCTCAGGAATTCTACGTAGCCCAGTACGGTAACGGAATGGATGCCTTTAACTTCTACCGGAGGACCGGATATCCGGATAACCTCCAGCCGAATATCGACCCGAGCCCGGGGAACCTGGTTCGCTCGTTCTTCTATCCGTCTACAGAGGCCAACAACAACTCGTCTATCACTCAAAAAGGAGATCACACGCAGCAAGTCTTCTGGGACAACAACCCGGCAGGACCGAGCTTCCCGTTCTCTAACTAATAAAACTCCGAAGTAAGATGAAAAAGATTTTAAATATCAAATACTTAGCCTTGGCGTTGACTCTCGCTTTCTTTAGTTGCGAGAGCGATGATAAGGTGATCGATCAAGTTTTCGACGGAGTGGATACCGAAACTCCATTCCTCCGGATCCTAAACCAGTCGGGTTCGAATCTGGATATATTCAATACCAGTTCGATGCACACCTGGGAACTGGAATACCAACTCGTTCCCAACGACCCGTCCCTGGATAAACTGCAAAGCGTGGACTTTCAGGTATCATTTATTGATAACAATGACGAGGATGGTGTAGACCGCTCTGCGGGCCCCGCTGCTTTTGGCTCCCTGGGGCCGGCAGACTTCGATACCGAAGGGGACTATGGCAACATGAAAGCTTCATTCAGCTATTCCCTGCAGGAAGCCATGGACGCCGTTGGCGTTACGATCGACGACCTCTCCGGAGGGGACAATTTCCTGGTAACCTGGGAATTGACCACCACGGATGGAGATGTAATCGGCCCGGATGATGTGAGCGGGGACGTTGCAGCTGTTGGGGGATACTATTCTTCCCAATACCAGCTGATTGCCTCCCTGGTTTGCGACTTTGACCAGCCGGACTTCTTTACAGGTGATTACCTGTTGGAGCAGCTCGACCTGGGTGCTGACCCGTTCTTCCCCTCTTTCGGGGATACTTTCGCCACCCAAACGGTTACGCTCAGTGGCAGTGGAACAAGCCGTACGTTCGATTTCACGTATTACCCGGCGTCCTTCGCCATCGGTAGTACGATGACCCTGAACTTTGTTTGTGACCGCGTATTTATCAGCGGTGCGAATATCGGGTTATCTTGTGATGGTGGAGCTACTCCGATTAGCCAGTCGAACAGTGATGCTACCATCACCTTCTTCGACAACACGGATTTTACCAGTGACGAGATCATCCTCTATGTAGAGGACTTTGATCCCGACGGAGGATGTGACACCGGCACTTACGATGTTCGTTTGCGTCTGACCAAACTGTAGATCAGTTTACTTAAATTGTAAAGACCGCCTCTCGGGGCGGTCTTTTTTTTGTATTTCCTCAAAAAACAGGCGTTCAAATTTCATAAAATCATATGAGTATCGCTTTGAATTACCGGGTGTCTAAAGGTTTTGTTAATATGTCGAATGAAACTCAGGAAGCCCTTTAATTTTGTTATATTTCGCAAAATTTTTGAGATGTTTAAAAATATAATGATAGTCCTTTTGTCCGTGGCCGCGTCCGGCACCCTTTCCGCCCAGGCCAACCGGCAATTGCGCAACAATGGCATGAGTGCCGCAACCGGGAATTTCTTCTCTGAAATGCGCAAGAAGAAAGATGCGCAGTCTTCCATTACGGAAACCGTGGGCACCCCGTATATCGAAGAGAGTTTCAAACCCTGCGAGGTGTATTACGGGGACGAACTGGTAGGAAAGTTTTTCTACCGCCACAATGCTTTCAATGACGAAATCGAGATTAAGGACTCCCAGGTTCCCGGGGAAGAGGTTACTTCTCTGGCAACTATGCGGGAGCTTCGGCTGGTGGATTTGGTAAGCGGCAATGAGCTCTCCCTGATGACCTATGAGAATAAGGATGAACAAATGCGGAACGGGTATCTCTACGAACTGAAGGATGGGGAAAAATACCACCTGCTTTTCAAAAAGAACGTTAAGTTCACCGAGGGGACCAAACCGGCCAACCCGCTGCTCCGCCCCACCCCGAACAAGTTTTCGAAGTTTGTAGAGTACTACTACTTCACGGACGACAGCAAGGTTGCCCATTATGTGCCGACGCGCAAGGGTAAATTCCTACGCTCCTTCTCCGATAAGGAGATTCAGGAAAAACTCAAGGAATTTATCAAGGAGGAGGACATCAACCTGAACCGGGAGGAAGACCTTGTACGGGTTTTCAAGTTCCTGGACCAGCAGGCCTGATCCCAATTAAATATTCCCAAAAACCATCTGCCCGGGCAGGTGGTTTTTTTTTTACCTTCAATCCATGAAAGAGGAACTCCACATCTTTGGCATACGCGCGGTCCTGGAAGCGCTTGAAGCAGGGAAGACCCCGGAAAAAGTCCTAGTGCGCAAAGATCTTACGGGCAACCTGTTCCGGCAGTTGCAGGAAGCGGCCAAAAAGCATAATATGAGCCTTACGGTGGTTCCGCCAGAGCGGTTCCGGCGCTTTGAATCGCGCAACCACCAGGGGGTGGTGGCCGTGCTCTCCCCGATCACGTACCGGGAACATACGGCCCTGATCGATGAAACACTGGCCCGGGACAAGGCTCCTCTCTTCCTCCTGTTGGACGGTGTATCCGATGTGCGCAACCTCGGCGCAATCATCCGTACGGCTGAATGTGCCGGCGTCAGCGGGCTTTTCCTCCCCGCCAGCGGCAGTGCTCCCGTTTCGGCCGATACGATCAAAACTTCCGCTGGGGCTGCATTTAACCTTCCCATAGCGAGAAGCCCGCACCTGAAAGACGTTGTATACTACCTCCAGGCCTCCGGGGTGCGCCTGGTGGCTGCCACCGAAAAAGCAGAAAGCACACTCTACGAGGCGGACCTTACCGGGCCCCTGGCCGTGATCATGGGATCTGAGGACCGGGGCATCCACCCTTCGCTCCTGAAGCTCTGCGACATCCGGGCCCGGTTACCCATGCGGGGGAGCATTGAGTCCCTGAACGTCTCGGTGGCCTGCGGGGTTTTCCTCTTCGAAGCCCAGCGACAACGGGGGTAAGCGATCAGCATTTAACCATTTTTTTTGCGAAACCGGCAAGCCCGGAACCGGGAGCCGGCACCAATGATTCATCCCGACTTTACGGCATTTCTTTGATTTCCGGATTTTATTTGCTTTTCGGGTTTTCCGCACCATCCGGTTTATCCTGTCCATCCGGTTTATCCGGGCCATCCGGTTTATAGTGGTATCGGTAGGTGACGGTTGCCCGTCCCGGGGATCGACGGCTTCCGGGATTTGCAGGGGGTGCGGGGACTTTGGGGGTATCCGGGCCTGAGGCGTACGGGCCTGAGGCATCCGGGCCGGCGATGTCTGAACTTGGGGAGCCCGGGTCGGGGCTCTCCGGGGATCCAATAAAATTTCCCTCCTGGTCGAATTGCTGCATAAACGGGTCGTCCTCCTCCCGGTAGTCCTCCCGTTCCCAATCGTATTTGGGCGGCACAGGCACCCGGACCCGGAAGAATGCAGCCAGAAGGAACCCCACCAGGGCCCCGCTTAAGTGCCCTTCCCAGGATATCCCCTCCTTGATAGGGAAGACGTACCACAACAAGCTGCCATACAGGAAAACGACCCCAAGCGACAGGGCCACCAACCGGTAATGCCGGGTAAAAACCCCCTTGAAGAAAATAAAGCTCGCCAACAAGTAGATAATGCCACTGGCCCCGATGTGATAGGACGGCCTGCCGATGCACCAGGTGAGCAACCCGGTCAGTAACGCGCCGAGGATGAGCGTCCGCCAGGCGATGGGACGGTAAAAATAAAACAGGGTCGCTGTCAGGATGCCCAGGGGGAGCGTGTTGTTGTACAGGTGATCCAGGGATCCGTGGATCCAGGGGCTCGCCAGGACGCCCCGCAAACCCGTCAGGGTCCTCGGGTATATGCCCCAGGTATTCAGGTTCAACCCCAGGCGCAATTCCAGCAGGTATACGCTCCAGATAGCCAGGACCAGGACCATGGGCACGGCCAGGACCCAGGTGGAGTACCGGAAATGTTGCTCGTCGGACATAGGCTGCCAAGTTACTAAAATCCCCGGCCCCGGCAGGAAAACAGCAGGATCATCCCACGAGGCTTTCCTGTTAATTATAGTATTTTTGAATTATGAACGAACCCCTTGCCGAACGCGTCCGGCCGCGAAAACTCTCCGAATACCTGAGCCAAACCCACCTGGTGGGGCCCCAGGGCGCCCTCACCCGGCAAATCGCAAACGGTACGGTGCCCTCGATGATCTTCTGGGGCCCGCCCGGTACGGGCAAAACCACGCTGGCCCATATCATTGCCGAGGAAAGCGGCCGGCCCTTCTTCACCCTGTCCGCTATCAACAGCGGGGTAAAGGATGTCCGGGAAGTCATCGAAAAAGCCCGCCAGGGGGGTGGCTTGTTTACCACGCGCAACCCGATCCTCTTTATTGATGAAATTCATCGCTTCAGCAAATCCCAGCAGGATTCCCTCCTGGCCGCTGTGGAAAAAGGCTGGGTCACGTTAATCGGCGCTACCACGGAAAACCCGAGCTTCGAGGTAATCCCCGCACTGCTCTCCCGCTGCCAGGTATATACGCTGGAATCGTTTGGAAAGGAAGACCTGCTAAAACTCCTGGAGCGGGCCATGGCCAGCGATACCCAGCTCCGGTCCCGGGAAATTAAATTGGAGGAAACCGATGCGCTCCTCAGGCTTTCCGGGGGAGATGGCCGTAAGCTCCTGAATATTTTTGAACTCGTCGTTTCGGCTTCCCCGGAAGACCCGGTGCGCATTACAGACAAAATGGTGACCGACCTGGTGCAGAACCAGCCCGCGCGATACGATAAAACAGGCGAGCAGCACTACGATATCATCTCGGCATTTATCAAGTCCATCCGGGGCAGCGACCCGAATGCAGCTGTGTACTGGCTGGCCCGTATGGTTGCCGGTGGCGAGGACGTAAAGTTCATTGCCAGGCGCATGGTCATTGCCGCTTCCGAAGACATCGGCCTGGCCAATCCCACGGCACTGGTCATGGCCAATACCACCTTCCAGGCGGTGCAGGCAATCGGGTATCCGGAAGCCCGGATTATCCTGAGCCAGTGTGCCGTTTACCTGGCCACCTCCCCCAAGAGCAACAGCACGTATGCCGCCATCAACAAGGCCATGGGCGCGGTTGAAAAAAGCGGGGACCTGCCGGTGCCCCTGCCGCTGCGAAACGCCCCCACCAAACTGATGAAAGAACTGGGCTATGGGACGCACTACCAGTACGCCCACGACCAACCCGGGAATTTTGCCGAAATGGAATTCCTCCCGGAGGCCCTGTCAGGCACGGGATTCTACACTCCGGGTAAGAATGCACGGGAAGCTGCCCTGGTGGAATTTTTAAAATCCCGCTGGAAGGATAAATACGATTTTGAAGGGTGATACCCCCCGGGGGGATTTCGCCCAATTGTCCCCGCCTGGAATTTTACGGCACCTGCATCTGTCTGCGGACCTGCATTAAAATTTAATCCGAATCCGCTCCGTCCGCAGTTTGCCCGCGTCGTAAAACTCGTGGATCCAGAAATCGTCCTGTTGGTACAACATCCCCCGGGTTTCGCCGTCCACCACAACGATGTACCGGTCGGCCTGGGAGGTTTTCATCAGTTTCATTCGAATCTTAGGGGTACTGTCTACCAACTGGAAGCCATTTTCGATTTCCTGGGCATATAACAATTCGCCGGAATCCGGGGCCGGGGAGCCGGAATCCGTTGCATGGGAGCCGGAATCCGTAGCTTGGGAGCTGGCACCCGATACACGGGGTTCGGTATCAGCCCCGCTGCCACCGGGGTCCGCTGTATCCGGCCGGGAAGCGGCGGGCACATTGCCGGAAACCGGGCTCTCCGGGCGCTGGGGGATCGCCTCTCGGGCGGCTTCAAGGCCACGGGCAGACTCCTCCCGGGTCAGCTGGCCCCCAGGAGGCTGATTTACGGATGCAGCCTGATTACCAATGGATTCCGAAGCCGTGCCGGCCATATCATCCCCGGGAGTATAGGAGTACCCCATCCCCGCCAGGGACTGAAAGGCTTCGGCTATTGCCCCTTTGTAGGCGTCCGCATAATCCTTCTCCTTGCTGGTTCCCTCCATGGTTTCAAAAACCACCTCGCCCTGGCAGTCCACAAACTGCAATGCGACGCGGGTCATAAACATACCCGAATCGTCCCGAAGCTTCACATAGGCAGCCTGGCAGGGGTCTATCCGGAGCTCCGTCGGCTGTTGCGTATCGTATACGGCCGGGAAACCGTTTTCTGTCAGGTAATACTTAACAATCGTGCTGGTCTGGTGCTGGTTCACCTTTTTAAACGCTTCAAAGTGCGTGGGCACCACGATGTATTTGTAGGGGTTCAACTGGCCACGGCCGCTAAAAACACAGCAGCTAAAAAACAGCAACACACTAATCCTCAGTAACATAGTAGATTAATCTCTTAGAACTCCAAGATAGGATTTTTAATCCGAACTGGAAAGGTAGCAGGCGGTCCGGGCACCGGGTCCTTACCCACACGCCCCCCTTACGGGGACCTGGCGGTTACAGGAGGGATTTTAGTTCCTCAAGGCCGTAAATCACCGGGCCTGCGGTATCCGCCGGCTCCGGGTGGACATGGAAATGAACCGTCTGCAGACCTGCAGAGCGGGCACCCAGGACATCCGCCTCCAGGCTATCCCCTACCATCACCGACCGACTGGCTGGGACGCCCGCCAATTCCGTGGCAAGGTGGAAGATCCGGGGATCGGGCTTTTTGACCCCGGCCCGTTCCGAATGGACAATTTCGGAGAAATAACTGTCAATCCGGCTATTGCGCAACTTGCGATACTGCACCTCCCCGAAACCGTTCGTGATGATATGCAACCGGTATTTTCCGGACAGGTAGCCCAGGATGTCCGCAGCACCCGGGACCAGGTGCGTCTGTAAACACAACTGGTCGATGTACGCCTGGGCCAACTGGTTAATCTGCCGGTCGTCCAGGCGGAGATCCAGCCGGTCGAAAACGATGCGGAGGCGCCGGTACCGCAATTCTTCCGCCTGAATCCTGCCTTCCCGATACTCCTTCCAGAGTTGCAGGTTCAGCGGAATATAAACCTGCAGGAACCGGGAAACATCCACCGGCAGGCCGGCTTCCCTGAAAATATTGCGGTAGGTGACTTCCGAATTCCGCTCAAAGTCCCAGAGGGTGTGGTCCAGGTCAAAAAAGATATCGGTGACGGGGTGATCGATCATGGTTGGGATTGGGGATTCTATCAGGCTGTTAAAGGTTATCAGGCTGTTGAAGGTTACTTGTGATACTTGGCAACTACCTGTTCGTAGAGTTCCAGCCAGCCCTTGGTCTGGTATCCGCCCAGGAGTTCATTGGAAAAGATACAGCCAAAATACCCGTTGACCTCTTTCAAAGTAGCGTAAAGCTCGTCCAAAGCCTCCCAGAGCGCCTTCCTGTTGGCAAAGGCCAATAGGGAATAATCGTGAAAGGCAAAGGGGAAGATCTTGATGGGCTGCTGCGTTTCCAGGTTGATGTCGTAGAAATAGAAGGGGGTACAGGTGCTGGCCCTGAACCCGATCCGGTGCGTGTACCCCATGGTGTAGTCTTCGGTGAATTCGGCTTCGATCAGGTCGCGGTACGTCTGGGGGATGTCCACCCGGTTGTAGCGCAGGCGCGAATAGTTCACCGGGCGGTTCAGCACGTCGGACAACCGCCTTTTTTCCTCCTTGAGCACCTCCAGGTTCCCCGAGGCCGTATAGGAGGCTGCCAGGGAGACCACCGAGTAGTCCGCCACCGATTTGATCAGGTGCCGGAACCGGTTGTTGTACGGGGATACATTCTTATCATAGGTGGAATACTCGGCAAACTGGAAGAAGAATTTGGCCGCCACCGGAAACTTCTTATGAATATCTATCAGCGCATCGTAGTTGTCGTACGGGTCCCGGGAAGGGTCGAACCAAACCCGGACGCGGTCCCAGGTCCTGCGGAATTTCAGCCGGGAAAGGTCTAGCAGGAACCCGCCCAGGCTCCTGAAGAAGCCCCGTCGCGCGTAGCAGTGAGACGTGGTCACGTCGATGACGGGCCGGAATGTATAGGCCGGTGGAGCTGCCTGGAGTTCCGGGAACCGGTCCTTCAGGAGGCCGAGGAGTTTGTACGCCCAAAGGTCGATCAGGGGCAGGTGGAGGAAATCGTGTTCAAACGCCAGGCTCTCCCTGGGTGGGAAACGGCCGTGCATATCCCGGACGTGCGGCAGGTATTCCTCATACCGGCTGATCAGGTAGAACGAAGCCGCCAGGATGTCATAGGGGATGTTGGATCGGTCCCCGGTGCGGAAAAAACAGGGCAACCCGTCCCACTGGCCCATCTGGACGGGGATGGTATCCACCCCCTGCTGAAAGAGCAGGTCGTGGCTGCGGATAAAAAATTCATTTTGCAGCGGCTGGCGCGTATAGGTGATTTTAGGGCCCTTGTGACCGATAAAATCTTCCACCTTACTGCTAAAGCGTACTTCAATCCCGAGGATCCTGGTAAAGAGCTGCCGGGCCGTATACGTAAAACGCGGGCTTATCTTATGGGTATAGATCAGAAGTTCTGTCAATGCCTAAAGTAATTGTTCGTCTGCAAAGCTAAAATACGCCGTTCCTCCGAGTATCAGGTGATCGAGCACCCGGATATCCATGGAACGGGCCGCTTTTTCAATTTTACGGGTAATCTGCCGGTCCGCTTTACTCGGCTGCAGGTTCCCCGATGGGTGGTTATGGGCCAGAACCAGGGACACGGCGTGTAACTCCAGGGCTTTACGCAGCAACAGCCGAACGTCTACGAGGGTCCCCGTCAGCCCGCCTTTGCTCAACTGGAACCGGCTGAGGACCCCGTTTGCATTGTTCAGGTAAAGCACCCAGAATTCTTCGTGGTCCAGGCGGGCAAGCACCGGCTGGAGCATCCGGAATGCATCCGCGCTTTCGCGGATCCGGATACGCTTGAGCCCCGGGCCGTTTGCCAACCTCCTGGCCACCTCCAGGGCAGCGGCAATCGCGGCGGCTTTCGCCGGCCCCACCCCGGAAAAGGAGCGCAGCCCTTCCACAGATATGCGTTCCAGGCCGCTCAGACTGCCCCCGGCGTTTCCCAGGATACGGCGCGCAAGCGCGAGGGCTGTTTCCCCCCGCGTCCCGGAACCCAACAGCACGGCCAGCAATTCCGCGTCCGACAGGGCGGTTACCCCGGCGTCCAGAAGGCGCTCCCTGGGGCGTTCCCCGGGCGACCAGCAGGGAATGGATTCATTGGGTTTCAGTTCCGGCATATAAAAATAGATAACAATTTGAAAACGCAATCCTCCAGCAGCAGCCGCTGAATTTTGTAACTTTCCGTAAAACTCGAATTGTGAAATCCCTCTTTGACCCGGAAGCCCACAGGGAAATCAAATCCCGCCTGAAACAGCTCAGGGCCGACGACAAGCCGGCCTGGGGTCGTATGAGCGCAGGGCAGATGGTATGGCATTGCCAATTCCCCCTCAAAATAGCCATCAAAAACAAGGACGTCCGGATGCGCACGAACCCCCTACTCCTTTGGTTCTTCAAAAAAAGCCTCTACAACGACCGGTTATGGCGTAAAAACCTGCCAACTGCCCCCGGCGCTAAAGCTACCGAACCCAGGGATTTCGACGCGGAATTTCCGGTACTGATAGACCTGGTGGATGCCTGCCACGCCCTGAAGGACCGCAAAGTGTGGAACCCCCACCCCATGTTCGGCGAACTAACCCCGGAACAATGGGGGAAAATGCAATACAAGCACCTGGACCACCACCTCCGCCAATTTGGGAAATAAGCCCGCACGGAAAAGCCGGTGCGGCCCCTTACCTGAATTTTCCGGCAAGCGCCTCCAGATCCAGCCCCCCGTAATTCCCGCTGCTCATCATGAGCAGGACGGTATCGGAAACCTCCAGGTCCTCCAGCGCCTCCCGTAGCGCGGCCGTTTCTGTATATACCTCCAGATGCTGCAGATTAAAAGCACGTTGGATATCCTCCGGGCTGATTTCCTCCAAACCCTTGATCTTTAGCGCTTCGGGGGTGTAGAACACCAGGGCGCGGTCTGCGGCATCCAGGCTTCCCCTGTAGTCGGACAGGAAGTCCGCGTTCAGGCTGCTGTAGGTGTGCAATTCCAGGCAGGCGACGAGCTTTTTCCCGGGGTATTGCTCCCGGACCGCCCGGGTAGTGGCATGCGCCTTACTGGGCGAATGCGCAAAATCCTTGAACAGGTATCCCGAATCATTCCCCGCCAGTAATTCGAGGCGGCGCGCAGCCCCCTTAAAGGTTGCCATGGCTTCGTAGAACTCCGTGGCATCCACCCCCATTTGCTGGCAGATCCACTGGGCACCTGCCATATTGTTCAGGTTGTGCCGGCCAAACACCTTCAGCGGCATCATGCCTTCCGGGGTGTCCAGGTAGGTTACCCCGTCCCGGATTTCATAATCCGGCGTGGCATAGGGAAACTTGCGGATCGGCGCCTGAAGGCCCTCCACAAGCGCCTTCACCTCGGGGTCTTCCGTGTTGTAGGTAATGCTGCCGCCGGGGACAATCCCCTCCAGGAATATCCGGAACTGCTCCAGGTAGTTTTCAAAGGTGGGGAACACGTTGATATGGTCCCAGGCAATCCCGCTTAGCAGCGCAATGTTCGGTTGATACAAATGGAATTTCGGCCTCCGGTCGATGGCGGACGAGAGATACTCATCCCCTTCCAGGACCATAAACTCATTCTCCCCGGTGAGGTGGACCATCCGGTCGAAACCCTCGAGTTGCGCCCCCACCATGTAATCCGCGGGTTTGTCCCAGTAGCTGAGTACGTGCAGGATCATGGAAGTGATCGTCGTCTTCCCGTGGCTGCCCCCGATAACCACGCGGGTCTTGTCTTTGGCCTGTTCGTACAGGAATTCCGGATAGGAGTAGATGGGCACCCCGAGTTCCCGGGCCCGGGCCAGTTCCGGGTTGTCGGCCCGCGCATGCATCCCGAGGATCACCGCGTCCAGGCCGCTGTGGATTTTATCCGGGAACCACCCAAAGGTGTCCGGGAGCAACCCGGCTTTTTGCAAACGGGTTTTGGAAGGTTCAAAAATGACGTCGTCGCTCCCGCTGATTCGGTGTCCCTTGTCGTGGAGCGCGAGCGCCAGGTTGTGCATGGCACTTCCGCCTATGGCGATAAAATGGATGTTCATACCTATTGGATAGCTGCCGCCAAAGATACGCAATGCACATGGGTTGGCCAGCCCGGGTGCCCTCCGGCAACGACCTTGTCTTTTGGGGACGAAAGGCGTAATTTACACCGCGAACACGGGAACTTTTCCCAAGGAAATATTTCGTTTATGGAATACTCGCTCAACACGATGGCCCCCAGGGAAATCATGCCCGGATTCAACGGGCGGATGGTACACGGAGAAAAAATGAGCCTGGCCTTCTGGGAGGTCCGGGAAGGGGCCGAGGTGCCCCCGCACCAACACAAACACGAACAAATCATGCACGTCCTGGAGGGGCGTTTTGAATTTACGCTGGACGGGCATACGGGCATCTACGGCCCGGGGGATATCGTCCTGATCCCGTCGGGGGCGATGCACAGCGGGAAGGCCCTGACCCCCTGCCGGTTACTGGACGCCTTTGCCCCCGTTCGCGAAGAATACCGATAAACCGAAGGATATGGAAATCTCATTAGAAGGGAAACACGCCCTGGTAGGCGGCAGCAGCCGGGGTATCGGCCTGGGGGTTGCCCGGGAACTCGCAGCCAGCGGTGCACGGGTAACCCTCGCGGCCCGGAGCGGGGACAAACTCCGGCAACTCGTCGGGGAGTTGGCGGATGAAACCGGGCGCGGGCACGGGTTTATCCAGGTAGACTATACGGACCTTGCAACGTATAAAACGCAAATCGCGGAGTTTCTTGAAAATGACCCGGTCGATATCCTGGTCAACAACACGCAGGGGCCGCCGGCAGGCACCAGCCTGGAGCAGACCGTGGACGACTACCAACAGGCGTTTGACCTGTTGTTTAAATCCGTGGTGCATACGACGCACTGCGCCCTGCCCCACATGCGGCAACAGGGTTGGGGGCGCATCATCAATGTCGCCTCGGTTTCCGTCCGCGAGCCGCTGGGCTACCTGGCGCTTTCCAATAGTATCCGCGCGGCTGTGGTGAGTTGGGGCAAAACGCTTGCCTCCGATGCCGGGCCCCATGGCATTACGGTAAATTCGGTGCTTACGGGCTATTTCGACACGGAGCGACTCGCCTCCCTGAACAATAAAAAAGCGGAGCAAATGGGCGTTGACACGTCCGAAGTCACCGGGAAACTCCTGGATAATGTCCCCTTGCGCCGGTTTGGGAAGCCCGAAGAGTACGGGTACCTGGCCACCTTCCTGGCATCCGACAGGGCTGCGTATATCACCGGGGCGGTGATCCCGCTGGACGGCGGGCTGCTACGTTCCTATTAACCCGCCAGAACGAAAGGGGGATTCCCGCATCCGGTCGGAAGGCCGGCAACCCGGCAGCCCGCTACCGGGGAGGAAAGGATGAAAACGCTTTTTGCGCCACCTGCAATAGCCGGGCCTCGCGTTCCGCCGGGTCGGCCTGCTCCGGGAACCGATCGGTAGTGATTGCCTGCCATACCAGGGTTTCCCTGGTGCGGTCTATCACGTCAAAGGTAATCCGCCGCTCCAGCCCGTTGCCGTTGACCGGGATGCCAACGGATACCCCGCCGCCCACCTGCCGGCCCGTACCCCCCATGCCAAAGCCCACGCTGCTGCCCGACGGCCGGTCGTAGGTATCGCTGTAAATATTTACCAAAAAGTCCGGTTCCTCGGATTGCTGGAACCCGCGCTGCCGAAGGACTGTTTCCACGGCGTCGAGCAAACGGCGCGCGTCCAGGTCGCTCAGCCCGGTTTGCATTTCGGGGTAGAAGTTATAGGTGCCGTAAGCGGACCAGTCCTGTTCCCGCTCATAATCGGTTTGAACCCGGACGGTTCCGCATGCTGAAACCAATAGGAGGCAGATCAGTATCCGAAGGTGATTCATAGCAGAGGTACTTGGGTCTTCCTCCCTAAATTACGCAAATTGGCGCTAGTGGTAAAGCGTTGTCCGGCCTATTCGTTGAACGGCTCCCGGCTTATTCGTTCAATGGTTCCGGGCTTATTCGTTCAACAGCTTCCAGAGCTGATCCTTCAGCTGCGTCAGGCCCTGGCCGGAAACCGAGGAGATAAACAGGTTAGGCACCCCGGGCAAACTGTTCTGCAATTCAGCGTCGAGTTCCCGGGTGAGCTCCGCGTCGAGCAGGTCGGACTTGGAAACGGCGAGCAACCGACGCTTGTCCAGCAGTTCCGGGTTGTATTTGCGGAGTTCCCCGAGCAGGACCTGGTAGTCGGAGGCAATGTCCTGGCTGTCTGCCGGCACCAGGAACAACAACAAGGCATTTCGCTCGATATGTCTCAGGAAATAATGCCCCAGGCCCTTCCCCTCGGAGGCGCCTTCGATAATCCCCGGGATATCCGCGATGACAAAGCTCTGAAAATCCCGGTATTTGACAATCCCCAGGTTGGGTTTGAGAGTGGTAAACTCGTAGTCGGCAATTTTTGGCTTGGCGGAAGTCAAGGCGGCTAAGAGCGTGGATTTTCCGGCATTCGGAAAGCCCACTAGCCCAACATCCGCGAGCACTTTAAGCTCCAACAGCAGGTTTTTCTCCTCCCCGGGCAACCCCGGCTGGGCATAGCGGGGCGTTTGGTTTGTGGAGCTCTTGAAGTGCCAGTTGCCCCGGCCCCCCTTCCCGCCTTCGGCCACGATCTCCTCCTGCCCGTCTTCGGTAATCTCAAAGAGTTGCTCCCCGGAATCGGTATCCTTTACCACCGTGCCCAACGGAACCTCCAGAACGACGTCTTCCCCGTCCGCCCCGGTGCTGCGCTGGCGTCCTCCGTGTTCCCCGTGGCCCGCCTGGAAGTGGCGTTTGAACTTAAAGCCCAGCAAGGTCCAGAGATCCTTGTTTCCCCGGACGATCACATGGCCGCCCCGGCCGCCGTCCCCGCCGTCCGGACCGCCCTTGGCGACGTATTTTTCGCGCCTGAGGTGCGCAGAACCCTGCCCCCCCTTCCCGGACCGGAGGTGGATCTTAACATAATCGACAAAGTTGCCTTCCGTCATGGGGTGCAGGTGTTGGTTACTGCGGCCTGTTGCAGCCGCTGATTGGTCCTACAGCGATTCGATGACCCCGGCCAGGCGGTCGGTAATCTCCTGGATCTCGCCGATCCCGTTTACGCTGTAGAATTTATCCTGTTCCTCGTAGTAGGATTTAAGGGGTGCCGTTTTCTCGTTGTATTCCCGGAAACGGTTCTTGATTTTCTCCGGGTCCTGGTCGTCCGAACGGCCGCTGACCTTGCCGCGCTCCAGGAGTCGCTCCAGCAGGACGTCGTCCGAGGCCTCCAGGGCAATGGTAGCGTCGATTTGCATGTCCTTGGTCCGGAGGAAATCGTCCAGGGCTTCGGCCTGCGCCACAGTCCGGGGGAACCCGTCAAAAATAAAGCCTGCGGCTTCCGGGTTTTTCTCGACCTCCTCCTGCAGCATCCGGATGGTAACCTCATCGGGCACCAGGTCCCCTTTATCGATATAGGATTTCGCCAGGTTGCCGAGTTCCGTGCCGTTCTTGATGTTGTATCGGAACACATCGCCGGTGGAGATGTGCTTCAGGTCGTACTTCTCTTTCAGGAAAGCCGCCTGGGTACCTTTTCCGGCCCCGGGTTTCCCAAATAAGACCAGGTTGATCATGGGTGGTTTGTTTAGTTGGTAAATATCGCGCAGGTTCCGGCCCTGCTCTTTGTAATCCAGGCCGTAACCCACAATAAATTTATCGGGGATTTCCAGGCCGAAATAGTCGATCGGGTACTCCCCGTTGTAGATTTCCGATTTGTAGAACAAGGTGGCTATCCTGAAGTCTTTGACATTCTTGTTGGCAAACAAATGCACGAGTTCCTGGAGGGTGCGCCCCGTATCCACGATGTCTTCCAGGATGATAACGTGCCGCCCCTCTACCTGTTCGGGAAGGTCCAGCAGGGTTTCCACAATCCCCGTGGAGGTCAGCCCCCTGTAGGAACTCAGCTTAACAAAGGTGAGCTCGCAGGGATGCGGGTAGTGTTTCATAAAATCGGAGACAAACATGTAGGCCCCGTTGAGGACGCCCACAAAAACGGGTACGGCGTCCCTGTAATCCTCCGCGATTTCAGCAGCCACCTTCTCCACTGCCCTGAGGATCTCGGATTCCGGGATAAAATGGTTAAATCGTTTGCCGTAAATTGTTACCGACTGTTCCATGCCTTATTAGAAACGCGAAGATAGTGTTTTGATTTTTCTTTTTTGACCGGGGGCCCCCGGCTTTCTGAGATTAAGCTGTATTTTTGTGGGACCGTTCATAAAACGAAAACACCCGAATATGCCGGGCACCAAGCCATATTTTTCTACCGATTTTACCCTTGGGATCCTGGGAGGCGGCCAACTGGGGAAAATGCTCCTTTACAAAACGCGCCAATGGGATATTGCCACCAAGGTGCTGGACCCGTCCGGTGCAGCGCCGGCACGGTTGGCCTGCAACCAATTTCAGCAAGGCGACCTGATGGACTACGACACGGTGATGGACTTTGGCCGGGACGTGGATGTCCTGACCATCGAGATCGAAAACGTCAATGTTTCCGCCCTGGAGGACCTGGAAGACCAGGGCGTGCGCGTCTATCCGCCGCCGGCCATGCTCCGGACCATACAGAACAAGGCGAGCCAGAAATTATTCTATACGGATAAGGGTATTCCCACCGCGCCGTTCACCCGGTTTGCCTACACCAGTGAGATAACCGACAGCCTGAAAAACGGAGGGCTCTCCCTGCCGTTTGTCTGGAAAAGCGCCCGGTTCGGTTACGATGGGCAGGGCGTGAAGATCGTCCGGGAAGCCGCCGACCTGCAGGGACTTCCCAACGTGGAATGCATTGCGGAAAACCTGGTGGATTTTGCCACGGAACTCGCAGTTATCGTAGCCAGGAACCCGGACGGGGAAGTCGTCACCTACCCGGTAGTGGAAATGGAGTTCCACCCGGAAGCCAACCAGGTGGAATATGTGCTCTGCCCGGCCCGTATCCCGGACAAGCTGGCCGGCAAAGCGCGTGAAATAGCGTTAAAGGCCGCTTCGGCATATGGCGCCGTCGGCCTGCTGGCCGTTGAGCTTTTCCTCACGCCCGGCGGGGACATCCTGGTTAACGAGGTGGCGCCCCGGCCCCACAACAGCGGGCATTTCAGCCTGGAAGGCAGTTATACGGACCAGTTCGAACAACATCTCCGGGCCATCCTCAACCTGCCCCTGGGCAGTACGGATAACAAGGTGGCCACGGTCATGGTCAACCTGGTAGGCGAAGCAGACCACCGGGGGCCTGTGAGCTATGAAGGAATCGGGGACATCCTGGCAATGCCCGGAGTCAGCCCGCATATTTATGGGAAAAAGGAAACGCGGCCCTTCCGGAAAATGGGGCACGTAACCATCGCAGACGCCTCCCTGGAAAAAGCCCGGGAAACCGCCGCAAAAGTCAAGGCCCGGATCCGGGTCCAATCCAAAACGAAGGAAGCATGAGTAAAGTAGCCGTTGTCATGGGCAGTACAAGCGACCTGCCTGTCATGCAGGAAGCTATCGACCTGTTGCAAAAGTTGGAAATAACCGTGGAAGTCGACATCGTTTCGGCCCACCGGACGCCGGAAAAGCTCGCTGAATTTGCCAGCGAGGCGCATAAAAAAGGCATTTCCGTCATTATTGCCGGGGCCGGTGGCGCTGCCCACTTGCCGGGGATGGTAGCCGCGTATTCGCCCCTGCCGGTTATCGGGGTGCCGGTCAGGAGTTCCAACTCCATCGACGGATGGGATTCGGTCCTCTCCATCCTGCAAATGCCGGGAGGGGTGCCGGTAGCCACCGTAGCCCTGAACGGGGCCCGGAATGCCGGTATCCTGGCAGCACAGATCCTGGGCAGTTCCGACCCCGCACTACTTAAAAAAATTATCGCCTTTAAGGAATCCCTCAAGGAGAAAGTACTCGATGGCGCCAGCGAAGTGCGCCGCAAATTCAATAGCTGAGGCCAGAGCCACTGCCCGGCCGGAAATAGAAACCTCTCGCATTCCAAATCCAAAAACATGGAGAACCCGCTGCTGCAGCCCTTTGACGCTGCCCCTTTTTCATCGATCCGAACCGAACATTTCAAGCCCGCCTTTGACGCAGCACTGGCCGAAGCCCGGGCGGAAATCGACGCTATTGCGGACCATCCGGCCCCGCCGGATTTTGAGAATACGATTGCAGCCCTGGATTATGCCGGCTCCAGGCTGGACCGCATCAGCAGTATCTTCTTCAACCTGAATGCCGCCGAGACCAATGCTGAAATCCAGGCGCTGGCCCAGGAAGTCTCCCCCCTGCTCAGCGAATTCAGCAACGATATTACACTGAACGAGTCCCTCTTTGACCGTGTCCGGCAAGTCTACGAGGCCCGGGAAACGATGGACCTGGATGCCGAATCCCGGACCTTAGTGGAAAAGAAATTCCTGCACTTCAGGAGGAACGGCGCCCTGCTGGATGCCGCGGGCAAAAAACGGCTGCGGGAAATCGATTCGGAATTGTCCCGATTGAAGCTCACCTTCGGGGAGCACATCCTGGAGGAAACCAATTCCTACGAATTGCACATCACCCGGGAAGAAGACCTGGAAGGCCTGCCGGAGTCCCAGCGCGAAGCGGCCCGCATACGCGCCGGGTCGGGCGGCAAGGAAGGGTGGATCATTACGCTGGACTACCCGTCTTACCTCCCGTTTATGAAGTACGCCGCTAACCGGAACCTGCGAAAAGAACTCTACCTGGCCTTCGGCAGCAAGGGGTTTCACGGCGATGCCCGGGACAACCGGGAAATTGTGCTCAGGATTGCCAACCTCCGCTTTGAACGGGCCCGGTTGCTGGGCTACGCGAGCCACGCCGATTTCGTGCTGGAGCAGCGCATGGCAAAATCCCCGGAAACCGTCCGGGAATTCCTGGAGGAACTCTTGGAGAAGGCGCTGCCTGCAGCAAAACGAGAGCTTGGGGAACTGGCAGCCTACGCGGAAAAACGGGACGGGCTGACCCAATTGGAGCCCTGGGACAAAGCCTATTATTCGGAAAAACTAAAACAGGAAAAATTTGCGCTGGACGATGAAATCCTCAAACCGTACTTCCAGCTCGAGAACGTCATTGACGGCGTTTTTGAAATAGCCGGCCGGCTCTACGGCCTGTCCTTCCAGCCTGAGGATTCCCTCCCCACCTATCACGAGGAAGTCCGCACCTACCGGGTTGTGGATGCGGATGGGAAGCTGGTAGCCCTGTTCTACGCGGATTTCCACCCGCGCCCCGGAAAACGGGGTGGCGCCTGGATGACTTCCTATAAACCCCAATACCGCAAAGGCGGTACGGTGGAGCGCCCGCATATCGCCATCGTATGCAACTTTACGCGGCCGACCTCCAGCCAACCCGCCTTGCTGACCTTTGACGAGGTGACCACCCTCTTCCATGAATTCGGGCACGCCCTCCACGGGATGCTCGCAGATACCACCTACCCGGGGCTATCCGGAACGTCGGTATACTGGGATTTTGTGGAACTGCCCAGCCAGCTCATGGAAAACTGGTGTTACGAGCCCGACGCCCTGGCGCTTTTTGCCAGACATTACAAAACCGGGGAAATTTTGCCGGATACATTGATTGAAAAAATCAAGGCCAGCGCGAATTTCCAGGAGGGGATCGCCACGGTGCGCCAGCTCAGCTTCGGATTCCTCGACATGGCCTGGCACGGGGGCAACCCGTCGGACATCACGGATGTCAAAGCGCATGAATCCGAAGCATTTGCACCTACCCGGCTCTTCCCCGAACATCCGGAAACCTGCATGAGCACGGCTTTTGCGCATATTTTCCAGGGCGGGTACGCCTCGGGCTACTACAGCTACAAATGGGCCGAGGTCCTCGACGCGGATGCCTTTGCCTCATTCAGGGAATCCGGGATATTTGACCGGGAAACAGCCCGTCGTTTCCGGGATCACATCCTGTCGCGGGGGGGTACCGAGGACCCGATGGAACTCTATGTCCGTTTCCGGGGCCGCGAGCCGGAAATCGACGCCCTGCTCAAACGGGCCGGCCTGGTGCCTGCCGCGAACTAGTTCGTTTACTGTCCGGGGTGGTAAGCGTCGTACCCGCCGGTCAGGTCGACCACACGGGTATAGCCCAGGGTGAGAAGCCTTTCGGAGGCCCGGGCGCTCCGCCCCCCTTTTTTGCAATACAGGTAGATTTCGGCATCTTTCGGGATATCTTCCAACCGCGAGTTGAAATCGTCGGCAAACCAGTCGATATTGACGGCCCCCGGCAGGTGACCCTCATTGAATTCCGCAGGGGTCCGGACATCCAGCAGTACCGCCCCTTCGGACAGGGAGGACGGATTGAATGCCTCCATGGGCAATTGTTCCGCCTGTGCCGCAACCTGCAGGGAACACATGGCCAAAAATAACGCGATCAATGGTTTCATATACGAACGACTCTTTAGAGCAAGGTAGCATTATTCCTTAAATTTCAGTTATTTTTGATCCTAGTTTTACCCGGATGCCCAAACAAGAATTACATCCAGAAAAATGGGTAGACCGCTATGCGGATTACCTCTATAATTACGCCGTGGTACGGGTAAACGACGAGGAACTCGCCAGGGACCTCGTTCAGGAAACCTTCGTCGCCGGCTTACAGTCGGCTCCCAACTTTAAAGGGAATGCCGCCGAAAAGACCTGGCTCATAGCCATCCTCAAACGCAAAGTCATCGATCATTACCGCAAATCGAACACCTTCAAGGGCAAGGCAGAGGTCCGGATGCATTATTCCTCCCAATCCGGGCAGGAAGGCGACTGGCTGGAAGAGATGGCCGCAGACCCGGAATCCACAAAGGAAAACGACACGGTCGAAAACGAGGAACTCGGGCAGGCCATCCGGGAATGCATCGGACGTTTACCCGAAAAGCAGGCGCAGGTATTCACCATGAAAACCATACGCGGGATGCGTACGGAAGATGTTTGTAAAGAATTGGATATTAACCCGTCTAATCTCTGGGTAATCGTACACAGGGCCCGAACGGCCCTGATGGGGTGCCTGAACGAAATATGGTTTAAACAAGCGACATGATCAGTTGTGACGAAGCGGTAACGATCTGCCATAAGAACCAGTACAGGGAAGCCTCCCTGGCGGAGCGGCTCCGGCTGTGGGCCCACCTGATTGTCTGCCGGCAATGTGCGCGCTTTTCCAGGAAAAACAGCCGGCTCACCGACTTGTGCAACCAGGCTTCACTCCACGTCCTGCCGGAGGAGGAAAAGGAAAAATTAAAACAACGGCTGGAAAAGGAACGGGGTCAGGGCCCGGCCAGCTGATCCCAGGCTACGAATGCCGCCAGGCATACCATGGGAATGCCCTCCACCCAGAAGGAAGCGTAATAGGGGGGTTGATCCCTGCTGCTGAACTGGATGGCGAGCCCGGTTAAAACAGCCGCGAGCCCCTTACTCACCCACTCTGCGCCTGTTGGCAGATCCTTAAGCGCCACCGTCACCAAAAGCAAGAAGGCCCCGATCCACCCCAGCCGGCGGGTTCCGGCCATCCCCAGCCGCCTCGGCAGCGTACGGATGGCCGGCGGATCCGAATCCATATCCCGTATTTCGAAAGGCAGCATCAGCAATCCCACCCATAGGAATCGCTGGACACTCTCCACCCAAAGGTCCCAGCCAAGAGTACTTCCGCTGCCCCATACCG
Source organism: Robiginitalea sp. (assembly GCF_982776155.1). Classification (NCBI taxonomy): domain Bacteria; kingdom Pseudomonadati; phylum Bacteroidota; class Flavobacteriia; order Flavobacteriales; family Flavobacteriaceae; genus Robiginitalea; species Robiginitalea sp. The sequence continues at coordinate 26,102 of NZ_CEXZKX010000013.1, forward strand.
GTATCCAGACCGTGGCTGCCACCCAGACCAGGGCTACCAGAGGCACCTTCAGCAAGCCAAAACTGCGCAGGTTCCGAAAGCCCGGAAACAGGGGCAGCGAATACAGGGCAGCCAATACGGCGCATGCCGCACTCATCCACCAGTAGGGTATATCCAGCAGAAACAGGAAATACAGGCCCACCAACAGGCAAACGAGGCTCAGGGCAAATAACAGCCGGATGCGCGATCCCTTTTTCGGTCGGTACTTCCAGGGCTCCGCCCCGTATTTCAGGCAATTGTAACCCGCAATACTCCCAAAGAACAGGGCGCCGTAATACTCCGGCTGCACGGTAGCCCCGGATAGCCGCTCCGTATAGTAGAGCAGCGCCAGCAATACGGCCGCAACGTGGATACTTCCACCGACATACATGCGGAAAACTGCGTGGTAAAGGCGCATGGGGCAAAGGTATGCCAAAGTGTTCATAAGCCGGGATTCCGGTTAAAAACTTTCACCTGACACTGTGCGCCTATCCGCGGTTATCCAGTAATTTATACCTAATTTTGTGACCTCTAAAAAGTCAATCCGGATTGCTATGAAAACTGCGCAATTTGCTTCCCGCCACCTGGGCATTCGCACCGGCGACCTGCCGGCCATGACAGGGCGGATCGGGGTGGAAAACCTCGAACAACTCATCTATGAAACCCTGCCGGACGGCATTCGCCTGAAAGGGCCCATGCAACTGGACCCGCCCATGGCCGAACATGAATTCCTGCAGCACATACACGAACTGGGACGGGAGAACGACCTGATGAAATCCTATATCGGTCTCGGATACCATCCTACGATTACGCCCTCCGTTATCAAGCGCAACATCCTGGAGAATCCCGGATGGTATACGGCCTATACCCCTTACCAGGCGGAAATCGCCCAGGGGCGCCTGGAAGCCCTGCTCAATTTTCAGACCGTCGTCAGCGACCTCACAGGCATGGAACTGGCCAACGCCTCCCTCCTGGACGAAAGCACGGCAGCGGCAGAAGCCATGGCCATGATCTTTGAACTGCGAAGCAGGGAACAAAAGAAAACCGGGTGTTTCAAATTTTTTGTCTCTGAGGGTGTGCTCCCGCAAACACTTGCCCTGCTGGAAACCCGGTCGGCGCCCCTGGGGATTGAACTCGTCCCGGGCGCTCCCGAAACGGCCCGCCTCGACGGGGACTTCTTTGGCGCCCTCCTCCAATACCCCGCAGCCGACGGCTCCGTAGGCGAATTCGGGGATTTTGTGGCGCAGGCCCACAGCCTGGATATCAAAGTAGCAGTTGCAGCAGACCTGATGAGTCTCTGCCTGTTGGTACCCCCGGGGGAATTCGGGGCCGATGTGGTGGTTGGCAGTACGCAGCGCTTTGGCATACCGATGGGGTATGGCGGGCCGCACGCAGCCTTTTTTGCCACCCGGGAGGCCTATAAGCGGCAAATCCCGGGGCGGATCATCGGCCTGAGCAAGGATGTGGACGGGAAACCGGCCCTGCGGATGGCCCTACAGACCCGGGAACAACATATCAAACGGGACAAGGCCACTTCAAATATTTGTACCGCCCAGGTATTGCTGGCCGTGATGGCAGGCGCCTATGCGGTATACCACGGGCCGGACGGCTTGCGGAGGATTGCAGGCAACATCCACGCAGCGGCGGCATCCCTTGCCGAAGGCCTGGAAAAAATGGGCGTATCCCTCCGGCATTCCAGCTTTTTCGATACGGTGACCGCGGAGGTGCCCGCCGGGGCCGTCCGAAAGGAAGCGGAAGCAGCCGGTATCAACCTGAATTACTTCGGGGATGGCGTATCCGTCTCCCTGAACGAAACCACCGGGCCCGGGGATATCGCAGACATCCTGGAAGTTTTTGCCCGCGCCCTGGGCACGGACAGTCCGGGCTGCACCGACTTCTCCGCGGAATCCCGAATCCCGGCAGGACTCCGCAGGGCCACTGACTTTCTCGGGCAGGATGTCTTCAATCGCTACCACTCGGAAACCGAGATGATGCGCTACCTGAAAAAACTCGAGCGAAAAGACCTGGCGCTGAACCATTCGATGATCTCGCTGGGATCCTGTACGATGAAACTGAATGCCGCCACCCAGATGCTGCCGCTGAGCATGGCGGAATGGGGCAACCTCCACCCGTTTGTGCCGGTAAGCCAGGCAACAGGGTACCAGAAGATGCTCAGAAAACTCGAGGCCTACCTAACCGAAATCACGGGTTTTGCGGCCACTTCCCTCCAGCCGAATTCCGGCGCCCAGGGCGAATACGCCGGGTTGATGGTCATCCGGGCCTACCACGAGTCCCGGGGAGAAGGCCACCGCAATGTCTGCCTGATCCCGGCTTCGGCCCACGGGACCAACCCGGCTTCGGCCGTGATGGCGGGCATGAAGGTGGTGGTAACCAAAACCGACGACAAGGGGAATATCGACGTGGCCGACCTGGAGGAGAAAGTAGCCGCCCACAGCGATTCCCTGGCCGCACTGATGGTCACTTACCCGTCCACGCACGGGGTCTTCGAATCCTCCATCCGGCAGGTAACCCAGCTCATCCACGATAACGGGGGCCAGGTCTATATGGACGGCGCCAACATGAACGCCCAGGTAGGCCTCACCAACCCGGCCACCATCGGGGCCGACGTCTGCCACCTGAACCTCCACAAGACCTTTGCCATCCCCCACGGCGGGGGCGGCCCGGGGGTGGGCCCCATCTGCGTGGCACCCCAGCTGGCGGAATTCCTGCCCAAAAACCCGCTCGTGGAAACGGGCGGCAAACACGGTATCCCGGCCATTTCGGCAGCCCCCTGGGGAAGCGCCCTGGTCTGCCTGATTTCCTATGCCTATATCCGGATGCTCGGTGCGGAGGGCCTGACGCAGGCCACCAAAATCGCCATCCTGAACGCCAATTATATCAAGGAGCGCCTGCGGGAAGCCTATCCCATCCTGTATACCGGGGAACTCGGGCGGGCTGCCCACGAAATGATCATCGATTGCCGTCCGTTCAAAAAAATGGGAATCGAGGTTACAGATATCGCCAAGCGCCTGATCGATTACGGCTTTCATTCGCCGACGGTCTCTTTCCCGGTAGCCGGGACCATGATGATCGAACCCACGGAGAGCGAAAGCCTGGAAGAACTCGACCGCTTTTGCGATGCGCTCCTGTCCATCCGCCGGGAAATTGATCTTTCCGGGGAGCAGCCCAACCCGATCCTGAAAAACGCCCCCCATACCGCGGACATGGTTACCGCCGATACCTGGGATTACCCGTATAGCCGGGCCGAGGCGGCCTTTCCCCTGCCCCATGTGCGGGAGAATAAATTCTGGCCCAGCGTCCGGCGCGTGGACGACGCCTTTGGCGACCGCAACCTGATGTGTACCTGCGCCCCGCTCGAGGCGTATGCCGAAACTGTCGAATAGCCATGTACACCCATTATCCCGAAAAACGCTACAGACTCACCCTGGAATTCCTCCGGAAGCATATCCGTCCGGAAGAGACCATCCTGGATCTGGGGGTGGATAACCCCTTTGCGGAGATTATGCGGGAGCATGGATATACCGTCAGCAATACGCAGGGAGAGGACCTGGACGAAGACCTGGAAGCCATCAAAAACACCGGGGCCGGGGTAGTCACTGCCTTTGAGATCCTCGAGCACCTGGTGGCCCCCTATAACGTCCTGCGGGCCATACCGGGCGACAAACTCCTGGCCAGCGTCCCGCTCAGGCTGTGGTTTGCCAGTGCGTACCGCTCCAAAACCGATGACCGCGACCGGCATTTCCACGAATTCGAAGCCTGGCAGTTTGACTGGTTGCTCGAAAAATCCGGGTGGGTTATCAAGGACCGGCTCCAGTGGGCCCACCCGGTTCAAAAAATCGGCTTCCGGCCACTGTTGAGGCGTTTTACCCCCAGGTATTACCTGGTTTATGCGGAACGCCCCGGCCTGTCGCCCACCGACGGCAATTAACCCTCCGGAATTTGGCAACTGAAAACAGCAAACGGCTCGTAATTATCATGCCCGCCCACAACGAGGGGAAGTACCTGCGCGCCTGTTTGGAATCGTTCGCCAGCCAGGAGCGGCAGCCGGACGAGCTGCTCATCGTAGATGACAACAGCACGGACCGCACCGCCCAAATCGCCGGGGAGTTTGCCCGGGCACACGACTGGATCCGATTGGCCGGCCGGACTTCCGGTTCGGGCCACCAACCGGGGCCCAAAGTTGTGGAGTGTTTTGAGTACGGGCTCAGCCAGACCGAACAACCCTACGATTTCATCGGGAAATTCGACGCGGATATCCTCCTTCCCCCCGACTACTTCCGAAAAGTCCTGGAAGCCTTTGAAGCGCATCCGGGCCTGGGCCTCTGCGGGGGCCACCTCTATGTGGAACGAAACGGAAAAACCGTCTATGAGCCCATCGCCGGGCCCGGGCATGTCCGCGGCCCCGTGAAACTCTACAGTAAAGCCTGTTTCCGGACCATTGGCGGGCTGCGGCCTTCCATTGGGTGGGATATGGCCGACGCCCTGTTGGCCCGCTACCACGGGTTTGGCGTCCGCACGCTGCCGGAGTTGAAGGTGATCCATATGCGGCCTACCGGCTTTGCCTATTCAGCCAGAAATGCCAGGCTGCAGGGACAGGCGCTCTATCAGCTCCGCTACGGGGTTGGCATCAGCCTGCTCTCTTCGTTGAAAATGGCCTGGAAACGTCGGAATCCACTCCTCCCTTTCCAGCACCTCTCCGGGTACCTCCGCGCGTTCTTTTCGGGTTCCGGGAGGTTACTGACCCGTCAGGAAGGGGCATTTGCCCGCAACTGGCGCTGGCGGGAAATTCGCCGGAAGCTATCGTAGGATTTCCACAATAGGTTCCCCCGTGGTGCCATTTGGAAATGCAATCCCCAACATGGCCGCCAACGTTGGCGCGATATCCGGGATTTCCGTCCTGCGGAACGACTGGCCGGGCCGCACGCCGTGCCCATAGAAAATCAGCGGGATATGCGTATCGTAATTGTGCACTGTGCCGTGGGTAGATCCCGTCCGGGAATACTCGGCAAAGCCCGGGTCATAAACCAGCAACAAGTCTCCGGAGCGTTTCTGGTTGTACCCCTGTTGCAGGATGGCCGGAATTCCGTCCTGGTATGTTGAACCCTGCATCTGGGTGGCCGTATAGACCCGGTTGATCCCGTCGTATCCCAGGAGCTCCCCGGCCATCTGCGCCTGTACCTGGGCGGGTTCCAATTCCAGGTTGCGGAGCACATCGTGGTCCAGGAATATCTGGGAATTCGAAGTGGCGCGGACAATGTCCGTGGTGCCGTAGGTGTATTGCAGGAATTCCCCGAAACGCCGGTGCATTTCACCGGAGTCGGGATATCCCGCACGCACCCGCTGGTCGGCCAGGAAGGCCGGTACCTGCACCGCCCCGTGGTCGGCGGTCAGAAATACCGTATACTCCCCTTCGCCCACCTTTTTATCCAGGGCATCCAGCATCCGTTCCAGGTCCTGGTCGAGCCGGATATAGGTGTCCTGGACTTCCTTGGAATCCACGCCGAATTTATGGCCCACGTAGTCGGTACTCGAAAAGCTGATGGCTAAAAAGTCGGTGATCAGGTCGTCCCCGAGCCCTTCCGCCTCCAGGGCAGCCAGGGCAAAATCCAGGGTGAGGCTGTTGCCGAAGGGCGTTACCCGCAGGAGGCCGAATTGCCCGTTGTCCTCCCAGAGAGCCGGCAGGTCGTAGGGGAAAACCGGGGCCGCCTGCCCGTTAAACGCACTTTCGTACACCACGTTGTCCAGGCCGCTCTCGGCATAGGTGTTCAGGGGTTTGGCCGGTTCCCAAACCCGCTTATACTTTTCAGCGGCGTCCGACGCATTGAAGGCGCGGACCCATTCCGGCAGCGTTTCCATATAATACGAGCTGCTGATCCAGTTACCTGCAGCCCCCCCTTCAAACCAATAGGCCGCGTTCGCGGTAAAGCCGCCCGGCAGGGCAGCGCCCCGGTCTTTCAGGGCAACGGCTATCACCTTGGATCGCATTTGATGGTGGAGCCTCAGCTGGTCGGTAATGGTGGTTACCATCAGGCGGTGGGGAGACATCTTCCCGGCGTCACTGGTGGTCCCCACGGATTCCACCTGGTCGTCCCCGGCGCAGTAGACATTTTCCCCGGTCACTTTGTCGAACCAGCTATTGCCGATAATCCCATGGACCGCGGGGGTCGTACCCGTATATACAGAGGCATGGCCGGGGCCCGTGCTGGTAGGGGCATAGTTGAAATGGTGGTTCCGGCAGAGGAAGCCATCGCCGGCCAGCCGCCTGAAACCGCCTTCCCCGTAGTGGTTCCAGAACCGGGACAGGTAATCGAAGCGCATCTGGTCTACCACGATGCCGACAATGAGTTTCGGGGGGCGCTCAAACACCTCGGCCCGGGAATCCCCGCGTCGTTCCCGGATAGAGACCTGGGCGGTGAGGAGTACAATGGGGGCCAGCAGGGCGATTGTCGTCAGCCAGTGCCTTATGATCGGATTTCGCGTCATGGGAGTTGATTTTGGTATCAAAAATAGGGATTCGTCCTGTTTATCCCCCGGAACTGGATTTAAATCAATGTGAATATTGTTATTTTTACGAACCTAAGCCCGGCGCGACCTATGAACTACCTGGCATCTATAGGGAGTTACGCAATCATGATTGTCGAAACTTTCAAAAAGCCCACCAAGTGGCCAATCATGCGATCCCTGATCCTCAAGGAAATCGATGAACTGATCTACGGGTCCATGGGCATCATCATCTTTATTTCCTTCTTTATCGGGGGGGTTGTAGCGATACAGACCGCTTTGAATATCAGCAACCCGTTGATACCCAAGAACCTGATTGGTTTTGCCACCCGCCAATCGGTGATCCTGGAGTTCGCCCCCACATTCACCTCCATTATCATGGCCGGAAAAGTGGGCTCGTATATTACCTCGAGCATCGGCACCATGCGGGTAACGGAACAGATCGACGCCCTCGAAGTCATGGGGGTCAATGCGCTTAATTACCTGGTATTCCCGAAGATCATCGCCATGTTGCTCTACCCGTTTGTGGTGGCAATTGCCATGTATGTGGGAATTCTGGGGGGTTGGATAGCCGGGGTGTTCGGCGGTTTCAGTTCGAGTGCCGACTTTATCGAGGGCCTGCAACTGGATTTCATCCCGTTCCACGTGATGTATTCGTTTATCAAATCGGTGGTGTTTGCCTTTATCATTGCCACGGTCCCTTCCTACCACGGCTTCTATATGAAGGGGGGCGCCCTGGAAGTCGGCAAGGCCTCCACGGTCTCCTTTGTGTGGACCAGCGTGGTGATCATCGTCATGAATTATATCCTAACACAATTGCTGCTCGGCTGATGATAGAAGTAGAAAACCTGCGAAAGTCGTTCGGCGACACCGAAGTCCTCAAGGGAATCTCCACCACCTTCGAGAAGGGGAAGACCAACCTGATTATCGGCCAAAGCGGCTCGGGGAAAACCGTATTCATGAAGTGCCTCCTCGGCTTGCTAACCCCGACGGCGGGCAATATCCTGTACGAGGGCAAGGCCTATTCGGAAATGACGCGGGAGGTCCGTCGGGACCTGCGGCAGGAAATGGGGATGGTCTTCCAGGGCAGCGCCCTTTTCGACTCCATGACAGTGGAGGGGAATGTGATGTTCCCCCTGGATATGTTTACCAAACAGTCCCGGGCGGAAATGCAGGAGCGGGTGGATTTCGTGCTCCATCGGGTGAACCTGGTGGATGCCCACAAAAAGTACCCTGCGGAAATTTCCGGGGGAATGCAGAAACGCGTCGCCATCGCCCGCGCCATCGTCATGAACCCGAAGTACCTGTTTTGCGACGAGCCGAATTCCGGACTCGACCCGAAAACGGCCATGCTTATCGACAACCTGATCCAGGAAATCACCGAGGAATACAACATCACCACGGTGATCAATACCCACGACATGAATTCCGTCATGGAAATCGGGGAAAAAATCATCTTTTTGAAAAACGGGATCAAAGAATGGGAAGGGACCAAAAAGGAAATCTTCCGCACGGACAATGAGGCCGTCACCAATTTTGTCTATTCCTCGGAACTCTTCAAGAAGGTGCGCCAGATGTATCTGGAGGGTAAAAACTAATACGCCCCGGACCGCACAGCCACAGCTGGCACAGCCACAGCCGCAACCAACCTGACCACAACTACCAAAACCCGGGTCTCAGCTCCCGGCCTCCCGCACCTGGATCTTCTGGTTTTTCAGCCGCGTCCGGAGCCAGTTGGAAAGGCGCCTCTGGTCTTCCTGCCGCACCGCCTGCGGAATATCTTCCCGCCACCGGGCCTCAAAAAGCGGGATGGTATCCGTCTTGTTGAAATCGGTTTGCAGCGTATAGGCAAACCCCAACCCGACGAGGTTTTCGTAACTGGCCCGGGCCTCGGCGGATATCTCCCCGAAGGGCACCATGCCGTCGGCCAGGCTCCGCATACTGGTGAGCTCCTCCTCGAGCAGCCGGATGCGTTCATCCTTGTTCAGTAGTTCCGCCTTTTTGGCTTCATAGAGCTCGTTGACATAGCGGAATTTTTCCTCCCCGTCGTCCCGTCCGCCCTGGACAATCTTGAGTTCCGCATCGGCGAGTTTTGCGTAGCTGTTCTTCCGGGCACGCCAGGTCTGTATCACATTTTCCGGGATCACGTCATCCCCCATGCAAACCAGCTCAATCACCGAAGTACCGTCTTCCCGGTATTCAATCTGGGTGAGGTTTTCCATATAGCGCCCATTGCCCGGGAACTGGTAGATGCCAATGGTCTCGCTGATAAATTCCCGGGCCTGCCCGCGGAACCGCGACTCCTGGAACACCTTGTAGAAGGTATACCCCGCCGGCACCATGACCAGGATCGCAATCAGGGAGGCCATCCGGGCAATAAAGCGGCGCTTCTTTGAATTGGCGTAGCGCACCATGGGGAACCGGAGGATCTTCAGGATCAGGAAGGTGGCCAACGCGATAAATATCGTGTTGATCGTAAAGAGGTACATGGCCCCTGCCGCGTAGTCCCAGTTGCCGATGGCCAGGCCAAACCCTACGGTACACAAGGGCGGCATCAGCGCTGTGGCGATGGCGACCCCGAAGATCACGCTCGCAATGGTCCCTTTCTTGGCCCGGGCAATCACCAGGGCCAGACCGCCGAAGAACGCGATGAGTACATCCCGGATATCCGGCTCGGTCCGCGCGAGCAACTCGGACGACTCGTCCCGGAGCGGGAAGAATTCAAAAAACAGGTAAGCCGTCAACACGCTGAGCACGACCATGACGGCAAAATTCTTCAGGGAACGCCGGAGCGTATCGATATCGTTGATCGCAAGGGACATCCCGATGCCGAGGATGGGGCCCATCAGCGGGGAAATAAGCATCGCCCCGATTACCACGGCGGTGGAATTTGCATTCAGGCCCACCGATGCGATAAAAATGGAACACACCAGGATCCAGGCGGTGTGCCCCTTAAAGGAAATATCCGCCACGATCGCCTCCCTGGCAGCGTCCTGGTCGGTGTTCCGCCGGATGTTGAGCAATTCGGTCAGGAACTTGCGGACGCTGCCCACCAGCCCCTGAAAATCTTTCTTAACCTCCTCCCCGCTGTCCGGGTCCTGGGTGGGGGAAATGTGATCCTGGTTTAAATTTTCCTTCATGAATGCTAGATATATTCATCGCCGAAGGTGTCTCCCACTTCGGCAACCCATTGTTTAATTTCCTGCTCCCGGTCCCTGGGGATAATCATCAGTACTTCCGGTTTATCGATAACGATATAATCCTTCAACCCTTCCAGCACGGCCACCTTCTCCCCGGGCAGGCGGACCATATTGCCCGAACTGTCCCGGGAAAGCACCCGTCCCTGTGCCACCGCATTATCCTGCCGGTCCTTTTCCATTTTATCGTAAAGCGAGCCCCAGGTCCCCAAATCGTTCCAGTCGAAACTCGCCGGCAACACTTTTACGGAATCCGAACGCTCCATAATGGCGTAGTCGATGGAAATATTTTCCGCCGTCGGGTAATAGCGTTCGATAAATTCTGATTCCCCCTCCGTATTGAAGCTTTCCAACCCCTTTTCAAACAACTCAAAAAGCCCCGGTTGGTAGTGCCTGAAAGCTTCCAGGATCCCTTTTGCACTCCAGGCAAATATCCCGGCGTTCCACAGGAAGTTGCCCTGCTGCAGGAACCCTTTTGCCGTTTGGTAATCCGGTTTCTCCCGAAACTGCACCACGTCCCGCAGCTCCCTGGGGGCATTCCCCCCGGCATCGAATTCGATATAGCCAAAACCGGTATTTGGAAAAGTGGGCTGAATACCCAGGGTACACAGCGTCTGGTGGTCAGCACACTGAGAAAAGCAAGCGGTTACGTCCCGTTCAAATGCCGCTTCGTCCTCAATCCAGTGGTCGCTGGGCGCCACAAGCATCAGGGCCTCCGGGTTCATTTTACGGATTTTCATGGCGGCGTACAGGATACAGGGCGCCGTGTTCCTCATGGCGGGCTCCCCGATGATCTGCTCCGGGGAGAGTCCGGGCAATTGCTCCAATACCAGGTCGTTGTATCGGGTGTTGGTCAGAATCAATATTTGCTCTTCCGGGATAAACCTGGCAAGTCGGGAAAACGTCCGTTGCAGGAGGGATTGCCCGGTACCCAGCATATCGTGGAATTGTTTGGGGAATTGCCGGGTACTTACCGGCCAGAACCGGGAGCCGACGCCCCCGGCCATCAGTACGGCGTAATAGTTGGATGAGTTCATTCAGGCTTCGCTTACTAATTCAACTTCTGCATGCGGCTGGAAAAGATACAATTTTCCGGTGGCAACCTCCATGCAACGGTATCGCTTAATTTGTCTCGGCCCCTTGCGAAATACCTTGCCGTTATAGAGGCGGAAAACGGCCCCTTCCGGCAATTGGTAAACATATTGTTGCTCTTCCGCATCCGGGTCGTAGGATTTCAGGGCCAGGGCCAGGGCGGAATCCGTACTGCTGCTGGCCTTCGGGTTTTTAAAGTGACGGGCGAGATACGGCAGGAGGCGTTCCGGGAAGATATCCGGCCGCAGGAACGGCAGCATCAGGTCCCGGAAGGTGGCCTTCCACTCAGACCCATGGGGTTTGATCTGCCTGCCGAAGCGTTCAAAGGCAATTAAATGGGCAATCTCGTGGATAAGGGTCAACAGGAACCGATAGGGATTTTGGGAAGCGTTTACGGTGATCTGGTGTCCCCCCCCTGGCAGCGGCCGGTAGTCGCCGTGGCGCGTGTGCCTCCTGCTGACGATTTTCAGGTGCACCCCGTTGGTGCGGATCAGGGCCAGACACGGTGCCACGCTTCGTTCCGGCAGGTATCGCTTCAACACGTCGTCCATGGCTACAAATGTAGTATTTTAATGGGGCAGCAGGCAGGCTATAAAAATTTTCCGTATTACCGGCCAACCCATCCGGTATTCCCGTATCTTATGGATATGAAAAAGCTGATACTATTGTTGCCTGTAGCCCTGCTGCTCCTGGCTTGCCAGAATGACCGGGACGATCGGGTAACGCCCAACCAACTGGAAGGCACCTGGTTGCTCACCGAGGTCTTATTCGACCCGGGGGACGGCAGCGGAGAATTTGAACCGAGCGACGCCGGCTTCCAAATCACCCTCAATTCGGATAATTCCTTCGAAGCCAATTTCCACGTCTGCCGGGTCTTCGAAGAAGGAGAACGCCTCACGGGTTCCTTCACGCGCATTGCCGTAAGTGAAATCCTGATTGCCTGTAGTGAGAGTGTTGTCAACGGCATTCAGGGCCGGTTGGAAGAGGGAAACCTGATCTTTTACTATCCGTGTATCGAGCCCTGCGTGTATAAATTCATCAAAGTAGCCGACCCTACGGGGTAGTCTTGCTGACCTGGAGCACCTTCCCGTTGTAGTAATGATGGCCCGTCAGGGCAAAATCCCCGATATACTTCGCCATTTCGGCGGCAGATACCGGAGCCTGGTATCCGGGAAAAGCCGCTTCGAGCATCTCGGTCTGGACGGCACCCAGGGCCAGGGCATTGAAGGCGGGCCCGGTTTCTTTGTACTCCTCGGCCAACAACTCGGTGAGGGTTATCACCGCACCCTTGCTGGAACTGTAGGCTGCCAGGCCGGGAAATTTTGCACTGCCCTGTATCCCCCCCATGGAACTGATCGCCAGCACGTGCCCGGAGGGCTCCAGCACCGGCAGCAGGGACCGGGTAAGTGCCGCTACGCCAAAAACATTAACCCGGTATACCCTCTCGAAATCGGCGGTACCGGTTTGCCCGAATGGCTTGTTGACCAGACTGCCCGCATTGTGGACCAGGATGTCCGCACGGGTCCAGTTTTCCCCAATCCAGTCGCGCACCCGGTCGCAGGCCTTTTCATCCGTGATATCAAAGGGAAGTGCCGTAACCCCCGGCAATCCGAGGTCCAGCACCGGGGCCTCATTGCGGGATAGCGCAAGGACCTGGTGCCCTTGGCCGGCCCAGTACTTTACGAGTTCATACCCGATCCCGCGACTTGTTCCGGTTACTGCGATTCGGGCCATGGATACATTTTCAGGGTTGCGGGAGGAGAGTCGGCAATACCTTTTACCACGGGGATCAAATCGTTCAGCAACTCTGCCATATGGCCAAAGTCCATGCCCGACGGCTCATCGCCCGGAAGGTGGTAATAATCAAAGTTCGTAAAGTCAAATGTGGAGAAGGTATGGGCCGGCACCTGGAATTCCTGATAGAACGGCAGGTTATCCGACCGCTGGAACAAATTGAACTCCTGGGCCTGGGGCAACAACCCCACCAATTTGGAGCCGGCCAGCTCGTTGGCCACCTCTGCCAGGTTACTCCTTTCATACCCGGTGAGGTAGACCCGGTAGTCCTTCCCGGCCATGGGGACGCCGGTCATTTCAAAGTTGAGCATGGCGTATAAATCGGCGCCCTGTGCCTTAAGCCTTTTCGCCAGGTGGGCGCTTCCCATCAGGCCGCGTTCCTCCGCGGAGAAAAAAGCAAAAACCAGGCTGCGCGCCGGCGGTTTACAGCGGGCAAAAAATCGGGCCAGCTCCAACACCATGGCCGTACCCGTGGCATTGTCGTTTGCCCCGTTGGCAATGCTGTCCCCTTCCCGGGGGGCTACCCGGCCAATATGGTCGTAATGGGCCCCGATCAGCACATATTCCCCGGAAAGCCCGGGTTCCGAGCCCTGCAAATAGCCTACAATATTGTATCCGGTGTCTTCGATGTTCGTCAGGGTGTCCCGGTAGGCGTCAAAATAAGGCTGGATTCCAAAATCTTTGAGCCTGCCCTCCAGGTAAGTGGCCGCCTGTTCCAACCCTTCGGATCCGGTATCCCGCCCCCCCAGGGCATCCGAAGCAAGGAATCCCACAATACGTTGCATGGCAACGGAATCGCTGAATTCGCGGTAGTTTTCCGGCCCGCATGCCACTTTCCGTCCGGCTCCGCAGGAAGCCAGCGCCAGCAGCAGGAGTACGGCAAGCGCCCCGGCCAGCAGCTGTTGGCCGTTCGCCGGAATTCGCGGGCATTCCATTTAGGCCAGCATCGTTACGGGATGCTCCAGGTAAGCCCGCAGGGTTTGCAGGAATTGCGCCCCTGTGGCGCCGTCCACCGTGCGGTGGTCGCAGGCCAGGGTGATGGTCATCGTATGGCCGACGACGATCTGGCCGTCCCGGACCACCGGTTTCTCCACAATGGCCCCTACAGACAGGATCGCCGAGTTGGGCTGGTTGATGATGGATGTAAATTCCCGGATACCAAACATCCCCAGGTTGGAGACGGTAAAGGTACTCCCCTCCATCTCCGCAGGGGTGAGTTTCTTGTTGCGCGCGCGGCCGGCGAGGTCCTTCACGGATGCCCCGATGGCGGTCAGGCTCATCTGGTCGGTGAATTTCAGGACGGGCACCACCAGTCCTTCTTCAACCGCTACTGCAACTCCGATATGCACGTGGCCGTTGTACTTTGTGGTATCCCCGTTCCAGGTGGTGTTGACCTGGGGGTGTTTCCGCAGTGCCATCGCACAGGCCTTGACGACCATATCGTTAAAGGACACCTTGGTGTCCGGCAATTCGTTGATCCGCGCCCGGGAAGCCATGGCCTGGCTCATATCCACCTCGATGGTCAGGTAGTAGTGGGGGGCGGTAAATTTCGATTCGCTCAGGCGTTTGGCAATGACCTTGCGCATCTGTGAGTTCTTGACCTCTTCCACAGATTCCTCCCCGGCAGGGGCCATGGAGGCCGCAGAGGCGGGAACGGCCTGCTCGGCAGGAGCCTTTGCGGCGCCTTCCCCCACACTTGCCGCCGGTTTGGCAGACGGGGTGTAATTCTCAATATCCCGCTTGACGATCCGCCCGTTGTCGCCGGTGCCTTCCACGTCACTCAGGTCGATACCCTTTTCCTCTGCCATTTTCCTGGCCAGGGGCGAAATGAAGATCCGACCGTCACCAGACGATGACCCGCCGGACCTGGCTTCTTCCCTGCCCGCAGCCGCACCGTCGGTGGATGCTGCCTTTTCCTCGGAGCTTTCCTTTTTGGCCTCAGCCCCTTTCTCTTCCGTGGCAGCCGGTTTGCCGGATCCGCTACCGGCAGACAATACAGCCTCAACATCCGTTCCCTCGGGTCCGATCACCGCAAGTACGGCATCTACCGGGGCGGATTCGCCTTCTTCAATCCCGATATGCAACAGGGTCCCGGAATAGAAGGACTCGAATTCCATGGTGGCCTTATCCGTTTCGATTTCGGCCAGGATATCTCCTTCTTCCACCGCGTCCCCTTTCTTCTTGATCCAGGAGGCAACCGTGCCTTCTTCCATCGTATCGCTCAGGCGGGGCATGCGGATTATTTCCACACCCTCGGGGACCTCGGCCTGCCCTCCGGCATCATCCCCGGAGGCAGTTTCTGCATCCTCCGAGCCATCCCCGGTTGCAGCCTCCTCCGCGACAGTTTCTTTTGTGTCCTCGCCGGCGCCGGCATCACCCGAACCTGCGCCGTCGATCAGGCCCGATATGTCTTCGCCTTCCTCCCCGACTATAGCCAGGAGGGCATCCACCGGAGCGCCGTCCCCTTCTTCTATCCCGATATGGAGCAGCGTACCCTCATAGAACGATTCGAATTCCATGGTCGCTTTGTCCGTTTCGATTTCCGCAAGGATGTCGCCTTCTTCGATCTTATCTCCAACCTGTTTCAGCCATTTCGCCACGGTTCCTTCCTCCATGGTATCGCTGAGTCGGGGCATTTTTATGATTTCTGCCATCTGCTGAATCTTATAATTTGTGGGCCAGGAACGGGTAGTCTTCCTGTTCGTATACCGTATCGTAAAGTTGTTCCACCGGCGGGAAATCGGATTCTTCCGCAAATTTCTCGCACTCCTTCACCCGCTGCTTCACCCGTTTGTCGATTTCCGAAATTTCCTCGTCCGTGGCATAGCGCTTGTCTTTGATCACATCGAGTACCTGGGTAATCGGGTCGATTTTCTTGTATTCCTCCACTTCTTCCTTGGTCCGGTAGTGCTGGGCATCGGACATGGAATGCCCCCGATAGCGGTAGGTTTTCATTTCCAGGAAGGTGGGTCCGCCGCCGGTACGCGCGCGATCCACGGCCTTGTAAACTTCTTCCGCTACGGTAACCGGGTCCATACCGTCTACCGGGCCGCAGGGCATTTCATACCCCAGCCCGAGTTTCCAGATCTCCGTGGAATGGGCCGTCCGTGCTACAGAGGTCCCCATGGCATAGCCGTTGTTTTCACAGATAAAAACTACCGGTAGTTGCCAGAGCATGGCCAGGTTGAACGTTTCGTGCAGGCTTCCCTGGCGAACCGCCCCGTCCCCCATGTAACAAAGGGTCACGGCGTCCCGCTCAAAATACTTATCGGCAAAGGCGAGCCCGGCCCCCAGCGGGATCTGCCCGCCCACGATGCCGTGTCCGCCATAGAATCGGTGTTCTTTTGAGAAGATGTGCATGGATCCCCCCATGCCCTTGGAGGTGCCGGTGACCTTCCCGTACAACTCGGCCATGACGCGTTTCGGATCGACACCCAGGCCAATGGGCTGTACGTGGTTCCTGTAAGCCGTAATCATCCGGTCTTTTTCCAGGTCCATGGCGTGGAGGGAACCGGCAAGCACCGCTTCCTGTCCATTGTAAAGGTGCAGGAACCCGCGGACCTTTTGTTGTATATATACTGCGGCCAGCTTGTCCTCAAACTTCCGCCAGAACAGCATATCCTCATACCACTTCAGATATACTTCCTTGGTAACTTTTTTCATCCAGATTGGTTTTATCTCGCTTCCCGGTGCTTCGGAAATCCCGGCATGCCGTCGATTCCCCCGGGGTAGGGAAGCAAAAATACATATTAAATCATTCATGAAAAAATGGGAATCCCGATTGCGTATAACCGGGTTCCGGATGGGGTCAGGAGAGGAATTCCGGGTCGAATCCCAGGGGTAGCAAAGCCCGGATGGACGGGCATTCGTAGACGGCTCCTCCCCCGGCCTGCAACAGGATTCGGATCGGGCCTTCCTGCCGGTGTTCGTACTCCAGCAGGGATTGCCTGCAATTCCCACAGGGCGCCGCGGGCTTGTGGAGGCTTCCCCCGGGGTTCCCCACATATACGGCCAGGGTCCGGACCGGGGTCCCCGGAAACCGGGCACCGGCCTGGAAAACGGCCACCCGCTCCGCGCAAAGCCCGGATGGATAAGAGGCATTCTCCTGATTGCTGCCGATAACCACCTCCCCGGTCGCCAATTCAATCGCCGCCCCAACGGGGAATTTGGAATACGGGGAATAGGAGCCCGAGGTCGCCTCCCGGGCAGCGGCCAGCAAAGCCCGGTCATCCCCGGAGAGTTCCGCGGGATCCGGGTAGATGTTCAGGTCAAAACCGATATGTTTTTTCTGCATGGGCAAAAGATACGGAATTGGACGGGCCGGACATAAAAAAACCTGCCCGTGGGGCAGGTTGGATTTTCGGTTTGGAACCGATCAGTCGTTATAGAATTCTTCCCCCAGGGCGAAGCTGAGCGAAAAGCGCAGCGTATTCTCCAGCGGGTTGCGAACCTGTGCCGTGGAAAACAGGTAGGACAGGTCAATCTGTACGTTGTTGTACCGGAAACCGGCTCCCAGGCTGAAGAACTTCCGGAAACCTTTTTCCTCCGATTCGTTGAAGTAGCCCCCGCGCAGCATAAACTGGTCGCGGTATTTGTACTCGGCGCCGAGAGCCCAGGTCATTTCCTTGAGCTCTTCTCCGAAACCGTCCGGTGCATCCCCCAGGGAGGTGAATACCCCTTCGAAGAATCCAATACTCTGGTATTCCTGATTGTCGTCTGCATCCAGGTCCCCGTCCCCGTCAAAATCCTGGGGCGTCGGAACCAGGAGCTTGTTGATTTCCGCCGTAAGTGAAAGCTCGTTGTCGAAGTCGAAAATAAAATCGAAACCACCCCCGAGCCCGAGGTTGGTGGGCAGGAAGTTTTCCTGTCCTCCGTCGTCGTACTTGATCTTGCCCCCCAGGTTGGAAATATTGAACCCGGCGCGCCAGCGGCCGTCAAAACTGTCATAGGCCTTTTCAGGACCCCGGTAATACCCCGCCACATCCACCGCAAAGGTGCTTCCGGCCTGGACGGCATTGTCCAGCTGTGGGATTTCCAGGTTGGAATTGATAAAGCGTCCGCCAACAGCCATGGCAAAGGTCTCGCTGAGTTTCAGCGAATAGGAACCGTCAATAGCCAGTTCGTTTGGTTTGACCGTGGTGCCGTTTTCCTGGAAGGTATTCCGCAATTCAATTTCCCCCAGGGTGAAATAGCGGATGGAAACGGCAAATGCGCTCCGGTCATTGATTTTGTTGTAGAAACTACCATTGAGAAGTGCAATATCGGTGATTATGCTCTCCAGATAGGGCGTATAGCTGATGCCCACACCCATTTTCCGTTCTGCAAAGGCAAATTTGGCCGGATTCCATTGCTGGGAAAAAGCATCCGTGCTGGTGGCCACGCCCACATCGCCCATCCCCGACGCCCGGGCGTCGGAAGCGATGGTCAAAAATGGTACGGCTGTGGTGATGACGCGTTCCCCGTCCTGGGCCATGGATTTTACGCTGATTGCCAGGAGGAGCAATAGGCTGATTTTCTTCATTATACTGTTCATACGATTAGAATTCGCAAACTTGCTACTAAAATGTGTATAACTGAAATTTATACGATGTATTGTTCTAAAACGGGATATTCGACAAAATCGTGCCCCGGAATCGGTTTGCGGGCATCCCGAACTCCCCGGCACACCCTCACCCCGGCACCTCGCTCCGGGGCCTGCAATGTAGCGGTTCCCGCACAAACCAAAAAGTAAATTCAACAGCATACTAGAACCTCATTTTACCCGTTATCATTGGAAAGAGTGCAGGACCGCGGAGCCGTTGGCCACCCGGGCCGCAAATTTTAACAACTGGTAAAATATAATAGGGTTTTGCCCGTTGTATTAGCCGAGATATCAATTTTTACGAATTGTCAGCAATCATCCGGCCGCTTCGTTCGGCCAGATATGAACTTAAGTCCTAAATACAGATGAAACGAACACGAATCAGCGCACTACTGTCGGCAGCCGTTATCGCCGGTTCCCTGAGCTTGCAGAGTTGCAAGAACTCCGGAGGAGGGTCCAAGAATACTTCCCGGGCCACAGGCTGGAAGATCAACGCCAAGGAAGGCGGCTTCCAGTACAATACCGACTTCAAGGAGCAGGAAACCGCACCGGGCCTGGTCTTTGTGGAAGGGGGAACCTTCACCAAGGGGAAACTGCAGGACGATGTGATGCACGATTGGAACAACACGCCGACTACGCAGCACGTGCAGTCTTTCTATATGGACGAAACCGAGGTAACCAACGTCATGTACCTGGAATATCTCGATTACCTGAAAAGCGTATATCCGCCCGAAAACCCACAATACACAGCCATCTACGAGGGTGCCTTGCCGGACACGCTTGTCTGGAGGAACCGTCTGGGCTTCAATGAGACGATGACCAACAACTACCTGCGCCACCCCGCCTATGCGGAATACCCCGTGGTGGGGGTCAACTGGGTGCAGGCCGTCCAGTTTGCGGAATGGCGTACAGACCGGGTAAACGAAGCGATGCTCGAGCGGGAGGGCTACCTGGCCGAAGACGTGAAATACCGGGCAATGAACGGGGAAATCGGGGGTACCTTCTCCACCGAGGCCTACCTGAACCGACCGGGATCCGTGTACGGCGGACAAATCGATTCCCTCACCGGGAAAAATCAAAAGGATTCCGTACCGAGCTTTGCCAAGCGCAGCAGCGGAATCATCATGCCGGAATACCGCCTGCCTACGGAAACCGAATGGGAGTATGCCGCCCAGGCGCTCCAGGGTTCCCGGGAATACAACAATTACCGCGGGCGTAAAAAATATCCCTGGGATGGCGACTACACCCGGAACGGCCAGCGGGTCGGCCGGGGCGACCAGCTCGCCAACTTCAAGCAGGGCAAAGGGGACTACGGCGGGATTGCCGGTTGGTCTGACGATGGCGCCGATATCACGGCAGAAGTCAAGTCCTACAAACCCAACGACCTGGGTCTCTATGATATGGCCGGCAACGTAGCCGAGTGGGTAGCAGATGTCTACCGTCCGATCGTAGATGACGAGATCAGCGATTTCAACTATTTCCGGGGCAACATCTTTATGAAGGCCGCTATCGGCGAGGATGGCAAAGTCCAGGTACTGCGCGACAGCATCGTTTACGACACGCTGCCAACAGGCAAAGTGGTGGCTGTCAACCTTCCGGGGGAAGTGAAAATGGTACCTGTCGGCGAACAGGAGACCTACCTCCGCACCAACTTTTCCAAATCGGACAACCGGGGTTACCGGGACGGGGATCCGAGCTCCTCGCGTTTCGCCGATTTCTACGGGGAAGATGAGGAAAAGCCTGCCATGTACAATTCCCCGAAGCATAAAGTGGAAAGGGATGAAGATGGGGAACTCGTGCGCCAGTACGATGAGAGCAATTACCGGACAAGCCTGATCAACGACGAGGTTCGGGTGTACAAGGGAGGATCCTGGAGGGATCGCGCCTACTGGCTGGACCCGGCCCAGCGCCGCTACCTGCCCCAGTATATGGCCACCGACTATATCGGCTTCCGCTGTGCAATGTCGCGGGTGGGTTCGAAATCCAAAACCAAGAACAAAACCGTACGCGGCAAAAAAGTCCGCTAATAAACCGGAATACTTAAAAGCACTCCAAAAGCCCCGGCCAATCGCCGGGGCTTTTTATCTTTACCCCATGGATACGAAAAGCCTGTACGAGTTCTTCCTGAAACACCCGAAGGTCAGTACGGATAGCCGAACCATCCCGGAAAACGGCATTTTTTTTGCGCTGAAAGGACCCAATTTCAACGGGAATGAATTTGCGATAGAAGCCCTGTCCCGGGGAGCGGCCCTCGCAGTGGTAGACGAAGGGGACTTTCCCGACGAGCCCCGCTGCATCCGGGTGCCGGATGCACTCGCCGCCCTCCAACAACTGGCCATGCACCATCGCCTTCAATGCAAGGCCCGGATCATCGGGCTTACCGGGAGTAATGGAAAGACCACGACCAAGGAGTTGATAGCCGCCGTCCTGAGCAAAAAATATCGGACACTCGCTACCCGGGGAAACCTCAACAACCACATCGGCGTCCCCCTCACCCTGCTCCGGATCGCCCCGGAGACAGAATTGGCCATCGTTGAAATGGGGGCAAACCACCAGGGGGAAATCCGCCTGCTCAGTGAAATGGCACAACCCGATTTCGGATATATCACGAATTTCGGAAAAGCCCACCTGGAGGGATTCGGGGGGGTGGAAGGCGTCATCCGGGGAAAAAGCGAGCTCTATGAAAACCTGATGGAACGGGGCGCCACCATTTTTATGAACGCCGACGACCCGGTGCAGTTCGAAAAACTGGCAGGGTATGCAAATTGCGTGGGTTTTAGCACCCGAAACCCCGCCTATATGCAGATCAAAAACCTGACCGACGGGCCGGCTGTCCGAATGCAGGTAGATGACGTGGTGGTGCAGACCCAATTAACGGGGAGATATAACTTTTCGAATTGCGCCGTTTCTGCCTGTATCGGTAAACACTTTGGGGTACCTGCTGAAGCGATTGCCGAAGCCCTGGAATCATACATCCCGGCAAACAACCGGTCGCAATTGATCGAACGCGGCAACCTGCGCATTCTCCTGGACGCCTACAACGCAAATCCCACGAGCATGGCGGCAGCACTCGAAAACCTCGCCGAAATGGATGGCCCCCGGAAAATTGCCATCCTGGGGGACATGTTTGAACTGGGTGCGGAGGCGGCTGCGGAACACGAAGCCGTCGGGAGGTTCGCACTGTCCAAAAACCCGGAGAAACTCTATCTGGTGGGACAGCACTTTTACGATACTGCGCTGCCGGCCGCACGGTTTCCGGATTTTGCAGCCCTTTCCCGGGAATTAAAGGCCAACCCGTTAACCGGGCCGGCCACCGTCCTGATCAAAGGCTCCCGGGGCATGGCCCTGGAACGCGTTCTGGAGTTCCTCTGACCGCGGTTCTTAAAATTTTGTTAAACCGGTTGCAGTTTTGGTTGTCCCGGCTTGGTTTATTACCTTCCGCAACCTCGATAAAATACCCCCATTATGTTGTTTCTCCCCCCTACCACAATGGGCTATTTACTATTGACCGCCTTCCTGACCAAGGAAGGTCCGAGCCTGCTGATCGCTGTTTCCGGATCCCTGGTATTCCTTACAGGCCTCTACCACCTTTTGGAAATCCCCAGGCAGCAACGCCACAAGCGCAAATGGCTCCGCTCACACGCGGATGCCATCCGGGGGCACCTGATCGTGCAATATTGCCTCAACCGGTGGAAAGAAAAACGGGGCTTCTGCAACAAATGCGGCAGCCATCGCCTGGAACTCTGGGACCACTGCGACAATTTACTCGTACTGCGTTGCAGTAACTGCCGGATCAACTACACGCTGACGGCACAATCCGGCCCGATGATTGCGCAGATTCTGCAGTATATGCCGTCGGAATACGTCCTGGTTTCGGGGCTTAGGGAGAACCGCTTCGAATCGCTCGGACGGCATCTGAGCCGCACGTGCGGGCCGTGTTCCACTTTTATTGAAAACAAGTTGTCCGAATCCTGACTTCCCCTGCGTACGGGATTATTTTTCCGCCTGCTCTTTACGCTCTCCGATATTTTTACGATCTTGCACCGCCTTTTGGGATATTAGCTCAGTTGGTTTAGAGCGCTGCCTTGACAGGGCAGAGGTCACTGGTTCGAATCCAGTATATCCCACATCAAGCAGAAAACCCCGCAACAAAGTTGCGGGGTATTTTTTTGGCGGCTCCGTCAAAAGCTCGCTTTTGTAAGGAGACGACGAAAAAAGACTTCAATCCGCCTTGGCGGATTGGGGTTTTCTATTTGCAGTAGTGGGCACGGTCTGGATCACGAGGCGAATGCCGAGTAATCCAGCAGGAGTGGTT
>NZ_CEXZKX010000014.1:0-34011 GCF_982776155.1 Robiginitalea sp.
TCCTCGCATCCAGGTTTTACCCCGAAAAGCGGGTGCAAATATAGAATGCTTTTTTGGCTTCCACAAACAGGGAGTGAAAAAAATTTGCTTAAAAATTTCCTAAAGACACAAGTGCTTGTCTGCGTGAGGCTTACAATCCGAACTTTTGAAAAAATCACCCCCGAATTGGCAAGTGTCTCGTAATCAGCGACAGACATATTCCCACCCCGGGAGTCACGGTCCACCCCGGAAAACGGCAGGCGGTCAGGAAAAGAAGTTCCAAACCAGCCCGAAGCGGATGACAAAATCCCTGTAGGGATAGTCTGGCGCAGAATAATAGTTATTACCGGAAAACGACGAGTTAAAGTGTTCCGCCTTCAGATAAATCCTGGTTTGCCGGATCCTGGCATTGATAAAGAAGTCCAGCATCGGAAAACCGCCGAATTCCTCCCGGTCCTGTACGTAGAAATCCCCGAGCAGCGGATTGTACGCATCCATATAGTACGAGGTGAAATACCGGAAGGTAATCCCGGTTTGCAGGAACATGGCCTTTTTAAAGACGTCACTGGAAAAATAAAGCGTATTGCGAGTTACCAGCCTCGGCACATTCAATACAGCCGCATCCTGATCCACCTCCTGATAGAGGAGGGTGTTGTTCAGGGCCCATTTGCCCAGCTGGAATTCCTTCTGGTACTTCACCCGAAGGTGGGTGATGCGGCCCGCCTCCTGAAAAGGGCGCACAAAGGCCTGCTCCTCTCCCGCTGCCAACTGGTCGGCATCGGCCTCCGAACGGAAAAAGGAATAGTTGTCCGTTGAACTGAGTTGTGCCCTTAGAGACCCCAGCCATTCGGAACGCACCTCCCCGAAGAGGCTTTGGACCTGCTCGTTCTCAAAGGCGCCCGAATTATCCCAGTTGTAATTCAGGTAATCCGACTGGTACAACAGAAAGTTGAAATCGGGCTTCCGGGCGCTGTGGTGGATGCCCGCATGCAATTCCAGGGATGTGCCCAGGGGCAGCGTCACGCTCGCATCCAGGTAGGAATCCGTCAGGTCGCCCCCAAGCCCGAGCCCCCCGTCTGCCTCCAGGGTAAGCGGCCCGAAGGACTTTTTCCAGGCAGCCCCGGAAACCAGCTGCTGCCCGGGCAATTGGTTTGGGATCGTCCCGGTGCCTGTCTGCAGGACACTATTAAAGAAATAGGTGTAATCAAAGATGGTAATATATCCTTCGAGCCGACCCAGCCAGCGGTTCTCCAACCCCACCCCGAAGCGGTTGTCAAACGTCTTCAGGTAGGCCTGGTCCCTGACCGGCGTCACCAAAAGGTCGCCGAAGTATTCGGTGGTATTGTTGTTCTGGGAATACTGGTACCATTTGGTTTCATAGGAAAAACGGTGCCTCAAAAACAAATTCCCCATGCCCGGGATGCTGTCGGCACCCTGCCCCAGAAGTCGGAATTCGTGATCTAGGAAATACCGTTTCCCGTTGAGTTCGTTCTGCACGTTGCTAAAGCGGACATCAATCCGGGAGCGGTCCTGGAAATCCGGGTTCCCGGATTCAAATTGATCCGGCGCATTCAATAGCCCGCCATTTTCCTGCCCCTGGATGTCCTGTGCAGCCACGTGGGCCAGGAAGCGATAGCGGCCATCCCGGGTCACGTAGTTGGCAGTGGCACGGAAATTCCCCGATTGGACCTCGTCTTCCTGATATTTCCCCAGGGACCGGAAACCCTTAAACGCGATGGATACATTCAGGCGGCGGCTGAAATTGGAGGTGAGCATGGCGTCCAGCAACTGCCCCTGCTCAAAAGTGGTTTTAAAGAACAGGTCCGTCATCGGAGTAGCGACGTTGTAGTAGCGGATATCCGACGCCTCCATATAATTATAGTGACGCGCCCGGGCACCCATCCTGGGAAACAGGGACTCCCGGTTCAGGTCCACCCCCAGCCGGTTGTAGGGCTGCCCCACATTCGAGAAGGGCATCAGTTCAAAATCGTCGCGCCTGAGGTAGTTGTAACGGTATTCCTTCTGGATGGTGAGCGTGGTATCCAGGTAGGTCGTATCCCGCTCCTGGGTAATAATCTTGTAATCCTTAATGGTGATGGCCGCTTCCGCGCGGCCGGGCGGGACATTCGGGGGAAGTCTCTTTTCCCGGGGCGGGATGGAATCATTCTGGAGGGCAGGCCGGGCCGGGTTGTCCTGGGCCAGTGCCGGATGCAGCACGAGAGCCGATAAAATCAGCAGGCAGTATCGCATAGGGCTTTTCTTCCCCGCAAAGGTACCTTTTTTGTTCCTAAGTATATGTGAAAGTTTCCCTGCTTCCGGCTGGCCTGGCATCTCCCGTGGGGTTTCCCCTGCGGAGGGAAACCAACCGGTTAACGCAAAAATTTGCTACCTTGGAAGGCTTTACGCATTTTAGCAAAAAAATTGATATGAATCGCATACTATTCGTTACCTGCCTCCTGGCAGCAGGGATTGCTCAGGCCCAATTCAACCCGGGCGCCCCCTGGATGCGACAGCTCGAAAAAAGTAAGGGGGCCACCGCGAAAGCCTCCGGTCAGCGCTATACATTGCCGGAAATCTCCGCTGCCTTCGACGCCTACTGGTCCGGGCGGGACTGGGAAGCCAGGGGAAGTGGCTTCAAACCGTATAAACGCTGGGAAAACTACTGGCAGTACTTTGCCAATGCGGATGGTTACCTGCCGACCGCCAGGGAACTCTGGCAGGCCTGGGAACGCAAAGCAGACCGTACGGGATTTGACGTGAACCCCGTCAGTGCCTGGACCTCCGTGGGGCCTTTTGCCCCCGGGATTTTTGCCGGGCAACTGCCGGGTACGGGACGGTTGAACGCCGTAGCGGTAGACCCGAACAACCCGGACACCTGGTATGTGGGGGCTCCGGCAGGGGGCATCTGGAAATCCACCGATGCCGGGGGCACCTGGACAAACCTGTTCGACAATTTCCCGCAGATCGGCGTCTCGGGGATCGCCATCGACCCGCAGAATTCAGACATTATCTACATAGCCACCGGGGACGACGACGCAGGGGATTCCTTCAGCGTAGGGGTTTTCCGCTCGGACGACGGGGGCGTTACCTGGTCCGAAACGGGACTGAATCCGGAAAACACGAGCGTCAGTACGCTGATGAACGAAATCGTCATCGACCCGACGGATTCCAGCACCCTTTGGGTGGGGACCACGAGCGGGTTGTTTAAATCGACGGATGCCGGGGCGAACTGGTCGAATGTGCAGTCCGGCAATATCAAAGACTTCAAACTCAAACCCGGCGACCCCAACACGGTGTACGCCGTCACCAACAGCCGGTTCTACAAGAGTACGGACGGGGAGACTTTTACGCTGCTGGAGAACAGCGCCCTCCCGGAGGAATCCGGCCGGCTTGTCCTGGGGGTGTCCCTGGCCGACCCGAACCGGGTCTATGTACTGAGTGCGAACACCTCGGCCGAGGATTTCAGTTTCCAGGGGTTGTACGAGTCTACAAATTCCGGGGACAGTTTCAGTGTAACGCTGAATTCCGAAGACCTGATGGAATCCAGCCAGGCCTGGTTTGACCTGGCCCTGGAGGTATCCCCCACCGATGCGGACGAATTGTATGTGGGTTGCCTGAATATCTGGAAGAGTACGGACGGGGGGGATTCCTTCGAAAAACTCAACGAGTGGTTTGTCAACGACGCCGCGTACACCCACGCGGACATCCACACCCTCCGCATTTTTAACGGGAAGCTCTTTGCGGGAACCGACGGCGGCCTTTATGTGACGGAAGATGGGGGCGAGACTTTTGAGGACCTGACCAGCGGCATGGCCATCGGACAGTTCTACCGCCTTTCCGTTTCGGGATCGGATGCAGGGATCATGACGGGCGGCCTGCAGGACAATGGCGGACAGGTACTCGGGGCGGCCAACTGGAACAACTGGCACGGGGGAGACGGAATGGACAACGTCATCGACCCAATGAACAATTCCGTGGTGTACGGTTTTTCCCAGTTCGGCGGGGTACTTTACCTCTCCACGGACGCCGGGCAATCCATCGGCTTTTTGGGATCGCCTTTTGACGATAACGGCAGACGGCTCCAGGGCAACTGGATCACCCCTCTGGCCATCGGGCCGGACGGCACCGTATATGCCGGTTACGATGCGGTCTATAAGCTAACCGGGAATGCCTGGGAAAAGGTTTCCCTGGGGCTCGGGAATACGGTGGAAGACGTCGAGGTGTCCGCCAGCGACCCGCAGGTACTGTACGCCGCCGAAGGGAGCGACCTGTATTTCAGCGAGGACGGGGGCGAGAATTTCCTGAAGGTAGCCACCCTTCCGACGGAAATCGCCGACATCGCCATCCACCACGAAAATCCGAATATCGCCTGGGCGGTGACTTCCGACCGCGTCGGGGTTCCCCAGGCTTTCCAGCCAACCAACCGGGGGGTGTATAAAATCACCGTCACAGGGTCCGACGGGGAAGTGGAAGAAATCACGGGCAACCTCCCTCAAGACCAGGCCTATTTCTCGATCGTCCACCAGGGGCGGCACACGGACAACCCGGTCTATGTGGGTACGAGTCTGGGGGTATACCGCCTGGACGATACACGAACCGAATGGGAGGATTATTTTACCGGGCTGCCCAGTGTGGCCGTCAGCGACCTGGAGATCAGCCTGGACGACGAGATCCTGACAGCATCCACCTACGGTCGGGGCGTCTGGCAGTCGCCCATCCCGGTACAACAGCCCGACAACGACCTGCGGTTGTTGTCCGTGAGTCCGGCTTCCGGCTCCATCCTGTGTACGACGGATGCCATCCCGCAGATTTCCGTAGAAAACAAAGGGTTGAACAGTATCAGCCAGGTAGCGGTAAGCTATCGTGTCAACGGCGGGGCGCTGAATGAATTTACCGAAACCATCGACCTGGCGAGCGGGGCAACCGGAACCATCGACCTGCCTGCCATCAATATCGGGGGAGCGGGCGAAATCCTCCTGGAGGTGTCGGCCACTGTTTCCGGGGATGCTTTTAATGAAAACAACGACGGCCAGGTGCGATTCTTTACCAACAATACGGCCGGGCCGAATGAGCGGAACGATTTTGAAGATGCCGCGGACGATTTGGTGGCCTTTAACGCCAACGGGGACGGCAGTGAATGGGAACGGGGCGTACCCCAGGGGGAAGTCCTGAATGCGGCCGCCTCCGGCACCCGCGTATACGGGACAAACCTGGACGGCGACCACGCGGATGCCACCAAGGCGTTCCTCCTGACCCCCTGCTATGATTTCACATCTTTCCTGGCACCGGTGCTGCGCTTTAACATGGCGTACGACCTGGAGGTGAATTTCGATATCGTCTACGTGGAATATTCGACAGACGGCGGGGATACCTGGAACCTGCTGGGTTCTGTCGACAGCCAGCCCAACTGGTACACGAGCAACCGGACGAATGCGAGCAGCGGGGCAGAAGACGACTGCCAGAATTGCCCGGGCGCCCAATGGACGGGAACCGACGACGAGATGAAGGAGTACGCCTACGATTTTGCCCTGAATGCCTCCCTGGGGGAGACCGACCTGACAGCGGAAGCAAACATCGTCTTCCGGCTGGTATTCCACTCCGATCCGGCTGTAACCCAGGAAGGCGTTGTGGTAGACGATTTGGGGGTTTCCGGGCTCATCGACGATGAGGACGACGACGACGACGGGGTCCTGGACGAAAACGACAACTGCCCGCTTACCGCCAATGCGGGGCAGGAAGACGGAGACGGAGACGGGATCGGGGATATCTGCGACAACGACGACGACAACGACGGGGTACCGGACAACCAGGACAACTGCCCGCTGACCCCCAATGCAGACCAGGCCGACCAGGATATGGACGGGATCGGGGACGTGTGTGACGATGATTCGGACAACGACGGCGTGCCCAACACGGCCGATGCCTGCCCGGATACGCCCCAGGGCACCACTGTAGACACCTCCGGCTGCGAAGCCTTCAGCCTGCCGACGGAAAACTTCCGGGTGCGCACCACCGGGGAATCCTGTATTTCCAGCAACAACGGCACCATCCGGGTGGAAGCGGTGGAAGCCCTGGATTATACAGCGACGCTGACCGGGGATGCAGGCACCTTTGAGGAGTCGTTTACCGAGGCAGTAACTTTTCCGGACCTGCCGGCCGGGAGCTATCAACTCTGTATTGGCGTGGTGGGTCAGTCAGGATATGAAATCTGTTTTGATACGGCGATTGACCAACCCGAAGCGCTGTCTGTCAGTTCGCAGATCCGCACCCTGGATCAGGAAGTGGAACTCGAACTTAGCGGGGGGACGGAATACATCATCCAGTGGAACGGGAAAACCTACCGGACTGACGGGGGAAGCATCCGTCTGCCCATCGAAAAACCCAGTAACGAGCTGTCGGTTTCCACCGGCCTGAGTTGCCAGGGCACCTATACGGAAACGGTAGTGGTCAGCAACACGCCCCTGATTTACCCGAACCCCGTGGGCAACGAAGATCTGAATATCTACCTGGGCGGCACGGCTTCCGGGAATGCGGAAATTGCCCTCTATGCACTCAGCGGCACCCGCGTACTGGCCAAGCGTATTCCGGTGGCAGCCTCCGAAATGCTGATCAACATGAGCGGGTATCCCGCCGGGGTCTACATCCTGAATGTCCGGACCGGGGATTCCCTGAGAATCTATAAAATTGTGAAGAAATGAAAATTGTAAAAGGCATTACCGGGAGTTTATTTTTCCTGCTGCTCGCGTGCGGCGGCGGTGGGTCCGACGACCCCGAGCCCGAACCCCAACCCGATCCGCCCTCGGCGGCAACCCTGATTTTCCCGGGAAACAATACGGAGTGTACCGAAGGGGAAATCATTAGCCCTACCCAGAGCCGGATCACTTTTCAGTGGAACCTGTCGCAGAACACGGATAGCTACGAGCTCATAGTGCGCAACCTCAACACGAATTCCGAGTTGAGCACCACCACGAATACCAATGAGGCCACCCTCTCAGTAAACCGCGGCACCCCCTACCAGTGGCAGGTGGTGTCCCGTGCCAACGGGGTCAGCGAAACAGCTGCGAGCCCTACCTGGCGCTTCTATAACGAAGGCCCGGGGGTAGAAAATTACGCCCCCTTCCCCGCCCAGGCCATCGCCCCGGCCCGGGGCGCGCATCTGGAAACGGCCTCTGAAGTTACCCTGGAATGGTCCGGTTCGGACGTGGATGGCGATATCGAAGGATACGAGGTTTTCCTGGGTACCGGGCCGGGCGCCCTGGAATCGGTGGGCACCACCGGAGCGGGCGAAACGACCCTGACCGTGCCGGTTGCCGCTGCCACCACTTATTACTGGCGGGTGACCACATCGGATTCTGTCGGCAACTCCTCGGAATCGGAGCTGTTTGAATTCCTGGTGCAATAAACCAACACTTCCCAGAAACTGACGCGGATGCTCGAAGCCTATTACAGTTGCGCCCTGGAAGCCGGCACGGACGAAGCCGGCCGCGGGTGCCTGGCCGGGCCGGTTACGGCAGCCGCTGTGATCTTACCGGAGCGTTTTGAAGACCCGCTCCTGAACGA
The DNA here is from genome assembly GCF_982776155.1 of Robiginitalea sp. Lineage (NCBI taxonomy): Bacteria > Pseudomonadati > Bacteroidota > Flavobacteriia > Flavobacteriales > Flavobacteriaceae > Robiginitalea > Robiginitalea sp. The sequence goes on from NZ_CEXZKX010000014.1 coordinate 7,540, forward strand.
CAGCAAGAAGCTCAGCGCGGACCAGCGGGAACGATTGGCGCCGAAAATCCTCCGGGAGGCCCTGGCAACCGGGGTGGCCCATATCCCCCCCGCCACCATCGACGAAATCAACATCCTGCAGGCATCGCTTCAGGCCATGCACCGGGCCCTGGACCAACTCGGGATGCGCCCGGAAGCCATCGCGGTAGACGGGAACCGCTTCCTTCCCTATGAGGGGATTCCCTACCAGTGCCTGGTCCGGGGGGATGGGCGGTACCTGAACATCGCGGCGGCCTCCGTCCTGGCCAAGACGGCCCGGGATGCCCGCATGCGGGAACTGCACCGGGAATACCCCCAATACGGCTGGGACCGCAACAAAGGGTATCCCACACGGGAACACCGGGAGGCCCTCCGGAAACACGGGCCTTCCCCCTATCACAGGCAAAGCTTCCGGTTGCTGCCGGAGCAATTGAAATTCCGGTTCTAGGTGCTACATTTGCCTAAAAAGAACCCGATTTTGAAGATTCCCGGCCTCGTCCTGCTTGCATGCCTTCTGACCGCATTGTCCTCCTGCGTACAAAGGGACAGGGATTCGGCAAATCCCTGGGGCCTGATTCCCGCGTCTTCCGATGTGGTTTTGCAGCTCCACGACGTTGAACGATTCCGGTCCGAATACCGCAATAACGGGTTGCTACGGCATTACCGGGAAGTATCCGGCGGGAATCGCCTCTTCGGGGTACTCGACCAGGTGCTGGAACTCGAGCTGGGTCCGGGATGCCTGGTGGCCGTAACCGGAGACCCGGGCGAAGACCCCCGGTGGCTTGTGGTTTTTGAAGAGGTTTGGCAACCGGTCCCCGATTCCGTCGGGGCCGCCGGGAGCAGCCCTGTCGGGACGCCTGCGGATTCGTCCGGGCTGGTAGCGGAAAAAGTCGGAGCGATACGCCTGTTGAGCAATTCGGCCTCCCTGATAGCGGAGGCCACCGGGAATGAAACGGATTCGGGGAACCCACTCCTGCGGGCAGCACGGACTGCGAATCCCCGGACTTCCGCCTCCCTGTTCCTGCCCATGGGACACGCGCATCCCCTGGAAGCGTTCCTCCTGGGCAAAGTATCCGGAAAACCGATTGCGCCGGGCGCCGCCTGGTCCGCCTTCGACCTGCAATTGCGATCCGATGCCCTCCTGTTCCAGGGCATTGAAGTACGTCCGGACAGTCTCTGGGACAACCGGGCCATCCTCAGGGGTATCCCTGCGTTGCCGTTGGGGGAAGTTGCCAGGGTGCCCCCGGCCGGAACCTCCGCGCTCTATACGCTATCTTTGGGAGACCCGGGCAAGTTCCTCCAGAACCAGGAGCGCATCCTCGGCAGGCCGAATCCGCATCCCGGGCTCCTTGAAAGTGTGGAACACCTCGGGGTGTTCAACCTCTCGGGCGAAACCCTGGCGGTCCTGGTGAGCGTCAATCCCACGGCCGTGATCGATGGCCTCCGGCCTCAGCTGGACCAGCTGGACTCCTTCCAGGATGCCGGCGTATACGCCCTTCGGGATCCCGCAGCGCTGATGGCTGCTTTTGACCCATTGCTAAAGGGCATCCCGGAGCCGGGTTTTTTAGGTGCTTTTGGCAATTATTTTGTCCTGGGGCCCAGCCTTGAAGGCGTCCGGAATGTCATCAGCTCTTACAAACGGGAAGATTCGTACGCCGCAAACGGCACCTATGACCGCCTGCAACCCTTCCTGGCGTCAGAATCCACCTCCTTCGTACTCGCCGACCATCCCGGGGAGGCCGGTTTCCTGACCGACAGCCTCTCCGTGCTGGGGCTCCCCGAACCGATTGCGGGTGAAATGCCTTCGGATTACCTGTATAGCGCCCAGCTGAATAGCTCGGAAGGCTACGACCTGCTGGAATACCAGTTCCGGAAAAAAGACGACCCGACGGGCAGCGGGGCCTCGGTGAGCCTGGCCTTTACCCGGAAACTCGAAGGACAGGTAATGGCCGGGCCTTTTATGCTCAGGAACCACCGGACAGGCGGCATGGACCTGGCCGTCCAGGACGACAGGAACCAGCTTTACCTGTATTCCGCCAGCGGGGACCTGTATTGGAAAAAGGAACTGGCGGGGCCCATCCAGGGGGCCATCCATCAGGTAGACCTGTTTAAAAACGGCCGCTTCCAGATGGCTTTTACACTTCCCGGGGCCCTGATGGTGCTGGACCGGGACGGAAACCCCGTTGCCCCCTTCCCCAAAAAATTCGAAGGCGGGACGCTCGGGCCCCTGGCCCTGTTTGACTACGACAACAACCGGAATTACCGGCTCGTTTTCAACGACGGGCAAAAGATCTATATGTTCGACGGTCAGGGGCGCGATGTGAGTGGGTTTAAATTCCGGGATGCCGGCAGCCCCCCAATCGGCCCGCCGGATCATATCCGCATCGGCAGTCGGGATTACCTGGTCTTCCGGCTGGAAGACGGACGCCTGAGGATCCTCAACCGGGTGGGGGATACGCGCATACGCGTCGAGGAGCGATTCGACTTTTCCGGTAACGGCATTTACCTTTACCGCGATAAATTCGCCTTCACCGAGAAATCCGGCAACCTGGTTACCATCGACACCCGGGGCAGGATCAACCGAACCGCCCTGAACCTCAACGCGGATCACGGCATGTATGCAACGGCCCATACCCTGACGCTGATGAACGACAACGTGTTCCAGGTCAAGGGCAACCGCGCAGAGCTCGAACTGGGGGTATACACGGCCCCGCGAATTTTCTACCTGTACGATATCATCTATGTGGGCGTTACGGATATCCAGACCCAGAAACTCTACCTGTTCCGCAGCGACGCTTCCCGCCTGAAGGGCTTCCCCGTTGAGGGAAACGGCCTCCCCGACATGGCGGACATGGATGGGGACCGCAACCCCGAACTGGGCGTCAAATTCCGCGACAGCCTGATTGCCGTATACAGGATACAGCGGTAAGCAACCTGCTGCCATCGATACCATTTTCCCCGCGGATTATACATCCAAAACGGTATCTGTACATCTGTTTTGTATCTTTAGGAGAATCGTTAAACCACAAAGAACACACCGATGAAAATGCTTACCTCCGGGATTCGGATTTTCCTTACAGCCGGCTTATTCCTGCTGTATATTCCGGATGCCAACAGCCAATTTTTAAAGAAACTGGGCAAACGGGCGCGGGAGGCTGCCGAGCGCACTGTGGAACAGCGCGTGGACGAGGAAGCCACCAAAAAGACGGACCAGGCCCTGGACAGTATTCTCGAACCCGGATCCGGCGGCCCGGCGGAAAGCCCGGCACCCCCGATAGGCGGAAACGAGCCCGATGCCGGCGCCGGCAGCGGAAACACCCCGGCTGCGGGCGGCGGGAACAATCCTTCCTCCAATAGCGGAACCCCTTCTGCCGCATCGGGACCCAAGTCATTGGAGGTATATAGCAAATTCGATTTTGTCCCGGGGGACGAAGTGCTTTTTTACGACGACTTCGGGGACGACTTTATCGGGGATTTCCCGGCCAGGTGGAACACGAACGGGGGCGGCCAGGTGGTTACCTTCGGGGACGACAGCGGCAAATGGCTCGAACTCGTATCGGGTAACCGCACCTACTATGTCCCCAATCTGGACAACCTGCCCGAGGACTTCACCCTGGAATTTGACTTGCAGGCATCCGGCATGGACCGGCAAACATCCTCCACGGCCGTCCTCCAGGTGCTCCTGGACGACAACGGTGGGTTTGAAAAAGGATCGGATTACGTCCTGGCCAACCTGCCGATGGTGCAGTATACCCCCGGGGGTATCCGGGTACAGAACCTGATCAACTCGGAACGGACCATTTCCAATACCGTAAAACTGGATATCCGCGAAAACATCCAGAACCGGCCGCATATTTCCATCGCGGTCAACGGAGAGCGGTTCCGCCTGTATGTTGACGAAAATAAGCATATCGACATTCCCCGGATGATCGGCCCGGGCGGGCCCCTGTCCCATGTGAAATTTCAGCTGACGGGGGTCAAATCCGGCAAGGAGAAAGTATTTATTTCCAACGTGAAGATCGCCAAGGGAGGCGAGGACCTGAGGCGAAAACTGCTCGCCGAGGGATCCATCTCCACAAACGCCATCCTCTTCGATTCCGGCTCGGCCAACCTGCAACCGAGGTCCATGGGCGTCATCCGGCAGATTTCCCAGGTCCTGCAACAGGACGGGGGCATGTCGCTGCAAATCGTGGGGCATACGGATTCGGACGGAGATGCCGACGCGAATGTGGCTTTGTCCCAGGCGCGGGCCGAAGCGGTAAAAAAGGCGCTGGTAGACGTGTACGGCGTAGACGCAGGCCGTCTGAGCACCCTGGGCAAGGGGGAGTCCGAGCCGGTCTCCGACAACAACAGCCCGGCCGGGAAAGCACAGAACCGTCGCGTGGAATTCATCCGGCAATAACCGAAACACCCTCCTCTACAGAGGGTGTCAATTCACAGATAACAAACAGATACGCAACCAAATAAAACTTGAGCAAATGAACCTTATTCAGAAACCCGTTCAATGGATCTCCACATTCGTCTTGGCCCTCTGCCTTTTGCCCGCCGTTTCCACGGCCCAGGAATGCAGCGCATACTACCCGCTACAGGAGGGCGTGCGGATGGAATACACCATGTACAACCGGAAGGACAAGGTAGAAGGCACCCAATGGCAGGAGGTGACCGAGGTAGCCGAAACCTCCGAGGGCCTGGTGGCCCAGATGAATATGGGTTTCAGCGACAACAAGGGCAAGAATTCCTATGAAACCTCCTACGGCATCACCTGTACGGGGACCGCAATTCGCATCGACTACGAATCCCTGCTTTCCGGCCAGATGATGGAGCAATTCGGAGATGCCGAAGCGGAAATCACCGGCACGGACCTGGAGTTGCCCAACAACCTGTCCGAGGGGCAGCAGCTCCCGGACGCAAATGTCTCCATGAAGGTAAAAATGAGCGGCATCAACATGAATATGCAGGTGGACATGACCAACCGGAAGGTGGAGAAAAAGGAAACCGTCAGCACGCCGGCGGGCGAATTCGATTGCTACGTGATCTACAGTGAAACCCAATCCAAGATGATGATGGCCAACCAAACCTTCCCGCAACGCACCTGGCTGGCGGAGGGCGTGGGCATGGTCAAGTCCGAGAGCTATAACAAAAATGGCAAGCTTACGAGCCGGATGGTCCTGTCTTCGATTTCCCGTTAGTCCGGCGCGAAATCCCGGGGGATATCAATCCGGCTGCACGGGGAGGCTTTCCGCCCCGAAAAGTTCCGAAAAATGGGTGAGCAATTGCTGTTTCACCTCCCGGGTGGGTATGTGGCGCCCGAGTTCGGCGCTGAGGGAAGTCACCGATTTGTCGCGGATGCCGCAGGGAATCATCAGGTCAAAATAGGCGAGGTCCGTATTGATATTAAAGGCAAAGCCGTGCATGGTAACCCAACGGCTGGCCCGCACCCCCAGGGCACAAATTTTCCGGGCCCGGGACGTACCGGCATCCAGCCAGACTCCTGTTTCCCCTTCGGACCGGACCCCTTTGAGCCCGTACCCGGCCAATGTCCGGATCACCATTTCCTCCAGCAGGCGCAGATACTTGTGGATATCCGTGAAGAAATTCTCCAGGTCCAGGATCGGGTAGCCCACAATCTGTCCGGGCCCGTGGTAGGTGATGTCCCCGCCCCGGTTGATATGGTAGAAGGAGGCGCCTTTTTCCCGTAAAACCGCCTCACTCACAAGCAGGTTGGACTTGTCCCCGCTTTTCCCCAGGGTATAGACATGGGGGTGTTCCACAAAGAGGAAGTGGTTGGGAGTGGCATCGGAATTCCCCTCCCGCCGGTTCCGGATTTTCCGGTCCAGGATGTCCCGGAACAGGGACTCCTGATACTCCCAGGTTTCCTTGTAGTCCCGGAAGCCGAGGTCCTGTACCTGTACCTTTTTGTTCATGCTGCAAAGGTACGCAACCTAAAGATATCGTCCGGGGTCACTCCTCGAGTTCCACCCGGATATCCAGGACGCCAGGATCCCTCAGGTACTCCATGAATTCCACCTCCTGAATGAGGGTTTTTCCATCCATACTCAGGGTGGCCGTCTCGGAACTCGCAGAACGGATCCGGGAGGGGAAATGGATTTTGAGCGTATAGGTAGAGCCGGAGAGAAACATTGCGGTACCTTCCAGGCTGTCCAGGCGCTGCCTGTGCAACACGGAATCGGTGATTTCGGAGCGGCGGCTGAACACCCGGTCGCCGAAGCGATAGGATACCCGCGTACTCTCATAGATTTCCGGGGTCCCCGGCATGGCCCCCGCATTGGGTTCCGGATCCAGGGAGCCCGCCCGCTGGAAGGCGTTAAAGGACTCTTCCACCTCAGCCAGGCTGGCAAAATCCCTTTCCAGGGTAAAGAGCATTTCCCCCGCTGCCGGGTTGCTCTGCATACGCAGCCGGTAGGGTTCCAGGCTTTTCAGTCGCTCCTGCTCGGCCAGCGGCAGGGTAGCGATACTGTCCTTTTTTTCTTCGAGGATTTCTGAAAAATATACCACGGAATCCATGGCCACACTCGTGGAGTCCAGCAGTTCCTCCCCGGCCATCTCCAGCATCCCCGAGCCGTCGAAACTCAGGGCGATGGATCCGGAACCGTCCGGCTCCAGGTAAATTTCCTCGGTCAAATTGCAGGCCCCTGCAACGGCCAGCAGGGCCAACAGGGTGCCATATCGGATTGATTTCATACGCAGAAAGGCAACTGCTGCCGGTTTGGTTGCCCGGCAAGATGCGAAAATGCGGCTAATTCGGGTTATTCAGGATGATCAGGGCTGCAATTACCCCGGGGACCCAACCGCATAGTGTTAAAAGTAACACAATCAGGAAAGAACCGCAACCCTTTCCGATAACCGACAAGGGCGGGAAAATAATGGCCAGTAATACGCGTAAAAAACTCATGACTCGGGATTTGATCGATGCACTTATGGGACGCACTTTTGTCGCAATTGTTACAATCATTTCACGCCTGCCCTGCCGGTTTCCGCAATGGGCCTGCCTGCAAGCGAGTCGACTCATTGGCAGGTTGCCCCATTCAACCTATATTTGCAGGGCTTAAATCCTTGAGAATGCAGCTTTCGGAACAAGAAATCATCCGCCGGGAAAAACTCCGGCAACTTCGCGAACTCGGAATCGACCCTTACCCGGCCGAAAAATACCCTGTGGACACCCTCTCCTCCTCCGTACGGGAGAACTACGAGGAAGGGAAACACGTGGTCATGGCCGGCCGGCTGATGTCCCGCCGCATCCAGGGAAAGGCCTCTTTTGCAGAATTGCAGGACAGCGCCGGACGGATCCAGTTGTACTTCAACCGGGACGAAATCTGTGAAGGGGAGGATAAGTCGGCCTATAACGACATCTATAAAAAACTGCTCGACATCGGCGATATCATCGGGATCGAGGGGGAGCTCTTTAAGACCCAGGTAGGGGAGAAAACGGTCCGGGTAAAGCGGTTTACGCTCCTGAGCAAGGCCCTGCGCCCCCTGCCCCTGCCCAAAAAGGATGCGGAGGGGAAGGTTTTCGACGAGTTCAACGACCCGGAACAGCGTTACCGCATGCGGTACGTGGACCTGGTGGTAAACCCGAACGTCCGGGAGACCTTTGTCAAGCGAACCAAAATCACCAACAGCATCCGCCGCTTCTTTAACGAGAAGGGCTACCTGGAGGTGGAAACGCCCATCCTGCAACCCATCCCGGGGGGTGCGGCGGCAAGGCCCTTCCAGACCCACCACAATGCGCTGGGCATTCCGCTCTACCTGCGTATCGCCAATGAACTCTATCTGAAAAGGCTCATTGTCGGGGGGTTTGACGGGGTATACGAATTTGCCAAGGACTTCCGGAACGAAGGGATGGACCGGACCCACAACCCGGAATTTACCGTCATGGAACTCTACGTGGCCTACAAGGATTACAACTGGATGATGGAGACCACCGAGCAACTCCTGGAACGGGTAGCCCGGGAAGCCAATGGCAGCACCCGGGTCAGCGCCGGGGGGGAAACCATCGACTTCAAGGCGCCCTACCCAAGGGTCCCGATCCTGGATGCCATCAGGGAGCACACGGGGATCGACGTGGATGGCATGGACGAAGCCGCCCTGCGGGACGCGGCGGCCGGCCTGGGGATTGAGGTAGACGAGAGCATGGGCGTGGGCAAGCTGATCGACGAGATCTTCGGCGAATGCTGCGAACACCACTATGTTCAACCCACTTTTATCATCGACTACCCCAAAGAGATGAGCCCGCTTACCAAGGCCCACCGGTCCAAACCCGGGCTTACCGAGCGGTTCGAACTCCTGGTCAACGGGAAGGAGATCGCGAACGCCTACTCCGAGCTGAACGACCCGATCGACCAAAGGGAACGGTTTGAGGAGCAATTAAAGCTCTCCGAGAAAGGCGACGACGAAGCGATGTTCATTGACCGGGATTTCCTGCGGGCACTCGAGTTCGGGATGCCCCCGACTTCCGGGATCGGGATCGGGATCGACCGCCTGGTGATGCTGCTCACGGACAACTCCTCCATACAGGAAGTATTGTTCTTCCCCCAGATGAAACCGGAAAAGAAGCCGCTGGAGCTCAACGACGAGGAAAAAGCCATTGTGAATATCCTCCGGCCTGCCGCCGAAATGGATCTCGGCATCCTGAAGGAAAAGGCCGGCCTGAGCAACAAAAAATGGGATAAGGCTACCAAGTCCCTGGCTAAAAAGGGGTTGTTTGAGGTGTCCAAAACGGAAGACGGCCTCCTGGCCCGGTTTAAAGCTTGATCTTCAGGCCCCGCCTGCCGGCACGCGACTCTGCTGGCGTGTTGTGCCCGGGCGTCAAAAGAATTTCGCCATTGCCAAAAAAATCCTAGTTTAGGGGGCGCGAACTGGCGATTATGAACCGAGCTTCTCAGATCGGCCTCCTGGCCGGACCCATCGTTTTCCTGCTGCTAACAAGTTTTTCGGGCCACCTGATTTCCGATATGGGCGACAAGGTGCTGGCCGTCGCTGCCTGGATGATTATCTGGTGGATCACCGAAGCCGTTTCCATCTCGGTGACCGCCCTGCTCCCGCTGCTCGTTTTCCCCTTGCTCGGGGTAATGGACCTGGCGGACGTGGGGGCCAATTACGGGAGCCCGATCATCTTCCTGTTTTTCGGGGGCTTCGTCCTGGCGCTTGCCCTGGAGAAAGTCAATTTGCACAAACGGATTGCGCTGAGCATCATCCACCGAACGGGAACCAGCCCGGACCGGGTTATCCTCGGGTTTATGATCGCCACTGCCGCCCTGAGTATGTGGATCAGCAATACGGCGAGCACCGTGGTCATGCTCCCGATCGCCATGTCGGTGATTGGCCTGCTGATCCGGGACCAGGACGGGTTTACGCCGAAAGACCGGAACTTTGCCCTGAGTGTCATGCTCGGCATTGCCTTTTCGGCAAATGCAGGCGGGATCGCCACGGTGATCGGCACCCCCCCGAATTCCGTACTGATCGGGCTCCTGGAAAACGAATACAATACGGAAATCTCCTTTCTGAAGTGGATGACCCTGGGCCTTCCGGTCTCCATCATCCTGATTTCCATCTCCTACTGGGTCCTGGTCAAATGGATGTTTCCGTGCAAAGGACTCGCTTTCGGCACCTCAAAAGACGTCATCCAGATAGAACTCGAGAAGCTCGGCCCGGCAAGCGGGCGGGAGAAAATGGTCCTGGTCATCTTCGGGATCACCGTTTTCCTGTGGATTTTCCGCACGGTAATCAACGGGATCTTCCCCGGGCTGGACCTGACCGATACGGCTATCAGCATGTTCGGGGCCCTGGCGCTTTTCTGCGTCCCCTATAATTTTAAGAAGGGCTCTTTTATCCTGAAGTGGAAGGATACCTCCCGCCTGGCCTGGGGCATATTGATCCTGTTCGGAGGGGGATTGGCACTCGCCCGGGCCATGTCTGCCAGCGGCCTGGTAGACCTGGTATCCGCGGCAATTGCCGGCAGTGAAATGAGCGTCCTGTTTACCGCCTTCCTGTTGATTGCCCTGATGCTCTTTATGACCGAGCTGATGAGCAACGTGGCACTGGTAGCCGTACTGGCACCCGTGGTAGCGGGGATTGCGATCGGACTGGACATCCCCATCCTGCACCTGCTCATCCCGGTGACCATTGCGAGCAGCTGCGCATTTATGCTGCCCATGGCCACTCCGCCGAATGCGATCGTATTTGCCAGCGGGTATATCCGCGTGCACCAGATGGCGCGGGCCGGGATCATCCTCAATTGTATTTCCGTCGTGTTGCTCGTACTGCTCTTCCAGTTCGGGATCCCCTACTTTTTCTGAACGCACCCGGTATTTGTCCCGCCGGTCGGGTAGTTCCAGGTCGCCCCTGAAATAGTTAAGCCCCTGCCATGGCAGGGGCTTAACAGCTGACTAATTCAAATAACTGACAGAAAATGAGATTATTCCATCATCTACAAAAGCACCTTGCGTAGAGGAGCCTTCTACAAATATAGACGGGAGTTTCCGTGAATTGTTACATACAGACAGGGGTTTAACGAATCTTTGGCCAATTGTTAAGAATCTTTTGGAAAAGCAACTGTAGGGTAAATCCGACAAAATGTTCGATTTCATCGATTAACTGTCAGGCGGGCAACCCGATTCGGGACCTCTGCGACCCTTTGCCCACAAACCAGGTGCCCTTCACATCAGAAATCGGCCAAAAGACAACATCGCTACAGGTGGTATAGGGCATTCCCCTAATTTTGATAGTAACCTAACCCCCTGAAACCATGAATTACAAAACAAAAAGCCTACTGTATTTCCTGGCCTTCGCCGCAAGCGCACTGATCTATTATACTTCTGACCATCCTGCAGGCGACAACCAACCCGGGCAAAATGAAATTGCCGCCAAAACTCCCGTCGAAGATGAGTCTTCAGCAACTTTCTGAGTTATTCCCGGAACGTTAAACATCTGCCAAATACACAGTCGGGATTAAACCCCCGGCTCCTTTCGGATTCTAATTACCAGAACCCTAAAAGAAAGAAGTATGAAAAATTGGATTTTTACAGGACTGCTCTTCCTGGGCCTCTCCCTCAGTGCCCAGCGCGGTCCCCGACCCCACCACGCACATTCGGATGCGCCAAAACTCACCAGCGAACAAATCGCCACCCTGCAGAGCAAAAAGCTTACCCTGGCGCTCGACCTGAGCAAGAGCCAGGAGAGCCGGGTCCGGGAACTCCTCGAAGGACGGATTGCTGCTAAACGCGAACTTTTCAACCAACGGCGTGATGGCGCGGATTCCACGGGAATGCGCGGGCAACGGCCGAATTTTGACTCCATGGACGAGCGCCTGGATGATCAGATCGCATTCCAGCGCGAATTGCAGGAAATACTCAGTGAGGAACAATACCAGCAGTGGAAGGAAATGCGCCACCACCGTAAAAAGCCGCAGCGGCATGCCAGGCGGATGCACGGAAAAAGCTAACAATGAGAACAGGGCACGGCCCTGTTTTTTTTATACGATTCCCGAAATGTGCGCGTTAGAAAATAAAGACATACCCGTATTATGTGCCGTTTCCTGAAAATTCTCCTAATCGCCACCCTGGCCTTCCAGGCAACCGCCCTGAATGCCCAAAAGAACAAAAAGGACAAAAAGGACAAAGCCAAAATCACTGTTGCGGACCTTCTTGCCGAAGCCAACGCCCAGGCCGATATGCGCACTGCGGAGATCGCCGATGAATTCGGCATTACCGCCCCCGAGGAAAAAAACAAGATCAAACAGGCATGCCGCAAATACTACAGGGGCCTCGTCCAGTTAGAACTTCGAAACTCCACTAAAAACTCCAGCAGTTACCAAAAGCGGCAGGAGAATATCCGCAAGGACTATTACCGGGCGCTGCGCAAGGTACTCCCGCAATCCTGACGCCCTAGTCTTTCAGGGCACCGGCGGCTGCATCGATGGCCAGGTCCAGGTCTTCAGCAGTCAGGGCATCATTGAGGAAATAACTCTCAAACGCACTCGGGGGCAGGTAAACGCCCCGGTTGAGCATGCCGTGGAAATAGTTGCGGAACCGGTCGTTATTGCCCGTAGCCGCCGATTCAAAATCCCGAACTTCCCGATCCGTAAAGTGTACGGAAATCATCGAACCGAAACGGTTGATCCGGTAGGGGTGTCCGGCTTCCTGCAGGACGTGCTCCAGGCCTTCGTGCAGGTAGGCGGTTTTCGATTCAAGGCGGCTGAACACTTCGGGATCTGCCTCAATGGCGCGCAACATCGCCAGGCCAGCACCCATGGCGAGCGGGTTGCCGCTCAGGGTACCCGCCTGGTACACCGGGCCTTCCGGGGCCAGGTGCGACATAATTTCGGCAGGGCCTCCGAAGGCGCCTACCGGCAACCCGCCACCGATGACTTTCCCAAAGGCTACAAGGTCTGCGGAGATACCCAGGGCTTCCTGGGCTCCGCCGGCTGCCAACCGGAACCCCGTCATCACTTCATCAAATATGAGCAGCGCCCCTGAATCGGTGCACAGCTGGCGGATGCCTTCCAGAAATCCCGGCTCGGGCGGGATACACCCCATGTTCCCGGCCACGGGTTCCAGGATCACGGCTGCCACCTCCCCGGGATTCGCCTCAAACAACCCCTTTACGCTTTCCAGGTCATTGTACCGGGCCAACAGGGTGTCCCGCGCTGTCCCCTGGGTTACCCCCGGGCTGTTCGGGCTGCCAAAAGTCACCGCCCCGCTTCCGGCTTCTATCAGGAAGGCGTCGGCATGGCCGTGGTAGCACCCGGCAAACTTGATGATTTTTTCGCGTCCGGTATAGCCCCTGGCCAGGCGGATCACGCTCATACAGGCTTCCGTGCCGCTATTGACAAACCGGATTTTCTCGATGCCGGGTACCATGGAAACGGCGAGTTCCGCCACTTCGGTTTCCAGGGCCGTGGGCATACCAAAGGAAGTGCCCTTTTGTGCCCTTCGGGTGACGGCCTCCACCACGGGTGGAAAAGCGTGCCCAAAGAGCAGGGGGCCCCAGGAGGCTATAAAGTCGATGTACTCATTGCCATCTTCGTCCGTAAAACGGGATCCCGCTGCTTCCCGGACAAATACCGGGGTGCCCCCTACGGATTTGAACGCCCGAACGGGGGAATTCACCCCTCCGGGCAATACCCGGCTGGCCTGCCGGAACAGTTCGCTGCTGCGCTTGTATCGCATATTACTTATTGTTGGAATCGGCCCGGACTTTCAACAACTGCCCGATTGCCAGGGCGCTGCTGCTGAGCCTGTTGATTTTCATGAGTTCGTCCACGGACATGCCGTAGCGGCGGGATATGGCGTACAGGGTATCCCCCGCCTGCACCCGGTGCGTATTGTAGATCCCTTCGGACACCGTAACCGGCGCCTTCCGGCGTACCATGGTACCCAGCACTTCGGCGTCATAACGCTGCAGGTTGTACCGTTCAATCAACCCGATGAGTTTCTGGGGGTAACGGCGGTCCGTGGCATAGCCCGCCGCCTTCAGGCCCCTGGCCCAACCCCGGTAATCGTCGGGGTCCAGGGTAAAGAGTGACCCGTAACGGGACCGGCTCGAAAGGAAAATACTGTGGTCGCGGAAGGAGTACATCGGATGGTTGTATTTCCGGAAGCATTCCCCCCGTGCGTCATCGTCGTGGGTGGCGTAGTCGCCCTCCCAGCCCGTATGGCATTTGATACCGAAATGGTTGTTGGTCTTCCGGGTGAGCTCCCCCATGCCGAAACCGCTCTCCAGCAGGCCCTGGGCCAGGGTGATGCTCGCCGGGATCCGGTAAGTCCGCATTTCGCGCTGGGCAATTTCGGCAAAGGTCCGGATGTACTCCTCCGGCGATCCGATCTCAAAAAATACGAAATCCCCGGTGTCTTCCGGCAAGTCTCCGGATGGGGCCGACACGCTCTTCTGCCCCGTCAGCGCAGGGTTGGCCCGCGAGGCCCGTTTCTTGCTCCCGCAACCTGTAAGGAGCCAACCGGCCAGGCATGCAAACAACAATATCCTTCTCATAGTTGCAACAAAGGTAAGCCCTTTTTCCCCAATTTCAGGTTCATGCCCCGGATTCCCTGCAACCCCCCGGTGTGGATGGCGAGGATCCGCGTCCCCGGTTGAAACTGCCCCCGTCGGGTTTCCTCCAGGATGCCGTAGAGCATTTTGCCCGTATATACCGGGTCCAGGGGCACCCCGGTTTCGGTTCGGAAATCATTGATAAAACGGACCAGGCGGGCATCGATTCGGGCATACCCCCCAAAATGAAACTCCCCGGACAGTGTCCAGTGTTTCCCCGGAATCCAGTCCCGCAAGCTGGCTTCCAGGCCGGATGCCTTTAGCGCTGCATATCCGCGGACCTGCTGCCCCGGCACTGCTGCAGCCGCCAGTCCGGCCAGGGTGCCCCCGGTGCCTACGGGGCAGCAAACCCGGTCGAATCCGGCATCGGCCTCGCCGAGGATTTCGGCACAGCCCCGGACGGCCGCCGGGTTTGTCCCCCCTTCCGGGAGCAGGTAAGCCGGGCCAAATTGCCCCAGTAGTTCCTGAAGGTATTCCGGGGATTGGCGCCGGGCATAGTCCCGACGGGAGACAAAATGCAAATGCATGCCTGCATCCCGGGCATCCGCCAACGTAGGGTTCAGGGGGGAAACCGCCAGCTCGTCCCCGCGGATGACTCCGATGGCCCGGAACCCGAACTGCCGTCCCGCGGCAGCCACGGCGTGGATATGGTTGGAAAAGGCACCCCCGAAGGTGAGCAGGGTTTGGTGCCCGCCCCGTTGCATCTCCCGAATGTTGTACTTGAGTTTTCGGTATTTGTTCCCGGACAGACCCGGAAATAATTCATCTTCCCGACGGATCCAAAGCCGGACGTCCCGCTCCCGAAGTATGGGAAGGTCAATCTCGCAGGTGGCTGCCTCCGACATCTTAGGATGGCTCAAAGAGGTAACGGACAAAACGGAAGGCGCTGCGGTTCTCCAGGTACTCAGCATCCCTTTCGTGCCAATAAGCCTCGCGTTCAAAACTGATATTCCTGTAGGCCCGGTAGGTATCCAGGTAGCAGATGCAGCGGATGGTCCATTCAACCGCGTACCACAAATAGAAAAAGACCACCAGGAGTTCTGCCTGTTGGCGCAGGTGGATGCGTTCGTGGTTGATCAGCACCCGGTCAGCCTTCAGGGCCGGGTTCCGTAAAATTATAAACGGCCAGAGGGAAAGGCCCACATAGCTCCGGTAGAAAAAATGTTTGAAAACCAGGATCATACCGTTTGCATAACGTACGCTTGTAAAGATAATTGTTAAAATCGGACGAACGACATTGCCCCGTTCGCTATCCGGGAAAACGATTGTCGAATCCATGAAGTCCTTTGTGGAATCCATGAAATCCTTTGAGGGATCCATGAACTCCAAAGCCCCGACAACGCAGGGCACGGGCGAATTTTAGTAAATTTACGAAGGAACCCCATCCGGATGCCATGAAGGAACCCGAACTGCCGGAAGACGCAGATTTTTACTGGACCCCCGAAGGGTACAAGGTCTTTACCGCCCGGTACCACCTGAAACGGGGCTATTGTTGTGAAAGCGGTTGCCGCCACTGCCCCTACGGCTACGACCCCCGCACCAATACGCAACGCGGCGGCAAGGGCCGCTGATTGCTTCCCGGACCATCGCCAGCCGGCAGCCACTGCCGACACGTGCATTTCCGGGGGATTCGGCACGGTATTTGTGCCATTATTTAAAAAATTGCTGATTAAATTGAAGAAACTATGAGACCCATATTGAAAACCACATTCCTGCTGGCGGGTTTTGCCCTGCTGGCCAGTTGCAGTTCGGTCCGCGTCGCTTCCGACTACGACCGGGACGCGGATTTTTCCCGCTATGCTACCTATGCTTTTTACAAAACCGGGATCGACAAGGCGCAGATCTCCGACCTGGATAAAAAGCGAATCCTGCGCGCTATTGATAATGAAATGAGCTCCCGGGGATTTGTGAAATCGCAGAACCCGGACCTGCTTATCAGCATCTTTACCACGGAAAAGGACCGGGTGGATGTTTACAACAACAACTTTGGCTGGGGCTGGGGTTGGGGCTGGGGCTGGTACAACCCCTGGGTCTGGGGGCCGGGCGGCTGGAATTACGGCCCCACGGTAACCACCCGTACGGAAGGCACGCTGTATATCGACCTGATCGATGCGGAGGCCAAAGAGCTCGTCTGGCAGGGCAAAGGGACCGGCATCCTCGGGAACACCTCGAACATCGAAAAGAAAGAAGCGCGCATCCGGGCCTTCGTATCCCGAATCCTGGAGCGCTATCCGCCGGGTGGCGTCGCTGCCAACTAACCCTTGTTCTGGCCTTCCGCAAAACCCAGAACCCTGCCGCGGCAGGGTTTTTCCGTTTTTCGGGTTACCCTTCAAATTCGTATCTTTAAATAGCGTGAAAACTAATCTATGAGCTACGAAAGCAACCCGATACTGGACCGCCTGCCCAGACACCTGAGGCAATACATCAAACCTCAGAACTACGACGATTACACCCCTATCGACCAGGCCGTCTGGCGCTATGTAATGCGTAAAAATGTAGATTACCTCAGCCGGGTGGCCCACCCCTCCTACCTGCCCGGATTAAAGAAAACAGGGATTTCTCAAGACCACATCCCGAACATGTACGGCATGAACCGCATCCTGAAGGAAATCGGCTGGGCTGCCGTGGCGGTAGACGGGTTTATACCGCCCGCGGCCTTTATGGAATTCCAGGCCTACAACGTGCTGGTCATCGCTTCGGATATCCGCCAGCTGGACCACATCGAATACACCCCGGCCCCGGATATCATCCACGAGGGGGCCGGCCATGCCCCGATTATTGCGAACCCCGAATACGCGGAATACCTGCGGCGGTTTGGCGAAATCGGATGCAAGGCGATATCCAGTGCTCACGACTACGAGGTTTACGAGGCTGTCCGTCACCTGTCCATCATTAAAGAGGCCACGGGTACGGACCCGGAAGAAATCGAAAAGGCCGAGGCCCGAATTGACGAGTTGCAAGCCCGGGATGTAGCGCCCAGCGAAATGTCCCTTATCCGGAACCTGCACTGGTGGACGGTGGAATACGGCCTGATCGGCACGCCGGAAAACCCGAAGATCTACGGGGCCGGCCTGCTTTCTTCCATCGGGGAAAGCAGTTGGTGTATGACCGACAAGGTGAAAAAAATCCCCTATTCCATCGAAGCGGTGCGGACTTCCTTTGACATTACCAAGCCCCAGCCGCAATTATTTGTAACCCCCGACTTTGCCTTCCTCAGCCAGGTTCTCGAGGAGTTTGCCGGAACCATGGCCCTGCGCAAAGGCGGCCTGGACGGCATCGAAAAACTGATCCGCTCAGCGGCCCTCGGTACGGCTGAGTTCAGTACGGGCCTCCAGGTTTCCGGGGTATTCACCGATGTGGTTTCCCACGACGGAAAGCCCGTTTATATCCAAACCCAGGGGCCCACGGCCCTTGCCTATCGGGAAAAACAACTGATCGGGCATTCGACGGCCCACCACCCGGACGGTTTCGGCGCGCCCGTGGGCAAGCTTAAAGGCATCAACCTGGCCATTGAAGACATGAGCCCGCGCGATCTGAAGGCCTACAAAATATATGAGGGGGAACGCGTACGCCTGGAATTTGAAGACGGGGTGGTCGTGGAAGGCGATATCGTCACGGGGACCCGGAACCTGCAAGGCGAGATCATCCTGATTACCTTTTCGGACTGCCGGGTGACCCATGCAGGCCGGGAGCTCTACACCCCGGACCTGGGGCTCTACCATATGGCAGTAGGGGAACAAATAGTTTCGGCTTTCAACGGGCCCGCCGACAACGCGAGTTTCGACCGGGTGACACACACCCCGGAAACCACTACAATCAAGCCCAGGAAAAGCCCGGAACGCTTGCGGCTGGAACGCCTGTACGGCCAGGTCCGCGAATTCCGCGAGGGAACCAACACAACCATCTCGCGCAACAAGGTGCTGCGCGAACTCAAAAACCATTTCCCAGAGGACTGGCTGCTCCCGGTGGAACTCTACGAACTGGCCAAAGGCGGGAAAGACGCCGATTTTGCCGGTGAAATCCTGGACCACCTGGAAGCTGTCAAGCAGCGGCGGCCCGAAATCGGCCACCTGGTTGATGACGGGGTATCCCTGGCCCGGGGAGAAACGGTTACTTACTGAGCGCCTCCCGGTTCTCCGGGGTGTCCAGAAGCTGCGGGATGGGTTCCTTGCGCCTGGGAAGATAACTTACCGGATATTCCCTCCCATTGCGCCGCACGACCAGTTCTACTTCTTTGTCGGTAGCCCCCATGTAGATGCTCCGGGATAGAACCCGATCCCCCTTGCGGACACCGGAGGCAAATGCCGCGGATTCCGGGTCGACTGAAATAACGGAGTCGCGCTCCGGGCTGAAAGTAAAGCCCAGGTGGAACAGGTCGGCACCCGTTTTAAAATCCAATTCCAGGTCGCGGAAGTAATCTTCCAGGGGCAGGAGCTCCCCGTTTTCGATGTATTTGTGAAAAAACGGCTGCAAATCCTCCACCAGGTAGGCATTGGCACGCTTTACAAAATGGCCTCCGGAAAGCTTAAACCCCTTCTCCCGGCTGTCCTTCAACAAGTCCCGCATCAGGTTGTCCAGGCTTTTGCGACGTTCGGAAACAGCCCGGATCTGCTGGTCCAGGTAAAACGCAAACAGGAATCCGCGATAATAGGGGAGCTTTTCATAATCCCGGCTGCTCCAGAAATTTTCATATGTAATATCGCTATTGGGGGCCGTACGGACGGGGGAGGCTGCCAGTTGCCGAATTTTCTCGTTCACCGCTTCGATGTAATACCCCCAGTCCTTCCCGGCAATTCCGTAGGCAGCGATGTTTTTGGCCGTGTAGTATTCGGTGAAACCCTCGCTGAACCAATACTGGGCTTCCTCCGATTCATTCTCAATGGCGTGGCCAATCCAGTTGTGCATAAGTTCGTGGTTGAACAGGTATACCAACTGATCCAGGGACGTGGAAGCATTGTTGGAGACGGAAGTGGCAAAAGAATTGGTAAGGCCCGTGCCCTGGTAACTACTGCCCCGCTCCAGGGAGAAGGGGCGCATCGTCACGGTAAAATAAGGCTGGCTGTGGTCCTGCCAGAAGTCCCGCTGGGCGGCAAGGGTTTGCCGGAGAAGATCCATGACCTCTTCGGGCGAAAAGGGTATCCAGTCGCCCCGGATGGCCAGGTGGACGGTATTGCCCTTTACGTCGGCGGTCAGCACCCGGAAATCCCCCCCGACAAACACCGCACTCATAAACCGATCCAGGTCGATGGCGCCCAGGTCCTGCTCCGGTTGTTGGCTGCCAAAACTATTGTGGACCACCCCAGGGGCTTCCCATCCTTCCCAGGAAAGCCTCACGGCAGCCCGGTTTCCGAAACCTTCTCCGGAAGCCTGCCCTTGTCCCTCCCCGGCCTTCCCGCCCGCCTGGTAATGCTCGGGCACCATCAGCAGGTTATGCGCAAATACATGGAAATACTCCGGTTGGACGATTGGTCGGTAGGTCAGGGAG
Organism: Robiginitalea sp.; assembly: GCF_982776155.1. Taxonomy (NCBI): domain Bacteria; kingdom Pseudomonadati; phylum Bacteroidota; class Flavobacteriia; order Flavobacteriales; family Flavobacteriaceae; genus Robiginitalea; species Robiginitalea sp. The sequence goes on from NZ_CEXZKX010000014.1 coordinate 27,107, forward strand.
GGATCCCCGGAAAGCGGTTGGTCCTGGATGATTTTATAGCCAACCTCCAGGGGGCCGGTGCCAGTCGCGTGGCTGATCTCCACCCAGCCGCTGTCCCGGTTGATGACCGACGTGCCCTGGCCGGCATGCATACGGAGGTCTTTCACGGTATTCCAGAGGCTGTCCTGCCCCCAGGCATTGTCGGCAAACAGCAGTCGGGTTTTCCCATTTTCTGCGGGCTGGAAGGCAATCCTTACCTGAAGGGCGGGCAGGGAATCCCAGGAACTCCGGGATATCTTATAATCGAGACCCGGCAGGACGGGTTCCGGCTGGCACCCGGAAAACATGACGAAAAGGGCCGGGGCGATTACCCGGCACAGGAAAACGATTCGGCGCATCAATGGTGTGTTTACCCTAATAGACGAAAAGTCGGCAAAAGTGTTTCATTTCCCGGAGGCCGATTTTAATCGCGGAAGACATCCGGCCCCGGCACCGTGTCCAGGGGGCGCTCCTGATAGGTGAGTTGCCAGCCCATGGACCGGGTGAGCACCCAGAATTCCGCCAGTTCGCTCAAAAGGCGGTTTTGCGCATTACTGCGCAGGGTGGAAGCTTCCACCTGACTGCGGATGCGCTCTGTTACCCGGTGCTTGATCGCGTTGTAATCCTCTGCCCCGAAGGGGTTCAGGAAGTCTGCCGTCACATCGTAGTACTCGATATCCGGTACAATCGCAATCTCCGGTTCGGGGATGTGCAGCAGGTGCAGCGTTCGGGTTTCCCGGTCGAGCCGGTAGGAAAGCCCTTCCAGGTCATACGCTACCGTGGCGCGGGCATTGACTACCACCAGGGCCCGTTTGCGGGCAGACAACAGGGATCCGAATAATTCCCGGGAATCCTCGTAGGTGTATACCTCTGCAAAGTGTCCTTCGGTCACAATCAGTTTGGAAACCTGCTCCAGCTGTTTCTGAATCAGCAGGGACTGCTCCTGCAACACCGATTCGCGTTCGGACTCCTGCCGGCAGGACCGGTAGATCAGGACGGCCGCCAGTGCCAGTAAAACGCCTGCGATAAATCTTTTCATGTTGAATGCGCTGTTCGCGCGGTTCGGTTATTGCAAATAACTTGCAGCCGCCTCCAGGGCTTTCCCGATGCCCGAGGGGTTTTTTCCCCCGGCCGTGGCAAAGAACGGCTGTCCGCCGCCCCCTCCCTGGATGTGTTTGCCGAGTTCCCGGATAATGGCCCCGGCATTCAGGTCTTTCTCCGCTGCCAGCCCCTTGGAAATATACAGCGTCAGGAGGGCCTTCCCGTCCTGCTCTGACCCAAGCAGCAGAAAAAGGTCTTCCACCTCCCCGCCCAGCTGGAAAGCCAGGTCTTTCATGGAGGAGGCATCCAGGTCTACCTGCCGGGCGAGGAAATGGACCCCATCCCGCTTATCAAGGGCCGACTTGAGGTCGCCCTTGAGGTTGCCGGCCTGTTCCCGCTTAAGTCTTTCGAGTTCTTTTTTCAACCCGGCGTTCTCCTCCTGCAGGCTCTCTACAGCCTGCAACGGGTCCTGGGCGTTTTTCAACCGGGTCCGGATGGCCTCCAGTACGCGTTCTTTGTCGGCAAAGTACTCCCGTACCGCATCGGATGTTATCGCCTCGATACGCCTTACGCCGGCTGCGACAGCACTTTCCGAGAGGATTTTAAAATGCCAGATCTCGGCGGTATTATCCGCGTGGGTGCCCCCGCAGAGCTCGATGGAATCCCCGAAACGGACTGTGCGGACCGTATCGCCGTACTTTTCGCCGAACAGGGCCATGGCCCCCGCTTCCAGGGCTTCCTGCATGGGGACCCCTTGTTTTATTTCCACGTCAAGGCCGTCTGCTATCCGCTCATTGACAAAGTCCTCCACGCGCCTGAGTTCCTCGTCCTTCAACTTTGAAAAATGCGAGAAATCGAACCTGAGATACCCGGGCTGAACGGCAGAGCCCTTTTGTTCCACGTGACTACCCAGGACCTCCCGCAGCGCCTGGTGCAGCAGGTGGGTGGCCGTGTGGTTGCGCCGGGTCTGCTTACGCCTCTCGGCATCCACCACGGCGAGGAATTTGGCACCGGGGTCTTCGGGCAATGCTTCGGTAATGTGCAGGATTTCGTTGTTTTCTTTCCGGGTATCCAGAACCGGCGTTCTTGCCCCATCTGGGCCCTCCAGGTAGCCCGTGTCCCCAACCTGGCCGCCGCCTTCGGGATAAAATGGCGTTTGATCCAGGACGATTTGGTACCGGGTCCCGGCCTTGCTGGATGTGACCTGCCTGTATTTCCGGAGTTTTACTTGAGATTCCAGGTGGTCGTAGCCCACAAAAACGGATCCAGTTCCCGGATGTACTTTCACCCAATCTTCGGCAGCGCTCTCGGAGGCCGCCCGGGAGCGGTCCTTCTGCTCCTTCATGGCCGCGTCGAACCCCTGGCGGTCCAGTTCGTAGCCGCGCTCCCGGAGGATGAGCGAGGTCAGGTCGATGGGGAACCCAAAGGTGTCGTACAGTTCAAAGGCCCTGCCGCCATCCACGGTTTTCCCCCGGGTTTCGGCGATTACGGCATCCAGGCGCGCCAACCCCTGTTCCAGGGTCTTCAGGAAGGAAACTTCTTCTTCCCGTACCACGTTTTCGACCAGCCGGCGTTGTTCGGCCAACTCCGGGAAGGCCTCCCCCATCTCCGCCACCAGGGTACCCACCAGGCGGAACATAAAAGGCTCCCGGGCACCCAGGAAGGTAAACCCGTAGCGGATGGCGCGGCGGAGGATCCGACGGATCACATAGCCGGCACCCGAGTTGCCTGGAAGCTGGCCGTCTGCGATGGTAAAAGATACGGCCCGGATATGGTCGGCAATGACGCGGATGGCAATATCGTCCTCCTCCGATTGGCCGTAATCCTTGCCGGTGATCTTTCCGATCTCCCTGATCAGCGGGGTAAACAGGTCCGTATCGTAATTGGACCGAACCCCCTGCAGGACCATGCACAGCCGTTCAAAGCCCATGCCCGTGTCGATGTGCTTCTCCGGAAGGGGCTCCAGGCTGCCGTCCGCCTTTCGGTTATACTGAATAAAAACCAGGTTCCAGATCTCCACCACCTCGGGGTGGTCCTGGTTGACCAGTTCGGACCCGGGGGTTTTCCGGCGTTCTTCTTCCGGGCGGATATCGACGTGGATCTCCGAACAGGGGCCGCAGGGCCCCTGGTCGCCCATTTCCCAGAAATTGTCTTTTTTGGACCCCATCAGGATCCGGTCTTCCGGCAGGATGGCCTTCCAAAAGTCATAGGCCTCCTGGTCGCGCTCCAGGGCGTCCGCATCGGAACTTCCCTCAAAAATGGTCACATAGAGCCGGTCCCTGTCGATCCCGCAGACTTCCGTCAGGAATTCCCAGGCCCACCCGATGGTTTCCTCCTTGAAATAATCGCCGAAACTCCAGTTGCCGAGCATCTCAAACAATGTGTGGTGGTAGGTGTCCCTGCCCACCTCTTCCAGGTCGTTGTGTTTGCCGCTTACCCGGAGGCACTTCTGGGTGTCGGCCACTCGGGGGTATTTCGGGTTGCTCACCCCCAGGAAATACTCCTTGAAGGGGTTCATCCCGGCGTTGACAAACAGCAGGGTGGGATCGTCTTTGACCACCAGGGGGGCCGAAGGCACGATCCGGTGTCCGCGGTCTTTGAAAAATGTTAAAAATCGGCTTCGTATCTCTCTGGAAGTCATATAAGAACGTCCTCTTACTTTAAATTTCGGTTATTATGCGAAACTATTTTTATATTTGTTGGTCAGCATCCTGAGACGGCACAAAAATAGGATAAAATCCCTTCATGACTAAGGTTAAGTACTATTACGATCCGGACACGCTTTCCTACCGGAAGATTGAGCCGAAAAAGTCCCGGAAGTACCGGAATATCGCGCTTTTTGTGATTGCTTCCGCCTTATTCGGCTTTATGGGCCTTATGCTGTTGCTCAATACGAACCTGCTCAACACGCCCAGGGAACTCGCCCTGCAGCGGGAAGTGAACAATTTTGAATTGCGGTTTGAGCTCCTGAACCGCAAAATGGACCAGATGGAACAGGTACTGGCCAATATCGAAGACCGGGACAACAATATCTACCGCCTGTATTTTGAGGCGAACCCGATTCCGGAGGAACAGCGCCGGGCCGGGTTCGGCGGAGTAAACCGCTACAAGGACCTGGAAGGGTTCAACAATTCGGATATGATCATCGCCACCACGAGGCGTATGGAGATCATCCAGAAGGAGATGGTCATCCAGTCCAAATCTCTGGACGAGATCACCAAACTGGCGGCTGAAAAGGAGGAATTGCTTGCGGCCATTCCGGCTATACAACCCATCAACAACGATAACCTTACCCGAATGGCCTCCGGGTACGGTTGGCGCTCGGATCCCTTTACCAAAGCGCGCAAAATGCATTGGGGCATGGATTTTACTGCTCCGCGGGGCACACCCGTCTACGCTTCCGGCAACGGGACCGTATCGCGGGCAGACAACAACGCCTCCGGCTACGGAAAGCACATCCGGATCGACCACGGCTACGGATATATGTCCCTGTATGCCCACCTGAGCAAGTACAACGTCCGCCGCGGCCAGCAGGTCAAGCGCGGGGACCTGATCGGTTTTGTGGGAAGTACCGGGCGGAGCGAGGCGCCCCACCTGCACTACGAGGTATGGAAGGACGGCGACCGGATCAACCCGATCAATTTCTACTACGGCAGCCTCACGGCCGAGGAATTCGATAACATGCTCATCCGCGCCAACCAGGAAAACCAATCGCTCGACTGATGCACGTAGAACTTCCAGAGAAACGGTATTACGGCATTGGCGAAGTGGCCCGGGCCTTTGACGTGAACACCTCCCTGATCCGTTTCTGGGAAAAGGAATTCGACGTATTGCAGCCCAAGAAAAACGCCAAGGGAAACCGCAAGTTCACCCCCACGGATATCAAAAACCTGGAGTTGATCTACCACCTGGTCAAGGAGCGCGGTTTCACCCTGGAGGGCGCTAAGATCCACCTGAAGGAGCACCGCCAGAAAACCCTCAGCAATTTTGAGATTATTCGGAAACTCGAACGGGTTAAGGCGGAGCTGACCAAGATTAAGGACCAGCTCTGATGTAACTTTTTAGCGATTTTCGCTACTCATTCAATACAACCATCAAAAACCGCAATAGCATGAAAAAATGGCTTATCCCTTTAATAATAGTCGTCCTCGTTGTTTTCGGCGTATATCGCTGGGCCGTGAGCTTCAACAACACGGCTGTCACCTATGAGGCCAATGCAGAAACCGCCTGGTCCAATGTGGAGAGTTCCTACCAGCGGCGGAACGACCTGATCGGCAACCTGGTAAAGACGGTGCAGGGAGCAGCGGATTTTGAGCGGGAAACCCTGCAGGAGGTGATTGAGGCCAGGTCCCGGGCAACCTCCACCACCATCGATGCCAACAACCTCAGCGCCGCCCAGCTGGCCGAATTCCAGCAGGCTCAGAGCGGCCTGTCCTCCGCCCTTTCCCGCCTGCTCGTGACCGTGGAACGCTACCCGGAATTGCGGGCCAACCAGAATTTCCTGGAATTGCAGAGCCAGTTGGAGGGCACCGAGAACCGCATCAACGTGGCCCGCGACCGCTACAATGAGGCCGTGAACACCTACGACATCCACATTAAAAAATTCCCGAACACCATCCTGGCAGGCTGGTTCGGCTTTGAGGAGATGCCGCGGTATACGGCAGATGCCGGCTCGGAAGTAGCTCCCGACGTGAATTTCGACTTCGACTAGGCCATGTCAGAAGCCGATGCCCTTTTAAGCCCGGAGGAAGAAACCGAGGTAGTTCGCGCTATCCGGGAGGCAGAACGACAAACCTCGGGGGAAATCCGCGTGCACCTGGAATACACGGCCCAGGGCGACCCCATGGAACGGGCCCGGGAGGTATTCCTCGCCCTGAAAATGGAGAATACCCGGGAGCGAAACGGGGTACTGATCTACGTCGCCGCCAGGGACCACCGTTTTGCCATTATCGGAGACAAGGGCATCGACAAGGCCGTTCCTGCTGGTTTCTGGGATTCTACCCGTGACGCCATGCAAAACCACTTTCGCAATGGCCGGTTTGCCGAAGGGCTCATCGCCGGCATCCGGAGTGCGGGCCGCGAACTAAAAACCCATTTTCCCTGGAAACCCGACGACACGAACGAACTGAGCAATGAGATTTCAAAAGGCTAGCCGCATCTTACTACTTGCCTGCCTGCTTGCGGGCAGCTGGCTGAATGCCCAGTTCCAGATTCCGGAAAAACCCCCGGAATCCGGGCAAACCAGCCTCTACGACTATTACGGGTTACTGAGCGACACCCAGGCACAGCAGTTGGAGCAAAAGCTCATCCGCTATTCGGACAGCACCTCCACGCAGATCGTGGTGGCCATTATCGCCTCTACGGAAGGGGAAAACATCCAGTACCTCGGGGCGCAATGGGGCCAGGCCTGGGGCATCGGCCAGGAAAAGGAGGACAACGGCATCCTGGTGCTGCTCGCCCGGGACGACCGGCGGATCGGAATCAATACCGGATACGGGGTGGAGGAGTTTCTCACGGACGCCCTGTCCCGCCGGATCATCAACCAGGTGATTATCCCGGAATTCAAAGCGGGCGACTACTACGCCGGCCTGGACAAGGGGACGGATGCCATCTTCCAGGTGCTGACCGGCCAGTTTGAAGGCTCGGGCCGTACCGACGGAGGGCGCTTTCCCTTTGGGGCATTTTTGCCGTTTTTAATCTTTATCGTAGTAATAATTATCCTGGCGTCCCGTCGCAACCGCGGGGGTGGTTCGGGCGGCCGCAGGCGCGGCCTGGACCTCTGGGACGTGATCATCCTCAGCAACATGGGCCGGTCCGGTTCCTCCGGAGGCGGCTTTGGCGGGGGC
>NZ_CEXZKX010000015.1:0-4598 GCF_982776155.1 Robiginitalea sp.
CCCCCCGGAAGGTGCGCCCCAATCCCCCCGGATTTCGTATTTTGCCGGCAACCCGTAAAAATGCCGGCCCGATGCAAAAATTCCTTTTCCTTATGATTTGCCTGGCAGGATGCCTGGAAGCCACGGCCCAGGACCTTCCGCCCATAGCGCTTACAGACCAATGGCTGGAGCGCATCGAGGCGCTTGCCCCCAAGAGCGCGGAAGGGAAAGAGGACGCTGACCGGAACATCCTGGTTTTTTCATTGCATACAGGGTACGAGCACTGGTCCATACCCCATACCGAGGAGGTGGTAAAACTCCTGCTGTCCCAATCCGGGTTTGCCAGCTCCCGGGCCTCAAAGGATATCGCTGTTTTTGAACCGGAAGTTTTGGCCGGGTTTGACGCCGTGGTACTGAACAATACCTGCCCGGAGCGGGATTACCGGGACCTCTTCTACGACGTCTTCCGGAAAAACGCGGATATGCCGGAGAGCCTCAGGAAATCGGAAGCCGCCCGCCTTGAAAAAAACCTGATGGATTACGTTGCCAACGGGGGAGGCCTGGTGCTCCTGCACGGCGGCACGACCATACAAAACAATTCCATGGCCTTTAGCCGGATGACGGGCGGAAGCTTTGATTTTCACCCGCCCCAGCAGCCGGTGTCCATTGAGCTGGCGGAACCGGACCATCCCCTGCTCCGCCCTTTCAACGGCGAGGGGTTTACCATTACGGACGAACCCTATTTCTTCAAAAACGCCTATTCGGATAAGAATTTTCGGCCGTTGCTCTACATGGATGCTCGCGAACTTTACGGGTTGGAACCGGAATACCTGGAGGATCCCATCCGGTATATTTCCTGGATCAGGGCCCATGGCCGGGGCCAGATTTTTGTATGTGCCCCCACACATAATGCCCAGAACTTCGAAAACGCCGAATTCCTGGAATTCCTCTTGTCGGGTATCCGCTATGCGGCGGGCAGCCTGGACGTGCCGGATGCCCCGGTAAAAAAACCCTGATCCTGCCTCAGGCAGCACGAATAAGGCCGAGGATCAGGAACCAATGCGAAATAGCTCCTCCAAGGACAAAAAAATGCCAGATCATGTGGTTGAAGGGAATTCGCCGAATGGCGTAAAAAAAGATTCCCAGCGTATAGAATGCCCCGCCCAGACCCAACCAGAAGGTGCCTTCCGGGCTAAGCTGCTGCAACAGGGACGACAAATCGATGACAATCAGCCACCCCATGATCAGATACAGGAGGAGCGAAAAAATTTCGAAACGGCCGGTAAAAAAGAGTTTCAGCACCGTGCCGAACAGCGCCATGCCCCAGATAACCCAGAAGAGAATCCATCCATTCCCGTCCCTCAGGGTGATCAGGGCCACCGGGGTATAGGTGCCGGCGATCAGGTAATAGATACTGATATGGTCCAGGATCCGCAGGCGCCGTTTTATCCGGGGATCCGCTACCCAGTGGTAGGCCGTGGAGGCGGTGAAAAGCAGCAAAATGGAAAAGGAATAGATCCAGACGGCCATCCGGGATATGGTATCCATCCGGTCTGATTGCCCAATGAGGTACACAGCCCCGATGACCCCCAGAAGGATTCCCAGGGCGTGGGTGCCCGTATTCCAGTGTTCCTCTTGTTTGTAATCGATGTGCCCCATCTGTTGCCAGGTTGAAAGCCGCAAAGATACGGCAACCGGCCTAGCCCCGGTCGTTATTTATACTGCCTGCCCCGTTTGATTACCAGGTCCACATCCTGCAACAGGCTGATATACCGGAGGACATCCCCGTCCACAGCGATGATATCCGCGTATTTCCCCGGGGTAATGGTGCCCACCTCGTCGGCCACGCCGGTCCAGAGGGCCGGCCAGTAAGTAGCCGCCCGGATGGCATACATCGGGTCGATGCCAAATTCATTGACCCAAACATCCAGTTCGTTCCAGGTAGACTGGCTGTGGAATTTCATGGGGATTCCGCTGTCTGTTCCCACCAACAATACCACCCCGGCATCCAGCAACTGCCGGATCTTGGTCTTCAGGGTGGGCCGGCGCGAAGGGGTTAACTGAAAATACGGCAATCGGTCCGGGTGCTCAATGCTCTGCCGGATATCGGCAATCACGCTGTCCGGCAACCCGAGGTGCCAGGAGTCGTTGTCGAGCTTCTCCGGGTTGTCCCGTACGTATTCATAATTGTACAGGCCCTCTACAGTGGGGCACCAGAACAGCGGCCCCAGGTTCATCTGTGCCGTGCGCTCGCGGATCATCTCCATCACGTCCTCCGGGTAACGGGGGGCCGAAGAGAGGCCCGTATGCTCAAAGCAATCCACCCCTACTTCCAGCCCCCTGCGGATTTCTTCCGGCCGGTGCCCATGGGCCACCACCTTGAGGCCGTTCTTGTGGGCCTCCTCCACAACGGCCCGAAGTTCCTCCATCGTCATCTGGTCCTGGTCGACGAGCTTGATAAAGTCCACCCCGGCCTCCGCCAGGCGGCGGATTTTACGGCGGCCATCTTCCGCCCCGTTCACGCCCCAGCGAAAGGCTTCGGTACCCGGGTAGGGCGCGTGCTGGATAAACGGGCCGGATACGTACAGGGTGGCCCCGGGTAGTTCCCCTTTGTTTATGGCGTCCCGGACTGCGAGGCTCTCATCCAGCGGCCCGCCCAGGTCCCGGGCGCTGGTCACCCCGGCCATCAGCAACTGGTGGGCGGATGCCGGCATGATAACGTCTTTTAAAAGCGGTGGATAGGTTTTATCCCAATAGGCATAATCCGCGTGCCCGTTGATCATTGTGTGTACATGCATGTCCCAAAGCCCGGGGAGTACACTCATGCCTTCGGTGGAAATCACTTCCGCCCCCTCCGGTACTTCGAGGGTGCCAACCGTCCCGACGGCTTTGATGCGCTCCCCTTCTATCAAAATAACGCTGTTTTGGATGGGCGCGGACCCGTAGCCGTCGATCAGTGTCCCCCCCACAAGGGCTTTGAGGTTCCCCTGCGCCCGGAGCAGGCCACAACAGGTAAACAGCAAAAAAAATAAGGCGAGATTTCTCATATAAGTCATTTAATCATTCGCATTGTTTGTTGGCCGAACAGATTGCCTGTCCGGGAAATACCAAAACGGGATCCGAATAACCGTGCGGGTATAGACGGAATCGCGTCGGTGGTCCTTGCGGCGCACGTGGAGGGTATGCCTGCCGCTGGCCACTTGTTCGAGGTCCAGGAAGGTCTCGTAACCTATCTGGTTTCGCCGGTTAAGGGCAAAGACAAATTCCGGTTTGAAATCCAGGCTATCCACCGACAGGGTATACATGTCCTCCAGGGTACTCAGGTAGTCCCGGGTGCCCTCGGAAAGTTGTTGCCAACCCAGGTGGCCTTCTGAAAAAACTGAGAAAATGCCCCGGCGGTCTTCTTCGGGTTCCAATTCCTTGTTGAAATAAAACACATCGTCCTCTACGGTGCTGCCGTAGACGACAAAGACGTTCAGGAACGGGTCGGTAATGACCTTTGAGGGGATGGACGCCCGGTCGACAAAATAGATGTCTTCATCCAGTTCGTCTACATAATTCGCTTTGCCTGCAGAATACTCGTTTGTATTGAATTCCTTCCTCAGATAATTGGACGTGCTGAAGCCGGTCCCCGCCAGGATGGTCAGGCCCAGGTAGATCGGGACTACCAGCCAGCTCAGGCGCTTTCCGAACTTCGTGTCCAGAAAATTATAGACCATCGGGCGATACAGGAAGGAAAGCGTCAGGAATTTAAAAACCCAGTAGAAGGGATAGTACACAATGGTGGTCCATTTTTTGCGCTTCAGCCAACCCTGGGTGACGAAGTCGATAAACGTCAGCACCATGCCCGCACTCAGGAAAATGATCAGGGGCGTAACCACCCAGTCCCCCACCCATTCCGGGGTATCGTCCTTTTCCATCCAGAGGGCCATCAGGACAAAACAAAACGTTATAACCAGGAGGCCCAGCAGATAAAAAACCAGCAGGAAGGTGACGGCAAAAACCACGCTGCAGTACTTCTCCAGTTGGGCTACGTAGTTGTCGAAAGACCCTACGCGTTTTTGCAGGTGCCGGTTGAATTTCGGGCTGTAGTTGAGCCGGTCGTAGTCGATTTCCCCGGATACATAGCGCAGGCCAATGGCGCCGATCCACAACCCCCTGAGGATTACGTGGGCGATCAGGTTAATGGTGATGATGTACCAGGAAATCTCGAGCCCCTGGTAGAGCAGCGTGGTATAGACGTTGTTGTCATTCTCGGCCTGCTGTGCGGCCAACTCAATCGGGTCGATGACCATGAAAAGCCCGTAAATGGCAAACCCCGAGATGATCAGTTCGAGCTGCCAGCTCTCCTGTTGGAGGATGTCCAGCCACTTCTTAAACTTCTTGTCGGCGGGTTGGTTGCTCATTGGCGGGTCAGTCGGTCACTAAACTATCAGTCGGTTGCCTAAATATAACCCAAAATCCCGATTGAAGCCCAATTGCGCCGGATGCGTTTCCTACCCGCTGACTGCCCGTTACGGTTACATAAAAAAAGCCCCTCACATTGCTGTGAGGGGCTTCTGTTTAAAGGAGGCGGCGACCTACTCTCCCACCTTGTGAGGCAGTACCATCGGCGCTGA